>NZ_JAIKXF010000062.1 GCF_024684275.1 Ruminococcus sp.
AGGCACTGAACAGCCCCTCAATAATAATATTCTTTTACCATGAGCGTTTCCAATCATCTTGACAAGCTCACTCGTATTGCTATATTCGGCATTCTGTGGCCAGAACGTTCCTCTTTCCTCATTCTCGATCATAAGTCTTACGAACTCCATGAGGTTCTCAATGTAAAGCATAGAACGGCAGTTATCTACATATGGAAACACAGGCATCTTCTGTGCCAGTTTAGACATAAGAGGATAATTCCCCTTGCTGCCTTTACCGTAAATCATCGGCGGTCGTAAAATAACTACCTTAAAGTTCACATCATCAAGCTTATTCAAGCCTCTTTCAGCCTTGACTTTACTATCACCATAACAGTTCGCCGGACTTACAGGTGTGTCCTTTGTAATCATTTTCTTCTTACCAATCGAAGCACTATCGCCATAGACAATAGCTGAGGACATGAAAATAAACTGCTTAACCCCAGCTTTCTTTGCCTTCATAGCTGTTCTAATTGTCAGCTTTGTGTTGACCTCATAATACAACTTTGCTTTCTCTCGACTAATTTTGCCATTATCAGAATGAGCAATGCCTGCAACATGATATACAGTATCATAACCGGAAAAATCATATTTCGTCCAACCTTCGCCTATCATATCAAGTGTGTCCACTAGATACTTATCTGGCCACTGTTTTAAGTATTCTTCAAACGAGGTGCCTATATATGAACCCGCACCTGTGATTAAAACCTTCTTCATATCACTATCGTACTATCCTTATTTTATGTATTCTCATCTATTGTATCTATATCACCACTGATACTATCAGCCCTATTGATCTCTTTCGCAATAGCACCAGTACCGCCTTCAACAACGCCTTTACTCTTTAAAACAGAAAACACAGAACCAATAAACAGCTTCAAATCCATCAAAAAGCCTGTGATACTACTACCCTTTAGAGTTTTAGCGTACACACCATCTAGTTTTGCCTTATCAGGAATTTCCAGTTCATCTCTACCGCTAATCTGTGCAAGTCCAGTTAAACCAGGTTTAACATCATTAGCGCCATATTTGTCTCTTTCAGCGGTCAAGTAGTCCTGATTCCAAAGAGCCGGACGCGGTCCAATAACGCTCATGTTGCCTCGGAATATATTCCAGAGCTGTGGCAACTCGTCTATGCTCGTTTTCCTTATGAATCCACCAACTTTAGTAATGCCGCCATTCTGAAGCATATGCGTAGGAACATCTTTTGGCGTATTCACTGACATAGAGCGGAATTTGAGCAATTGAAAATAACCTTTGTTCTGTGCTACACGTTTCTGCTTAAAAAGAACTGGGCCGGGATCATCAGTCTTGATAGCAAGAGCTGTAACAGCATAAACAGGAGCAAGAACAACTAAACCTCCAAAAGAAATGACAACGTCAAATCCACGTTTTACATACTTCTCATAAAAAGTCGGAAAATGTGTGCTGTTCTCAACGGCTTCAAGATGTCCATGCTTACCATCTGCGTTCACGGGATCGTTTATATCCTCGACGAATATAACTTTTCTGCCTTCTACAGGGTTCTGCTCTTCTGGCTGATTAGCATACACGGAGTCAGGATATTGTTTCTTTGCGATATGACGCATGATTAAGTATGTAGTACCTAAAGCAACGCCCGTTATTCTAGCCGCTGTTTTCAGATTTTTCTTAGTCTGTTCTTTCACAATCTCTTACCTCACCTTAATTATTCTTTATTTCATAGTTTTGCTATATCATTACTGTGTTCTACACACATTCTTCATCCAGTATAAACCATTCACACAGCAACAGGTAACGGCTGCTTAACTTCCTTTGCTTCTGTATCACATACCTCGTTGTACCCTGTTCTAGTTTTAGCCTCAATTTCAGCTCTTGCCTTTACAACGCAGCCGCAATTGATATGACACCCCTTATGTATGGTGCTATTATGATTTATAATAACACCAGCGGAAATAATGCATCCGGTTTCAACTACTACTTCCGTATGCACAACAGCCATAGGCTCAATAAACGAACCCATGCCAATCTTTGCTGACGGTGAAACGTATGCACGTTCGTGAATCAGACATGGTATATTGTACCCCTTGTTACGAAGTTCTTCGATGAGCTTTAATCGGAAATCCGAATTGCCTATAGCCACAACCGCAGAATCGTAAACATTGCTTAGATTTTCAAAGTCCCCCAACTTACCCACTGCAATCGGATTGTTATCATCGAGGAAATCGATATGATCATATTTCCTCATTGACTCGGCAATTTCCTTAGCCACCATTCCGTACTGACCAGCGCCTAAAATAAGCAAGTTTTGCATACATATACCCCCTTATTAAGAAATGAGTAAAAATTTATTATGATGATCATTCTTCGAAAAGAGTGATCATTTAAACTGAAATAATATTGAAACGAACTCTTGTATGTATATGTAAAAATGAGAGACCATGGTTCTGGAAATAATCATAGACCATGGTCGCTGCGGTCATGTTCCCCTTAGACCGCCCGTGTGGAAATTAACAAACTCATATCAACCGCCATAAATATAGCGATTTATATCAACCCGCCAATTTTAATACATACGACCATCAAATGTACAAACTACAATTTAATTTTATACATATAACTCTCTAATAAACAAACTACAAATAAATTTTATACATATGTACATCTTGTACTCAAAAGGTGACTCTCCGCCTTTGAATCGCCCGAAACACCGCCAAAATCTGTAACAAAACGAACGTATGTTTGAAGATATATTTTTGCTTATTTTACGTCGTTTAAGCCACTTTTTCACCTTTTGATAACGAGAGGTTCGGCGTATTGACGGACATAGATCGGAATTTAAGTAACTCGAAGTAAGACTTATCCGTCCCCACACGCTTCTGCTTGAAGAACACAGGACCGTGATCATCAGCCTTAATAGCAAGAGCTGTAACAGCGTAAACAGGTGCTAAAACAACAAGGCCGCCGAAGGAGAGTACAACATCAAATCCTCGTTTCACATATTTCTCATAAAACGTCGGAATATGTGTGATATTCTCCACAGCCTCAAGATGTCCCTGCTTTCCATCTGCATTTACAGGATCGTTGGCATCCTCTTTGAAAACCACCTTACGCCCCTGCATCGGATTCTGTTCCTCTGGTTGATCAGCATATACTGACTTTGGATATTGTTTTTTTGCAACATGACGCATTACTAAGTATGTAGCACCTAATGCTAGTCCTGTCGCTTTCATTGCTGTTTTTAGATTTCTCTTAGTCTTATCTTCCACAATCTCTTACCTCACCTTAAATTCTATATCCTTACTTTTTTCCATAAGTATTTTCTGTGTTCTACACAAAATACGATTCACACAGCAACTGGCAACGGCTGCTTAACTTCATTGACTTCAGTATCACAAACCTCGTTATAACCTGTTCGTGTTTTTTCGTCAATCTCTGCTCTTGCCTTTACAACGCAGCCGCAGTTTATATGACAACCCTTATGTATAGTGCTATTATGATTTATAATAACACCTGCGGAAATAATGCAGCCAGTTTCAACTACTACTTCCGTATGCACAACAGCCATAGGCTCGATAAACGAACCCATACCTATCTTAGCAGACGGAGAAACATATGCACGTTCGTGAATAAGACACGGTATATTGTACCCCACTTTACGAAGTTCTTCAATGAGCTTTAATCGGAAATCCGAATTGCCTATAGCTACAACCGCAGAATCATAAACATTGCTTAGATTTTCAAAGTCCCCCAACTTTCCCACTGCAATCGGATTGTTATCATCGAGGAAATCGATGTGATCATATTTCCTCATTGACTCGGCAATTTCCTTTGCCACCATTCCGTACTGTCCAGCGCCTAAAATAAGCAAATTTTGCATACATATACCTCCCTTATTAAGAAATGAGTAAAAATATATTATGATGATCATTCCTCGGAAAGAGTGATCATTTAAAACGAATTAATATTGAAACGAACTCTCGTAAAATCAGTAATATGTATATGTAAAAATGAGAGACCATGGTTCTGGAAATAATCATAGACCATGGTCGTTGCGGTCATTTTCCCTTAGACCGCCCGTGTGGAAATTAACAAACTCATATCAACCGCCATTAATATAGCGATTTATATCAACCAGCCAGATGTATTAAGAAAAATCGTCCTATAAAAAGCAAAAGCAGGCACAAAAAGCCTGCATTATTTTACAATCCGGCTTTAAAATAGAACATGCCTGTATACGCGCAATTACCCCAGTGTTCAAAGCCTTCTACTATATTTTCAGATAAAGTTACTCCATTATGACCTGCTCCTGAAAAAAGCATAATACTCATATAAACACCCCTTAAAAAACATTGATAAAACCTGTTTATGCGTTCGAGATACCGATTTGATTCCGTTGGCAGCCCCATACCCACGGATCGGCACTCCATAAATTAGTTCGTTGAAAGTTGATTGGTTTATGGTATCTTGATTTACTACAACAGCCACTTTCAATTTTATCTTTGCACAGAAGAATAGGCGTTTTTTGCGCATTGTTCTCTGACCGAAAGTCAACTGGTTGTAACAAATATATCATGTTTTTTAATATGTAGAATTATATCATATTCTTATACATTATGTCAATATATGGAAGTCAATATTGTTGCTATTAACAAATGAAAGCTTAAATTTTTCTGCGATTTATATATTATTTTTAAGATTTTTTATTATTTGTATTACCAGTTCCAATTATTACATTATGTAAATCATAAATTATTTTTGCAATTAATTTTTAGACAAAATTTATATAATCACATATTATCCATGATATAAAAACTGGATTTGTTGTTCAAAACTACAAAAGAGAAATAATAGATCAGCAACATAAAAAATCCATAGTAAAATCATAGTCAGCTGTGCATCAAAACAGTCTAAATAATTTGAATTCACCAATAATTGCGCATCAGATTATAAATATGAAATGACAATATGATAACCTTTATATGTAATGGCTGACGAAAAGATTCGGCTGAAGATTAGTGTTCAATTCAACAGGCGTTACTATCAGCAACATCAATAGCACAATACACAAGCGAGTTTGATTTTATGAGTTTATATTCAGCAACACCGATATTGACATCTGCTAGAACACCTGTTATAATAATATTATCATATCCAAAAACATTTATGTTGCCAATAGCAACATTTACTATAGGAGGTAATTATGAAGCACTTATCATTGAAGCTGCTTGCCGAAACTGTTATAAGCAGAAGAAAGGCAATCAAGATGTCACAAGTCGTACTGTCTGAAAAAACAGGCATAAACCGTTCGATTATTTCCAGACTGGAAAGCGAAGACTACACACCGTCTGTGGATCAGCTCCTTGCACTCAGCACTGTCCTTGGTTTTAACAATGCTGATGTTCTTGAAGATGATGTAGTTGATGCTGCTCCTATTGAACGTAAGAAAATAGCCGTCGCAGGAACAGGTTATGTAGGACTTTCCCTCGCTGTTCTGCTGTCTCAGCATAACGATGTGACAGCTGTGGATATCGTTCCCGAGAAGGTCGAGAAGCTGAATAACTGGCAGTCTCCGATTCAGGATGACTTCATAGAGCAGTACCTTGCAGAGCATGAAGAACGTAAGCTTTCCCTCAAAGCTACAACAGACGGCGAATCTGCCTATAAGGATGCGGATTTCATCATCGTTGCTGCACCTACGAACTATGATCCCAAGACCAACTTCTTTGACTGCTCGGCAGTCGAAGCTGTGCTCTCTCTCATAAAAACTGTAACAGGCAAAAAGAAGAACAAGCCGACTATCGTTATCAAGTCCACTATTCCTGTTGGATATACAACACAGGTTCGAGAAAAGCTGGGCATGGACAATATCATTTTCAGCCCTGAGTTTCTTCGTGAATCCAAGGCGCTTTATGACAACCTCTATCCGAGCCGTATCATCGTTGGCTCCGATGAAGCGAACATGAAGGCAGCTGGGGAGTTTGCTGCACTTTTACAGCAGGGAGCTATCAAGCCCAATATTGATACCCTCTTCATGGCAACTACAGAGGCAGAAGCAGTTAAGCTGTTCGCCAATACATATCTTGCACTTCGTGTCAGCTACTTCAATGAGCTGGATACCTACGCAGAGGTCAAGGGACTTAAAACTGCAAATATCATCCGTGGTATCTGTCTTGATCCCCGTATCGGAGACTATTACAACAACCCGTCCTTCGGCTACGGCGGCTACTGCCTGCCAAAGGATACAAAGCAGCTTCTTGCTAACTATCAGAACGTTCCGCAAAACATGATGACTGCTATCGTTGAATCCAACCGTACAAGAAAGGACTTCATTGCTGATCGCGTGCTCGAAATGGCAGGATATTACAGCTACGCAGATAATAACCTGTATAAAGCTGAAATGGAAAAGAAGGTCGTGGTCGGTGTATATCGTCTTACCATGAAATCCAACAGCGACAATTTCCGCCAATCATCTATTCAAGGTGTAATGAAACGAATAAAGGCTAAAGGTGCTGAAATAATTATCTATGAGCCTACTCTTGAAAACGGCAGCACTTTCTTCGGATCTAAGGTAGTTAACGACCTGAAGAAATTCAAGAAAATCAGTAACTGTATCGTTGCAAACCGTTACGACAAAATCCTTAACGATGTGTCAGATAAGGTATATACGAGAGATCTTTTCCAGAGAGACTGATAAATATAGAAATACAAATTCACTAACATAATATGTGTTTCAAGGTTTTACACACGGTATGTATGATGTGTATTATAAATAATCGTAATGTTTACATATAACTATTCGTGACAGAAAGCTGTTTTTGACATACGATATTTTGAAGGTAATTGTGGCAATTCGGATTCGTTTTTTCAGAAAAAAACGCATTCCAACCACTTGTTTACCACTTATTTGTACCAAAAGCTGCCAAAAAACACTTGAAGCTGCTAAAAGCGAAATCGTAAAATACCGCGAATTACAGCCATTTTCGCAATTTAGCAAAAATCACTAAAAGTGCTTCTACTTTTTCAATTCCCCTCGCCTAAAAATCAGGGCTCACAAATGGCTTAAAACAGGCATTTGTGAGCTCGTTTTTTTGACAAAAAACTGTCAACCACTTATTTTTATATTTAACAATAAAACCTCCTCAGAGTATGTTGCTCTGCGGAGGTTTTATCATTATCAACTCTGCACTATATTCTCCTTGCGTGCCCTCATCTTTGTTACTTATTATTTAAAGGTTTGGTTTGTTTCGCTTGAATGTAAGGGGATAATATTTCGTGCCTTCTCATAATGCAGACAGGGATAAGTGATATACTCATAATCTCCCCCCAACGGATCTGTCCAATTTTGAGAGGATGCTGGGGAATGAATCGGAATTAGGCATAAACCTCAGCTATAAGGTACAGCCCTCACCGGATGGACTTGCCCCGGCATTTATTCTCGGCAAGGAATTCATAGGCAATGACTCCTGTGCAATGATGCTTGGTGACAATATATTCTACGGAAACGGCTTCGGAAAGATTCTCCGCACCGCAAAGGAAAATGCGAAGACAAATAGCCGTGCTACTGTATTCGGCTACTATGTCTCAGGCCCTTAGCGCTTTGGCGTAGTGGAGTTCAACGAGAATGGGCAGGCGATATCGATCGAGGAAAAGCCTGTACATCCCAAGAGCAGCTATAAAAAACAGAGGTCAGAACGCTTTGTCCTAACCTCTGTTCATTTTAATGCCGCCGTGCGGAATCTTTGTTGGAAACATGGTCACATACGATCGCAAGTGCCACAGCGACTTATTCTAATGTGCTGTCAAAGCTCATCATCCAGTTTGTCCCATTCCAAGAACATACCCGATGCGTTCTCAATTTCTGTTTTATCAGATTGCATATGTCACTTGAAGAAGCTAATTAATCATCTTGCACTTGCTGTGGTTATCATGGCGGAGGCTGTTTGTTTTTACTGAAGATATTTTCAGAGAAAATTCATTCAGAGAATTGGCAATTCGGTTTTGGGGTATTGGTGCAGTTCCGTACAAAAGCTGTGCATATCAAATCTGATAAAGCAACCGGAGCTTATGAACGGATTGTAAACTATCAATTAATAATTGTAACAAAAATTCGTTTTCACATTGACACTATATTATATATGTGATATAATCACATTAAAATAGTAAATAACTTTCTCTAAAATGCTAAAAAGAAGAGGTGATTTTATGTTCTGTCCCAAATGCGGAAAACAAATAAAAGACGATGATATTTTCTGTGCCTACTGCGGTGAGAGTATTACTCACGGCACTCAAGCACCTGCGAATCCCAGACCGGCACAGCAAACACCGTACACACTGCCGAATCAGGCGGCTCCAACTCCGAACAACTACACCTATCCACAGCAGCCGAATGTGTTTCCTAAATCAGGAGGAAAGAAAAACGGCGGAATGATCGCTATTATCGTCACGCTTTCTGTACTCCTTGTGGCATCAGTCGGAAGTGTGATATTCCTGCTTGTAAAGAACAGCGGAGACGACAGTTCTGGTGGCAAATCAGGAGGAAGTAAACGTTCTGCTGTGACA
>NZ_JAIKXF010000086.1 GCF_024684275.1 Ruminococcus sp.
CAAACTCTATTCCCTGAGAACAACAGGCAGTAGCATCATTGATCAATACAGCAAAAAATTCTCTGCCATCAGTTTCTTGAAAATATGAGAATGGTCCTTTAGCCTTGACTGTCTTATCGAGATAATTATCTCCGTTATTGATCATATCAAATACCTGAGCATATACCATAGTCGAATTGAGCTGAGTGAGGTCAATATCTATATCTTTATTACTTAGGTCTGATGGATCAATTACCGCGCCGATATTGTTATGTGAGGTGGTGACACTGGTTGCAGCTGTTTTTTCAGCCGATGTGATGTCAGATGCAGGAGATGTGGTCATATCAGCCCCATTTGTAGTAATCTCATAAACGATAATATCGTTATTTGACAAAGCATTGTTATCAGAACTGCCGCAGCCTGTAATACCTGTTGTTATGGTCACAATAGCAGCTAATAGTATTATTTTTTTCATATTCAGCCTCCGTCATGATATGAAAAAGTGGCAATTTCCTCCTTTGGTGGATCACATTCATAAAGATCAACTATTTTAAGAAGGGGTATGTCAACGTTTTCGTGTTCATGGTGCTGTACTGTTATTTCGGCAGTAAGCGACACCCATTTCTCACCTTGTAACGGAAAATACCTGTTACACAGTGCAACAAACCAGCAAAACTGCATATCAGCTTCACAGCACGTCATAACATATCGTCCGACAGCAAATACGTTATCCGGAAGCTCAGGACGAGATGTTATCATTGCTTTGAATTTAACGGTTTTATCGTTATATTTCTTTGTCTCATTCATTATATCGCCGTACCAGATTGCGTAGTCTTCGTCCTTGATCAGTATAGTATCAGCATTTATATCATAGGGCAGGGGATCTTCAATATCATCGGCTATTATCATTCCGTTGTCTGCTTCATAGTATATTTCAGCTCTTCGATTAACCGAGCGTACTATTTTGTGCAATGCATTCACATCTGCTTTATTTGCATAGCGATTGAAAATAACCACATCGCAGACATTGAGCTTGTCAATTACAAGGCTTTTCAGATTCTCAACATAAATGCCGAATGAGGAGGTATCAGCTACAAATACTGTCTGGAATATCTTCCAGCTTTCCGGCTTGTTCAGAAGAAAGTCAGTCAGGTGCCACATACCGTTTAATTCAACAATAACTATATCAGCATTGTTTTCTTCAGACGTTTTTCTTAAAAACTGTTCATCAAGCTCAGATTTATCTTCGATCACTTGAAGCGATACTTTTTTACCTTTAAACTGTGTGAAATCATAATCATCAAATCCTTCTTCACAAACAAGAAGAAGGATATTCATATCATTTCCGAATTTGTCGCTGGATATTGTTTTTTGAATAAAATTCGTCTTTCCGCCTTCAAGAAAGCCGAGGAAAAGATAAACAGGTATCTTATTCATTATATCCTCCTATTTTAACACACAAGTGCAGAAAAACTAATGTGTCTTCCTGCACTTGTGTTATTATTTATATTGTAAGACAGCTTTCAAGACGTGAAAGAATATCCGCCTTTTTATAGCCCTTTCCGATGAAAACAAGCTGATTGATACGGTCTCCGTACTGCTCGTCCCAATCGTCTTTGAGGTCTGGATAATTCTCGAACATAGCGTCAAGCTCCTCTTGCGGACAGGAGGCGAGCCACTCGTTAAGTTCGGTAACGCTTGCGTTTCTGCCAGCCTGTTCAAAGAGCTGTATATGTACATCATCGTCAGCAAACCATACATAACCCTTTGTGCGGATAAGCTCCCTCGGGTATTCGTCTACCAGATCCATAAACTTGTTGCGGTCGAATGGGCGGACTTCTTCGTACACAAATGAAGTTATGCCGTATTCGTCCATGCAGGCTTCCTTGTCGGTTGGCTCATTGGTATTGAGCGCGCGCTGAATGGAAGATGAAGCAAGAACACTGTGATAATCGAATTCCTTGCCGTGAAGTATCTTGTCTGTATCGACTTCGCTGTTCACAGCAGGAATTATCTCAGCTTCGGACTGAATGTCACGTATAGCCTTTGTGACTTCTTCTATCTGCTGCGCACTGAGAAGATCTGTCTTATTGAGTATGATAAGATTGCAGAACTCTATCTGGTCGATGATAAGGTTGATTATGTCGCCCTCTTCGGTATCATTCTCCATAGATATTTCACTCAGGAATTCGTTATAGATACGGTCAGCGTCCACAACCGAAACAACAGAGCTGAGATATACATTGGTGTCGGGGGTGTCCTCGGTATAGACAACAAACGAAGCGGCAATATTGGACGGCTCACTGATGCCCGACGCTTCGACGAAAACAGCCTCAATATCGGGAAGCTGAGAGATACGCTCTATCTCTGCGATAAACTCATCACGGAGCGTACAGCAGATACAGCCGTTCTGAAGCTCCACCATTTCAACAGAAGCAATGCGGTCACGGTTCTTGTTCAGGAGAGCAGCGTCTATATTGACGCTGCCCATATCATTTACGATAAGTGCTATCTTGCGCTGTTCCTGTTTCAGAAGGTTCTGCATAAGAGTAGTTTTGCCCGAACCAAGATAGCCTGTTATAAGAATTACGGGAATTTTTCTGTTAGTCATACTGCACCTCATTTCAGTGCGTCTGCAAGAACATCATAGTTCTTCTGCATAAGGGAGATATAGCTTGCACCGCCTGCAATATCATTCTTGGATATGGACTGGAGAGAGTTAAGCGCTGCAATATCCACGGTCTTACCCGAATTATTTATAATAGATTCTGCAATATCCTTGCTGGAATTTTCAAGAGTGAAAATGGTCTTGCAGTCAAGCTCCTTCACCTTATCAGCAAGGAAAGCGATCGTTTTAAAGCTTGCTTCTGTTTCTGCTGAGCAGCCGATGAAAGCGGCGTAGTAGTCAAGACCGTAATCATCAACGAAGTAGCGGAAGGGGAATCTGTCGCCGAATACAAGCGCCTTAACAGAAGATGCGTCAACAAGTGTCTGGAAGCTGTTATCAAGTTCAGAAAGCTTTGCAACATAGCTGTCAAGGTTAGCCTTGTAATCCGAAGCGTTGGCAGGATCAATAGCTTCAATATTCTTTTCGATCTCAGCGCAGAGTACCTTTGCATTTTTCAGTGAGAGCCAAACGTGCTCGTCGTATTCTTCTTCGCCATCTTCATGCTCGTGTTCGTGTTCTTCTCCCTCATCTTCATCGCTGTGTCCGTGACCGATAACTTCATCGCACACTTCTTCGGGACTGAGTGCTGCGTCAAAGAAAGTAGGCCAGTTGCCCTCTGGATCAACGATAGCGTCATAGCTCTCATTACTCATACGGATGTGGAAATGCTCAGCCTTTTCAGGCTCGATGATATGGTCGTTGAACTCGATATACACAGGTGCGCCTGAGTTCTTATCCTCGGCTTCAAAGCGGTACATAGCAGCTCTTGTGCCTGTTGACCAGTCCTGAATAAAGTAGCCTGTATACTTGTAATCTGATTCAGTGACCTTGCCGTTCTTATCGGTAAACTTTATGTGGTCGTTGTGAATGCTGATAGCATTGTAATCGGACTTATAGCCCTTTGTGTAGTAGTCCTTGTACTCCTCAGCGGTCATACTGCCGTCTTCGGACTTATGCTCCCACGCCTCATCAAGTGAACCGTCAAGCACCAGTGGATACGCGGACTGCCAGTCACCCTCCCAGTCTGAGAGAGGTCTGTCCTTAACCTCATCATCTTCAAAGGTGGAAACTTCTTTGCTGTGCTCGTGCTCGTGCTCATGTTCGATTTCCTGCATACCTTCCTTGAGTTCCTCTACCTTAGCGGAGTCGCCGAGAACGTCCATAAGGTTGATGACTTTCATATCCGTGTTAGCAGCGCCTGCAAGAGCGTCTTCTACCCATTCATCGGACTCTCCGCCCACATATACGAAAAGGTCACAGGTGGATATCTTCATCATATCATCAGCGGTAGGTTGGTAGCTGTGAAGATCAACACCACTGTCAAGAAGATAAGTAAGCTCAACATTGTCAGCGTGATCGCCGAGTATCTCTTTTACCCAGTCATACTCAGGGAAGATAGTGCAAACTACGCTGAAGGGCTCAGCGCTTGCTTTATTAGCAGCTTGTGTGGTCACTTCTGTCTTACTGCTTGAAGAACTGCTTGATGAGCAGCCTGTCATTCCCATTGCAGCCATAGCGAATGTAAGGGCATATATGCCGATTTTTTTCTTAAACATAAAAATAGAACCTCCGAATTGAATAATTGAATCGCATAAATACTGGCGCATTTAAAAAGGGGCTTATTGCTCCTTAAATGCCATTTACCATGTATAAGAGTATAAGTATCTCAATGAGGAAATATCATAACACTTTTATACACACATTTATACACACACGGGGGCATTATTCAATTCAAAAGCTTCACTTTAAGAGAAATAAGAGTTGTATGTTCAGAGTGAGATCTTATAATTATATTGCAAATAACAGCAACATTGCAGAGTACCAGCGTAAGCTGTAATGATCTTGCAACTGCGGTTCCGAGAGTATGCAGTACCTTGTGACACTCCGCAAGTTCCATACAGATAGAACAGTCGTCACCCGTACAATTGTGATTATTGTGAGTAATAATAAAAGCAGTAGAGCAGAATATGACAAGGCTGAATACAACAATAACTATCCAGGATACTACTCTGTTTCTGTTTTTTGACATATCTGCTCACCTCACTTTACTTGCATTTATCACATATTCCGAGAATTTCTATATCTCCGTCAGTACCTATCGAAGCATTATGCTTCAGTTCATCTATGATATCGCAACAGACTTTTTCATCAATATGCTGAACTGCACCGCATATCTTGCATCTAACACTGATGCTGCCCGTTTTTTCATTTGATAACCTGTATTGATACTCACGATTCTGATTGATCTTGCGTCGGACAATACCGTTATTTACAAGATCAGTCATGATTCGATATACCGTACTTTCAGACGGTGAACAACCGGCGGCGCTGTCGGAACGTATACCCTCAACGATCTCCTTCACCGTAAATGCCTTACCAATATTTGTTTCAAGAAAAGAGAGTATGCTGGTTCGCTGCATAGTCTTATATGTCGCCATTGATTCACCCCATTTATTAAGAATATGATAATGATTATCATTTTCAGTTTTATATTATATTCGCAAGTTAACTGTTTGTCAATAATTCACTTGCTAATTCTACTTCTTAAACAAAATGATAATCGTTCTTATTTTACATTATAGTGCTCTTGACTATTTTTGAGGTGATCGTAATTGAATTAGTTGATAATATAGGATTCATTATCACGTAATTCAAGATGTCTTGACAGGGAACTGAAATACACGTTTTGCGTCCCATTACCTGGTACCAAGGTAGTAATAGAGGGATACAAAAGAAAAAAGCCCGAATAATCGGACTTTTGAATGTGCTGCCTGTACGAAACAGATGGCTTTCATGCGTGGAAAAAATTGCGTCCCAGAAAAACTGAGACGCGAAACTGTCCGCGGGGGCTCCCCACTGGTGCGGGTAAAAGGAGTTGAACCTGCACGGATTGCTCCGCCAGAACCTAATGATACAGCAATGCTATTGGAACAGACGTTCTTTTATTTGACTAAACCCATTATAGCACGTATTTCCGAGGTTGTCAAGTAGTTTTTTGAAAATATCTGAAGATCTGTGAGAAAGTGTGTCTCTAAGGCTTGACAAAATACCAAAGAAAAACGTGTTGACAATGTGTAACATATGTGATACAATATGATTGAAAGAATAACGAAAGGTCAGGTGAGCTTTATGGCTAAAACTGATACTATCCACATTCGTGTAAACGAGGAAACCAAGAATAATGCCGAGCAGACACTTGCCATGCTTGGGCTTACAATTTCAGATGCCGTCAATATGCTCCTTTGTCAGGTCAACCTCACCGGGAGTCTGCCGTTTCCGGTACAGCTTCCTGCACCTCAGAACGTGATAGTCAACAGCAGAGCTGACATCGAAAGAAAGCTCAATGAAGCAGAGCAGGATATAGCTGACGGAAACGTCTCTGCCGCTGATGAAGCATTTGCAAGACTGGAGAGCAAATATGCACTATAAGATACTGGTCACTAAGTCCTTTGAGTCGGACCTTGACCGCGTTCTGTTGTACATCGCGGGAACGCTGAAAAACAGAAGTGCAGCAGGCAGTCTGCTTAAAAAGGTCAGTGATAATATAACAATGCTTGATTCATCACCGCTTGCATTTCCTGTATATCCTCATATTTCTAAGGTCAGCTATCGTTTTATCCCAGTCGGGAATTACCTGATTTTTTATCATGTTGAAGAGGTG
>NZ_JAIKXF010000013.1 GCF_024684275.1 Ruminococcus sp.
TTTACTGAAAACTTCGGCAAAGGCAATTTTTATATCAAAAGGCTTGATTTCAGCAATATGCTTTGCAGGAATATGATTATCTGTACTAACGAGAGTGTTTCCGAGCTTTATATTGCCGTCTATATCACGGAGTATCTTCTCACCAAATGCACCTATACCATTCCAAGCCAATGGATTGTTGCCGTCAACGATTTTCAGGGCTAATGACATCTTCGTTACTTCTATGGCAGCTTCATCGCAGTCTATACCATGAATGCAGTTTGTTACAATAGCTCGTCTGCCTGCTATCGTGAGCATATAGCTATCGTCTTGAACATAGAAATAATCGCTGTATTTGCTACGTTCATTTTCATCGGAGCTAAGGATTGCAATCATTTTCTTTGTAAGCAGTTCATAAACGGACACAGCAAAAACACCTGAACCACAACAAGGATCAAGCACTTTGATATTGAAGATGTCATCTATTGTGTTTACAGCGGACAGGTCAACAGTCTGCTTACAAATCATATCAACAATATGCTCCGGAGTGCAGACAGCTCCGTTTGTTTTAACATATTCGGATTTTGTGACTTCCTCTATTCTGCCATTGTTAATAACAAGCTGTTTTCCAAGGAATTCCTCATAGATATTAGCAATAACCTTAACAGGAATTACGTCAAAACGGTACGGAAATGGGTAATATAAGCCATTTACAAACTCTGCAAAAACATCGTTGTCGATATTAAGACTCTGGAATAAATCGTCACGCTTGAACATAGCTCCGTCATAATGGTCATAGAACTCCATGTAACAGCTGTTTTTGAATGAATTCCAAAAGCCGTTTTCATCAGAAAGAAAATGCTTTAGCTTTTCGTGCTTTTCTATTTCTTTCGACTCGCATACCCTTATGAAAATGATACGGTCAAGAATTACCTGAACATAATAATTGAGCAGCGAATCGTTGTTTATAACATCGGGGTTAAGCTCTACCAGTCTTTTGGCAAGCTTAATTCTAAATTCTGACAGCATGAGCATAAAGTTGCTGTCGAGCTGATTATTGCCCTCGATAGCTTTTGTCTTGTAAAGCTGTTCAAGACGGTTGGAGCAGATATTATCATGCCACAAATGCTCATATATGGTATCAAAGTTTTCAATATACTCGTCGATTGAATACTGCTTTGTTCCCATAGCAGCGCTCTGATCAGGCGATGGTTTAAAGCGAGTATCATATATTACAAGTTGCTCAAAGTTTGATACAAATGCACATGGAGACTGTGCAGACCAACCATATGAGCGAATTTGGAAGGCAGTTTCCTTACTGGTGAATATATTTACATCCAGAGATTTGGCATCTAAGAATGACTTTATATTTGTGCCATTCATCAATGTGTAATCAGGCTTTTTATGTGTAGAACTGATTTCTTTGAGCTTTTTCACCTGCTGATTGTTCAATACACGTTCCTGAAGAACCTGAGCAGTATTTTGAACATCCCAGCCGAATATATCAAGCAATTCATTAAGCCATGTACGGATAGTTTCTTCGCTGATATCTTTATGATCTTTTCCTCTGAGCGTATTATTATATCGTTCAATCAACTTAGAGAGCTTCGATTTTGCTGTTTCTTTGCTTGGATTTCCCATATCTATTCTCCTAAAAATGATTTATATGTAAAAAACAAATATCCAATTTACATTATAGCACAAACGAACTGAAAAAGCAACCTAAAAACCTATAATTTGCCTAAAAATCGTTATTCAGCGACTTCGACTCCACCGGAGTCAAAGTTCAGACCTTCCTCCCAAACTTCTCAACAAGTTCCTCGACCATAGCCTTTATCTCCGCCTTATACTTAGCTGAGAGGTCTTCAAGCTCCTTAGTCGGCAGACCGTTGCGTATCAGGCGTTTTTTTAGTTTGTCCATATCTTCCATACGCTCTTGCTTAGCCTGTATAAACTCGTCAAACTCGGCAGGGTGATACTTCTCAACACCTGCTTCAACGAGAACCTTCTTATATCTGCGGACATAGGCATCATAATCACGCTTCACGGCGGAATATGCCTTGGTGTTCTCCTTGTATATGGCTTCTTTCTGCTGTTTCTGAGCTTCGATGCACTCAGCGGTATGACAGCAGACCTCGCCTTCCGTTCCGAGGAACAGCTTATGGCAGAAACCGCACTCGCATATCGTCCACTTGTTTTGATGAACGAGCTGTCCAATCTCTGCAAGGACTGTAAGCAGGCAGTTATCGCTCTCACGGAACACATTGAATGTGTAATCATCGGCAGCAACTATCGTTCTTCCGGGCTGTATCATAAAATGCTCCATATTAGACTTATGGCTGAAATACGCATCACTGCACATCATGGCGAACTGCGTATCCATATACTCCATGAGCTTTCGGGAAACTTCGTCCTGTATCCTTCTCCTGTTGAGCTTGGCGATAACAACATCATTCGGTTTCAGTAGGACATACCTCTCCTTATCATAATACTCAATAACAGAGCCGACATATCCTCTGAAAAAGATATTCTCCCCATACTCGGCTATGAACCTTGCTATCATATCATCGATGCTGACATCAATGCTCCTGTCAATCCGCAGGGCGCTGTTGAGCCTGTCCTTGAAAGCGTCATAAGGCTCGGTATGCTCGCAGAACACTTTATGCTGATTCATCAGCTCATCAAAGGTGTACGTTCTCGTATTCAGGACTGCGCCGTGTAAGCTTTCATCGGTATCAATAACAGACTGTGCGATATTTATCGTGCGGTCTGTTTCGTTTATACGGTAAATTGTCGTAGTTCCCATACGCTTTCCTCGCTTTCGGTATCTTATGATATTATAACACATCACACGCAATATGTCAATTTTAATGCGTATTATAGCGTAACATACAGCGTATTTAAAAATATTATGCGTATTCTTTTGCGTAAATACGCAACACACGCACAAGGCCTCCGAAAGAAATGTTACAATGGTCATGTCAGCAGGAAAAGGTCGGCTGACAGCGGTATTGCATCCGAGATGCTGACCGCTATACATATAAAAGCGCTTTTATAAATACATCTGAAAGGAAGAGGATATTTGAACAACGAAACAACGTGGGCGCAGCCCACACCACTCCGTCCCGATGGGACAAACCTCCTGCCGTTCCCTGTGAACGCACTTCCACCTATTATAGGTGATATGGCGGACGCAATAGCGACTACCACTTCAACGGATGTTGCTATGGCAGGCACTTCAATACTCTCGGCGGTGAGCTACTGCTTTTCGGGCGTGTACAGTATGTCGGCAAAGCGTGACCATACGGAGCCGCTGGTACTTGATACCCTTACAATAGCAGAGCCGAGCTTCAAGAAGTCTCCTGTTATCTCTCTTATAAAGCGACCGTATATCCAGTTCGCTCATGACTGGAATGAAAACAACAAGCAGAACATCTTCACGGCGCAGGAAGAATACAAGCTGTTAGAGAACAAGCTCGAAGCACTTGAAAAGAAAAAGGACGTTACCGCCGAGGAGATAGCCAAGCTCCGGACAGAGCTGAGCAATATGCCACCGAGCAATTTCCGCAGGATAGCGGTTGACGATGTTACTCCCGAATCTCTTGTGAATCTGCTTGAAGAAAACGGCACTCTACTGATGATATCCGATGAAGCCGGAATGCTCGGTAATTTCAGCGGACGTTACAGCAACAATATACCGAACCTTGATCTCCTGCTGAAATCGTGGAACGGTGAAACGTATATCAGCGACAGAGCGACCAGGGCGAGCATTGTTCTCAAAAAGCCCTACATGAGCATCTGCCTTGCGTGTCAGCCTTATATGTTTGACAGTATGATAAACAATCCTGTGTTCCGTGGCAGCGGACTGATAGCTCGTTTTCTGTATTGTTTCCCCGTAAGTAATATTGGTCACCGTAAGTACGATACGCAGGCTGTTCCTGAAGCCGTTGCTGAGAATTACAAGCGGCTGATATACAAGCTCCTCAGCAGGAAGTTTGCTTATCAAGACGAAAAGGAGTTGTATCTCCATTTCGACGAAAAGACATACGGTGAGTTCGTAGATTACTACAACAGGCGTATTGAACCGATGCTCCTCACGGATATGGCATTCTGCAAGGACTGGGGCGGAAAGTATCACGGTGAACTGCTCCGCTTGTGCGGTATCATTCATTGCATCAAGTGTGCTTTGAATAATACTGATCCTGTCGAAACTCGTGTCGGCATTGATACGTTCTGCAATGCTATTGATATCGGTGAGTATTTCCGTGAACAGGCAATATATGCGTACAGTCTCGGAGACATTGACCTCGGAACGATAAAGGCAGAACGTGTGATAAACAAGATACGCTCAAAGCACATCACGAATATCCGACAGAACGACCTTTACAAGCTGTGCCGATGCACACTGTTTAAGAGCGCCGCCGACTTTGCGGAGACAATGGATATGCTTGAAGAATACAGGTATATTGTACGCAACACAAGCAAGGGCACAAACAACAAAACGATAACAGACGTTATCATCAACCCGAACATTTACAGATGATGAAGTCTGAACTTTCCGCATTTTGCACACTTTGAAACTGCAAAATGCTCAAAATGTTCAAAGTTCATAAAACACAAAACTCTTAGACAGAAAGATGAGGATTTTAATTATGACAAACGAAAGAAAAGAACAGCTTCTCGACCAGATACTTGAACTCATGACTGCTGTCGCTTACGACAGAGAGCCGAATGAGGTCGCAGTCCCCGAAACAACCAAAGCTCCTGAACCTAAAAAGGTGAAAATGCTGACCGTCAAGGAATGCACCGAGCTTATTGACGGGCTTTCCGAACACACTGTACGTATGCTTGTAGCTCAGAACAAGATCAAGTATATCCGCACAGGCGAAGGTGTCCGTGGAAAGATACTTGTCAACAAGGCTGATCTGCTTAACTATTTCCAGAATTGACGGTATTCGAGCAAGTAAAATCTGCTATTGACATGAGAACGGTTGCAGAGGGTTACGGTCTTGAAATTGATCGTGGCGGTATGACACATTGTCCCTTTCATGATGAGCGTACTCCCTCTGCAAAAATCTATCCCGATGCTCTTCATTGCTTCGGCTGCGGAACGCACGTTGACGTTATCGGTTTCACGCAGAAAATGTTCGGGCTGGACAAGCCTATTGATGCTGTGAAAAAGCTCAACGATGATTACAATCTTCACATTGATATCAGCAAAGCTCCGACTGCGGAAGAAGTTACCGAATATCAGAAGCGAGTCCGAGAAAAACGAGCCTATGAAGAATGGGAGAAGTCAGCGTGGCGAACACTCAATGATTACCTGTGGCTGATGCGTGAATGGAGAGAATTTGCTTCTGCTTCTCCCGATGAAGAATGTGACGAGCGTTTTGTATATTCCTTGCATCATCTGGACTACGCAGAGTACCTTTGTTTGGAGTTCATTAACTACAACAAAGCAGGGCGGCTTTCCATGAAAAATATCGTTGCAGAAATAGCAGATTTTCAGAAAAAATTGAGGGCTGATTTTTGAAATAATCATCGTTTCCGATATGATGTTTTTTCAAAATTGTAATGCGGATTTCTGCAGCTCTCACGGGTACGATTCAGAATAACCGTACCCACAATTTCGGCTGCTCCGCCAGCCGATAAGAGCCTCGCAGAGCCCCGGCATTTTTGATAGTCGTGTATGCGGCTGTCAAAAGTGCTTTGGGGTTACTGGCGGCACTCCGCAAGTAAATCCGGTGCTTCGCACCGTTTGGGTTGCCGATCTCCGTATCGTTGCAAGCCAATTAGCCCATCAGGGCGATAGGAAGCATAAGCTTCGTCTTATGCGTAATTATTCAAGCCCGTCCAGGGCGTAAATGATATGAAGCATAAGCTCCGTCTTATGCGTAATTTTATAAGCCCGACAGGGCGTAAATGATCAGAAGCACAAGCTTTGTCTTGTGCGTAATTATTCAAGCCCGTCAGGGCTACATGATGTAATCCTGTTTCAGGACTGCAAATGATAAAAATCTTTATAAAGGAGTAATTTTATAATGAGTACAAAATCTATTTCAATGTGTGAGGGTAAAGGCAGCCTTTCACACAACAATCGTGAGTTCACTGCTAAGAACATAGACAGCTCCAGAACACCAAACAATGTTGTGTTCGTTCAGCAGGCTCTGAGCGATGCTTATCATGAACTTTTTGATGAAGCGGTAGAGAAATATAACGCTAATCAGAAAAGAAAGGATCGTAAGATCGGTAACTACTTTGAACACCTGTTCAATCGCCTGCCGAGCAAGAGTGTTATTACAGGCACAAACAAGCATAAGAGCTTCTACGAACATCTCGTTTATATCGGAACGAGAAAAGACACCGCCGTCGGCACTCCTGATGCTGAGATAACGACTGAGTGCCTGCGTGAATATATGGAGGGATTTCAGCAGAGAAATCCTAACTTCTATGTGTTCAATGCGGTGCTGCATCTCGATGAATCCACACCGCACCTGCACATCAACTATATCCCCGTAGGTCACTTCACCCGTGGACTTGAAGTCCGCAATGCGAAGAACAAGGCTACGGAAGAAATGGGCTTCGGAAATGATGCGAAAGCGAATGAACGTTGGAGACGCAGTGAGTGGGATATTTTAAAGAATATTTGCAATGCTCACGGTATAGAAATATCCGAACCGAAGAAGTCCAGGGGTTACAGTTATAAGGTCGAGGAGTACGGCGAGCATCAGGACAAGATAAATGCTCTCAATGCTGAGATCGAAAGGCTCACCGCTGAGCGTGACGAGACAGTTGCCGAGTTTGAGAAACTGGCAAAGAAAAAAGTGAACATAGGCGAGATCGAGAGCATCGAAGCCAAGGAGTCTATGTTCGGCAAAAAGGTCACACTCTCTAAAGAGGACTATGACAAGCTCAGCGACACCGCAAAGAAGTATGTCGCTATGGAGAAGAACATCAAAAAGCTGAAAAAAGAGCGTGACGCTGCCGTGCAGGAGCTTGGTACTGTGAAGCAGCAGTTTGAAGCTATTTCCTCGGAGCTTGCGGGCTACAAGAAGAAAGAGGAGGACGCTCATTACTTTAGCCGTAAGAAGCTGAATGCCGAAGCACAGCGTATCAAGCGTGAAGATCAGCTCTCCCGTGATTTACAGAAAGCAAGGGCGTTCATATCCGCTTGTGGACTTGCGGAGGATTTTGCCCGGTATAAGTTTAACAAAACAAGAAATGCAGAGTTAGAATAAAAGATAAAAAGCTACGGCATATCTCCGAAAGTGCTTGACAAAGATAGAATAGTGCGCTACAATGCTAAATACAGAGATATGCCGTAGTGTAAATTTAGGAGGATTTACATTGGCGAATATAACAAAACGCGGAAACACATTCCGCATCAGGGTGTTTGTCGGCTGCGATATGAACGGCAAACAGCTTGTAAAATCAACGACCTACACTCCACCTGACGGAGTGACACCAAAGAAAGCCGAAAAGCTCGCCCAGGAGTATGCTTTCGAGTTCGAGAGACACTGCAAAGGTTACTCTCAGCTCAATGAGAATATGCGTTTCTCCGAGCTTGCAGATTGGTATTTCACAAACTACGCTCCGCAGGAGCTGAAAGAAAGCACGATCTACACCTACAAGGGGCAGTACAAGAATCACATCGAGCCTGTTCTCGGTAATGTCAAGGTAAAAGACATCAATGCTCCCAGGCTGACGCAGATAATGCAGTCCTATGACCTGAATCCTGCGACGGTAAAGAAGCTGTATGTCATAGTGCAGAGCATCTTCCGCAGAGGAGCAGAACAAGGCTTCATTCGTGACACTCCCTGCCGTAACGTGATACTGCCGAAGCGGAAGAAAAGCCGTAAAAACAAGGCTTTAGAGGAAGACAAGCTCAAAAGGTTCATGGAATACCTTGAAAGCAAGCCGTGGGACGAGGACTTCAAGCGTATCATCAAGGCTCTGCTGTACACGGGTATGCGTTCGGGAGAGTGCCTTGGACTTGCTTGGGAGGATATCGACTTTGAGAACAACACTATCTCGATAAACCACACGTTGACCGATATAGGCGGCAAGCATGAGCTGACTGATCCTAAGACCGAGAGCAGTATCCGCATCATCGGTATGGGACAGGAGCTGAAAAAGGTTCTTCTTGCACAGAAAGAGTATATCGAAAAGCTGAAATATGCCCTCGGTGATGATTTTGCACACCCTGAAATGGTGTTCGTATCTGCAAGAGGGAACTACCGTGACCGCAATTCGGTCTATCAGTCTCTCAAACGCTTCACTAAAGGAACGGAATTTGAGGATATGACCCTGCATCAGCTCCGTCACTGTAACGCTACTATGCTCCTGAACAGCGGTATCGACCTGAAAGTCGTGTCCGAGCATCTTGGACACCGTGACGTAAACATTACCGCAGAAATCTATGCTGATGTTCTGCGTAAAACAAAAGCCCGAACTGCCGAGCAGATCGAGCTGTGCCTGACATAAAGGCAAATAAAAAAACCTCCCTGCGCGAACAGAGAGGTTTTGAATTGACCAAATGTTGACCAAAGAGCATTTGACCACTCGCAAAGTGCGTAAATACGCAAGTTTTGAGGTATCTGATTATCTCTTTGAGAACTGAGGAGCACGACGAGCTGCTTTGAGACCGTACTTCTTTCTTTCCTTCATACGTGGGTCACGAGTAAGGAATCCAGCCTTTTTAAGCTCTGGTCTGAGTTCCTGATCATAAACGAGAAGTGCTCTTGAAACGCCATGTCTGATAGCACCTGCCTGACCTGTAACTCCGCCGCCCTTAACTGTGCAGATTATATCGAATTTATCTGTAGTGCCTACTAATTCAAGAGGCTGACGAACGATAAGCTTCAAAGTATCAAGACCAAAGTAATCGTCTATTGATCTGCCGTTTATAGTAATATTTCCTGAACCGGGGTAAAGTCTAACTCTTGCTACAGAATTTTTTCTTCTACCTGTTCCGTAGTAATATTTGCTTTTTGATTCGTACATTTAAAGTCGCCTCCTTAATTATAATGAATAAGCTTCAGGCTTCTGAGCCTCATGCTTATGAGCAGCATCTCTGTATGTTCTGAGACGCTTTATCTGATTTCTTCCCTGAGAATTGTTAGGAAGCATTCCGTTTACAGCGATCATCATTGCCTTTTCCGGCTTTGTAGCCATAAGTTCCTTGTAAGAAAC
>NZ_JAIKXF010000065.1 GCF_024684275.1 Ruminococcus sp.
GCTCACGAGATTGCATATAAATATGGAATTACCTTTGAACAGCTCAGTAAAAACAGTGATAAAATAAAAAAGCTCCATGTGTAATTCACACATGGAGCAGGATTTACAAATTGAAAATCCGTTACATACATTTTTATGATATGATTGTTTTGACAAAGTCCGAAAAATAGCCATTTGTCGTATGTCATCTCTTTAGTCATAAATTTACAGAATTTTGGCACTATATTGCAAAATATAGTGCCTTTTATTTTTGCCTGAATTTAGGATTATATTGATAACAAAGAACTGCTCACAGGATGAATTCTATACTATCTTGCGAGCAGTTATATTTTTTGATTATGTGCTAAAATGCAATTTGTACATCAATTATACATCAATTGTGTTATTATTTCTCTATTTACCGCCCTGTATCAGCAGGTGCTTTTTAGTATTATAGAATTCTTGGTTAACCTCGGTTAACTACGCTGAATAACTATCGAGAATCACCTACTTTGCCCTCCTTATTAGAGGAACTCTACTTCTCCGCTTTCAAGGTGATATATCGCTCCGAGCACTTTCAGTCCGTATTTCTCTTCGTCCTTCTGTATCTGTAGGCTGTGCTCGATAATATCGCAGCTGTGTTTTACGTTTAGACAGCAGGCTTTAACCTCGTCCTTTTCATCACCGATAGCTTTCACTATTTCGTCGGTGATGTGCCTGATATATCCGTCAGGCTCGTGGTTCATCGCAGCGTCGACTGCTCCGCAGTGGTCGTGACCGAGCACGACGATAAGTCCGGTCCCAAGGTGTTCTGCCGCGTATTCTATGCTACCGAGCTGGTGGGAGTCGATAACATTGCCAGCAACTCTGATAACGAAAAGGTCACCTATGCCTGCCGAGAATATAAGCTCAGGAACTACTCTTGAATCCGAGCAGGTAATGATTATTGCGTATGGCTGCTGACCGCTCTGACTGAACTTCAGGAGCGTATCCGGCGATACGTTGCTTGTTAGTTCGTTGGACTCTATGTATTTCTGATTGCCGATAATGAGACGTTGTTTTGCCTCTTCTGCTGATATTCTGTATTCTTTCATTGTATCACCTATATTTCTTTCTTAAGCTTGCTTAGTATATTTATGCATATGGAAGTCAGTTCAAAGTTTAATTATTGCACTTTGAAGCGATGGGCTGTACATAAAAAAGCCATCACTTTGGTCAATCATGTCTTTGTTCAGTATTGCTGAATGTTTCGCAGAAGCGTCCTGCAAAGGCTGGTGGTTCGCCATGATTATTCAGGTGAGAAATATCACCGAAAGCGGTGACACGGAAATACGCTATACCCTCACGGCGTTCTTCAGTGCATACCGTTGTTACTGAGGTAGGAGCAGCAATAAAGCCGTGCCATAGCAACATAGGTGAGATACCGAGAAGATGACCGAGCATTACGCACTCGACTCCGAAATGGCAGAACAGTGCAATAGTGTCTTCATTCGGACAAACGGCGTTGTAGTAATTGCCATTCCTTTTGTATCCGTGTTTAGCAAGTAATGAATCAAGACCGTTTTGCACATAGGTGATACCGTTTCGCATATCTGCTTCCGCCATAACAGGAACGTCTGTCCATTTTTCCTTGTCGTAATACTCGGGAACAGTTGTCCAGTTCTGAGGAAGCATATCCCAGGCAATGCGGCGCTGACCGTCAGCTCCGATAATAAGGTTGCGGTCAAACTCATGGAGCCAGTCCAGTGTCTCTGCTGAACGTCCGCATTTTCTCAGAGTATATTCCGCAGTAGCCTTAGCCCTCCCAAGCGGAGATATATAATAAGCTGCGATATCCATAGGGGCTATACGCTCGGCAAGCATTTCAGCCTCCCTATGACCTTTTTCTGTAAGCGAATCGATAGTATAGTCAGGATCACCGTGTCTGATAATCAGCAATTTCATAGTGTTCTCCCTTTCATTTTTTAACAGGCATTCAGCGCAGCTTTGTGATGTCCGCATATGATCTTATTGTTTGAATAGCTTTATCGTTCTGAATACCTGTTCGACAGTATCGGAAAGATTACGATAGGCAGTAGTCTTATCCATAGCCTCCTCAAGTGTAAATACTTGCCTGATTATAGGAAAATATGCGTCTATGCCGTTTTGGTTGCATGACTCCGCTCCGCTTTTGACTGCTCCGCTGAATGCGATTACAGGTTTTCCGTATTTCTTTGCTATCTTTGCGATTCCAACGGGAGCTTTTCCCATAGCGGTCTGACTGTCGAGACAGCCCTCGCCAGTGATAACAATATCTGCATCTTTTACAGAATCTTCAAGCTGAGTTTCGCGCATTATCAAGTCTATACCTGATTCAAATTCTGCGTTAAGATAATACATCAAGGCAAATCCAAGACCGCCTGCTGCCCCTGCACCGGGAGTATCAGGTGAAGCGGTGGCGTTATATTTTTTTGTCAGCTCAGCGAAATTTCGGAGATATCCGTCCATTACGGGTATAAGCTTAGCTTTTGCGCCCTTTTGCGGAGCAAATACTGTGCTGCACCCA
>NZ_JAIKXF010000075.1 GCF_024684275.1 Ruminococcus sp.
CAAGGGCAAGGCTAATGCCGAGAATGAACAGGAATTCCTCGAAAAGATGAAAGAACGAGGAGTGTTCATCAAGGATTACAAGGAAGACGATTCAAGTAACACAAGATCAATCTACAAGTTCAGCACCAAGGAGCTCGCGTTCTGCTGCCGACAGCTCAGCGCTATGCTTACTTCCGGTCTGACCCTTGTTAAAGCGATCGACATTCTCGTCAAGGAACAGGAAAATGAAAAGGCGAGAGCTATCTGGCAGGACATCTACGAGAACGTTCAGAAGGGTGAATCCTTCTCGTCCACTCTCGAGATGCATTCGGGTTCTTTCCCCGAGTTCCTTATCTCGATGGCGAACGCCGGCGAATCGAGCGGTTCGCTCGACGTTATCATGACGCGAATGGCGGAGCACTACGCTAAGGAGAACAAGCTCAAGAACACTATCAAGGGCGCTATGGTCTACCCCGCGATACTTGCGATACTCTGCGTAGTTATCGTTATGTTCCTCTTCATCGTTATCATGCCTAACTTCCTGGCAATGTATGAGGACCCCGCTCAGATGCCCGCTCTGACAAAGATCATGGCGGCTATCTCCGACTTCCTCAGAACAAAGTGGTATATAGTTATCATCCTTGTACTCGGCGGTTACTTCGGCTTCAGATACGCAATGAAGGTCCCCAACTTCCGCTACAAGGTCGACAGACTTATCCTCAAGGGACCAATGTGGGGTCCCCTCGTAACAAAGATATACACTGGCCGTTTCGCAAGAACTCTTTCTTCACTTTATTCCAGCGGTATCCCTATGGTAGAGTGCCTGCAGAAATCGTCCGCTATCCTCGGCAACAGATACGTTGATGAGAAGTTCATCGATGTTGTTGATGAGGTTAAACAGGGTGAAACACTTTCGGCTTCCATCACAAGAACGGAGCTTTTCGAGCCTATGTTCTGCTCGGTAATCTACGTTGGTGAGGAGTCAGGTGCCCTCGATTCCATCCTCGAAAAAACTTCTGACTACTACGAGGAAGAATCTGACTCAGCTGTACAGCGCCTTGTAAGTCTTGTTGAGCCTGTGCTCCTCATCTTCATGGGCGTTATCATAGGTATGGTCGTTATCGGTATCTACCCCGCGCTCTACGGATCGCTCGCAGGTCTCGAAAACGAAGAATAACGGAAAGGTGGAAAAAGGAAAATGCTTTCATTTGATATAACTGACAGAAACGTCCGTGTTGTTAAGGGCGTTGAAAGCAACGGTAAGATCAAGATCAGCTCCGCTGCTACACTCAATCTCGAAGAGGGACTCATCGTTAACGGTCACGTTAGAGACGTGCCCAACGTTGCAACACTTATCAACGGTGTGCTCAAGAGAAACAAGATGCCCGACAAGGAAGCTATCGTCAGCATCTCGTCTAACCTCACAATATTCAAGGAAATGACCGTTGCCCGCGTTAAGGGTCAGGACCTCCAGAAGACTGTTAAGCAGCAGGTCCAGGCTGAGCTCAACCTCGACGATTCCTACAGCGTTACATATGTTATCGTAGGTGAGGCTCACGAGAGAAGCGATTCCGGCGAGCCCATGCTCCGCATCCTCGCTACAGCTTGTCCTTACGAGATCGTTAACAGCTACAGAGAAGTGTTCAAGCTCCTCGGTATCTCGCTCCGCTCCGTAATGGTAGGATGCAACTGTATCACAAAGGTTCTTCTTGCTGATACAAGGATCAAGTCGAAGATGCCCCTCCTCGCTGTTCAGATCGACAACAACTTCATCTCACTCAACCTCTATGAGTCGGGTCAGCTTTCATTCTCACGTTTCGCCACCATCGACCCCGATGACTACGGCGGATCTGCTGACTACGTTTTCGAGGCTGTCAACGAGAACATCTTCCGTATGTTACAGTTCCACAGAAGCCGTAACACCGGTGAGACTATCGAGAACGTTGTTTTCTACGGCGATACCCATGATTACGTAAGACTTACCGATGAACTTGAGAAGCTCGACCTCAATACGAGCCTTATCAATGTTCCTCCGCAGATACACGGTCACGAGAACCTTGAGTTCTCCCTCTATGCTAACGCTATCGGCGCTATGTTCAAGCGTAACAAGGACACTGAGAAGATCAACCTCCTTGATACTGAGCTCGGCGCTGCTATCAAGAGAGCAAGCGGCGGCGGAAACGGCAGCGGCGGTACTATCCCGATGCTCGCGATGATCCTTGCGGCAGGTGCTCTTGTAGGCGGTACATGGGGCATTCTTACCGTGATAGATCTCGGTATCAAGCATGAGACAAAGGAAATCAGAGAGTATATCGATTCTCCCGAGACTCAGAAGAAGCTCCAGCACCGTGATAAGCTTCTTGGGCTCAGAGATACGGTAAATGCATACAACACCAAGATCGTGAATGCTCATGATGCATTCTACTCGCAGCCTGTTATTGATCAGGATAAGTATGAGACAATTCAGCTCGTTCTAGACAAGACAGTTGAGGATCTTGACCTCGATTTTGCAATGATTTCTACTCCGTCCTATTCAAGCGGTGTGTTCGGATTTGAGGTAATTGCTCAGGGAAGCAAGGAGGAAGTGCAGAAGCTCCCCTCGCTTTACATTGACAATCTCCTTGATGAGGACTTCAGTGATAACAATGATTACTATTCCAATGCTTCATATTCGGGTTATATCGTTAATATCGCAAGAAACGATAACGGCGACATCGATGAGGATAAGGAATCAGTATCGTTCTCAGTCACAATGGCTATGAATGGCCGTGAAAGCGCCTACAAGCCTGAGAAATCCGATAAATAATGGGGAGGTAGATAGAAATGAAACTCAATTACAGAGATAAGATCATATTAGGCGCTTTACTCGCCTTCGTTATACTCCTTGCAGGCTTCTTCCTTGCTGTCAAGCCTAAGTATAACGCTATCAAGAATGATTCCGAGGCGCTGAAGAAGGCTCAGGCTGATAAGGAAGATGTAGATAATAAGATTGCTGAGATCAAGCCTCTTCAGGATGAGATCAAGGCTACATACGAAGCAACAACAAAGCTGACAAATGATTTCGTTGCTTACAACGATATTTACAATGCTCGCAAGCTTGATCAGTATATGCAGCACTTTGCTGAGGACTGTGAAGTAAAGGTTACTGCACTTTCTGCTTCTGATCTTGGTGAGTCCACACTTTCATACTACTACTTCACTCCTTCGTATGTAGGTGAGTCTATGCTTGCGGCTGCAGATCTCAATGGCGACAGACAGGCTGCTATCGCTGAGGACAAGGCTGAGAGCGATGCTCTTCAGGGAAGGACTCAGGAGAGCGTCCTCGCAGGTACTTACGACATCACTGTTTTAGGAACAAAGGAGAATATCTACAAGTATCTCCAGGCTATCGAGGATCAGGACAAGACCATCATCATCAATACGGTTGATCTTGGCGGTATGATCATCAATCCTGAGGCATTGGAGAAGACGGCAGACGGTCTTGGCGAGGAGCTCTCTGACGAACAGAAGGAGATGCTCGAGGATGATGCAGAGATCGAAGCAAAATTCAATATATCAGTTTACTCAGTATATGAACTTTCTGAACCTAACGTTGAAGCAGACTAACGACCAGACCCTTCGCTAACAGTTATTAGAGAAATATAACTTGAAAGGCGGTTAAGAAATGAAAACTATTAAGAATAGAAAATTAAAGGGCTCCGTTCTTTTGACGGTCGTATCAGTAATGGCACTGCTGATAATCTTCCTGAGCGGTACGTTGGTTCTTGCGACGGCGGCTAATAACCGAGCGCATGTGAATTATTCTACCGCGCAGACGAATATTACGGCGAGAACTGTTGTCAATACTGCATATAATGCAATGAAGGCGGACAAGGATTACGCGAACGCTATAAATGCGCTCAGCCTCACAAATAAGTCGCTGGATATACCTGTTAGTATAAGCAGCGACAGCACCAATGTAAATACGCTTGGTCATATCGAATCGTTGAAGGCTGAGTACGCAGGTACGCGCAAATTTTACAATTCAAAGAAAAGCAAGTGGGAAGACTGTACTATCATAAGATTGACGGCTGAAGTATCTATGAACGGTATTGTCAACACGTCAAGTGCTTATATCGTAAAAGACCCTCCTGAGCCGCCCAAGGATGACAGCCCCCGTAATGGAGGATTCGTTACAACAGGTGGTGCAGGATTTACATCACAGTCTAACCTCTATGGTGGTTCGTATCTTGGACTTCCTGAAAAGACTACGGCTCAAGGCTATGATTATCTTACAGGATATTCCACATACAACGGAAACTACCTGTCGAAGCAGCCATTTAAATTCGATAACTCGCTTTCACTTACGGAAGCAGATACGGTTATCAATGGTAACTTTGATCCTGGCAACATTTCTAAGATCCGCTATCCCGGAGCGGGCGTCGGCATTACGATTTGGGGAAATTGTACATTCAGCGATTCTTCATTTGGAAATATCAAGGAGATAAGCTCTACATTCCTCAATACTACAACCGATCCAAATCTCAAGTTTAATGAAATACCTTATTTCTATGTTGACTGTGAACTGTCAGGACCTGTAAAAACCGGACCGCAGTCAACAGTCGGAACATATCAGTTCCCGTTCAATACTTTTGCAGGCAACATCAATTCAACAGGAAACGGTATCTCCATCGGCGGTGACCTTTACCTGATGAATCCCGACAAGGATAATGTTATTACTGTAAATGATGCCACACTTTACACATGGACAACTTCAGTTATAACCAAAAAAGGTTCAAGTGCAACAAGTATGGTTCAGGGCAAGATATACAGTAAGGGCAATCTTGAGATAGGTGCAAACAATGGCGGCGGTATCAAGGCAACAGGTGTTTACGGCGAAAAGGATATCAAGGTATCAAGAGCACTTGATATAACAGGCGACCTCGTTTGCGGCGGTACACTTACAATTGAGAATGATAAGCTGGATATAAGCGGAAACATTTATTGTGATAACGTTATATCCAAGGGCTCAGTTGTGACTGAGTATAAGGGCAAGACTATCAAGAAGAAGTCGGATTACACTGCAAAGATATATCCTGATTATGCTGAAAGATCAGTTATTCTTGGTCTGACAGAGCTTTCGGATGGCTCGGGCGGAACTATATCCACAGAAGAATCGCAGATAATAATGCGAATGGATCAGGTTCTTGATAATGCTGCTGATCCTTATAAGTACAGTGAGCTTCCCGAGTCTTTGAAGACAAAGTACAATAGTTTGAAGGCTGATTCCACAAAGATCTACACGAATATTGAGGATACAAGAAAAGCTCCCAATACGCGCTGCAAGAGCTGGTGGAATGACACAACGAAAAAGGTTGACCTCCAGCTTGATCCTGCTGCTGAAAAGGGCTGGCCTGTTATCAAGGAAAGCTGTATCCTCAGAAATATCAAATTTAGCAACGGCGATATAGCAGAGTATGATCCTGCTGTAGGTATAAGCTCATCAAAGATGAGAGCTGTGGTTTTTGATCCTGGCACAAGTGATATGCTTGTTGTTTTGGATAATGTTGAATTTGATAACCCTGTAAACATCATTGTTGACGATTCGCAGGGAGGTACGGTTTACTTCTATCTTGAAAAGAACTCGAAAACACATTTTGAGAATTCATTCCTTACAACAAAGTATATGAATCTTTTCATGAAGATCAATAATGGAATTGATCTCGATACATCTATCGCAGGTACACAGAATTCGTTCCAAATATATAAAAAATCAGGCTGGGTATTGACCTATAATGCAGAAAATAGTACGAATCCTATCCCGTACACCGATCCTTCGCTTGGTCTTTCGATACCTTTATCGAAGAAGAAGTACTCACCTAACGCAAACATTTATGGCGGTGAAGGCTCAGAGCTTGAATGGGCGAACTTTGCTTCGGCTACAGTTAATATCCTTTCGCCTCATGTTAAGCTGACGGTTAAGTCCGTAAACGGAACAAATGATATCATCAGCAATTCAAGAATATACTATAATGGTGATCTTTGTAACAACTTCCCCGGAAACGGTCAGCCGTTTGATTCGTTCGGCAATAAGTTCAAGTATATCCTTGGATCTTGTAACTCGATGGAGACAGAATTCAGTAACCAGATCAACATGATCTATATTCCTGATGATCCGCCGCCTCCTGGTGGACCAAGTCTTACCGATATAAGAAATGATTTTGATATTCTTTACTATGACGAGTATTAAGGAGGGAGAGGTATGAAAATTTCTTCTAAAAAAAGAAAGCTCAAGGGCATGACGCTTGCCGAGATAATCATTTCTCTCGCCGTGCTCGCTGTATTGACCACCCTTGTCGTCGGAACAGCTAACCTCATTGATAACTACACACGTTCCGCAAACAAGGTCAATGCCAAGGTGGCTCAGCAGACGCCTGTCGCTGAGGCGGGATACATTGAAAAGGCGTACAAGATCGACCCTTCGGGCGCTGATAACAAGATCAAGATAACTATCAACAATAACGTCAATTTCGAGGGCGAGGGTTACATTACTGTAGACCCCACCGCCCCCGTGGACGAGAACGAGCTCGGCGGAAACCTCGGACTTAAGTTCGTGGCTGATCCTCAGTATGTTGCACCGACTACTTCGCCAACGTAAGGAGGGAACGCTATGAGAAAGTTCAAAACTACCAAAAAGGGTTTTACCCTCATGGAGCTCATTATCGTGCTGGCGCTGTTCAGCGTGATAATGGTTCTTGTAATGAGCTTTATTGACCCTGCGTCCAAGCTCATGAATAAAACCTCTACACGTGAGAAGACGGCGGCGTACGTTGACAATATCAATGAGTATGTTGATAAGTCACTCAGATATGCTTCGTTCGTTAGAATATTCGAGAGCGATTTCTGCTCAAAGACTGTTGCAACACCTATTGCTGAGGATAAAGCTGTTCAGGAGTTCATCGATGATTTCTTTGACGGGGCTGTCGTAAGTGACGGAAGTCCGGTTACAGGACGTGTTCACGTTCTGAAGCTCCTTAATGAGCCTGACAAGGATAATCTTACTGCTGCCAGCACATATGACGGAGTTGCGGGAACAGATCTCAAGGACGGTGTTCTTGTTGATGTTGTTTACAACTTCACAGCTGGTGACAGTAAGCCCAAGACCGAGTCCGATGGTTCAGTCACGAGAGATCTGACAGGCAGAAATGCTGTTATCTCTGCTACGCCTGTTTCAAATGAGCTTGCAGTAAACCCCGAGCACTTCCAGCACTATTCTTACTACTACAGGCTTGGATTCAATGAGTTCATTCCTGTAAGCGACCGCACGGTAACAACAAATAATCCTAAGACTGCATCGGGTTCATATAATGCCTCGCTGATAACCAAGTCGGACGGAACCGCTAACCTGTATGTTCCCACAAGCGGTGCTATCCCGATAAAGAGCTCAAATGAGTCTGATTTCTACTACAAAGAGCTCATCCCCATGCGTGATAACGTCGGTAACCCTATGGTGCTGAACAAGTACAGTTTCGCTGTTACTACTGTTGCTTATCCTAATGACGCCAAGGGTGATCACAAGGTCTTCTGTGAGAAGACATATGCGGATGACGATTCTGTGACTGAGCGTACCGCTATCTTCAAATCTCCCTGTTATATAGCAACTTCAAGTATGGCGTTTGCCAATATCAATCCTTCCATCAGATATAACACGACCTGTGTTATGCAGGATCAGGATGAAAGCGGTAATCCTAAGGCGAATTCATCGCTCATTCAGGTCGTTACCTACGACGACTCGTTCTCGCGCTATGCGGCCTCGCAGAACACGAGCAACATCTTCTTCATATATGTTGTTCCGAGCGAAATAAATAACTGATAATAAAAAGCAGGCAGCAGTAATAATTGCTGCTGCCTGTAATTTATTTTTGCGCTTTTTGACCTTTATTCGGGCTTATATGTAAGGAGGTTGACGTACCAGTCCGCTATCCTGCTGCCCCAGAGCATTCCGGCTGCAATGCCTATCGAAAGATAAGGTCCGAAAGCAAACTTGGAATCCTTTGTAGCTATCTTGGATATCACTCCGCCTACTGCGGCTGTGAGTATTCCGATCAATGCTGAAACGATAATAGCCTTTGTTCCGAGGAGTGCTCCTGATGCGAACATGAGCAGCGTATCGCCAAGCTCTATCGCACGGAAATCTTCCTCAAACTTCTTCCTGATTATCGGACGGCTTACCTCTCCGATGATGAAGAACGGAACGCTGATCGCAAGGGCGCCGATGATACGGTGCTTGAGCTCTACATCATCTGTGAATATCGCCGCGGGAACTGCGAGCAGAAGGATGAGTCCTACGATTATGAGGTCTATCTCCTGTGTATCCCAGTCCATGAAGGCGATGACGATGAGAAGCGACATAAGAACGCAGGTTATTATGGCTTTAGCATTTATATCCAGCACTATGAATGTCAATATATAAAGCAAGCCGTTGAGCGACTCGACGATGGGATATCGGACAGATATCTTCTCGCCGCAGGCATGGCACTTGCCTCTCAGAAGTATCCAGCTGAGAACGGGGATAAGGTCTATCGGTCTTATCTTTGTTCCGCAGGTCATACAGTGGGACGAGCGCTTGATGAGTGATTCGTGACGCGGCAGCCTGAGTATAACGACGTTCAGAAAGCTGCCGATACAGATGCCAAAGATAAATACGATGGATAAAAACATGACTTTGAAGGTTGTATCAGTGAATTCACTGTGAAGCATATCTTCAAATCCAAACATGGTTTTTCCACACTCCTTTTCATTCAGAATATTGACGTAATACTATTATATCATATTCAGAATAAAATGCAAGTGTAAATTAAGAGTTTGTTCCTATGGAGCGGATTCTAAAAAATAAGCGGAGGTTTGTATATGAGAAACGAGAGAATTGGCGACTACTTAGTTAGTCAGGGGCTGATCAGCGAAGAGCAGCTCCAGAAGGTTCTTGCGACCCAGAAGGAGTCAAATGGAGCCAAGAAGTTCGGCGACGTTGTTGTTGAGCTTGGATTTATGACCGAGATAAACTTCACTAAGGCTCTTGCTGGCAAGCTGAGAGTTCAGTACGTTGATCTCGACAATACGGACATCAACACGGACGCTGTTCAGAAGGTTCCCGAGGCTCTCGCAAGAAAGCACACGGTAATCGCTATCGCTATTACAGGTAAGCGTCTCACTGTTGCGACAAATGACCCTGTAAACTTCATCGTTCTGGAAGATATCAAGGTATCGACAGGTATGGATACTGTTCCTGTTCTCGCTACCACTTCCGCTATCAACAAGGCTATCGGTAAGTGCTACTCGATGCAGAACGTTGACAGCGTGCTCGAGGGCGTTACAGCTATGGCTTCCGACCTCGGCGGCACTATGGACGAGGACGCTAACGAGCGTGTTGAGAGCGCTCCTATCGTTAAGCTCGCTACCACTATCGTTGAGAACTCCTTCAGAGCGGACGCTACCGATATCCATATCGAGCCGTTCGACAAGTATACAAGAATTCGTATCCGTGTAAACGGCGACCTTGTTGAGCTCATGAATATTTCGGCTGCTGTTCACAGCGCCCTCACCACACGTTTCAAGCTCATAAGCGGCATGAACATCGCCGAGAAGCGTATCCCTCAGGACGGTCGTTTCACTCAGGTCGTTGACGGCACCACACTCGACGTCCGTGTTTCGTCACTTCCTATGGTACACGGCGAAAAGATAGTTATCCGAATCCTTTCAACAGGTCAGATAGCTCTCCGTAAGATAACAGACCTCGGTATGTCCGAGTACAACTATCAGCTGTTCGAGTCGATGCTCCGCGTTCCTCACGGCGTTATCCTCGTTACAGGACCTACCGGTTCAGGTAAAACAACCACCCTTTACGCTGCGCTCGGTGAGATAGCTAAGCCCAACGTAAACGTAGTTACTGTTGAGGACCCTGTCGAGAAGGCTATCGACGGAATCAACCAGTGCCAGGTTAACCAGAAGGCTGGTATGACCTTCGCGGCTGCCCTCCGTTCTATCCTCCGTCAGGACCCTGATATCGTAATGATCGGTGAGATGCGTGATACCGAAACTGCCGATATCGGTATCCGTGCCGCTATCACCGGACACCTTGTACTTTCTACCCTCCATACCAACGACGCTGCTTCGACTGTTGTACGTCTTGTTGATATGGGTGTTGCTCCGTACATGGTTGCTACTTCACTTATCGGCGTTATCGCTCAGCGTCTCGTTAAGGTTCTCTGCCCGAACTGCAAGAGGGCAAGAATGTCCACTGACGAGGAGAACGAGCTGATGGGTATTCCTTCATCTATCCAGATATATGAGCCTGTTGGCTGCCCGAACTGCAACAACACAGGCTATCGCGGAAGAACCGCTATCCACGAGATCATCCACTGTACTGCTAAGGTTTCCGCTATCATCGCGGCAGGCGGCGGCAAGGAAGAGATAGAGGCTGCTGCTAAGGCAAACGGCACAAAGCTCCTCCGTGACAACGCTTCCGAGCTTGTACAGGCAGGCGAGACTTCTATCGACGAGCTCGTAAGATCCACATTCTCTGTTTGATCTATACATATATATATTAGGAGGAATACACAATGGGCATTATCAATATTCACAAGATCCTGGACGAGGTTCGTCTCCTCGGCTGCTCGGACTTACATTTTACAAACGCTATCGCTCCTGTTGTTCGTCTCAACGGTACTCTCAGAACTATGCGTTCTCAGTACCCCGAGATGGACGAGGAGGAGATACTCGATATAGTTAACCAGATGACTAACGAGGCTCAGCAGACCTCTATCAACAACCACCACGATACTGACTTCTCCTTCCAGACAAAGAGCGGTTACCGTCACCGTGTAAACGTTTACTTCCAGAAGGGCAAGCCCGCTATCGCTATCCGTCTCCTCCGCAACGATATCCCTACTCTCGAGGACCTCATGCTTCCTCCCATTCTTGCGGACTTCGCTATGCGTCCCCGTGGACTCGTTCTCGTAACTGGTCCTACCGGTTCAGGTAAGTCAACTACCCTCGCAGGTATGATAGACTTTGTAAACCTCAACAGAAGTGCTCACGTTATCACAGTCGAGGACCCTATCGAGTACGTTCACGACCACAAGAGATGTATGGTAAACCAGCGTGAGATAGGCGACGACGTTCCGAACTTCGCCCTCGCCCTCAGAGCTGCCCTCCGTGAGGACCCCGATGTTATCCTCGTAGGAGAAATGCGTGACTTCGAGACTATCCAGGCTGCCGTAACCGCTGCCGAGACCGGACATCTCGTTATGTCTACACTTCATACAACTTCCGCAGCTGATACTATCAACCGTATCATCGACGTTTACCCCGAGCACCAGCAGCAGCAGATCAGAACTCAGCTCGCTAACAACCTCGTAGGTATCATCTCTCAGACCCTTATCCCCAAGAGAGACGGTACGGGCCGTATCGCTGTAATGGAGATCCTCAACGTTACAGACGCTATCTCCGCTATGATACGTGATAACAAGATCCACCTCATCCAGTCTGCTATCCAGACAGGTAAGCAGCAGGGCATGATGTCCCTCGACCAGGAGCTCGCTCGTCTTGTTTACAAGAACGTCATCAACGAGGTCGACGCTCTCGATAAGTGCCAGGACAAGCAGGAATTCTACCGCTTCCTCACACAGATGGGCGGTTCTCCTACAGGCGGTATGTCCGTTATGCAGCAGAATTCTGCGGAATAATCAAATATATATTGCAGCCTATCCCCTGTACAAGTTGCAGGGGATAAGTTTTTAGAATGGGTGAAAATATTGACAGAGAAATATGAGGCTTTAAAGCCAAAGCTCGAAAAGGTGATTCAGGTAGCGGCGTTTATGGGCGTGCTGCTGCTGATATTGTCACCGCTTATACAGTGGGGAGAGAGGATATACCTCCTGAAGACAGGACAGGGAGTGCTCTTTACCGAATTTGTTTACAATGAGATGGGTGATTCCATTGAAGTCTATCAGGAAATGATGAGGACGCTGCAAAGCGTTGTTTCGCTCCTTGCAAAGATAATTGCGGGAGCTGCACTGATATACGGGCTGCTTTCTCTGCCAAAGCTCAGAGAGGAATGGAAGAATTATCTGAAGGCGGCTGTTCCGCTTATTGTTTTTGCAGCTTATGCAGCGGGAATATATCTTGTAACGAATATAAGAGGTTTTACTGAATTTGACGCTATGCCCAATTATTACATGGGTGACACGATATACGAGTTCATGAGGCATCCGTTTACGTATTTCTTCTGCGGTATGCTTGTACTCAAGGGCAAGTGGCGGAAAGTACTTATCATCATCTTTGAACTGTCCGCAATGATAATGAACGTGGCATCAATGATAGACAAGTGGGTCGTATCAAACAGCTGCTTCACGGGACTGAAGGGCAGTGCGATATTCAATAACACCAATCACTATGGATATTACCTTGCGATAGTGGTCATTTGTGCGGCGCTGCTGTTCATATATGAGGACAGAGCGGTGTTCAAGACGTTTCATGCGGCAAATATGGCTCTTGGAATGGCGGCTATGATATCGACCGCTTCGCTCGGACCTTATGTAGCGGTAATATTTACGCTGATATTTTTTGCCGTTTATTGTTTCAAATGCGAAAGGAAAAGGTTAAAGTGGGTAATTATTGCTCTGGGTATCATCATTGCTATCAACCTGATGATGTCTATGCTTGTCGAGTCGTTGGTGTCAAGTATGATAAGAACGGTATTCGATCTCGGCAATATCATCTCGGATCCGTCAGGAAGTGATGATGCAGGCTCGGGACGCTGGGAGCTGTGGAAGCAGGCAGTAAGCGATATCTCCCGCAGACCTTTGCTCGGCTGGGGAATCGAGGGATACGAGGTCGGAGGAACTGCTCACTGTGAGCCGTTACAGTATGCGGTCAACTTCGGGATACCGGTAACAGTGCTCCATGCGGCAGCTATCGCCGTAGTAATGGTTGAGACTTTTATCAAAAAGAAAAAGCTGTCAAAAATGACGCTTTTGTGCTTCTGCTGTACGTTTTCGTACATTATCAGCGCAATGTTCGGCGTAGCAATATTTTACACAACGCCCTTCTTCTATCTTTTCCTCGGATTGACTTACGCAGAGGTCGGAAAAAGCTTCTTTTTGAAGGAAGAAAAATCCGATAACTCCACTTCAAGTGAAGAAAGCGGCACAATATTAAAGAAAGTGTAACAAAATGTGAACAAACAATTAAGAAACGCGCGGTTTATCAAAGTGTAAATCGAGCGCTAAAAATAACTATCTGTAGAGTTCTGTGACGCTGACAGCGGCAAAAATAACTGCAAATATGACAAAACAGTAAAAATCAGCAGAAGAAATCGACTGTAATTTAAGTCGGAATCTATACTGCACGGACAAAATAAAGCTATCCCAATTAATTAATTCACAGAATACTGTGCACTATGACGAAAAAGCGAAAAAAAACGTGCCGATTTACCGTTTCAGTGTAAAAAATACGATTTTCATGAATTAATTTTTGGGATTCTATTGACTTTTTATGAATGAAATGCTATACTATAATCACAGGAAAGGGAAGGGGACAAAAAAAGACCCACTCCCAAAATGAATCGTGCGAAAGCACAAAAAATTTATAAAGGAGGTTTTCTATTATGAAAACTACAAAGAAAGGTTTTACCCTTATTGAGCTCATCGTTGTTATCGCTATCATCGGTGTTCTCGCAGCTATCCTCGTACCCACAATGCTCGGTTATGTAAGAAAGTCTAAGATCTCTTCTGCTAACTCTGCTGCTTCTTCTGTTTACAAGGCAATCAACTCTGCCCTGACAGAGCTTGATGAAGAGGGCATCGACGTTGGCGGCGACTACATCCTTACTTACAGCGCTGGTTCGAACGGTGCAGCTGGTTCTTGGACTTCTGTTACTGCTGGCAAGCCCGCTTCCTTTACAGTTGATGGTAAAGATAAGTTCGCTAAGAAGGTTACCAACTTCTTCTCAGACATCGTTAAGATGAAGAAGGTTAAGGCTGCTATCTCAGGCGGTTCTTGCATCGCTCTCGCTTCTCGTCAGGATTCCACATACAATGGAACATATCCTGCTGGTATCGTAACATCTGATACATTTGACAATTACAAGGGCGAAAATAAGTTTGATACTGCATTTAATGCTGCTCTTTGGAAGGCTGGTTACAAGGAAGGCACAAGTGCATTCGAGAAATCTGGTAACTAAGGTAAAGCCTTAAACAATGTTAAATAAGAATAAACCTCTCTCTTCGGAGAGAGGTTTTCTTTTGAGGTAACTATGGAAGAGAAGAGAAAAAATGAGAATGAAATCAAAGAAGTAGCAAAGGAAAATGCTAAAAGTGGAGCATCACGTGCCGACAAGTTTTCGGGTTATATTGTTGCTTTTTTGATAGGCGCTGGTGTTGCTGGCGGTACGTGCTGGTATACCATGAGCTATACTCAGCGTGAAGTCAATTCTGTAGGAAAAGACTTTATTGTAACAAAAGAATGCCGTGATGTTCTTGAACAAAACGGCGGTGTCGCAGAAGGAAAGCCTGTCAGAAGCGCGATAGAGGCCTACGTTGAGAGCATTGCTACCGATCCGTTTACTTTTTATTATGAGGACGAGGACGAGCAAACATCAATGGTGGCTTACGTTAATAGTTCTGGCACTGCGAAGTTGAGCGGATTTCAGGTCGCGCCTGCTGATGACGGAAATATTTTGCTCACTGAAGTTACTGAAGGAATGCCCGCGCACAAGCAGGGACTCAGAACTAATGATGAGATCGCTGCTATCAATGGTGCTTCTGTTTCAGAGACAGGATTTGAGAATATAGCAAATAAGATGCTTGGCAAGGATGGGACAAACGTGACTTTTACTGTGCTCAGAGAAGGCGCAGAGTTTGATTTGGAATTTGTGCGAGCGTCTGAAATGAGTACGAGCGTGGAATACAAGAGTATTGGCGATGTTGCCTATATACATATTAAGGAATTTGGCCAGCTTGCACAAGGAAACCTTAATGCGGCACTTCAATCGGCAAAAAATCAGAAAAAAATGATAATTGATCTTCGAGATAACGGCGGCGGAGAAACTGTTGCAGGTGTATATATGGCGGCGCAATGCTGCGGACACGCGAAATGTGTTGCTACTGAATTTGATGGAGATGTTGAGATATTTGAACAAGATTTTTCTGATGTTGAGAATGATCGCGATATTGTAATATTGATAAACGATGGTACGGCCAGTGCTTCTGAAATATTCACTGCTGTGCTGAAAAAAAACGCCGATGCGACTCTCGTTGGAACAAATACTTATGGAAAAGGTGTTTTTCAACGCGAAATGCTGCTTAGCAACGGCGGACATCTTCACTTCACAGCAGGAACGTTTGAGGTCGAGGGCTGGGACAACTGGGATGGAGTAGGAATTGCTCCCGATGTTGAAGTCCCTATGGATAAGGAGCTTATCGGAACGGATAACGATATCCAGCTGAAGAAAGCGATAGCCCTTCTTGAATGAAATGCACAATAATACTCTATAAAAATTGGGCAGATTTTACGCCGCTATTTTATTGACAAATTGTGAATATTTTGCTATAATAAGTATAGCTTTAGACTTGATAATAAGGGAGGGTGTAATTATGAGAAGGCAAAAGGGTTTTACCCTTATTGAGCTTGTTATTATTGTCGCTATTATAGGCATTCTTTTGGGCGTGCTTATTCCTTCGTGGGGATATTTCCTTGAGCGCGGCAAAGTGAAATCACAGAACAATAAAGCAAAGAGTGTCTTCAATGCTGCTCAGACTATTATAACTGATTTGGACTTTGCAGAGAGAAGATATGTGCTTGCTTATAATAAGACCGGAGCTACGGATACGGAAAAAGGTGAAGCACTGAAGCACCTTTACAGCCAGGTCCCTTCTGTTGATACTACTCGTGAATGGTATTATTACTGGGATGGAACCTCCGGATATCGCTGTGATGCTTCCGGTAACAGGCTGACGGCTGACAATGCTGGCTATACCAACGGACAATTCAATTCGCTTCAAATAGATGAGTGGAATGAAAAGATAGGCAAATACATTGACAAGATAGTCGATGATGATATCGTGTACAAGATATATGTTAAGGATTATAAGGTCAAGTCTGTCGTTTCTGCAAGATTTGCAACCGATAGATATCTTGGTGCATATCCGACGAATACAGATATGCTCGACGATCTTGGTGCTGATATCGATGCAATAAGAATGGCCCATGTGGATGGTGCTCTGATGACTAACTTTGATCTTGATACATCTGAGTTCTAAGCAGAATAATAAGAATGTGATACGCAGCCTTCGGGCTGCGTATTTTTTGTTGGGGTAGTGGTAATAATTGCCAAAAAGTAAGAAAAAATGAGGGGATTCTTTTAGTTGACAATTGACGGCAACCGTGCTATAATAATTAAGTCGCCACAAGAGAGTGACGCACACAGCATCTTGAAAATTGAACAATGCTAAGAAAAAGTAACGACCCTTGAGATTCCTTTGCGAGAGCAAAGAAAGTCAAGTAAGAAGACTTAAAAACGCAGTAATAACGCAAGCGTTATTGAACAGGATTAAGATATTTCGGTTAGCAGAAATGCTAAGTGATATATACTATTTAATAAAGAGTTTGATCCTGGCTCAGGACGAACGCTGGCGGCACGCTTAACACATGCAAGTCGAACGGAGAACTTTTGGTTTACTGAGAGTTCTTAGTGGCGGACGGGTGAGTAACACGTGAGCAACCTGCCTCTGAGAGGGGGATAGCTTCTGGAAACGGATGGTAATACCCTATAACATAACGAAGCCGCATGACTTTGTTATCAAAGATTTATCACTCAGAGATGGGCTCGCGTCTGATTAGATAGTTGGTGAGGTAACGGCTCACCAAGTCGACGATCAGTAGCCGGACTGAGAGGTTGAACGGCCACATTGG
>NZ_JAIKXF010000081.1 GCF_024684275.1 Ruminococcus sp.
TCGAGCTCCTCGGGCTTCCACTGGCAGTTGATAAGGAATACACCGCCGGGCTTTACGTCATTTACCATCTTGTAGCCCTTGAGGATGTATGACGGGTTATGACAGGCAACAAAGTCAGCCTTGTTTATGTAGTAAGGGCTCTTGATAGGCTTGTCACCGAAACGAAGATGTGAGATAGTGATACCGCCTGTCTTCTTTGAGTCATACTGGAAGTATGCCTGAACGTACTTGTCAGTGTGGTCGCCGATGATCTTGATAGAGTCCTTGTTTGCGCCAACAGTACCGTCGCCGCCGAGACCCCAGAACTTGCACTCGATAGTACCCTCTGCTGCTGTGTTGGGAGCATCCTCCTCAGCCAGTGAGAGATTTGTAACATCATCAACGATACCCAGTGTGAACTGAGGCTTGGGATCAGCCTTTGCGAGCTCTGCATAAACAGCAAATACAGATGCAGGAGGAGTATCCTTTGAACCGAGACCGTAACGGCCGCCGATGACCTTGATACCGTTTCTGCCTGTAGTATTAAGAGCAGCTACTACATCGAGGTAGAGAGGCTCACCGAGAGAGCCGGGCTCCTTTGTTCTGTCGAGAACAGCGATGCTCTTTACAGTTGCGGGGATAGCCTCAACGAGCTTTTCAGCCGAGAAAGGACGGAAGAGACGAACCTTAACGATACCGACCTTCTCACCCTTCTTGTTGAGGTAGTCGATAACTTCCTCAGCAACGTCGCAGATAGAGCCCATTGCAACGATAACGCGCTCAGCGTCAGCTGCACCATAGTAATTGAAGAGCTTATAGTCAGTGCCGAGCTTTGCATTTACCTTGCCCATGTACTCCTCAACGATACCGGGAACGGCATTGTAGTAGGAGTTGCAGGCCTCACGGTGCTGGAAGAAGATATCTCCGTTTTCGTGAGAACCGCGCATTGTCGGTTTTTCAGGATTAAGAGCACGATCGCGGAATGCCTTTACAGCGTCCATATCGCACATTTCCTTGAGATCCTCGTAATCCCATGTCTCGATCTTCTGGATCTCGTGGGATGTACGGAAACCGTCGAAGAAGTTGATGAAAGGAACGCGGCTCTTGATAGAAGCGAGATGAGCAACAGCAGCAAGATCCATAACTTCCTGCGGGTTGGTCTCAGCGAGCATAGCAAAACCTGTCTGACGGCAAGCGTAAACGTCTGAGTGGTCGCCGAAGATGTTCAGTGCGTGAGAAGCAACGCAGCGGGCAGAAACGTGGAATACGCAGGGGAGAAGCTCACCGGCGATCTTGTACATATTCGGGATCATGAGGAGCAGACCCTGAGAAGCAGTATAGGTTGTTGTCAGAGCACCGGCATTCAGAGAACCGTGAACAGTACCTGCTGCACCGGCCTCAGACTGCATCTCCTCAACCTTAACGGTCGTGCCGAAAATGTTCTTGACACCCTGAGCGGACCACTGATCAACATAGTCTGCCATCGGGCTGGAAGGTGTGATCGGATAGATACCGGCAACTTCCGTGAAGGCGTAAGAAACATATGCAGCGGCGTTATTACCGTCCATTGTTTTCATTTTTCTTTTGATTGCCATAGGAATGACCTCCTAAAAAATAATATTAAATTTTAGGTTATAGAAATGGTTAGCGGGTGATAACGTTAACCAAATATAACTACTGTGAAATATTATACCACAAATCGAAACCTTTGTAAACACTTTTTTTGCTGACTTGTTACAAATTTATCAGGCGTTTTTTTGGCAATATGTCTATATAAAGCCATTTCTTCCAAAACTATGAAAACAACTATCGGTCAAATATGTACAGCTGTCAGTATTTTCAGAGGGCGGTTGTGAAAAATGTATTACAAAGCAGGACTAAAGTTGTACAATTTGACAAAAGTTAAAGGATTTGCTTGACGAAAGGTCAGAAATAAGGTATAATAACTACAGTGTTAAGATTTATTTAACACTCGTTTTGTTGTCTCCTTTCTTTTGTTCTACACATATTTATTTTTATCTGTTTATCTAAGACAAGCAGGGCTTTTAGCCCTGCTATTTTTTTCGAGCTGAACCAGCTCGACCGTGACCACGTTGACGCTCGTAAACTCGCTTACTTCAATAAAATTCCTTACTTTTACATCGCTTATGGCGCTTTGATTGGAGTTGTCACATCAAAATCATAAGCTGAACCAGCTCGACCGTATCCACTTTGGCGCTTGCTTCGCTCGCCGTCAACCTACATTGAAATGAACCTTAACGTACTGTAGGGAACGCCGCCCTCGGCGTTCCGCGTCGTACATAAAAATAATATGATGCATTTTGTAAGGGCGCCAAAAGGCGCCCTTACACATTATTATTCATAATTAATCGGCGTAAGCCGACACAATTAATTACGCATTATAACAGCGTTCAGCGGCTGAAAAGCCAGAATATCACACCATAAACCGCGGCAGCCGAGCAGCCGTACAGGATCACAGGTCCCGCTATGGTGAATATCTTTGCACCCACACCGAGAACAGGTCCCTCCGAGCGGGCTTCAATAGCGCATGAGCTTATGGCGTTTGAAAAGCCTGTTAT
>NZ_JAIKXF010000054.1 GCF_024684275.1 Ruminococcus sp.
TGTCAATGTTTTTTCAGGCAGATCTCTGATCTGTCTTTTCGTCATGCCGTTTTGCTGTAAGTATTAGCAGGAGTTTGTTCGCTTACATACAAACATACTCCTGCTTCTTTATCGTTTTCAGTTAGCTTAATGACATTACCCGTATGGGGAGGCCGTTTACTTTATCTCGTTAAAAGTCAATTTAAGCTTTTGCGGATTTATCTAGTGATAGCTTGTTTTTCAAATCTCTTTCGAAGTTCTGAATTTCCTCGATGCACTCATCGAGCTTTTCAAATATCTGTTCCTTAGAGAGGTCGTCTGATATACAAACAGTTTTCGTTCTGAACGGTAGTCTCCATTGCCAGTTTTTCTTTCCCTTTTTGGCTTTGTAGAATTCATTTATTCTCTCACAAATATCTAGGAATTCGGGATTTGCGTTGCGTGAACTAAGGGCAAACTGCATGTAGACACCATTTCCTGCACGGTTGACAATCTCATAGAAATAATGATTGTCTGTATTCCAACCACTCGGAGCATTCGGTAAATCTGGTAGTAGTTCTGTCATGGCATCTGTTGTGAATCGTGTAAATGTTCTATTGCTCTTGGCAGGGTTTTCGTTTACAGCAGGATGTTCTATAGTCCATTGTCTCAGTATCGAAGCTCGGTTTTGTAGTCTTATTTTCTCCTCATCATCCTCCTGTAAGTATGGTAACAAAGCAGAACAAATCTTATCACTCCACTCAGCATGGAAATTAGCCATACGTTCCCAATCATTTTCGTTTGTTATGCTTATATCTCTTGAGTAATATGAAATCCATGATGCCTTATTATCGTCAGCTCGTTCCCATGTAAGAGCGACACCAAGCTCAGATTCGACTTCATATTTATGACTGTAAAGTACATCAAAAATCTCTTTATTCTGCTTTACATCGCTTTTACTAATAACAAAATCGATACGAGCGAAATCGTAATTTGCAACACAGTCAATACGAAGTCCGCTTATCCCTACTCCACCTGAAAGAGTGTTTGATGTAGTAGGATTAGAATTATTGAAGCTGCCGCGTAACTGATGTTTCTGCTGTATTATCGGAATTGCATATGTCCAGTATTTTTTACGCAACTGATGCCTTCCTTCTTCAGCGGCTTTCTCATTTTCTTCATCTTTAAGATAGAATACAAGATCCATAGGATCTGCATCATAAAGCACAAATAACCTGCGTAGTATAGACATTTTCAGAGATGTACTTGTGTTTCTCTCTACAAAAATGCTATCATCGATTTTTATAGCACTACGTAGGTCGTTTTCTGTGCTGCTAACATATTTGAATAAGTCTGTGCTTGAATTGGAACTATATGCCAATCCAGATAGAATGCTCTTATCCTTCTGATGTAAGAATTTGACAATATGCTCAAACATATCTGCCCAACTTGAAACAGGTTGCTCAGTATTTTGATAACTGTATTTTGCAATATCTCTTCCGGTAAGCTCGAAGTTTTCATCATCCAGTGTACAGGAATCAAATTCTTTTTCAGCAGGTACGAAATCCGTCTGTGGTAATGCCCATATTTTGGTTGAGAGAGCAATCATCTCAGTATTACGTTCTTCTAACTCAGCCAATCCCCAACAATCCTTATTGGCTATTTTTTGATTCATTTTCAGTCCGCTGGCTTTATATCCGCCTTCTTCAGAATCACGTTTTTCTATAAATGACTTGTTGCTGAGGTTGGGGTTATATCCTGTTAAAGTCAAATTAGCTAGACGGTGCAGCCAGGTTGAGTGTATATCTGCTGCATTTACGCCAAGCGATTCTACCCAAGCAGGAGTAAGATGCTGAGGCATGATATGTTCAATGGTGTAAATATTATTATCCAGATGCGTGTAAACGTCTTTTGTTTCAATTGTTCCGTAATTCTCAAAGCGCTCGAATAAGTAAGCTTTGTATTTGCCTCGCATCTGATATATCTGCTTTGTAGCTAATGCTGCAGTAAATTCCTCATCAGACGGGAAACGTCCACTTTCCTTCTTGGAAAGAAGCGCATAGATAAACTTCTTAACGTAATTATCCGCCGTATTATCATAGCGCAGTATTTCTTTGTTCAAATTCAGGAATATCTTGTTGAGTGCGTTTGTAGGTACATCACAGATGTTTCGGCGGAATAGGTAGTTTTCGGTTATTAAGAATATTTCCAGAACATCATCAACTGACAGTTTGCCGTCCTGATTCAACCTAAGCACTTCTAAAAGGAACGGCCGTGTAACTATGATTTCTAACCGCATCATTCGATACAAGCAGTCATCAAGCCTCTGATTTTTCAATCCGCTTTTACAAGAAAGAAGTTTCTCATAGAAGCGAGCATATCGCCGCAAATCCTCTAATAGCGATTCAATGGGGATTTGAATACTCTCTGCGTAAGCCTTGAACACACGGTAAACATTGTTGATTGTTGGCGTTACCTTTTGCTTCACGCTCAAATAGTCCCTAATAAAGCCACTAACGTCATTATTGGTACATTTTTCAATGATAGTCCAATATGAATCATAAAGCTTAGTCTGATTTTGCGGTGGTTGTCCCATCAGAATATAGTTGCGGATCTTATCGCCTTCAGTCAAGGCCAAACCTGTGGAATTCAGGCTTTCAAAAATCAACTGTGCATTATCATCAGGATCAAGCGTAATACTGATTATTTCCAGCTTACCAATCGCACTATACAGATCATCAACTGATACTTCTTTCTTCAATAAGCAATCACAGAAAAAATGATAGTTAAGCGTAAGATTTGAAGCGGGATTATAATCCTCCTCTTCTCCAAATAGTTTGAGCAAAGCTTCACGGTCACTCTTTACAGGGCGTAGTTTGATTTTGTCATCTTCTTTCGCCCATGGAGAAATTATAAATCGCTGGTTTATTTCTTCTCCAATATTACCCTCATTGGATGAAAGAAGTCCCTTTTTTGTCAAATTGCGAATAGCAAGAAGCAAAAGCGTAATCGTTGTCAGTCGCTGTTGTCCATCGATTATATGAAATTCGATTTTATTTCCATTAGGAACTACCTGAGATGTTATACTACCAAAGAAATGCGTATTACGATTATCAATTACAATCTTCTTTAGATCCTCGTAAAGCTGTCGACAGTTATCATATTTCCAGTCATACTTCCTTTGATAAACAGGAATGATGTAGCGATTATTTGCTCCTTCCATGAAGTTAAGTAATTTTGCTTCTGAGCCTTTCATTTGACTTTCCCCCCTATGTCAAAAGATATCGTTTGTTCAATGATTATCTCATATCGTTATTATCTGCCCAAAGCTCACATTGCATCATAACCGTCTGTACAGCATCCTCCATTCCTTCTGGCGGATACTTATGCTGTTTCAGTAGTTTCTTTATCATCATACGCATGCGTGCTCGGGCAGAATCCTTTTTCTGCCAGTCTATTGTCCTGTTTTTACGCAGAGTTTCTGTCAATTCTTTAGTTATAGCTATAAGCTCGGCATTTTCGTAGAAGTCCTTTACCGCCTCAGGCTTTGTAAGGGCATCATAAAACGCAAGTTCATCAGCTGTAAGTCCGAGGTCCTGACCTGCTTTACTTGCGGCCGATATCTCTTTAGCAAGCTTCATAAGCTCCTGTATGACCTGTTCATTAGTCAGCATTCCGTTAAGATAGGCATTCATTGCACGTTGTATTATCTCAGAGAACTTTTCAGACTTAACTACATTGGTTCTACGGTATACCTTAATTTGCTCTGCTATCAACTTCTTTAAGAGTTCTACTGCAAGATTCTTTTCCTTCATCTTAGCTACTTCATCAAGAAACTTGGGATCAAACAGTGAAAACTCTTCATGTATATCAGAGAATAAGTTAATAACGCCATCACTTTTGATGCTGTGCTTCAAGAGTTCGTTTATCCGAGCATTCATCTCAGGGAGTGACAATTTCTTATCTCCGCCTTGATTTGATAGCCTAAGTACCAGAACTCTCACTGATTCGAAAAACTGCGCTTCGATTCTCAAAGACTCTTCAACAAGAGATGAACATAGTGAAAGTGCCTGATGCAGCATAAGAGCTTCCTTCACAAATTCTTCCCTGTCTTCCTGTCTGCTCGGAGCAATTATATAGTTTACTCCACCGCTTATGGTCTTTGCACGTTCTAAGTCAGTACCATCCATAAAGCGCTGATAATCGTATTCATAGAAGAAGTCGCGACAAATCTGCAATTTTTCAAGGAACTTAGGATACGCAACTTTACTGATGTCCGTATCACCGTAGTTTTTCTTATCACGAACAGTATAGTCGTTCATGGCTCTTTTCAAAGCAGAAGCTATACCAACATAGTCAACTACGAGTCCGCCTTCTTTATCTCGGAATACTCTATTAACACGAGCAATAGCCTGCATAAGGTTATGACCGTTCATTGGCTTGTATACGTACATTGTAGCAAGTGAAGGAACATCAAAACCTGTCAGCCACATATCAACAACAATCGCTATTTTAAGCGGACTGCTATTATCTTTGAACTGTACAGCAAGCTCATTCTTATGCGCTTTATTGCCTATTATCTCACGCCACTCTTCAGGATCCTTATTGCTTGAAGTCATAACTACTGCAACTTTACCTTCATCCTTCCACTGAGGACGTAATTCATGTATTTTATGATATATCTTCAATGCAATATCTCTTGAATAGGCAACTATCATCGCCTTACCTGTAAGAAGCTCTGCACGGTTATTCTCATAATGGTCGATAATGTCGGTAACAAGGCTATTTATAGTTGAATCATTACCGAGAATTGCTTCCATGCGACCAAGTTCACGCTTACTCTGTTCAATAACACCTGCATCAGCCTGAGTAGCCATGATATCATATTCCTGATCAATAAGCTTTATAATCTCTTGATCAAGATGAAGCTTTACAACGCGGCTTTCGTAGTATACCGGACGGGTTGCCCCGTCCTCAACAGCCTGCGTCATATCATAAATATCAATATAATCACCGAAAACCTCACGGGTATTTCTATCCTCTGTGGCGATAGGAGTACCTGTAAAGCCTATATATGTAGCATTAGGTAAGCTATTACGGATAACTCTTGCTGTACCAACAACAATTTTTGCAACTTCCTCGCCCTGTTCATTGGTAGTCATCTTAACTCTTTCGGATAATCCATACTGACCGCGGTGAGCCTCGTCTGCCATAACAACGATGTTTCTGCGCTCAGAAAGGCAGTCAAACGACTCCTCAAACTTCTGCATGGTCGTGAAGATAATACCGTTAGCCTTACGACCACCAAGCCATGTTTTCAGATGTTCACGGCTCTCAGCATGTACCGGTTCCTGTCGCAGGAAGTCTTTACATTTTGCAAATTGGCCGTATAGCTGATCATCTAGATCATTTCTGTCAGTAAGCACAACTATTGTCGGAGATTCAAGCGCAACCTGGAGCAGGTGTGAATAGAATACCATTGACAGGGACTTTCCTGAACCTTGAGTATGCCAGAATACACCGCCCTTACCGTCAGTAACAGCAGCTCGCTTAGTTGACTCAATGGCCTTACGAACGGCGAAATACTGATGATAACCTGCAAGTATCTTCAATTCTTTCTTACCGTCATTAGAGAAACAAATGAAGTTCTTTATAATATCAAGAAGCCTGTCCTTCTGGAAGATGCCCTCAAAGAAAGTATCAAACTGAGCAAACTGCGTGTTCTCGTAGCTGCCGTCTGTAGTTTTCCATTCCATGAAGCGATCTTCACCTGAAGTGATGGTACCTGCCTTAGAAACAAGCTGATCGCTCATGACAAGTATAGCGTTGTAAATAAACATGGACGGTATCTCATGCATATAGTTGCGCAACTGCAGATATGCTTCTGAGGCATCGGTTTCTTCTCTGGACGGGGACTTCAGCTCCACAAGAACTATCGGTAGGCCGTTCAGGAATAGAATAACATCAGGACGTTTATTGCTGTTCTCAATAAAAGTCCACTGATTAGCGACGATAAAGGAGTTATTGTCTGTATTCTGATAATCCACAATATAGATTATCATGGAGCGTTCCTCGCCCTTTTCAGTATAACGGACAGGAACACCATTCTGGAGATAGTCCATAAACAAAGCATTCTTCTGAACAAGCTCGCCGTTTTCAAAATTGCGCAGCTTGAAAAGAGCGTCCTGTATAGCGTCATAAGGAGCTCCTTTGTTTATCCTGCGGAGGCTTTCTTCCAGTACATCGTCATACAGTGGCGAAGTGAAGTCACGCTCTGTATCAGGACCATATACATAGTCATAGTTCAATTCGTTCTTAAAGAGGTCTATGACGGCGTTTTCATAATCGGCTTCGGTGTATGACATATAATCAACTCCTTTGAGAAATCAACCAAAAGGCTATCTCAACTTGTAAATGCAAATACCAATCGTTCAGATGATAATCAAATTTTACTACATTATCAAAATACGGCTCTATAATCTTTAACTGTATTCTTGCCCATTCAGAATTTGTTGTTGTGTATTGGTGATCTATTTCTCTTGATATATCCATTAATTCTTCATCGTCAGCACCATTCATACGGGCGTTTGAAATTATATTTAACAGATTATCTATACGATCATTGCTGAAAGGTTCTCCACCGCTTTCAGCAAGTTTGATTGCTTCATCAAATGATAATCTCCAAAAATCTTCTTGCAGATAGCCTAACTTTTCAAGTGCATAGCCACTTTTTACAAACCTTGTATCGTATGATATAGGTTCTTCCTCAAAGTAGTAGTCAATACCCATTTGCTGTAAATGCTGATGAATAGTAGATATTCCTGTTTTGAGGGCTTCCTGATATGCAAGCAGTTTTTCTTGCATTGCATCATCTTCAAAATGCGCCTTTATAATACAAATCCATTCTTTAGTCTTATCAGCGTGATTTTCTCCACATCTCTCAGTGATAGCATTCTGAAGGCTGTTAAGATATGAAACATAATCGGTAAAGGTTTCTGGTTCGGGGATAGGCTTCTTCTTGAAATTATCAATAAGCTCCTGATTATAATCGGTTACAGCTTTTATGATCTGATTTATATGCTGATACCTTTTCTGAACATAAGCGATAAGCTCTTTAACGTGGATAGGTACATATTTACAGAGCTTCAAATCATTACGATATACTGTAACTACAAAATCAGCATCCTGCAAATCAGGATAAACATTCGGAAAACAAACAAGCATAGAGCTTTTACCCGAAAGAATATACGGACACCATTCCGCTTGATTGCCTTGATATTCCTTATGTCGGCTTGTTTCAACAGGGTGCACTGAACATAACGAGCGTAGATATGTAAAATACTTTTCATCATTTCCGTCATTGTTCAAACCAGCCTGATGAAAAACAGAGGTATCATTCTTATCAGCACCTTTATAAAGCGGAGCAACTTTATAGACCTTGCCTATAATAGCAATACATTCAATAAGGCTTTGGGTATAGTTGAAGAAATCACAAAGCCCGAATTGTCCCTCTATTTCGATACTATTACAGTGTTCAACTAAATCATTGATACGGTCAAGTGTTGCACAAATGCAGTTGTAAGCCCCTGCGGTAACATCTTTTTTACTGTTCGGGAACTTAAAATCAGCAGTTTTTTCATAAGTAAAGTTATGGTGCTCATTGATTATCTCTCTCAGATTGTTGCAGAGCTGAGGATCAAGCTGTATCTTCACATTCTCCCTCCTAACATAAATGAAAATTTAGAACAGCAGGCGCAGGCTCTGTTCAAGGCTTGGTTTGTTGATTTTGAGCCGTTCGGCGGTGTTATGCCCGATGATTGGCGAATAGGAACACTTTCCGAAATCTGCGGTTACTCCAAAGATAAGGTTGATATTGATGATTTGACTTTGGATACCTATTATTCTACGGAAAATATGCAACCAAACCGTCAAGGTGCAGTACAAGCCACCACGCTTCCAACTATCAAGCAGACTACCGCCTGCAAGAAAGGTGATGTGCTGATCTCGAATATCCGTCCGTATTTCAAGAAAATACTGTATTGTTTCTCTGATTGTGGTTGCTCAACAGACGTTCTATGCTTTGTGCCGAATAAAACTGAATATTCTGCATTTCTATACTGCGCCCTCTATGCGGATAAATTCTTTGATTATATGGTTGCAGGCTCAAAAGGAACCAAAATGCCCAGAGGTGACAAACAGCAGATAATGGCATATCCTATCTGTATTCCCTCTGCCGATTACATCGAGAAGTTTAATCAGGCAGTTTCTCCTATGCTTGAAACGGTATATTCAAATAGGATTGAAGCCAATAACTTGGCACATCTCCGAGATACGCTCCTACCAAAGCTGATGAACGGCGAAATCGACGTGTCCGAGGTCAAGATTTAGGCTGCTTGCAAGCATAAATTTTCATTTATAGGAGGAAGTAACTATGGATAAAATCATATTAACAACGCCTCAAAAAAGATGTGCCAAGATATTACTTGAATACATAGCGAAAAAGCAATTTACAATTGAATACGGCGAAATGTCTAAAATGACAGGAATTCCCGCTCACGCCCCTGGTCGTGATATAGGTGCTCAGGTTGGCGAGGTATCAAAAAGATGTTATCAATTAGGTCTTCCACTTATATCGGTTATGGTAGTATTGAAAGATACTCAAATGTGTAGCGACGGTTTTTTCAATCTGTGTAATGGACTGAATGTTCATCCAGAATTCAAGAACAATATGTCCAAGATGATGGAAATATGCATGAATGAGGTTAAAAGCTGCGATCAGTGGGATAAACTCGCAGATGATTTAGGTATCGAAATAGAAGGAATAAGCAAAATAAAAGATAGGCTTTTAGATAATATTCAATCAGAGAAAATCGAAGGGAAACTAGTACAAATTACTTCTACAGCTTATGAACGAGATCCAGATCTACGAAAAGAGTGTATTCGTAAATATGGAACAAAGTGTCAAATCTGTGGTTTCGATGCTGCTAAAATATATGGTAAAGAATTTGCAGGTAAAATACACGTTCATCACATAGAACCACTTGGCGCAGTAAAGGAATCACACAAAGTAAATCCTGAAACTGATTTGATTCCAGTATGCCCTAATTGTCATATGATTCTTCATTCCAAAAAAGACGGTGTATATTTGCCGGAAGAAATCATAGACATGATAAAAAAAGCGAAAAAAAATTGAGTTATTATTGGGAGTAGTGATGTTGGTACACCGAAAGGAGTACCAACTATGAAGAATGAGCTTATTACTGAAATAGAACAGGCAATGCTAAAAAGACTAGATAATGCAGGGCTTCAAGCCCTGCACCAAGTACTTATAAATGTATTCAAAAATGTTATTATTACTTCTATTACCGCAACAGATAACGAAATGACCAATGACAATATACTGTCGGAATTTCTCTCTGCAAAGCGGATAGAGGGCTGTTCGGAGAAGTCGTTGAATTACTATTGCAAGACTATCACGGCAGCTATGGACGGTATCGATAAGAACTTCAAGCATATCACAACTGACGATTTGAGGGCATATCTGACCGATTATCAGACCGAAAAGAAGTCAAGCAAGGTCACTATGGATAACATAAGACGTATATTATCGAGTTTTTTCTCCTGGTTAGAGGACGAGGACTATATCATCAAAAGCCCCGTTCGGCGCATTCACAAGGTCAAGACAAGCAAGACGATCAAGGAAACCTACACGGACGAGAATTTAGAGCTTATGCGTGACAACTGCGAAAATCTGCGTGATTTGGCGATTATTGATATGCTTGCTTCAACAGGTATGCGTGTCGGTGAAATGGTTTTGCTGAACCGCAACGACATTGATTTCAACGAGCGTGAGTGCGTGGTGATAGGCAAGGGTGATAAAGAACGCATGGTGTACTTCGATGCACGTACAAAGCTCCATTTACAGAACTATCTCGCTTCACGGACGGACAGCGATCCTGCCTTGTTCGTATCGCTTCGCTCTCCCTATAAGCGGTTGACGATAGGTGCTATTGAGCTTCGTTTGCGTGAAATGGGGCGAAAGCTCGGTATCAGCAAGGTTCACCCTCATAAATTCAGGAGAACGCTTGCAACAATGGCTATCGACAAGGGTATGCCAATCGAGCAGCTTCAACGGCTTCTCGGTCATCAAAGAATTGATACTACACTTCAATATGCGATGGTGAAGCAGAGCAATGTGAAACTGGCGCATAGGAAGTATATTGGATAATATATAATATGGAGGTACTCAATGAGTATTGAAAAAGAACTGCGTATAAAGTTTAATGCCCCACTTCACGAACTTGATACGGAAAACAAGACTTATGGCTGTCGGCAAAACAACCCTGATATATGCGGAAATAATGGAATATCGGGAATTTGTGCTTTTTGTTCCGATGATAAGATTTGTAAGAAACCCTCTCGTGCTTGGAAAAAGCAGTATTTGAAACTAAAAAATGAGGAATAATAATGAAATTATTAGATATATGTGAAGCAATCGTTGATTGTCCTCACTCAACTGCAAAAGACGAAGGAAGCGGCTACCCCTTGATTCGTACACCTAATGTTGGCAAAGGAAGATTAAAACTTTCAGGTGTGCATAGAGTCCCTGAAAACGTCTATAATCAGCGAAATGAAAGAGCTGTACCGCAAGAAGATGATTTAATCCTTGCACGAGAAGCACCTATTGGAAATGTAGCAATTATAAGGCAAGGACAGCAAGTGTGCTTGGGACAAAGAACTGTTCTTATTAGACCTAACAAGGAATATGTTGATCCTGATTTTCTTGTGTATTATCTTCTGTCCCCGGAGTTACAACATAAGCTCCTTAGTTCAGCTAACGGGGCTACAGTCAGTCATCTTAATATGTCCTCTATAAGATCACTGGAAGTGCAAGTGCCTGACATTGAGATTCAGAAAAAGATAGGAGCTATACTGGCAAGAATAGATGATAAGATAGAGCTTAATACTGCGATAAATGAAAATTTAGAGCAGCAGGCGTTAGCACTTTTTCGCCAGTTTTTCATGGATTTTGCACCATATGGCGGTGTTGCCCCTTCTAACTGGACAGAAGTATCGCTGGATGATGTATGTACGCGAATAACTGATGGATCACACTATAGTCCCGCAGATGAGCCTGATTCTCCGTACCCGATGTATTCTGTCAAGGATATGGAAACTTACGGTTTCAATCCCTCGTCTTGTAAGCATATTTCGGAAGAAGATTTCCGAAAGATGCAAAAGAGCGACTGTGTTCCTCTGCTTAATGACATCTTAGTTGCTAAAGATGGTAGTTATTTGAAGGAGATATTCATCTGCTCCGACGAAAAAGATGAAGCTATACTGTCGTCCATTGCCATTTTTAGACCAGATTCAAATATCATAATGCCGGAAATTCTCTTGTATCTCCTTAAGCAGCCTTCCGTCCGCAAAGATGTAGGCGATAACTATGTTTCTGGCTCGGCATTGCCAAGAATAGTCCTTAAGGACTTCAAAAAATACCGTTTTATGCTTCCTCCGATGGACGAACAAATGAAAATCGGTGCTTTACTTCATGCAATCAGGATGCAAATCAAGGCAAATATTGACGAAATACATTGCTTGTCATCAACGAGAGACGCATTACTCCCTAAACTGATGAACGGTGAGATCGATGTATCAAAGGTTAAGATTTAAGCAGCTTGCAAGTATAAATTTTCATTTATCGCAGTATTTACAGCAATTTTATGCTCTATAGAATCTAGTAAAGACGCTATCTTATTCTGCACATCAATTGGCGGGACAGGAATAAGCATATCTCTGAAATTGGTTTTGTTAAATTTAGGCTGAGCACTCCCTGTTACGATAGATTTGAGCATTTTTTGTCCATAATGACCTTTAAGCCAATGATAATAGAAGCTATCATTACCGTTAAATTGTACCATAATTGCATTTGGCGCTAAACTCATCTTATATTTTAACACAGGACAACGAAATACAGTTCCAACATTTGCACCAACATTGGATATTATTATTTCTCCGCCAAACAGCTTGCTTTTTGAAAGAAACTCATATGCGTGTTCATCTATGAAAACAAAGTCTCCTTTGAAGTCGTTATTATAATCGACTAACCTTATAAGTACCGCTACATCTTCATCTGAGCGATATGTTACATTCTCTGCCAGAGAAGCGAAGCTGCCGTTTGCTACATAGTCAGTCACAACTTTTGCAATATCCTTGATTTGGGCAATTTCCCATGTGTCAGGCATTTTTCCAAGAGGTGTATCTTTATATGTCATATCCAATCGCCCCCAGCTTCTCCCTAATCTCATTTTCAAGCTCATGGGATTTTGCGAACATCTCCGAAAGCTCTGAAGTCAGACGCTTCATCTTTTCGTCAAACGGCTCACCGTCATCCTCCTGCTCCTCAATGCCGACATAGCGTCCGGGAGTGAGAATATAGTCCTGTGCAGCTATCTGCTCTGTTGTCGCAACAGCACAGAAGCCCTTGACTTCCTCTAATGTGCCGCTCTGAAAAGCCTTGAATGTATCAGCAAGCTTCTGAATATCCTCATCCGTGAAGTCACGGTGCTTGCGGTCAACCATATATCCCATTTTACGGGCGTCAATAAACAGAGTCTTGCCCTTCTGCTTCTTGTTCTTGCTGATGAACCACAGCGTCACAGGGATAGTAACGGAATAAAAGAGCTGCGTAGGCATAGCGACGATACCCTCAATAAGATCGTCCTCGATTATACGCTTTCTAATCTCGCCCTCACCACTTGACTGTGTGGAGAGTGCACCGTTAGCAAGTACAAGACCAATCTTACCGTTAGGAGCCAGATGATGTATCATATGCTGTATCCACGCATAATTGGCATTGCCAGCAGGCGGGGTTCCATATTTCCAGCGGATATCGTCCTGAAGCTTGTCCTGTCCCCAGTTGGAGAGGTTGAAAGGCGGATTTGCAAGGATAAAATCTGCCTTGAGTGTTTTATGTATATCATTGAAGAATGTATCATCATGATATGGCCCGAAGTCTGCATCAATACCACGGATAGCCATATTCATCTTAGCCATTTTCCATGTATCAGCGTTTGACTCCTGACCGTATACAGAAATGCGGTTACGGCTGCCCTGATGAGCCTCTACAAATTTTGCGCTCTGTACGAACATACCACCGGAACCGCAACAAGGATCGTATACGCGGCAGTCCTCAAACGGCTGCAATATCTCAACGAGAGTACGAACAACACTGGAGGGAGTATAGAATTCGCCGCCCTTAACTCCTTCATATGCGGCAAATTGAGCAATACAATATTCATATGTGCGTCCGAGGATATCTTTGCTATCCTCAGTATCAGTCATATCCATATTGGTGAAAAGGTCAACTACCTCACCGAGTACACGCTTGTCAAGATCAGGACTGGCGTAATTCTTCGGAAGAACGTTCTTCAGGCTCTTGTTTTCAGCCTCTATCGCTCTCATAGCATCGTCAATAACAGTACCAATCTCAGGAGTATGAGCAGCAGCGGAAATAGTATTCCAGCGAGCTTCTTCCGGTACAAAGAAGATGTTATCCATAAGATAAGCGTCCTTTTCGTCCTCAAAACCGTCACCTTCAGCAACAAGTTCGTTGTAACGCTTCTCAAATGCACTTGATATGTAGCGTAGGAAGATAAGTCCTACGATAACTTTTCTATATTCGGCAGCAGGAATATGTCCCCATAATACGCAGGCAGCATCCCATATCTGCTTTTCAAATCCGATATTTGCATTGTTCTTTTCAGCCATAACATTACCACTTTCTGTAATAAATTACATTTTACTTTATAATTATAACATATTTTTGTGAACAATTCAAGGATATCTTACTATGCTTTGTATAATCTCCATGTATTAGATGAGATTAGTCGTATCTCAATACCGCTCGTTTTAAAGTAAAATATACTAATCTTAATTGTAGTGATATTGCGTTAATTCACTTGTGCTAATCGCATGTTGATTAGCTATAGTGACGAATTTATCATTTTCGTGATAATGATATTGACATTTTAGGCGACATGATGTATGATTAAGTTACAAAAGGCGGGAGGCGATAAGCTTGGACGATCTCCATAAATTGCAACAACATCTCCGATTGTTACGGACGATGCTAGGTTGGAGCGCACAAAAACTCGGTGAAGAAGTAGGCGTCACACGCCAAACTGTCAATAAAATCGAGAATTGCAAATCTCCAATTAGCCAAACATTGTATCTGGCACTTTTAACAGTATTCAAGCGCGAATCATCTGCGTTCAATTTTGAAACTAGGATGATTCAATGTATACTTGATATTCTCATTTTTAATCCGGACTATTACACTTCCTCAGAGACAGAACAAGCCGTGAGAAGCGCTCAGTTGCTTGTTTCACCGACATCTTCAGATAAAGATACTAAACAAACAATATCTGATGAATGGGTGCGAACTAATAAAAGAATCTATCAAAAATTTTTTGACAGATTGCTTAATGAGAACAAAAGCGCTGCTATCGAGTTGAACCAAATAAACCCAACAGATCAGGCTGATTCCGTTTTTGAGTTAAAGAAGGAAGGAGTGAAAAAAATGAGGGTAAAAACTAGAAAGAGATGGATCGATCTTTTTGAAGAATATGATCGTGATATTAAGGACGCTCTTTTTGAACTCTACATAAAATATGTCCTTGATACCGTGAGACATGAACTTTGGATGTACGTCGATGATGATGGTGAAGTTAGCCTTAGGACAAATATGGGTTATGCTTCAAACATAATATCCAATGAACAGCGTTGCTTCATATACGCTTGTGGTGGAGAGAATCTCACAGCATGGGATATTTTACCAAGACTTGAGTACCTTCTCAATGCAGAAGATTTACACTCTTACTGTGATGCCATTAGGAAAAATCCTGGCGACCGAGTTCGTGTCAGTGAACTTCAAAAATATATTGAGACAGAACATCCTGGCTTGATAGAAGAATGGCTCGAAGAATACTTCGAAGATCCATCTGGATACTTGGAAGACTGTGCTCAGAGAGTATACGAAGATCTCTTGAATAGACTTGACGGTTGATTATATAATTATTCTAGTCAATTGCTATTATAGGCTATCCCTATGAAGAAATGGGGGTAGCCTATTTGTTACGATAAACGTTCTATCAGCTGCCCTTTATGGGCAGCATTTCAATTAGCTACACATGGTCTATTTGCCTTGACTAATAGATGTTAGTATGCTAAAATTAATTAGTAACAACATTGGCTGCATAAGCAGCAACAGAAAGGAATATAGGCATAGATAATGGAACAGAGAGAGATTATTGACAGAGATACCTATAAGAAGATCAAGAAGATGAACCGCGAGGAGCTTACAAAGTTCATTATTAAGTATGGAGATGAGCTTCTCGGAGAACAGGGCAAAACCATTGACCTCCCTGCTCTTGAGGAAGAACTCAGTAAGATCAAAGGTATCGGCGGTAAGCGCCTTGAGGAAATAATGGTCGTTATTGAGAAATTCTTGGATGTTGAATAGAGGGAAAGATGAAGCTAATATTGAAAATGTTGCAAAAGGCAGTCATTGTAGTAACAGTACTGTCGCTTATCATAGGCACATCGGTCACTGCATATGCAGCAGATGTAGACTCAGTTCTGAATGACGCAGAATGGACTTCTTACGTTGAGCGTTCCATTGAAATAGATAAAACTCCCGGACTCTCCGTTGTAGCAGTCAAAGGATCAGATGTAGGATTCAAGACCTGGGGATATGCCAATATTAAGGATAAAACTCCCATGACCGAAGATACTCTTGTACATATCGGCTCATGTTCAAAAGCGTTTACAGCGTTGGCTGTACTGCTATTACAAGAAGAAGGAAAGCTCTCTATAGATGACAGTGTTTCTAAGTATATCCCCTGGTGGCATGTTACATATCAGGAACAGGATGCAGATATAAAGATATGGCACCTTTTGAATCATTGTTCAGGCATACCTAATGCAGCAACAATGGCTAAATATCCTATCAAAACTGATGCAGATGAAGAAGAAATAGCTCATATTGCTGAAGACCTTGAACTGAAGTATCCTCCCGGGGAAACTTTTGAATATTGTAATCTCGGTTATTGTATCCTTGCATATCTTGTTGAAACTGTAAGCGGCATTTCATTTGACGAATATGTTGTAAAAGAGATAATGCAGCCTATAGGTATGACACACAGCGGTTATGATCTGCCCGTAGCACAGGGATATTTATACTTCTGGAATACACTTAAACCTTACAATGATCCTCATGCAAAAGGTATTGAAGGCGAAGGGTATGCAGTAACAACTGCTTCAGACATGGCTTTATGGCTGAAGGCGCAGATGGGAAAGCTCGATCTTCCCGATAAGCTGGCAAACGCTATTGCTGCATCTCACGAAATAATCGAAGCGCATTATCCAAGTGACGGAATAAGAAGTGACTCATCTGACAGCAGTTATTTCAACGGCTGGTATATCTCAGATGACGGGATAATTGAACACGGAGGCTGGAATCCGACTTATAAGGCTCAGGTAATAATAGATCTAGCCAAAGAAACAGCCGTTTTTACAGATTGCAATTCTACGGCAAATACTCAATGGTATGCAATGAGAAGCTGCTTTGGAAAGCTGACCGGTCACAGCGAATATACCGATATAGTGAAGTGTGATATGTTGATAATCGACATCATTGCGTCTGTTATTTCAATCGCAGTTGCGGTAATAATGCTCTTTGCGCTGATAATGCTTCTTACGCAGAAAAAGCGGTTAACTAAGAAAACAAGTTCTCCAAAAAAGGAAAAAGCCCTGCTTTGTGCAAGGCTTGTATTATTGATACCTCTGCTTTCCCTTTCAGTATCACTGCCATATATCCTTGGCGCAGTGATGGGATATCCTGGGTTTGGATATCAAAAGGTCTGGGCATGGGGCGGTCAATCGGCTGTCGTTATGGGGCTGATTCTCGATGTATTGTTCATATTACTGATCATTACAAGCATTAAGCGATATATCCTAAAAAAACGCAACAATAGAATTACACGTCTTTGAACAGCCTACACAGGCGGTTCTTCTTTTAGCTTGACTAATATAGTTAATTATGATACAATTAAGGAATCACAACACTGGCTGTAACGAAAACAACGGTCAGAAGTGACTATAGGCACAAATAATGACAAACAAAGCTTTTCTTACAGGAGGAGGCTTATTATGATTTCAAAAAGAATACTCTCAACCATGCTTAGTGCGCTTGTTATTACTTGCTCTATATCTAACTATAACACTTATGAAAAAACAGGAACTTTAGCGGCTGAAGCAGTAGATACATCATTGAACACAGGAACTTGTGGCGATAGTGCGACGTATTCCCTTGACGATGCAGGGAATCTGACTATCAGCGGAAATGGTGCTATATCCGATTATGTGGATGGAAAGACACCTTTTGCCAATAGTGTTCCGAT
>NZ_JAIKXF010000008.1 GCF_024684275.1 Ruminococcus sp.
ATCTACAACTGTATCAAGGAGCGCGAGGACTGCGAGGTAGTTGCAGGTATAGATATGTATACCGCGCAGTATGCGGATTTCCCAATCGTTGAAACTCCTGCACAGCTTCCCGTAAAGCCTGATGTTATCATAGATTTCTCAAATCCTGCGGGACTTGACGGACTTATCGAATACTGTATGTCAACGGGTACTCCCATAGTTATCGGTTCTACAGGCTACAATGAGGCTCAGACAGCCAAGATAAAGTCGGCGGCAAACCATGTCCCGATATTCTTTACCTTCAATATGTCCCTCGGTATCAATCTCCTTGTTCAGCTTGCAAAGAAGGCTGCTTCAATACTCGGCGACCAGTTCGATATCGAGATAGTGGAAAAGCATCACAATCAGAAGGTGGACGCTCCCAGCGGTACTGCCATAATGCTTGCTGACGCTATAAACGAGACTCTTGACAATTCAAAGCATTTCGTTTACGACCGCCATTCACGCCGTCAGAAGCGCGAAAAGACCGAGATAGGTATGCACTCTATCCGCGGCGGCACCATCGTAGGCGAGCATGATGTTATATTTGCAGGACACGATGAAGTGCTTACACTTTCACATTCGGCTGCTTCCAAGAGCGTTTTCGCCGAGGGAGCTATAAATGCGGCGCTTTTCCTTAAGGACCAGCCCGCAGGACTTTATGATATGGCAAAACTGGTATAAGACACAATTCCCCTGATATAGCTTCTATGTCAGGGGATATCTTTTAGGAGAGATGATAATGCTTACACATATAGGAACACAGACGATAGAGACGGAAAGGCTCATACTCAGACGATTTGAATATACCGACTGCGATGCGGTATTCAAAAACTGGGCAAGCGACGAAGAGGTGCAGATGATGTACTCCGAGCCTACATACCGTACAAAGGAAGAGGTAAACGGCCTCCTTGACAAGTACATCTGCAATTATGAACGTGAGGACTATTACCGCTGGGCTGTCATAGAAAAGGAAGCAGGGGAGTGCATAGGTCAGATAGCATATTTTCTCGTTGACAGCAAGAACCACTTTGCGGAGATAGAGTACTGCATCGGTGCGGAATTCCAGTGCAGGGGCTATGCTACGGAAGCTGCAAAGGCTGTGATAGCCTTCGGATTTGATAAAATGAACCTGCATAAGGTCCAGATCTGCACAAAGACCATAAATGCAAAGTCAAAAAGAGTCATCGAGAAGTGCGGACTGACCTACGAGGGCACTCTCAGGGACTATTTCTTTATGAACGGTCAGTATGTGGGCAGGCTTTACTTCTCGGTGCTGAGAGATGAATACGAAAGCAGGAGATAAATTATGGCAGATAAAGAAACACTTGAAAAGGTACGCGAAATATTTAAAAATGACCGCTTTGCCACGGAAATGGGCGCGGTCATAGACGAGCTCGGCGATCATTACGCAAAGGTCAGCCTTGTTATAAACGAACATCATAAAAACGCAGTGGGCGGAGTAATGGGAGGAGTTTACTTCACTCTTGCTGATTTCGCCTTTGCTGTTGCTTCAAACTGGCAGCAGAGCGGCGTTGTGGGACTGAACTGTGACGCTTCCTTCATAGGAGTTCCGAAAACGGAGCGTATTATCGCGGAAGCAAGGCTCGTAAAGGACGGCAGGACGATATGCTGCTACAATGTTGAGATCAGGGACGAAAAAGACAATCCTATAGCTGCGGTGCAGTGTGTAGGTTTCAGAAAGGCATAGAAAAGCCGCTGCTCATTGCAGCGGCTTTTCCCCCAATTCAGATCCTTTCCGATTTTCGCGCATTTTTCTTTAATTTTTTTACTTCATACATCTTATCGTCGGCAAGCTTTACTATATTGTAAAGCGTGTCGTCTTCCTTGGCCACTGTGACAACGCTTCCTATACTTGCGGATATGGTATAGGGCTTCTGAAGAAGCTTGTTGATGTTGTCGAGAGCCATATTTATCTTCCGCGCCAGCGTCGCGGCGTCGCTTTCGGTAGCGTTGGGACTGAAATATACGAATTCGTCACCGCCGAAGCGGGCGCATATGCAGTCCTTTTCGCAGCAGTTGTGTATTATGCTCGCTATGCGCTGTATTGCAAAATCTCCCTCATTGTGTCCGTAGTTGTCGTTGATGAACTTAAGACCGTCCATATCTATGAAGCTTATCATTATCTGACTGCCCTTTGCAACGCACTCCTTGAACATATCATCGGCGATATTGATAAAGCCGTTGCGGTTATAGATATTGCAGAGCTGGTCGATGACGTACAGGCGGTTGAGCTCGTCCATAGCCTTGTTGAGGTGTGTGAGCTTGCGGATATTTTCCAGCGA
>NZ_JAIKXF010000087.1 GCF_024684275.1 Ruminococcus sp.
AGCAAGACCCTTAGCTGTGATGTGCTTGTCATCAGAGCCGTTGAGACCGTACTTGTTCGGGTTAGCGAGGTTCTGCATGATAAGAACAACGTCAGACATATCTACGTCCTTATCGCAGTTAGCATCGCCCCAGAGATCAGCTGTCTCATCAGGTGTCTTAACTGTTGTAGTTGTTGTCGTGTTGCCGGGATCCTTAGTTGTTGTAGTTGTAGTCTTACCAGGATCTGGAGTTTGTCCTATGTAACCATACTTCTCGTCCTTATCCTGGAGGAACTCAACGATCCAAGCAAGAGGAGCGTTCCAGTTGATTGTAACCTCGTTTGTAGACCAAGCTTCGATAGAGTCAACGAAACATCTCTGTGATGGGTTGCTTGCCTCGCCGGGAACGAATCCGAGAGCACGTACATATGGATCCTGGAGGCCGGCATTAGGACCGCCTGAGAGAACTCCGTCAGGAGCCATAGGCAGAGTCTTATCCAGCTCATATGACCAATATCTGTGGTGAGGATTCTTCTCCTTGTATGTACCGTAACCGGTTACATATGAGAATGAAAGCGGGTTACAGCCGAGGAGGTAGTTCATACCTGTAAGAACACCGTTCATGTACTTATCTTCGCCTGTAATATCATAAGCATAAGACATAGCCATGAGGTTGTTGATAACCATTGAATTTGAACCCCACTCGTAGCCCTTGATGATGATATCCTTAGAGAGGTTGTTCTCGTCAGTGTATCCGGGTCCGTCATACTTGTATGGGATACCGTAACCCTGTTTCTCCTCTTCCTCGATATATGCATCAGCAGTATCAACGATAGACTTTTTAAGAGTAGCCTTCTGCTCATCTGTGAGGTACTGGTTGTTAAGAAGGAGTGAAAGTGAACCAGCTGAAGCTGTATTACCCCAGTTAAGAACTGAGAATGTACCTGACTGGTTCTCACCGCCGGTGATTCTCTCAGGAACCTTGAAAGCGTTTTTGTACTCAGAGAGCTCAGCGAGGTATGTATCAGCCTCAGAGTCCTCGAGAGCCTTACAAGATGTGAAGATCTCACAAGCAGCCCAGTAAAGGTCATCCTTAACCTCGTTATCACCGTAAGGACCACCGCCCTTAGCCTGGTTGAACGGAGCGTAGAGTGACTTCTCGTTGGTCTCTTCGTCATCAGCAGCCTCATACCAGTTCTTATCAGCAGCCTGATATGCATCCTTAGCCTCCTGGAGGTAGAATGCAGCCTTTTCAGCATCATAAGGCTTGATAAGTCTTGCCATCTGAGCTGCACAAGCAGAATAGTTAAGTGTAGCAGCAAGCGTTGGTGGCTTTACGATACGCTCAGTCTCCCAACCCTTTGTACCGTCGGAAAGTGTAGCGCCTGAATAGTCCCAAGGTCTTGTAGCAAGTCCTGTCCACTTGTGATCGTGGAGCTTGTGGTAAACCATTCCTGCATACTTGCCCCATGTAGGCTCGGACTTGTCAACCTTCATAGCTGTCATGAACTCGAGCTCATAGAGACACTCATCAATGATGTCAGGGAGCTTATTTCCTGTCTCAGGAATGCTTACTGTGCCTGAACCATCAGCGAACTTCTTAGCTGTATTGTCGTTACCGAGTGAAGCTCTCTCATACATATTAAGGAGAGTCCATACTGAGATACCGCCGTTTACAACGTACTTACCGTGGTCGCCGGCATCGTACCAGCCCTTGTTAGCTGTGATCTTTGATGAAGCGTATGTAGAAGTAGCTTCTGTCTTCTCGAGGTACTCGTTCTTCCAGATCTTCTGAACGTAAGCTGTATCAGTCTTATGACCACCCTCATGAGCAAGAGTGCTCTTGTCGCCTGATGTTATATACTTCTCCTCTATATCGATACCTGAACGGTTCTGATAGAAGTAGTTAAGAGCGTTCTTGAGCATATCGTGTGAAGAATCTGAATAGATGTCGTCACCGATATTGAATTCCATAGATCTCCAATCCTTGCCCTTGATGCGGAGATAATATCTGCCCGGCTTGTTAGCCTTTGAGAAGTCGATCTTAGCAACTGAGTCTGCTGAATCAGCATCCTTCTTTATTTCGCCTGTCTCGCCTGTCTCAACAACATCGCCTGACTTAGCATCAACGAGCTCCCATGTATAAGTGCCTGAAAGGTTGATCTTTGTAGCACCGTAGAGAACGTCACCGGCATTATCACCGAGTGTAGCCATCTTAGCGAAGTTTGTGAAGTAACCAACCTGGTTTACAGAAATGAAGTTTACAGTCTTGCCGTCCTTCTTGAGGTTAGGATCTGTATTAGCACTGTAATCACGGTTTGTTGCGCCGTAGCCCTCGTTAGGATCAGCATTACAGCTGCCCTCAGGATCAGCATCGCCGCAGGTCACACAATCGATAACCATATCGTCGAACCAGATCTCGTCGCCTTCCTTAGCATTACCCTGATACTTAGTACCCTTTGCATAGTGGAAGCACCACTCGCAAGCCTCGAGGTCCTTAGTAGGCTTGAATGTACCCTCGAATGTCTGATACTCTGTTGTAAGAGAAACAGCCTTTGCAGGATACTGACCGCCCATCTGAGGTCCCATGTGCATATCGTTTGACTGACCGTCAAGCTCGAAATACTCCTCGTTACCTGAGATATCACCGATCTTTGAGCAAAGCTCCATACCGGCTCTCTTAGCCTTAGCCTTAAAGCTTACCTTATACTCGTGGCCAGCCTTGAAGTTGAGGTTTCTGTGTCTTACCTGAAGGTCCCACTTCTCGTGGTCAGCGCCCTCCGGAACTTCAACTATTACGTGGAATGCGCCGTCCTCAAGTTTAAAGTTCTGCTTAGCAGGTGATGATTCACAAGTGTGCCATGGCAGAGCCTTGTGTTCGAATGTGCTCTCACCAACTACAAGTCCTGCTGATGCATTCATAGGAGCAACCAGATTAGCTGCTGAAGGAATGATCATAGCCATAGACATAACGCTGGCAATAAGCTTCTTTGCATTCTTGTGCATTTGAATACCCTCCCTGAAAATTTGAATATAACTTATAACGCAGTGTCAGTGCAAACGCTGCGGTTATATGCTTGTATTATGGGCTAAACAGAGCCTCCAAAGCGGAGCTTGCACCGACCTCTGTTTACCAATCATATTATATTATATCACGAAAAAAAAGTAAATAGTTTTCTGGAATTTCGTTCATTTCCCTAATGGGATTGTGAGAATTTTGTGTACAATGACAAAAAGGTAAAAGAAATAAGAGGGCTGTGCAACCCTCTTATTTCTTATTTATGAATTGATTTATTGTTTTTCTCAAATGCTCATTTTTAAGCTCATCAAGCCTGCGATTTGTAGCTCTCGGGGAGCTTATCAATGAGGTGCAGGAGGTACCTCTGAATGCTCAGAGCGTCAGCAGAGGTAATGCCTGTGCCGTTCTCGTAAACATCGCCGTTTATAGTCCCCTGCTCTGTGATGTGGTGCTCATCGCTGCCGCTTGTGCCGTACTTGTTAGGATTTGCCAGTGACTGCATGATAAGAACTATATCAGACATATCGACTTCCTTATCACAGTTAGCGTCGCCCCACTTAACATTTCCTTCTCCGCCGTGGTTAGGTCCTACATTTGTAGTTGTTGTAACCTTGTCAGGATCGTTCTTAGTTGTTGTAGCAGTTGTTGTGCCGCTTGTTGAACTGACGGTCGTAGTTGTAACTTTTGTTGTAGTTGTGCTTGTTGGCTTCGGAGCTGTAGTCGTTGTACTTGTTGAAGGTACAGTGCTGCCGCTGCCCTTTGTGCATGGCTTAGCCACGAACTTAGTGCCGTCAGGCTCCTCGCCCCAGGCGATAACGCCGTCAACATACATAGGCATATGCTCATTGAGAGAATCAGCCTTCTTGAGGTCTGTAGCCTTTTCAAGACCGCCCAGGTATGACCAGTCGTTTGAGGTATCCCATGCACCTGCTGTTGACTTGCCGTCTACTGCATCAGGGATAGAGATCCTGAACTGCACCTCATCTCTGTGCTCGCTCTGACCTGTAGGCTGGATAGCTCTGCCGTCCTCGAACTTGATGCTTGCATAGTATGTATTGCCTGTAGGATCGCCCTCATACTTGTGAGGACCTGTTACTGTAGCGTGTCCCTGACCGCTCTCATACTGCTGTGACTTGCCCTCTACCTTGATATCGTCAACAGAAAGACCATTTTCGAGTACCTCTGATACGTCGAAGAAGTATCTGTACTCAACGTCCTTTGCAACTCTTGCAGGCCAGGCTGTGTGGTTCATAGCCCATGCCTTGATCTCGGTATAGCTTGCAGCAGGAGTACCGTTGATAACAGCAACGACCTCCCACTCAGCCCACTTAGGCATTTCAGCAGGCGGGAATGCAGGGTCAATATCTCCGCCGTAGTCATCTACCATAGCACAGAGACAAGCTGTATAGCCTGCGTTATAGTCGATAGCTACCTCTGAGTACTCATACTGAGCAACGCTGTTCTTGTAGCTTCCCGACTTGTCAGGACCGCCTACGAGAGCGCCGTAAAGAGTATGAGCGTACTCTGTCTGCCAGCCCTCATCCCCGCCTGACTTCTGACCGAGGTCATTCCAGTGGTCATCGTGGATACCCGAAGCTGTTCTGTGATGGAATGCAGAAGGCTGATTGTCGCCCATACCGAGAACATAGCTCATCTTTAAGCCGTTGTCGCCGAATACATAGTCCATCTGAGACTTAGCCCAGTCGTTGTACTTCTTAGAGAGTGAAGCATCGTCCTTGAAGATAGTATCGCTTGCAAGCTTAGCCAGCCATGCAGTTGTTGTAGCGTGACGGGCACTGCCCCAGTTAAAGAGCCAAGCGAGACCGTCGGGAGTATAGTCTACCTTCTTTCCGCCGTAGCCGTCTATCCAGTAGTCAAGGTGATGTGAAACGTGCTCGATCCACTCCTTGTCGCCTGTGTTAAGGGCATAGAGGTAAGCAGCTGCCTGAGAAGTATCGTCCCAGCAGAGTCCCCATGTGTACTTGCGTGAAGTTGACTGGTTCTCCAACGGGAAATTAGGGATATAATCCTTCTCTATCTTGTCGAGGTAGCTCTTGTCGCCTGTAGCCATATAGAGCCAGTTAGCAGCGTACATACAGTCGTCAAGCCATGAGTCTGTATTGTACATTCCGCTCATGCCGCCGATGTCCTTGTTTGCTCTTATCTTGTCAGCGCCCTCAAAGAGGTCCTTTGCGTGTTTGAGGTACTGAGCAGCCTTATCCGGCTGGCTGTCCTTGAAGATGATATAGCCCTGTGCAAGACAAGCTGCCGAAAGACCTGCTACAGAAGCGTTCTTGATAGTATCGTAAGGTCTCTTCCAGTCCTTGCTGTTGAGGTGATGCTTGCGGAGATATACCTCAGCGCTGCACCAGATATTATGGTCTGTAGAGCCGCCCTCGAAATCGCCGATAGTGCCGACCATTTCACCGCTGCCCTTGTCACAGGCCATAACGTAGTCCATACCCCACTGGATATTGTTGCGGTAGGTCTCGCCGAGACCAGCCTTGTCAACAGCGTCCTTGTACTGGATATAGCCCCACGCCATGATAGAAGCTGAATAAGCGTTTGTAAGTGTGAATTTGAAGTGGTCTCCTGCGTCGAACCAGCCGCCAGGAACAGCATCTGTCTCGTTGCCGTCCTCGTCGACCATAGAATCTGCACGCCATGCTACCTGATTCCATTCCGGGAGCTTGCCTGACTGCTGTACCTCGTAGAAGAACATTGACTTCTGGAGAGCTTCAGCGTAGTTGTAGCTTGAAGCCGCCTTTGCTGTGGAAACAGCGTCCTGCTGACCTGCTGTGGGAGCATATGAGAGCATACCCATAGACATGGCAAGTGCAGAAGCTGCCGCCGTGATCTTTTTGATTATCATTTTTAATACCCCTCTCGTATTAAATATTTTCAGATATGGTATCACACCACACCTATACACCTTAAATATACAATAAAACCGCAGATTTGTCAAGCCAAAAACGGCATTTTTCACAAAGCTTTAAAAAATTGGTACTGCCTATTCCGGATCAGCCATACAAAGCTCCCATATACTCTCAGCCCTCGGTTCAGAAACTCCACCTCAGATGTAAATTATCAATGACATCTCTGAAATTCAACGTATTCATGTTGGATCTTGCCGCTTTTCGGGATATATATGGAGGGACATGAAAATCCCTTGACTTTTAAAATACAAAAGTATATAATAAATAATGTATACGCTCACGAAGCCTGCACAAAATAGCTTCGGAGGTGTATCCATGACAGACGAAAACAAAAACGTCGGTTCTCCTGCGGAGGAAGCGCTTGAAGAAGCCCTGCTCGCCCGTGAAAGCGGTCAGGCGGTATCAAAAAATTCCAAGCACCTTATCCACTGTCTGTCCGTTGTCGGGCAGATAGAGGGGCATTATGTCCTCGCAGAGCAGAACAAGACCACGAAATACGAGCATATCATCCCTGCTCTTGTAGCTATCGAGCAGGACAGGAGCGTTGAGGGACTGCTCATCATACTCAACACTGTAGGCGGCGACGTGGAGGCAGGTCTTGCCCTTGCCGAGCTTATCTCGGGCATGAAAACTCCCACTGTATCACTTGTGGTGGGCGGCGGACACTCCATAGGCGTTCCACTTGCAGTAAGCGCAAAGCGCTCATTCATCGTCCCTACAGCTTCAATGACTATCCACCCCGTCCGCATGAACGGCACTGTTCTCGGAGTGCCCCAGACTCTCTCATATTTCGATAAAATGCAGGACAGGATAGTCCGCTTTGTCACAAAAAACAGCAGTATCACAGAGGAGGCATTCCGCACCCTGCTGATGAACACCGAGGAGCTTGTCCTCGATGTGGGAAGCGTTGTTGAGGGAGAAAAAGCAGTAGAGCTCGGACTTATCGACAGCCTCGGAAGCCTCGGCGACGCAATGGACTGTCTTTACCATATGATAGAAAATACAGAAAAAAGATACGCGGACTGACCGCGGCTGTGCCAAAATGTGCTTTTTTGCGCAAAAAATATGCTATAATGGCACAGCTACATAGTTATAACAGAACAAAACGGAGGCAAATATGGCAGAAGCAAAGAAAACTACTAAGGGAGCTGCCAAGAAAAAAACCGATGCTCCCAAAAGAGAGCCCGTCAAAAGCAGTGCTAAGACAGCGGCTCCGCAAAACGAAAGCAACCAGCTGTGGTCGATACTCCTTTTCGCACTTGGAGTCCTCACAGCTCTCATGGTGCTCGTAAAGGGCACAAAGGGCTGGCTGGCTTTACATAATCTCCTGCTGGGAACATTCGGTATAGCGGCATTTCTCATACCCGTTATACTCATTTATACAGCCGTTAAGCTGGGCACCGAGCAGACAAAGAAAGACCTCAGCGGCAGAAATATCTGGTGTATCGCCATGATATTCCTCGCAAGCGCCGCATTCCAGATATTCGCGGTGGGACGTATCCCCGGCGGCACATGGAGCGGTCATTTCAAGATACTCTATGAGGAGGGCGCAAAGCTCAGAAGCGGCGGCGTGGCAAGTCTCCTGTTTGCAGGTCCTCTGCTGAAGTTCTTCGGAAAGCTGGGCGCAAGGCTCATATCACTGGTGCTGTTCTTCGTGTTCGGTATGCTCCTTTCGGGGCGCGGACTTGTGGACTTCCTCAAGCTCCTTGCGACGCCCTTTGTATTCATCGGAAAATGCGTCAACGGCATACAGAATATGTTCATAGGCGGCGATTTTGTGGACGCCTTTGAAGACGACGACAATGACGACGACCGTGAAAAGCGTGATTTCGACGCCGACCTTGAAGCGATAAATATTGCAAATTCACGCAGGTCTTCACAGAAGCCCTCTGAAAAGAAGGCTCAGAACAAAAAGGCTGTAGAGGCTCTCCCCGACGGATTCTTCGATCTGGATATCCCTCTCCCTACAGACCACCTTATCGTACATGACAGTGCTGAGCCCGAGGAAAGTGAAGGCTCCACAGATGCGGATACGGAGCCGACTGATGCTCCCGAGCCAAAGCTGCCGCCTCTCAAAAAGGTCAAAGCTCCCGTTTCTATAGCTGTAGACGAAGACGAGGAGGATTATTCCGATATTCCCGACGAGGGACTTGAAAAGCTCATAAGCAAGGCTGCCGACAAGAAGTCTGCTGCCGACGAGGAAGAGGTCATCGAGGAGGAAGAGCCCGAGGAAGAAAAGCCCGTCTATATACTTCCGCCTATCGACATACTCTCACGCCCCGAGATACGCTCTAACCGCAACGAGGCTATGGTGGAAATGCGTGAAAAGGCAGAGGTCATCGTAAACACCCTGAAAAGCTTCGGTGTCGCAGTAAGGATAAAGGATCTTATCCGCGGTCCGGCTATCACCCGCTATGAGATACAGCCTGCCCCCGGTATCAAGGTCTCAAAGATAAAGGGACTTGAGGACGATATTGCTCTGAGCCTCGCAGCTCAGGGCGTCCGTATAGAAGCTCCTATCCCCGGAAAGGCAGCTATAGGTATTGAGATACCTAACTCAACAAAGGATATGGTAACTCTCCGTGAGATACTGACCTCATCAGAGTTCAGAGACTCAAAGAGCAAGCTCGCCTTCGCCGTCGGCAAGGACATCACGGGAAATGCCATTGTGGGCGATATTGCAAAAATGCCCCACGTTATCATCGCCGGTACTACGGGCTCGGGTAAATCCGTCTGCACCCGTTCTATTATAATGAGCATCCTCTACAATGCAACTCCCGACGAGGTAAGGCTCATACTTATTGATCCTAAGATAGTTGAATTCAAAATATTCGAGAATATACCGCATCTGCTCATTCCTATCGTTACAGACTGCAAACGTGCAGCAGGAGCTCTCTGCTGGGCGGTCAACGAGATGATGCGCCGCTATAATATCTTCGCAGAGGCAGGCGCCAACGACCTGAAGTCCTACAACGAGCTGGCAGAGATCGACGCTGACCTTGTAAAAATGCCGCAGATAGTCGTTTTCATCGACGAGCTGGCTGATATGATGCTGGTAGCAGGCAAGGACGTTGAGGACTATATCTGCCGTCTTGCACAAATGGGACGTGCCGCAGGTATGCACCTTGTAGTCGCTACACAGCGTCCTACCACCGACGTTATCACAGGTCTCATCAAGGCTAATATCCCAAGCCGTATCGCTCTCTCGGTAAAATCCGTCACTGACTCGCGCACTATCATTGATATGGGCGGCGCGGACAAGCTGCTGGGCAACGGCGATATGCTCTATATGCCTATAGGCGCAGGCAAACCCGTCCGTGTACAGGGCTGCTTCTCGCCAAACGACGACATCGCTGAGACAGTACGCTTTATCAAGTCACAGGCTGAGGTAAAATACGATCCCGAGGTCGTAGCAACTGTTGACGGCTATTCTCCACAGGCTCAGGGCGGCTCAGGCAGCTCTGACAGCGGTGCTGCCACAGGCGGCGGCAGCGACGAGGATATAGTGGAAGCTGCGATAAAGGTAGCTGTTGAAGCAGGTCAGCTCTCCACATCTATGCTCCAGCGCAAGCTCAAGCTGGGCTACGCAAGAGCCGCCCGTATCATGGACGAGCTTGAGGAACGCGGTGTCATCGGTGCCAGCGAGGGTGCAAAGCCCCGTAAGGTACTCATGTCGAAAATGCAGTACGACGAGTGGAGACTGCGCAGAATGGACGAATGATCCAACACTCAGGGATATACCGTAATTTTTGGAGGTTTTTATGAAGCTTAAAGGGCTTATTTCCGCGGCAGCTGCCGCAGCCTTGACAGTGGGGGCACTCCCTGCTCCTACAGTGACAAAGGCAGCAAAAGCAGCTGTCATAGGTGATACTATTTATAATGGATACAATATGGAAGCGCCTGCTGTAACAACTACAGCAAAGTCAGCAGTAACCACCACAACCGCAAAGACTGCTGTTACCACAACTGCTGCTAAAACGACTGTGACCACAACAGTAAAAACTACTACAGCTGCACCAACGACAACTACTACAACATACAAGCCTGCGGTGCAGGGACAGCCTGTTTTTCATCTCAACAGCACTGAGGTCTGCCAGACCGAGGCAAGAACAAAAAAACAGAAGGTCTATGTGACTGTTGACGGCGCAAACGGGCTTTACTGTGATACTCTCATATATGTTTATTACGACAGCCGCATGACGGCTGATACAGCCATTGCAGGCAAGGCTGTGGAAAAGCTCGCTACCGGACAGGCTTTCGGCGATACAAAGGACTTCTTAGTCCTTACCACAAGTGGAGATTCCGACCTCGGCGCTGACGGCATTATGTGGGAGCTCACATTTGCTCTCCCTGCGGACTGCAAGGCAGGAGATGTTTTCAGCGTAAGCATCGGTGACTCAAAATACGGCAAGATAAAGCCTCTGTTCACTAATTTCGCCTACGACAGCAAGGGTGACGATATGACAAAGCATATCTTTACAAACGGTCTCGCAAAGGCAAATATCACTGTTACTGCCGATCCGCCCTACAAGCTGGGCGATATAAACAACGACTTTTCCATAAACGCCGTTGACGCTTCTACAGCACTTACCGAGTACGCTTCCGTGTCCAGCGGCAAAAAGACCACATTTACTGACGAACGCCAGACTCTTGCGGCAGACGTTGATAAAAACAGTGCGATAAATGCCGTTGATGCGTCGTATATACTTTCCTATTACGCCTATACCTCGACCTCAGCAGGAACAGCAGAGGACTTTGAGGCTTACATGGCAAAGGAAACAGCCAAAGCCAAGAAATAATATCATATACCCATAAAAAGGAGCTATTACCATGAAAACTGTAAATATCGCTATAGACGGACCTGCCGGCGCAGGCAAGAGCACTATCGCAAAAATGGTGTCAAAGGAGCTTGGCTACATCTATGTGGACACAGGCGCTCTTTACCGCACCATTGCACTCTATATCACCGAAAACAACATTGCCGACAAGGACATAGAGGCTTCTCTGGAAAAGGCTGACGTGTCACTTAAATTCATCGACGGCGCACAGCGCGTTTTCCTCGGTGACAGGGACGTTTCCGACCTTATCCGTACTCCCGAGATCTCAATGGCGGCTTCACGCACATCTGCTATACCTGCGGTAAGAGCTTATCTCTTTGAAACTCAGCAGAAAATAGCCCGTGAGAACAATGTCCTCATGGACGGACGCGACATCGGTACTGTCGTACTGCCGAACGCTGACGTAAAGATATTCCTCACAGCCTCTGCCGAGGAAAGGGCAAACCGCCGCTATAAGGAGCTTGCCGAAAAGCCGAACTGTCCCACTTATCAGGAGATACTGGACGATATAATCAAGCGCGACTATCAGGATATGCACCGTGAAACAGCTCCGCTGAAGCAGGCTGAGGACGCTGTCCTCGTTGACACAACCGAGCTGAATTTAGAGCAGTCCGCGGCGGCTATCGTGAAAATAATAAACGAGAAGACAGGCCGATGAGAGCCGCTTTCAGAAAAGCTGTCCCTGCCGATATAGAATGGCAAAACAATTACAGAGGTGAGACATTATGTTTTACATAGCAAAGTTTCTGGTATGGCTTGCAATGCACATCGCATATAGGCTCCGCTTTGAGGGCAGAGAAAATATCCCAAAGGGGATCCCTGTTATCTACGCCTCAAATCACCGCTCAAATGCCGATCCGCCTATTCTCGGTGCAGGCGGCAGAGGCAAATACGCATTCATGGCTAAGGAGGAGCTCTTCCGCAACAAGCTCTTTGCATGGCTCATACGCACTCTCGGAGCCTTCCCCGTTTCACGCGGCAAGGGCGATACGGGAGTTATAGATACTGCCGTTGAACGTCTCAGCAGCGGCAAAAGCCTTATGATATTCCCCGAGGGCACACGCTCAAAGGACGGCAAAGTGGGCAGAGGTCACACAGGCGCCGCTCTTATCGCTGCACGTTCGGGAAAGCAGATAGTCCCTGTTGGTATCGTTTTCAAGGGAAAGCTTAAATTCCGCACACATATCACCGTGAAATTCGGTTCTCCCATTGATCCTGCGGAGTACTGCGAGATAAGCGATACCCCGAATCCGCGCCAGCTTGTAAAGCTGAAGAATCGCTATATGGCTGATATAAAGCTTCTCGTCGAGGGCGAACAGGCTGTTTCCGCAGACGAGAAAAAGGAGGATAACGCTGATGAATAAGGTTACAGTGGCAAAGTCGGCAGGCTTTTGCTTCGGCGTTGACAGAGCCGTGAAAATGGTCTACGGCGAGCTTGAAAAAAACACCAATGTGGCGACGTTGGGACCTATCATCCACAATCAGGACGTTGTAAACGATATGCAGGCTAAGGGCGCAAGGATAATCGAGACAGTTGACGAGCTCAAGCCCGATGAGACCGTTGTTATACGCTCTCACGGCGTAGGCAGAGATATATACGAACAGATAAAAGCCAAGGGCAACCGTATGCTGGACGCTACCTGCCCGTTTGTGTCACGAATACACAAAATAGTGGCTGAAAAGACTGCCGAGGGATATTTTATCCTCATCGCAGGAGACCGTGACCACCCCGAGGTACAGGGAATAGTTGGGCATTGTGACGAAAATTGCCTTGTTTTTAAGGACAACTTTGAGCTAAAAGCCTTTTTTGAAAAAAATTATAAAAATTTGCGAAAAAAGCTTGCAATTGTGGCGCAAACGACGTATAATATAGTAGTATGGGGTGAGTGTTTAAACGTGATCCCGAAGGACGATCCCGATATCGTCATATATGATACCATATGCAACGCTACCGACACCCGTCAGTCCGACGCTGCCGAGCTTGCTAAAAACTCTGACATAATGCTTGTAGTCGGCGGCAGACACAGTTCCAATACTGTCAAGCTTTATGAGGTTTGCAGCCGCTATTGTAAAACGTATCATATTGAGAATTCGGACGAGCTTCGGACTTTAAAGCTTCCAAATGCCGAGAAGATCGGCATCACTGCAGGCGCATCAACCCCCGCCTATATAATCAAGGAGGTACAAACCAAAATGGCAGAAAATGAAATTCTTGCAGCTCAGAATGAAGATTTCGATTTTGCACAGGCTATCGACGAATCATTCAAAAAAATACATACAGGAGAGAAAGTTAAAGGCATTGTTATCGCCGTAAACAATACAGAAGCAATCGTTGACCTCGGCACAAAGCACACTGGCTATGTTGCTCTTGACGATCTTACAGACGATCCTTCAAAGAAGCCTTCCGACATCGTAAGCGTTGGCGACGAGATCGAGCTCGTTGTTATCAAGGTAAACGATGCTGAGGGTACAGCAGCACTCTCTAAGAGAAAGGTTGACGAGCAGGCCGGCTACGAGAAGATCGTAAAGGCTCAGCAGGAAGGCACAGTTCTCGAGGGCGTTGTTCAGAGCGTCGTAAACAAGGGCGTTACACTTACAGTTCTCGGCGTTAGAGTATTTATCCCTGCTTCACTCACAGGTCTCCCAAGAGGCGCAGAGCTCGACCAGCTCCTCAAGAAGAAGGTAGAGTTCATCGTTATCGAGGTTTCCGAGGGCGGCAGAAAGAGAGCAGTCGGTTCTATCAAAGCTGTTCAGAACGCTAAGAAGGAAGAAGCAAAGGCTAAGTTCTGGGAGACAGCTGAGGTAGGCAAGACCTACACAGGTAAGGTAAAGTCACTCACAAGCTTCGGTGCATTCGTTGATCTCGGCGGCATCGACGGCATGGTTCACATCTCAGAGCTCTCATGGAAGCGTATCAAGCACCCAAGTGAGGTAGTAAATGTAGGCGATACTCTTGAGGTTTACATCAAGGATCTCGACAGAGAAGCTAACAGGATCTCTCTCGGCTTCAAGAAGGCTGAGGATAATCCGTGGGAGATCTTCATGTCCAAGTATCAGGTAGGCGATGTAGTTAAGGCTACTATCGTTTCTATCACAAGCTTCGGCGCATTTGCTCAGATCATCGACGGCGTTGACGGTCTTATCCACATCTCTCAGATCGCTGACCAGAAGGTAGAGAATGTCAAGGACGTTCTTAACGTTGGCGACGAGGTCGATGTAAAGATCATCGATATCGATGAGGAGTCAAAGAGAATCAGCATTTCTATGCGCGCTCTTCTTGAGAATGCAGATGACGAGGCTGAGGAAGAAGCTCCTGCTGAGGACGCTGAATAAATCATTAAAAATAAGGCTGCATAACCATTCAGGTTATGCAGCCTTTCTTTTTTAATAGCGCCATATATTAATGCACCGTCTGACTTTTTTCATGAGCCGCTGACGAGCATATCATAAGTAACGCCGTACTTTTCAGCAATATCCTTTGCATAAGACGAGCCCTCAGGCTGCGCCAGAGCCACCTTGAAGGAACGCTTACCGTTCTCAGTCCGCATGATAAGCGAGGCAGCTCCTGCACCGCTGCTTTCACGGCTAAGCTCCTCGGCATCACCGCCAAGCTTGTGCATATGGGTATTGTATATCGTCCGCACAGCTTTGGTAAGCAGGGCTTTTACGGAATCTCTTGCGATGTAGTACCCCTCCTCAAAGGAGGTGGTGGAGAAGGTCTCGTTCAGCAGCAGAAGGCTTCTGCTTGTAGCCTGAGAGAATATCTCTTTGAAGCGGACACATTCCTCTCCAAGTCTTCCCAGATCCATTGTCTTGTCCTCGTCCGCAGGAAAGTGAGTGTATATGCAGTCGCAGGGAACATAGCGGAAGCTCTCCGCAGGAACAAAAAGCCCTCCCTGTGCCAGAACGAACAGCTGACCGACAGCCTGCGTAATAGTAGTCTTTCCGCCGCGGTTTGCACCTGTGAGGATATAGACGGTATGATTCTTATCGAAGATAAGGTCATTGGACACGATTTCGCTGACATCCTCCATGTTCATTGCAAGCTTCAGATTGTAGAAGCCTCTTGCAGTCATGGAAGTCTCATCATCAGCTGCAGGCTGTGCCTCGCAGAAAACACAGCCCTTTTCCATCAGACCGCCGATGAACTCAGCACATCTGATGTAATATATGAACTCAGGCACCAATCCTGAAACATTCACTATCGCCACATTTGCGTACTTGGTAAGGGTATCTCTCAGCTTCTTCACAAGAGAGCTGAGCATTTTATTCATTACAGTTTCGAGATAGAAGGTCGAGTTTGCCGCTGCGCCGTCATTTATGGTATTCAACACCGTCGAGCGGATATGTCCGTCAACAAACGGCATATTCCGCACAGCAGATAATCCGCCCAGCTTTTCGATAAAAGCACTGACATCAGAAGTTTTCTCCTTATCAATGAACTGATAATGCATATCACCGTCCCAGTCTGCGGTGTCACGGAGCTTATCTCTGGCAGCGATAGCGTCCGCAAAATTGCTGACGATACCAGACTTTTTAAAGGGCTTTTTATTCACAGAAACAAGCCCTATGCTGACAGCTTCAAAGCGCTCGTTGACATTGACTCCGAGGGTGACGCTCTGCACATCAGATGCCTTCATTTTCAGTGCAGCGATGTCCTTCTTCATTTCTGCAAAGCAGGCTTCATCATAAAGCTCGGTAATGTAGTCCCTGAGGGAGGTCAGTCCCTCAGAGCGTATCCTTTCATCGGAAAGACATTCACGCATAGTCTCTACGGTCCTGATGTAGCTGTCCAGCTCGTCAAGGCGGTGAAAGAGATGCCACAATCCAAGCTCCTCATCGGTGGTCTTGTGCATGGTGGAAAAATCCTTCATGAATTGTATCTTGCCGAACAGCTCCAGCATGGTGCTTCTCAACTCAGGCAGCCTGAGTATATCCCCGAATATCTGCCGCCGGTATTCTGAGACTTTCGCATCGTCTGTTATCTGCGAAAGCACATTTGTGATAAAACGGCTCTCTTTAGCGTCGCTCGATACAGCCTGACAAAATGCCTCCAACCCAAGATCGTGCATTACATGATCAGAAAGCCTGCGGTATTCTGCGTTTGTCCCAGCAGGCTGCATCAGACTGAACCCTGTATGTTGATCCATAGCTCACCTCTCACACTTTTTTAATAGGAATACAGATATAGCTGACCGTATCGGCGGGATCTTTCGTCGGCGGCAGGTAGAACTCCAACGAATAATTGCCTGCTAAGGTGTAGCCCTGCAAAGCAGGAAGCCACTCTGACCATATCTGTGTATTGACAGTCTGCATACTGTCAGGCAAAGGACCTTCGCATCGGAACAGTGCCCAAAGTCCTCCGGGGACCTGATATATTTCGCAGTCCGCAGGGATATTCTCCCACGGCTGATACAGGTCGGCTATCCAGTAGTCAAAGGTTTTTCCGTCCATATCCGAGCATATGCCGAACATTCCTTTTAAGCCCTTCGTGTCTGACATCCATTCGTCCCAGAATACAGGTATCTCCTTGTAGCTCGTATCGCAGTCGAATCTCCTTCTGACGCCTACTACCGTAAACGGTGCTTTTTCCACAATTTTATAATCCAGCATATTTCCGCCCTCCAATGATATTTTGATATGCAGCGGAACCAAAGACCGCAGGTTCGCACCTGACTCCCTTGCCTGTGTCGGGGTGATGCCGTGAAAGCGCTGAAAGGCTTTTGCAAAGCTGTCAGGAGAATCATAGCCGTATTTAGCAGCAATGTCTATCACCTTACAATCAGAGCAAGTAAGTTCCTGCGCTGCCATTGTCATACGTCGTGCGCGGATATATTCTCCCACGGTCATACCGCACATAGCACCGAAGATACGCTGATAATAGAAGGAAGAAAGCGCAGCTGTTTTTGCTATCTCACCGATGTCAAGCGTCTCGGAAAGGTTTCTCTCTATGTACTCTATTGACCTTTGAAATCCGTCTATCCACCCCTGCACGACATTCACCTCTTTCCGCTGTAGTTTCAGTATACCATATCAAAGCACCATTGTCCCGACTTTTTATGCTCTCTTTGTCGGATAAAAATGTTCCGCTCTGTCCTATATAAATTATTATACTAAATCCTGCCGCAAAAGTCAATCAGTATTTAAAGTCTGCTCAAAACTCCCATAAAACACCTGAAGCGTAAAAAAGACAGATACCTCTGCGAAAGGTATCTGTCTTTCCTGTTTATTAATGTCTGCTCATCAGCCGCTTTGCGCGGTTATTGAGGATACATTTGTTATATTATATCAGTCTACAGGAAGCGCTGTTATCAGGTGAAGCAGATAGCGCTGTATCGCAAGAGCATCATTGGCTGTAACACCGTTTCTGCCCTCTACGTCTGCGTTTGCAGAGCCCTGCTCTGTGAGACGGTGCTCGTCTGTGCCTTCAAGTCCGAACTTATTCGGATTTGCCAGTGACTGCATTATGAGAACTATATCCGACATATCAACATTACCATCGCAGTTAGCGTCGCCTGCCATTCCCTGCGAAGGCTTCTGTGATGTAGTGGTCGTAGTTGTGGACTCAGTAGTCGCTGCTGTAGTAGTTGTTGTGGTGGTGGTTGTCGTAGTTGTGGTAGTTGTTGTGACTACGGGTGTCTCGTTCACAAATGCGATGTAGTTCATGCAAGCACCGCTCATTCCGTTTGTTCCGAGAGTAAGAGTCTCCCCTGCCTTTATCTCCTTAGCGTAAACATCAAAGGGTCTTATAGCCTCGCTGTCATTTACCTCGACTATCTCGCCGTTCTTATTGAAGCTGCTCAGCCATGAGGGGATAGTTGTTACTCTCTCGTCCATGCAGACATACACTGTGATGTCCTTTGCAGCTGTGATGACTGCAAGGTCAGAGTCTGTGTTCTTTGAGTTGCAGGCTGTGATGATATGCTCACCGCCGCTTATGCTGTTTGGAACAGAAGCGATAACGTGCTCGCGGTCGCCGAATGCCTTGTCGCCTGCTGCAAATGTCTCGGCAATACCCCACTGAGCACCGTAGCTTGCGTCCTTCACCTCAAATTTCGAGATAAGAGCGCTCTTTACAGGCTCGTCGATGACCACATCTCCGCCGCCTGAGACTGTACCTGCATTGTAAGCCTTGTTCTGCATACGTCCTGCGTAAGCCATTACCTCAGTCTTAGCTGCGTCTGCGGACTGCACCTTATAGCTGCCGTATATCTTGGAAGAATCGGTATCAAAGTTGTCGTAGCCCTGTCCGCCGCTCTTGAGGTTGCCTACATAGGACTTGTCATTTCTTGAGCTCACTATCTGATAAGCGAGTCCACTGCCCATATTGCAGCTGTCGAACTTGTCGCCGTAGGACTTGATAGTTCCCGAATATGCGTCATTTCCCATATTCTCAGCATCAAGAGGAAGATTTGTCTTTTCGTAGTAGTTAGCCTCAGAGAATACCTTTGAGTTGTAGGAAGCTCCGATACCGTACTGCTTGTTATTGTAGAAGTAGTTGTTGTAGCTGTGGATATGTGCGTTTCTCGCACGGGGATTACGTGACTCGGTATTGTTGAACCAGTTGTGGTGATAGGTTATCCAGTCCTGCTCATGATTGGTTCCGCCGCCTACAAGTGAGGTCTTGTGACCATCCTTGAACAGATTATATGAAACTGTTATATACTCACTCCACTTTATGTCCAGTGAACCGTCTCCGTCTGCCTTGTCGGCATCTACTATACCGTTGCCTGCATAAGCATTATAGCCCTTTTCGATAGTACAGTTGTGTACCCACATATGATTTGACTTGTTGTCGGCAGAGCCTGTCATGGATACGCCGTCATCAGGGTACTTGCCCAGCCACAGGTTGCGGACCTCGCAGCTCTTTGAGCGCTTCATCTCAAAGCCCCACTGATTGAGTGCGGCATCATAGCCGATACCCTCGATAGTAACGTTTTCAGCATTCTGGAGATACAGCATATTTGAGCCGTCGTTCTGCTGACCGTCGTTAGCCTTTGCACCCTTTGGCACATCAATGCTGCCAATAAGTCTGAATACAACGTTCTTAGGCTTTCCGCTGTAGAAGATGTTGTAAAGACCTGTCTGACCGCCGTAGGTAATGCTGTCTTTGTTTGAGTTGTTCACATAGATGACTGTAACGCCTGATTTCAGAGTACCGTCGTTGTTGTAAGCGCCGATACCGTCGGAAACGTTCCAGTGTGCATAGCCGCTGCGGTCAAAAGCCATAGTCTTGATATTACAGCTTGCAGAGCCGTTAGAGCCCTGAATGTTCACAGTATACTCTGTATTGCCCTTGAGCCCTACTATATCGACTCTTGAGTTCCTTATGAGCTGTGAATCAACAGCTGTATAATTTGAGCTGCCTGCTGGAGCATAGCTTACCTTGACGTTATTGCCAAGCTTTGAGCTGTCCCACTCAACAAAGGCTTCCTCGAACCAGCCGCCGCAGGACTTTACAGCGCCGTCAACATTTGATGAGGGCTGACCATTTCCGCTGCTGTCTGATGATTCTCCATTAAGGAATGAGGGAGTCCAGTTGTTCATGTAGTTCTTGATATTGATGTTTGCAGCGTCGCTGTCGGAAACGATATGTCCCTTTCTCTGTGAAAGGTCAACACGCTGTCCGTTGGAGAGCTTAGTGCCGTTTTCCTTGAAGCCGTCAACGCTCTCGGGCTGTACGCCGCTCATTGAAGTCCAGCCTGCCGCTGTTATCATATTTCCGTTCTGGAGAGTAGTATTCACAAAGAGCACCTTTGCGGTCTGTCCCCACGGTCTGCCGAGATAACCTGCTGTTACTGTGAGACCTGAATTAGCAGTTACTTTACAGTCCTTGAAGAGATATCCTGTATATGGACTTCCCTGTTCTCTTGCTGCTGTAATGTAACCGCCTACAGAACCGCTGCTGTAGCCCTTCCAGCGGAGCTCACAGCTGTCGAATACAGCATTGCTTCCGCCGAAGATATAGTCTGTCTGTCCCTCAATGAGACAGTTCTTGTAATACTGAGGTGAGCCGCCGGTGTAGAGAGTATCCTGACTTGACAGGAACTGGCAGTTAAGGAACTCAGCATAGCCTGTATCAACTGAGAGAGCTGCCGCACGTTCGGTATAAGCCTTTGACTTTACGTCAACGCCGTTGGTACGCTGCACCTTTAATGTCTCGTTGGTACACTCAACACCATCTGCAAGCTCCTCCTGTGTGAGGTAGCGGTTGAAGGAATTCTCGAAAACGATATTCTTAGCCTTGAAGTTTGTAGCCTTTGGCCAGAGCTGAACAGTAGCGCCCCAACGGTAGTTTGAAACGTTCTTGCCGCTCTTTGATTTAGCAAGATTTGCGTCATAGTAGCCCTTTGAGTTTGCGCTGTAGTACTTGTAGCCGATACCGTAGTACCATGTGAGAATTGCGCTGCCATTCTGTGGCTCGTCGTTTACGAACGTGATGTAAGGCGTCTGTACGATGACCTGCTGACGGTAAGTACCGGGAGCAATGTGTATCGTAACGCGGTTAGCCTCTGATGAGGGATTGAGGCTTGCAGCCTTGTCAACAGCCGCCTGCACTGTTGAGAAGTTGTTGTTTCTGCCTGAGTAGCCGACGTACAGGTCTGTACCTGCCGCATGAACGCTGACGGGGGGCACTGCCGCAAAAGCCGTCAGCAGTATCAATACGGATACTGCAAAGGCAAAAAGCTGCAACGCCAGCTTTTTTGTTCTTGAAACCATAGTTTTTACTCCTTTTCATAACGTAAGTCCGCTGCCTAAAGCGGAACTGCCATTAAATACGGTGAGTCCGGAAGCTGAGCACAGGGAAAGCAGAACTTCAGAATATACACCTACACACCATAATTATAGCACAGGTAGTAACAGTTGTAAATAAAATCATGAAAAGTTAAATCAGCTTTGTCTATTTATACAATATCTTCTTCCGCTATTTGGCAGTTTTAACGTATAAATGGCTGTAAATCGGGAGATATAAGAAAAAAGGACTTTATCGAGTCCTTTTTTGATTCATAATTAATATTTCCGCTAACGCAGACGTATTTTGTAGGGGCGGCGTTCCGCCGCCCCTACAATCTTAGTTCTTAGTTCTTAGCTCTTAGTTCTCAATCAAAATGCTTATCTACGATAAGAATCTCCTCTTTTTCCGCCAGCTCCATGTCCTCAAAGCCAAGTCTGATAATATAGGGCATGAAGTTTATAATGCGAAGAAAGCCTTCCGCACCAAAGCTGTTGTCATAATAGTGGAGTATAGTGCTGAGTGCCGTTCCGTGTGTGCCGACAAGGATATTCTCGCCCTCATGTCTGCGCAGCATTTCGTGTACAGCCGCCATATTGCGCTCAGTGACCGAGCCGAGGCTCTCGCCGCCCTCTTCACAATAGCCGAAATCGCTCCAGCGCCTATGGAACATCTCGCGGTTGTTGCCGTTTGCGCCGCTGATACGCTCGTGAAGCCTGTCATCAAGCTCTATTCTGAGCCCGTGTTCATCAGCAGTCTGCTTTATGGTGTCAAAGCTTCTCTTATAGGGACTTGAAATGGCACAGTCAAGGTGTATATCCCTCATTGCGCGGACTACCTCGGCAGTGTCTCTCATTCCTTCCTCGGTAAGGGGGCGAAGTGCTGCATCACCGCACGAATAGTCAGGCAATGCGTGGCGCACAAAGTAGATGTTTGTCATTTATTATTCTCCTGTTTATATATGGAAGTCCTGTTATCTTAAAACTTTTATACATTTGCTTAATATTATTCTCAAAGCCTGCTCCAGAAGCTCTGAAAATCTATGTATATGCAGCAAATCAAACAGCTTTTTTCTTATGAGATCAACTATAAGACCAAGTATAAATAATACTAATGAAAGCCCGATAAATTGTAATATAACTATCAGGATTTTAGATGAAGCAAGCTTGATAACTGCGTCCTCAAGATTGTCCCATATGACGGGATTAAGTTGAAAAAGATAAATACCAAATGCCAAAGGAGAAATTTTGCCTATGACATTCCCCTTCAGTTGAATACGGGAAAAAACAATAACCAGTATCATGCCGTTTAAAAGAATTGTCGGTGATGTATATGTCAGCAATGAGCTTATTCCTGTAGTTACATATAACAACCAAGTAATAATACTACATACAACCAAAATCAACACCAAAACGCTCGTCTTTTTTTCAGCAAATAGATTACTCTTTTTTGCTAACGCACCAAACATATAAAGAAGCATTATCCATATTAACGAATAACCGCCATTCAACATGAATAAATTATAATTCATATCTACTATCGTAAAAATGATAAATAATACTATCAACCATTTTTTTGCAGCCTTTTCGTCAAGCTCAAAAACAAATTTTTTTATCAATGGGAAAAATATAAATGCTGAAAAATATGCAGTAAAATACCAATAAGTATCCGATGTCACAGGGAAAAGCAACACGATAAAATCTTCTTTGTCGTATTTATCAGCCAATCCTGCAATTCTGAAAAAAAGATTCAAAATACAGGAATAGAATAATACCTGAAACCATAATTCTATAAGTCTTGAATATTTTGTCGGCTTATTACTTGCAACATAACCACTAATAATAGCAAAACTGTCAACCGCACAAAAAGCAACTGTTTCAAATAACAACAACACCTTACACTCAAATGACTCAAGCGTATACATATTCAATAATCCGCCCTGCCCAAGAATATGCAGCATACATACCATGAACATCAGAACTAATCTCAGAAGCTCTATACCCTGGTTCCTTTTACTCATTTTATCCTCCGTTATAGTATATATTACATATCAATAATCACAATCTCTCCTTGAAGTCCTCATAGCCAAAGCTGCGGAGCATTTCAAAGCTGCCGTCCTTTTTCAGCAGCATTATGTCGGGCAGCGGCATACCGTTAAATGTGTTGTTCTTGACCATTGAGTAGATAGCCATATCGCCGAATACCAGCCTGTCGCCTATGTGAAGGGGCTGGTCGAAGGAGTACTCACCGATAACGTCCCCTGCAAGGCAGGTCTGTGAGCCGAGGCGATAGCTGAACTGCTTCTCACCTTTTTCTCCTGAGCCCACAAGGGGCGGACGATAGGGCATTTCCAGCACATCGGGCATATGACAGGCAGCCGATGTATCAAGTATAGCTATTGGCATATCATTTTCTGTGATGTCAAGCACCTCAGTGACAAGCCAGCCTGCATTGAGAGCTATAGCCTCTCCCGGTTCAAGAAAGACCTCCAGTCCGTACTTCTCCTGTATACGGCGGATACAGCGCTCCAGCCGCGGTATATCGTAGTCCTCACGGGTGATGTGGTGACCGCCGCCGAAGTTTATCCACTCCATTTTTGGCAGTATGTCCCCGAATTTCTCCTCAACAGCGTCAAGAGTAGCCTCTAAATCGTCGGAATTCTGCTCGCAGAGAGTATGAAAGTGAAGTCCCGTAACACCGCGGAGGTCATCGTCACGGAAGCTTTTACGTGTTATGCCAAGTCTCGATTTCGGCGAACAGGGATCGTATATCTCGTGCCCCTCCTGAGTGGAGTGCTCGGGATTTATGCGCAGACCTATCTTTTTCCCTGCCGCAAGCACACGGTCACGGTACTTGTCAAGCTGAGTGAAGGAATTGAAGATTATATGTCCGCAGTAAGAGATTATCTCGTCTATCTCGCTTTCGCGGTAGGCTGCGGAAAAAACATGATTTTCCTTTCCCATTTCCTCAAAGCCCAGTCTTGCCTCGAAAAGTCCGCTGCAAGCCGTACCTGCAAGGTACTCGCCTATCATGGGATAGAGGTGATAGCAGGAAAATGCCTTCTGAGCAAGGAGTATCTTCGCGCCAGTTCTTTCGGAAACGCCGCGGAGTATCTCCAGATTACGGATAAGCGCCGGCTCGTCCGCTATATAGCAGGGAGTCGGCACTTTATTAACATCAAAATTATACCTCATCATTTCTTGATAAAGTCATTCATGGTTATCTTTACTCTTGGAGATCCGCTCTCATCGGGCTCGATCATCTCCACCTTCTCCATTACTATCGGAGTTTTCGGAACAGCCATTTCGCCCATAGAGTTAAGGTCACGCTCTACCTTCATAAAGTCGTCAACGACCTCCATGCCCTCGGTAACGTTTGCGAATGCAGCGTACTGTCCGTCCAGTGAAGAAGCATAATTGCCTGTATAGCAGATAAAGAACTGGCTTGAAGCGCTGTCATAATCCATGCTGCGAGCCATTGAAACTACTCCGCGCTGATGTGAGATAGGGTTGTCAACGCCGTTTGCAGCGAATTCGCCCTTGATAGTATCAGGGCTGCCGCCTGTGCCGTCACCCTTAGGATCGCCGCCCTGAGCCATGAACTCGTCTACTACGCGGTGGAAGGTAAGTCCGTTGTAGAAGCCTTCATTTACCAGCTTTTCAAAATTCTCGCAGGTGATAGGAGCTTCATTAGGGTGAAGTGTGAGAACGATAGTATTTCCCGACTGATCTGAGTTTGTAGTTGGGGGTGTATCGTTTACATCAGAGGTGGAAAGGCTCTTTCCGCAGCCTGTTATCATAAGCATTGAAGCTGCTGCGGCAACAGCCATGATCTTCTTGATATTCTTGAAATGTGACATTTCCATTATTCTCCTTTTTTTAAGCCGACGTCGGTAAACATCAGCTTTTTTACTATATCAAGCCTTGAAAAGCCAAAGCCGATAACAGCGCCTGTGAGATTAAGTATAAAGTCGTCAATATCACAGGCACCGCACATTGTGATAAACTGTATCATCTCCACGCCTGTTATCGCTGCCGAAGCCGTAAGCAAAAAGCTCCTGAATCGGCGCTGTTTTCTCCATATTGCAGGAAAAAGCACACCTGTGGGCAGAAATGCAGCAAGATTGCCGAATATATTCTCAAATGAGATGTCTCCGTACAGCGTATCTCCGTCGCGGAGGTATCCTGCGAACTCAATGATCGTGCGAAAGGGCACAAAATTGGTATTCTCGCGGAAGTATTCCCTGTATGAGCATATCCCCAGCAGGCTTTCCCTCATAAAGAACAGCATAAAGACTGCGCATATAAGGTAAACAGCAAAAAGCGTAAAGACAATGATGCTTTTTATTCTCAAATCAGTCAACAAGAGTAGGATTGAAGTCCTCCTCCCACGGAAGTCCCCACTTGTTGAGAGCCTCCATGAACGGATCGGGATCGAATTCCTCGATATTGTAAACGCCTGCCTTCTTCCATGTGCCTGTCATTATCATCATAGCACCTATCATTGCAGGTACGCCTGTTGTATAGGAAATAGCCTGTGAGCCCACTTCCTTGTAGCATTCCTGATGATCGCAGATATTGTAGAGGTAGTAGTTCTTGTCCTTGCCGTCCTTCTTTCCGCGGAAGATACAGCCGATATTGGTCTTGCCCACTGTTCTCGGACCGAGAGAAGCAGGATCTGGCAGTACAGCCTTGAGGAACTGGAGAGGTACTATCTCCCTGCCCTCGTACATGATAGGCTCGATAGATGTCATGCCGACATTTTCGAGACACTTGAGATGTGTGAGGTAGCTCTGACCGAATGTCATGAAGAAGCGAATACGCTTGATGCCCTTGATGTTGAGAGCCAGTGATTCAAGCTCCTCGTGGTGGAGAAGATACATATCCTTCTCGCCGACGCCCTTGAAGTTGTAAACGCGCTTTATCTCCATAGGCTCAGTCTCTACCCACTTGCCGTCCTCGATGTAGCTTCCCTTAGCGGAGACCTCACGGATATTTATCTCGGGGTTGAAGTTTGTAGCGAAGGGATAACCGTGGTCGCCGCCGTTGCAGTCGAGAATGTCGATGTAGTTTATCTCGTCGAACTCATGCTTCATGGCGTAAGCGGAGAATACTCCTGTAACGCCCGGATCGAAGCCGCTGCCGAGGAGGGCTGTGATACCAGCCTTTTCAAATCTCTCGCGGTAAGCCCACTGCCACTTGTACTCGAATTTAGCAGTATCAAGAGGCTCATAGTTAGCTGTATCAACGTAATGAGTCTTTGTAGCGAGACAAGCGTCCATAATAGTAAGGTCCTGATATGGGAGCGCAAGGTTGAGCACTACATCAGGCTTGTAGCTGTTGATAAGAGCAACGAGCTCGTCCACGTTGTCAGCGTTTACCTGTGCAGTCTCGATAACTGTCTTTGTTGTAGGCTGGAGCTTTTCCTTCAGCGCGTCGCACTTTGACTTAGTACGGCTTGCGATCATTATGCCCTCAAATACCTCGCTGTTCTGGCAGCACTTGTGGATCGCTACGGACGCAACACCGCCGCAGCCGATGATCATACATTTTCCCATTTTTTATTCCTCCGTATCTTAATTTATTTTTTTATATACTTCAAAAATACTTTTCTTTTTCTGATTTACTTTTTAATGTCAGCCAAATTCGTTTTATACTTGCTGAGCATACCACACAGGTATCGCGATCGTCAGAAATATCAGCAGCAAAACTCCAATGATAACACACGTAATTTTTATGCCATGGATCCTGACAAAACGTGTTTCCTCAGGACAAAAAAATGATTTCGGATTATCTGGATCCACAAAAACCTCGGTGTGCGAACCGATTTCAACCTTCTTGACCCACTTACTGTCGGTGCTGCCTGCAAGTCTGCATAATTCACCATTGTAGGAATACTCATAAAGAGGTGCCCTTTTATTGTAATATGACTTGGTCTCATTGTCATAAAACCTGACATCGGTATAACTGACTACTTCTGCCAAAACACGTTCCGTACAGCGACTTTTTCTTTTTATCTCCTTGATCATTTCAAATATAAGAAATATAAAAGCAATAATCAGAAAAGCTAATGCAATGAATAACATTATTGGAATCATAGCGTTTTCCTTTTAAATTTTCAGCTTCATATTTGTAAAGCCTGTGTTTTCAACTTCAAAGCCCATCTGCTTGTAAAGCTTGAAGCCGTCCTCAGAGGCTTTCAGCTCGATGTAGTCAAGCTCCATGACCTTTGCGTCGGATATGAGCAGCTCCATAAGCGCCGTAGCTATGCCCTGTCGGCGGTGGCTTGCCTCAGTGAATACATTCAGCACCGTTCCCACACGTCCGCTGGGGAAGTTGGGATTGGGCGGAAGCTCCCTTACCGTAAGGAATGCCGAGCCGACTATCTTTCCGCCGTCCTCTGCAAGGTATGCAAAAAGATCACAGTTGAGGTGGTCTGAGTAGTACCTCGGCAGCTTAGCCTTGATCTGTGCTGCCTGTGCTGTAGTCATCTCAGGGAAATCCTCACGGAGATACTTCATGCGTATCTCTGCAAGTCCCGAGACGTTCTGTGCTCTGAAAATATTCATGTCATATCCTGCCTTTCTTGTTGTGTTCAGTCTCTTCAGCCGTCATAATTGTTTGCTTCATCTGTTTTGGCAGTACCTTTCTTTTTTGAAGCACGGACGATTATTATAATAACAGCAGCCGTCACCGCTGCAAGCAGTATCAGCGGGATAACCAGCACAAGTATGAGCGTCCCCGACACCTTATGCCCGAAGTCATCTATGACCTTAGTGGGGTTATATTCGGGATCGTACATTCTGCCCGGATTAACATCCGATATGAGGACGTTCACCTTCTGTCCCACATCATACTTCTTATCAGCTGATGCTACACTGCCTGCCACGCTGTAGGTCTTGCCTCTGTATTCATATTCGTAAACGGGAGTATAGACCTTGCCCGTTTTGGTGTCTGCACTGTTGACGCCGTCAGATTCTCTGACGCGGTTTTCCGTAATGACCGCAGTAATAGGGACATTATACTGAGTAGTGTCCTTTTTTATGGCATCTCCGATAAGATTTTTTGCCATTATAAACGGTATCATTACACCGACACATATAAGGAATATAACTATTGCAGCTGCAATGATTATCTTTGCAGCAGGACTTTTCCTGCTGTTTTCTTCAGTATTTGTATCATTATAAGAGTTATGTTCCATAATGCTCCCCCTTGCCAGCTCAAATCATGAAAGAGCCAGAAGCATCTCCCTGATGATCTTGCAGGCAACTGCTGTAGATACTCCGCTCTGATCGTAAACAGGGCTCAGCTCGTTTACGTCGCAGCCAACGATATTGAGCCTGCTGCAAACAAGAGTAACAGCCTTTCTCAGCTCATCAAAGGTGACGCCTCCTGCCTCGGGGGTACCCGTACCGGGGAATATTGACGGATCAAGCACATCGAGGTCAAGGGTGAAGTAAACATTTCTGCCTCTGAGCTTCTCAACGGCTTCTTCAAGTCCGTCGAAACTGAATTTATGCATTTCCGTATGCTCGTCCGCAAAGTAAAACTCCTCACGGTCTCCGCTGCGGATACCGAACTGGAAGATATGACCGTCACCCACAAGCTCATGGCAACGCCTCAGCACACAGGCATGGGACATTTTCTGCCCGAGATAGTCGTCACGGAGGTCAGCGTGTGCATCAAAGTGTACGATGCAAAGGTCATCATACTTATCATTCACAGCCATTACCGAGCCCAGTGTAACAAGGTGCTCGCCGCCTATCATAAAAGGCAGCTTGCCGTCGGCAAGTATCTCGTCTGCACGAACAGCGATGTCAGCAACTGCTCGCTTGGTGCTTCCGAAGGGCAGCTCTAAGTCTCCGCTGTCAAAGTAGCTGTAGTCTGTCATATCCTTATTCTGATATGGACTGTAGGTCTCGATACCGAAGCTCTCATTGCGGATAGCCGAGGGAGCGAACCTCGTTCCCGGGCGGAAGCTTGTGGTACCGTCGAAGCCTGCACCGAAAAGGGCTATTTTTGCGTCCTTATATTCGCTGTCGCAGGCAATAAAGGTCTGTATATTCTTATTCAACATCTCTGAGAAGCTCCTCTACATAGCATGGGAGTGCAAATGCTCCCGTATGGAGTCTTGGGTTGTAATAGCGTGTCTTGATACCAAGCATACTCCATTTTGTGCCGTTATAATCATTGGTGGGGTGATATTTCTTTGAAGCAAAGCCAAAAAGCCAGTGTCCCGAGGGATAGGTGGGGATATGAGCCTGATATACCTTGCTTATGGGGAAGCTCTCCACTATGCGCTTGTGTGAACGCTGCATAGCGGCTGCGTCCTCGTCATAGAACGGGCTCTCGTGCTGATTCACCATGATACCGTCATCACGGAGCGCCTTGAAGCAGCTTCCGTAGAACTCCTTAGTGAAAAGTCCCTCTCCGGGACCGAACGGATCGGTAGAATCCACGATGATGACGTCGTACTGGTCAGTGCAGCGGCGTATGAACTTAACGCCGTCCTCGTAGTATACGTGAACTCTCGGATCGTCGAATCGGCAGGCAGTAGTGGGCAGGTACTTCTTGCAGACCTCCACTACAAGCTCGTCTATCTCTACAAGGTCTATGCTCTCAACAGAAGCATAGCGCGTAAGCTCGCGGACAACTCCGCCGTCGCCTGCGCCGATAACGAGTATATTCTTAGGATTTGGGTGGACAGCCATAGGCACATGGGTTATCATCTCATGGTAGATGAACTCGTCCTTCTCTGTCAGCATCATGTAGCCGTCAAGAGTGAGGAACCGCCCGAACTCCTTTGAGTCGAAAACGTCGATACGCTGGAACTCGCTGTTGCCGCTGTAGAGCTGATGATCGACCTTTATAGAAAATTTAACGTTTGGAGTATGTCTCTCCGTGAACCATAATTCCATACAATACCTCCGTTCTATGATACCCATTATGCTTTGCAAAATTGGTATCAAGTTTAAAGTTTAGAGTGAAGAGTTTAGAGTTAATGTGTTCGCTTCGCTCACATTATTTGAATAATATCGCCGCAGGCGATACCACAGCTCTCAACTCTCAATTCTCAACTCTCAACTTTTGCGCTTATGCGCAAATTATTTTTTATCAGCAGGCGGACCTCCTGCGGGATTAACGCCTGCAAGCTTCAATGACAGCTTCAGGAATATCGGTGTTACGATAAGAATGATGACATACGCAACCACCAGACTGAGTATAAAAGACTTTATGAACATTGTCGCAAATGGTGGGAGCACTGCGTGTCCGTGGCTCATCTTCATGACCATTTTGCGCACTATGATTATCATTGACAATGTGAGTATCGGAGTATATATAATATCCGAGATAAATGCAGACACAAGCTTTGCAGGAACACTGTTCTCTCTCAGCTTCATAGCCCGGCAGGCTCTGTCCTCTACCCTTTTCATAGGCACTATAAAGCCTATTATCAGGCTTAATACCGTACTTGCACCGAAGCTTATGAGAAACTGTGTCATATCGAATTTATCCGCTGACACAATAGAGTTCGTAAGTGAAAGGCAAAAGCTCATGGTAACTCCCATAAACACGCTCATAATGATACCGACTTTTTTCATATCCATTCCCCCCAGATAAAAAAATTCAAGCTGCTCTATATATCAAGGACATTGAGTCTCTCGATATTTATATCCTCCGTGCCTGTCATCTGACAGCCCTTTTCCTTAGCATATCTGATATATTCGATTATTTCGGGAGTAATAAGCTCTCCGGGCGCAAGTATAGGTATACCCGGCGGATAGCACATAACGAACTCGCTGCAAACATGACCTGCCGCCTCTGCAAGAGGCAGTGAGCGCTTTGGCGCATAGAACGCCTTTCGCGGAGTCTCTGTAACTACAGGGCTTATGTACTCCTGAGTGAGCATATGGGCGCTGCTCTTTCCGAAGCGGCGCTTTATCTCGGCAAGGGCGCTTATAAGGCGCTCAATATCGCGTTTTCTGTCGCCTACTGAGATGTAGGCGAGAACATTGCCTATATCGCCGAATTCTATCTGTATATCGTACTCGTCGCGGAGAAGGTCATAGACCTCTATCCCTGCCAGACCTATTGGCAGAGTGTAGATGCTCAGCTTTGAAACATCAAAGTCATAGATACTGTCGCCGTTGATAAGCTCTCTTGAATAGGCGTAATAACCGCCTATCTCATTTATCTCTGAACGTGCGTACTCCGCCATTTCCACAGTCTGAGCAAATATCTCCTTACCGCTGAGAGCAAGTCTCTTTCTTGAAATATCCAGACTTGACAAAAGCAGGTAGGAAGCGCTTGTAGTCTGGGTGAGGTTTATGACCTGCCGCATATAGTCGGCGTTGATGTTCTTTCCCATGAGCAGAAAAGAACTCTGGGTAAGGCTTCCTCCCGACTTGTGCATACTTACCGAGGCGCAGTCCGCACCTGCCGCCATAGCAGTCAATGGGAAATTATCCCCGAAATAGAAATGAGTACCGTGAGCCTCATCAACAAGCACCAGCATACCATGTGCGTGAGCAATATCGGTTATCCTCTGCAAATCAGAGCATATGCCGTAATATGTCGGGTTGTTTATCATAATAGCCTTAGCATCGGGATTTTCGCGGATAGCCTGCTCCACCTGAGAAACAGACATACCCAGCGCAATGCCAAGCTGATGATTGACGTCGGGGTTTACATACACAGGCACAGCACCTGTGAGTATTATGGCGTTTATAGCACTTCTGTGGACATTTCGGGGCATGATTATCTTGTCGCCCTCCTTGCAGGCATACATTATCATGCTCTGTACCGCAGAAGTAGTTCCGCCCACCATGAAAAAGGCGTTAGCCGCGCCGAATGCCTCAGCCGCCAGCATTTCCGCGTCCTTGATGACGGATACAGGGTGGCAGAGATTATCCAGAGGCTTCATGGAGTTTACGTCCACGTTCATACAGTCCTCGCCAAGAAATTCGGTGAGCTCCATATTTCCTCTGCCGCGCTTATGCCCTGGAACATCAAAGGGCACGACTCTCATGCGGCGGAATTTTCTCAGTGCCTCATAGATAGGCGCATTTACCTGTGAGAGTTCAGCCATTTCCGAACACGTTCCTTCCGCTGAAAATTTCTATCATTTCCCGCTTCAGCGCATCTGTTATCTCAAGTCTGCGCCTCGGCGGAAGCTCATCAACATCTGTATTGAACAGATAATTCTGTAGGTCGAGCTCCTTTATGAGCATTTTCGTGTGGAACATATTCGCCTGATATACGTTTATGTCCACAGCGTCGTATTTATCGAGTATCTTAGAGTCGATATAGTTCTGGATAGAAGTGATATTATGGTCGATAAAGAGCTTTTCGCCGTCAAGATTACGGGTAAATCCTCTTACCCTGTAATCCATTGTGATTATATCCGAATCGAAGCTTCCGATGAGGTAATCGAGGGCAGTCAGCGGAGTTATCTTGCCGCAGGTAGCAACGTCGATGTCCACGCGGAAGGTAGCGATGGAAGTATCGGGGTGGAACTCGGGATAGGTATGGACTGTTACGTGGCTCTTGTCGAGGTGAGCCACAGTCTCGGTACCGCCTGCGGGTATCATAGTATCGTCGGCGATAAGAAAGGTAGCGGAGGCTCCCTGAGGATCATAATCCTGACGGGAAACACTGAGCACCTGAGCTCCTATCATCTCTGTTAAGTGAGTCATTATGTCGGTTATACGTTCAGAGTTGTACTGCTCATCAACATAGGCGATGTACTCCTGCTGAGAGCGGGCTGTCTTGGCATAACAGACGTCATATATATTGAAGCTCAAAGACTTCGTAAGGTTATTGAATCCGTAAAGTTTCAGTTTATTCTCCATAATACCACACCTTTAAACAAAAAATGCACACAAAAGACCTTATCAGCCATTGTGTGCATGAAATATTATGCGGAAAACGCAGAAACTTCATATACGGTTTCAGAGTCTATACAAGCAAGTACTACCTTTTACTACTCTTATTGACCTTTCACAAGCTGATGAGAACTTATAAAAACTTTATCGACGCACAGTCGAATCAATAAGGCAACAGAAGTTGCCAGCCGATAATTCGGCATTCGGCATTTGACCCGGCTGTCCGTATGGCCTCGACTCCGAAAGGAGTGGTCAATAGTCTTGCGCTGAAACCGAAGCTTCTTTTGCAATTCAGTTTATTTTATCATATTTCAGTGTTTTTGTCAATAGCAATACATATTTTATATTAAGGCAAAACGCACAAAAAAGCTGCCGTGTTTCCACAGCAGCCTCAGTCCTCGCGGAGCTTTTTGCGCTTGACCTTGTTTTCGTACATACGAGTATCAGCTATTTTGATATATTTATCCAGAGGCTCGTTCTCATCGGGCACCTCACAGAAGCAGCCGAGGCTGACTCCCACGGTATAGCTCTTTTTCGCAGAGGCATTATATCTTGTAAGGTAGTCGTAAATATACCTGTAATGCTCCTGTATCCTATCGGGGGTATAGTTTCCGCAGCCTATGATCGCAAATTCGTCGCCGCCTGTACGTGCGCAGACCTCGTTCAGCTCACATGAGGTATTAAGGGCATTCGCCACAGCCGTAATAGCTGTGTCACCCTCTATATGACCGTAATTATCGTTTATCATTTTGAGCCTGTCAAGGTCAGCGATAATGATAAAGAGCTGTTTCTTCTCCTGACAAGCCTTGCGGAATATTCCCTCCGCCATACGGTTAAAGCCATGACGGTTATAGATACCCGTAAGGGTGTCACGGATAGAGCTCATAAAAATACGCTGATTTATGCTGAGAAGCTTTGTGCGGACGCGGAGGAACTCCAGCGCAACGCTGATATTCCTGTTCCAGAGAGCAAAAACATTGCTTGCCGCACAGCGTATATCACTGAATCTGAATACCGAGTAGCCGAAGCACCTGTCCATAAAGTGAACGGGCAGCAGGAAATATGTAGACGGCTCACTGCAGTATTCGTCGATAAAATGGGGCAGTATATCATTTGAGCGGAAGCTTCTGCTGCCGAACTCCGTCCTTGTTCTGGTATAGACCATTCTTGCCTCCATTAAGGCGGCATAGCCGTCACGGACGTAATCCTTCTCATCGCCCTCGATGTTGTCCCAGTTCTTATTGAGGCAGAGCATATATGTATCCAATCCGTTTATGACGTAAACAAAACCGTTGAGCTTATGGAGAAGTCCGTCGAGGTTTTCTTCCTCCATAAGGCTTTCCAGCATACCGCTCTTTCTGAAGTAGTTCTCGTATCTTTCCACACGGTTGTGATACTCATCACGGGTAGAAACGCTGTGATATGTAGCGCTTCCGCAGCCGCAGGAACGTGCAAAAAGCAGTCTTCCGTGAGCAAGTGTCTCAACAGGCTCAGCGGTAATGCCGGTTATCTTCTTGTGGAGCATACATACTGCTCTTGCGCCCATGCGCTCGTTCTCGGGGAGCACTGTTGATATGGACGGGATATTCAGTATAGCGTCGTTAGTGCCATCATAGCCGGATATTCTTATATCATCGGGGATATTGACTCCGCCCTTGACGAGAGCGCCTGCAAGGTATCTTGCCATAGTGTCGTTAGCGCAGACGACCGCTTCGGGCATTTCTCTTTTCCCGTCTATGAATTCCTTAGCCAGTCTCTGCGAAACTATTTTCCAGAAATCGCCGTAGACTATATCTTCCTCGCGCACCTCAAGACCGTGCTTTTCCATAGAGTTTCTATAGCCCGCAAGTCTTGTTTCCGCAGGCTTGCTGCCCTCGGGACCTGTAAGGCACATTATCCTGCTGCACCCGTGTACCTCGATAAAGTGGTCGGTCATGTGCTCGAACAGAGCAGAATCCTCGGCATAGACGCTTTCACAGAAATCAAAGTCATGGTCAAGTGCCACAACAGGTATGCTCCATTGAGAAAACACCTTGACGAACTTGTCAATAAGGTTCTGGCTGGCGAGATTTCCTGCCATAAGCACCACGCCGTCAATGATATTCTTCTTTACAAGGGTGAAGATATTCTCCTCTCCCTGCTGGATAAGGTTGCCGCTGTCAAGATTGAAAGCCATGAGGAAGGTCAGGACGTCATAGCCCAGCGCCCTGCACTGCTCAGAAATGCCCACAAAAATGCGGTTCATATAGTCGTTGAACACATCAGCAGCAATGACCGCTATGGTTTTTTTCTTTTTCACAGTGCGCACCTCCCTCTGAAAACATATAATCATGTATTATAATTATACATCAAAAAACGTGACATTGCAATAACTTTTTATTATTTATGCTAAAAATCATAAAAATCACGTCTTTCAGGTGTAAAAAAAGCTGTTTCAGAGAAGTGATTTATAGAAATCCAGCGTTCCGAAGCCACGCTCAAGATGAGTCAGCGCATAGGACTCTGCCAGCGCCGAAAGTCTCTGCTGAGTTCCCTCGGACACACGGAAGCTGAAAAGTCTGCCCATATCCGCAAGCACTATATGGCGGACTGCGCTGAGCACAGGCAGCTTTATTTTCATAAAGTCGTCGGCTGTCTCGCTCTCAAAGCAGTCTGTACAGAAAAATCCGCCGTCGCAGATACAAAAAAAGAGCTCATCAGGTTCAAAAACTCCGCAGCCCCTGCAAGCCACTATATCAGGCATATAGCCTGTTTCTGACATAAGGCGGAGCTCGAACACGGCTTTGAGGAAGGCTTCATCGCGCTCACCGCTCTCCAGATAGTGGAGGCAATTCAGCATGAGCCGCAGTATATCCCCGTTCTGAGTCTCAGGTCTTATGCAGAAGCGAAGGACCTCTGCAAAATAAGAGGCAAGAGATATCTTGGTAAGAGACTGACGAAGTCCGTAAAAAATATGTATCGGTTCTGCACTGTTGAGGTACATATAGCTGCCCCTTTTGTCTATGCAGAACCGAGAATACGCCAGAAGCTGAGTAGAGCTGCCCGATCTTCCGTTTATTTTCCTTGCGCCTTTCACGGAAACCTCGATAACTCCGCTCTCTTTGGTGAGTATATCAATAAATTTGTCCTGTTCTCCGACAGAACGCTCTTTAAGGACGATGCCTTCAACAGTAGTCATGGTTATCTTCCTTATATGCCGAATACAGAAGATAGTCCGCTATCCAGCCGCTTTCGGCGAAATTATTCCATAAAATGTCTTCATTCATAAAAAGTCTCCGCAGATAAGATACGAGCCATAGCTCTGAAAATATCATCTGCGGAAAGCCTGTTATTATTTGCGGTAATTATTTCTCTGAAAGTCCGAAGCTTCTGATGAGGTTCTCCCTGTTGCGCCAGTCTTCCTTCACCTTTACCCAGCATTTGAGGTTGACCTTTATCTGGAAGAAGTCCTCCAGCTCTATTCTTGCGGCTGTGGAAGCCTTTTTCAGCATAGCTCCGCCCTTGCCGATGACGATGCCCTTATGGGACTCCTTCTCGCAGTAGATAACAGCGGATATATCAAGGATATCCTTGTCCTCGCGCTCGCTCATCTGCTCAACGCCGACAGCTATGCCGTGAGGCACCTCGTCGCTGAGGAGCATAAGGAGCTTTTCACGTATCATCTCTGCCGCCAGCACCTTTTCGGGCTGGTCTGTTATCATATCCCCGGGGAAGAAGTGAACAGACTCCTCAGAAAGGGCGATTATCTCGTCGATAACGATGTCAACTCCGCTGTTTTCAGTAACGCTGACGGGAACTACCGCCTGAAACTTGATTTTTGACGTAAGCTCAGCGATAACGGGAGCAAGCTCGTCCTTGCTTTTCAGCAGGTCTATCTTGTTGAGCACAAGTATCACGGGCATTTTTGAGCTGTTCATAGACTTCAGCAGGTTCAGCTCCTGCTCGTTTATCTTCTTGGTGCAGTCCATGACAAACACTACCGCATCGATGTCGCTTACTGACTCCCTGACGGTATTGAGCATATGCTCGCTGAGCTTGTTCACGGGCTTATGTAACCCGGGGGTATCGAAGAATACCAGCTGAACGTCATCTATATTTCTGATACCCGTTATGCGCGTACGGGTAGTCTGGGGCTTGTTGCTGACAGAAGCTATCTTCTCGCCCACTATAGCGTTGAGGAGAGAGGATTTGCCTGCATTTGTACGTCCTGCGATAGTAACGAAAGCCGTTCTTGACATCAGTTGTTTTCTCCGTTGACGATAAATGTGGCATCTCTTGAGATACCGAGCTTTTCAAGCACGGATTCTTCCTTTTCGCGCATGATGCGCTGGTCGAGCTGGCTTGTCTCGTGGTCATAGCCCAGCAGGTGGAGCATTGAATGAACAGTAAGGAAGCCCACCTCTCTCTCAAGTGAGTGGCCGAAATTCTGAGCCTGCTTTACGGCAGTTTCCAGTGAGATAACAACATCTCCCAGCTGAACAGCGCCTGTCTCGGGATTTATCTCAACAGTGCCGTCCTCGCTTGTGAGCGGAAACGAGAGAACGTCTGTAACAGCGTCCTTATTTCTGTATATCTTATTGAGATTCTTTATCTCGTTGTTGCTTACGAAGGAAACGCTCACCTCAGCGTCCTTTCCGAAATTCTCTGTAGTAAGTACTGCCTGACAGCATCTTCTGATAAGAAGTCTGATACCTACAGGCACCTTCACCTCTGTCTGATTGTTCTTAACATAAACCTTTAACTTAGCCATGATAATTCTTTCTCCCTTCATTGTATTTTTCATAAGCCTTGATGATATCCTGTACTAATCTGTGGCGTACAACGTCTTTCTCGGTAAAGCGGTGTATTTCGATATCATCTATTCCCCTGAGCACCTTAATGGCTTCAACAAGTCCCGATTTTTTCGTATCAGGCAGGTCTATCTGTGTGATATCACCTGTGATGACCATTCTGCTCTCGTTTCCCAGTCGTGTGAGAAACATCTTGATCTGCTCGGAGGTAGTGTTCTGTGCCTCATCAAGGATAATGAAAGCCTCATCGAGAGTACGTCCGCGCATATAAGCCAGCGGAGCCACCTCGATTATCCCCTTTTCCATGTATCGGGCAAAGCTCTCTGCTCCGAACATATCGAAAAGCGCGTCGTAGAGCGGACGAAGATAAGGATCCACCTTATCCTGCAGGTCGCCGGGAAGGAAGCCCAGCTTCTCACCTGCTTCAACGGCAGGACGGGTAAGAATGATCTTTTTTATCTTGTGCTCGCGGAACGCCTTTACAGCCATAGCCACAGCAAGATAGGTCTTGCCAGTACCCGCAGGACCTATTCCCAGGACTATGGTATTGTTCTTTATAGCGTCGGTATAGCGTTTCTGACCGACGGTTCGCGGACGGAGTATCTTTCCCGAGGCTGTAGCGCATATGCCGTCGCCGCCGAGCTCCTGAAGCTCCTGCTCTACGCCGTCAGCCACCATAGAGGTGACATAGCGGACGGTCTGCTCATTGACCGAGCTGCCGCTGCCTGCTATCCTCATAAGAGCCCTCAGCGCCTTTTCGGCGCCCTCGGTATCGCCGTCGCCGATTATTTTAATGCCTCCGTCCCTGCTTACGACGGTAACATTGAAATCCTTCTGGATACCGCTGATATTGCCGTCAAGCTGTCCGAATAAAGCGGAGAGCTGTTCGGGGCTGTCAGCGGGTACAAATTTTTCCGACATTGAATCTATTCTCCAATCTGCTGTTTGGGAAATGCCCCTGCTGCTGCAAGAGCCGCATTGGAGTAACGCGGATCATCGGATACTTCCTTGATAACTCTGACTCTGTCGGGGAAATCAATAGCCTGCTCGGGAGAGCTGAGCTCAAGCTCCATAATAGCCAGCTTATCCGAAAAGGGATACTTATCCATTTCAAAGAGCTGTCCCTTATAGTCAAAACAGTAACGCACCTTTTCCACAGAAGGGCAGTCAAAGCGGCGCTCTCTGAGAAGCTGCTGATACCTTTCGCTGGTTATCTCGGATTCATTTTCCTCTCTTGTCACATGAGTAAGGAATATCTTTTCCGTGTAGGTATATCTGACACTGCCGTTTTCGTCAACAGACCTTACTCTCCGCTGAGAGCCGTTGCTGCCGCTTTTGAGATAGGTCTGGACTATAGCTATCCTTCGCTTTACATCCAGCAGTGAAACATCAGGGAATTCAACGAGGAATTTCCTCTCGATCTCATAATTCTTTCCCATAAAAGCACTCCAAAACAATGAATTTTTCGCTGAGATCTTTCAACATTTTTATTATACATCTTTTTTTGAATAATGTCAACAAAATTCTCGGAGTATTCTGTCAATATTGCTTAGTTTTACGAATTTGTCACAATCCTGTCACACACAGCTTCAAATATTTCCCAGCATAACGCCAAAGGGATCAAAGCCGCTGCTCTCAGCCTCAGGCAGCACAGCCTCTGCCACAGCGCTGCTATTGCCGTCACTAAGCGGAATACCGACTGTCAGCACATCGTCCGAAAGCTCTGCAAATGCGCCTATATGCTCTGCGAAACCCATGCACACTTCACCGTAATGCGAATCAAAAATATCAGTCTGCCCCGCATGAGCTTCGTCCACAAATGTCCCCAAAGCCCTGACAGAAATGTTTAAAGTTTTCAACTTTTCTTCGCAGGACACCTCAAAGGCGTTTTTTCCGTCCTCTCCGCCCGAGGTAAGTCTCCTGACAAAGCTCAGCAGCAGAAACCGCAGAGTCTCTCTGTCAGTCCTGATATATGAAGGGCATACCTCTCCGACCTTAACGGTACATCTGCCTTTTGAAGCCGCCTCGCAGCCTGACGCAAAGTCCCTGAGAAAGATGTCAGCCCGGATCGTACACATATCCTCATCGGTGAGTCTTTCCGCCGTCAGAGCCCTGCCAAGCTGAGCAGTGCGCATAAGGTCACGGCACGACGCCATTATGCCGTCGATGAGCCTTTTATCCTGCTTTGAGCGCTTTTTGTCTGCCGATTCGCGCAGGCTCTCACAGGAAGCCGCTATCCCGGATACAGAGCGCCTTATCACATTTTCTGTGCTGTTTATTAGCTCAGAAGCAAAGGAACTCATAAAAAACTCTGCAAGATCATTTTTATCGTCCATAATATCTCCAGTCTCTCTGCAAATATGCAGAGACATAATATATGTATATATTATACACCATTTGAGTAAAAAAAGAAATAGTTACACAGAGGATTTTACACAGTAAAATGCTGACAAAATTTTTCGTTTCAACAGTGCCCGTTTTATACAATCTGTGATTTTATAGAAAATTCTGTTATTTTTTTATCGAACCACTTGAAAAAATTTGCAAGTTGGAGTATAATTAATTCATACAAATTTTTAGGAGGTATATCCAATGTCAGTTAAAGTTGCTATTAACGGTTTCGGCCGTATCGGTCGTCTTGCATTCAGACAGATGTTTGATGCTCCAGGTTATGAGGTAGTTGCTATCAACGACCTTACAAAGCCTTCAATGCTCGCTCAGCTTCTCAAGTATGATACAGCTCAGGGCGGTTACTGCGGAAAGATCGGTGAGAATCTTCACACTGTTTCTGCAGACGATGAGAAGGGCACAATCACTGTAGACGGCAAGACACTTACAATCTACGCTAAGGCTAACGCTGCAGAGCTCCCTTGGGGCGAGATCGGCGTTGACGTTGTTCTCGAGTGCACAGGTTTCTACTGCTCAAAGGACAAGTCACAGGCTCATATCGATGCAGGTGCTAAGAAGGTTGTTATCTCTGCTCCTGCAGGCAACGATCTTCCTACAATCGTTTACAGCGTAAACGAGAAGACTCTCACAAAGGATGACAAGATCATCTCTGCTGCTTCATGCACAACAAACTGCCTCGCTCCTATGGCTAAGGCACTCAACGATTATGCTCCTATCCAGAGCGGTATCATGAGCACAATCCACGCTTACACAGGCGATCAGATGATCCTTGACGGTCCTCACAGAAAGGGCGACTTCAGAAGAGCAAGAGCTGGTGCTGCTAACATCGTTCCTAACAGCACAGGTGCTGCTAAGGCTATCGGCCTTGTTATCCCTGAGCTCAACGGCAAGCTCATCGGCAGCGCTCAGAGAGTTCCTGTTCCTACAGGTTCTACAACAATCCTCACAGCTGTTGTTAAGGGCAGCAACGTAACTAAGGAAGGCATCAACGCTGCTATGAAGGCTGCTGCTTCCGAGTCATTCGGTTACAACGAGGATCAGATCGTTTCTTCTGACGTTATCGGTATGAGATTCGGTTCACTCTTCGATGCTACACAGACAATGGTAGCTGAGATCGGTGACGGCCTCTACGAGGTACAGGTTGTTTCATGGTACGACAACGAGAATTCTTACACATCACAGATGGTAAGAACTATCAAGTACTTTGCAGAGCTCGGCTAATAGCTGATATATATGCAACATTCAAGGGCACTCTTTATGAGTGCCCTTTTTATTTATAATGCATTGAGAGCATGGCGCTGTTTATTATCCCTCGCGGCTAAAACTACCCACACAAATAAATCCATGCGCGGAGTCAGGGTGCAGCGGCTCGCTGCTTGCAATACTGCGCAGGTTGTGGTATAATTAAAGACAATGAACAGACAAAACGTTTACATTCCTGACCGACACAAGGAGTCTGATATGTACAATAAATGGAAAAAAGCCGCTGCGGAGCTGAGACGCCTTGCAGACAGCTATACGGCAGAAAAGCTCCTGCCGCCCACCGAAATACATCAGGAAATACTAATACGCGCACTGAAACTGCTGGGTGAGGTCTCCCATGAAGCCGAAGCCCTCATACGCCAGTATCTCGGCATTATGCTGCCATACACCATAATCGCAGACCAGAAGGGTGACCGCGAAAACGGCGCAGGCAGGCATTATTACTGCGGCTGTGACACAAACGGAACTATAAAAAAGCCCGTCCGCGGCTACCTCAGAAACGGCAAGGACCTCTTCGCAAAAAGTGCCCGTACTATGTTCGAGGAGGACTACACAATGGCGCTGACTATGTACTGCGGCGGCTTTGTCAAGCAGGGTGCAGTTTACCTTGCCCGTGCTGTGCATATGCTTTCGGATATGTGCTGTCTGCCCCACGCCGCAAAGATGACCTATTTTTCAAGCAAGCGCATTATCCATATAAATTACGAGGAGCTTGCCCGTGCTATGTATCCCGAGTTCGTACCCGAACAGCACATCGGTTATGAACAGCTCCGCCGATTCGCCATGAGAAGCAGCTTTACAGCTGCACTGAACAGGAACGCCGCTGCAATTTGCAGAGAGATACCGGAGCTATTCACCTCTCCCGAGGCAGAGATAAAAAAACGGCTTTACGATACCGAGTCCGCAGTTGCCGCACTGCTGTACCGCTTTTACCGTGACACAAGGGTTGACGCCATTCACGGTCACTATATCGCAGACGGTATGACCTGCCGTCCCTTCGGCGACTTCCCTCCCCTTGAGGTCAGGGTAACCGAAAGAGGTATCACCTTTGAGCATGAAGGAACTCCGGTAAACACCCGTCTCGGCAGCATTTTCAGAGCCGCCCACCGCTTTGAGGGACGTTTCAGTCTTACTTCTGTGAACTGCACCGACGGACTCGTACTGTCACACAAAAGCCGAGAGCTCGTAAGCTTTGACCCCCGTGATATGGAGCAGTTGTTTACTATATTATAAAATTATAAACAAATAAAAAAGCAGCCTGTGATCACCTTTCACTCGGCTGCTTTTTGCATTTATTTCCTGATTCAGAGCTCGTCCATACTGTCTGTGGAGTTCTTCTGCCTTTCCTCCGTTTTTGCAGCATAGGTATCCCCGATATTTCTCTGTGCTTTTTCCATGTCGTATTCCCTGAGCTTTGGTTCAAACTGCGGAAAGCCTTCCTGCTGTTCAAGCCATTTGTACTTTTTTATATTCAGGAAGTTTCTGGCTGCAAACCAGCCGAATACGGCAAGTTCTGCAACTCCTAAGACAGAAAAGCCATCATAGAAGAACATGACTGCTATTGTTGCCAGAAGGAGCACTCCTGCCGCTATGGCAAGGGCTGAATCCTTCCTGTATGCGCTGAAAAATCCTGTTACCGCGGCAGCCGCTCCCAGAACAGAAGACAGCAATATCATCTTATTCTGAGTTATAAAAAAAGCAACAAGCATCCATACAGCCATTGCTAAACATCCTGCAAATATAATAAGTATCATGGTGCCTTCTTTTTTCAGCTTTTTCATTGCTGTTCTGTTTTGTTTGTATTCTTCCTCATACTCCATGTTCATCGCCTCCGAAAAATGACTTTTCAGAAAGATTTTATCATTTTTCCTCAAAAATGTCAATACATATAAGCTCAGCTCTGAGTTCTAAGCGCTAAGTTCTTAGTTCTATTCCGGAATTTCACGAAAACTATTGACTATTTTGCAATTTTAGTTTATTATAATAGAGTATGACTTTTTGCTCCGCTCCTTCTGTAGGAGCCTCAGTGAGCTTCGGAAGGTGTTGCCCGTAATATGAAGACCTTAAAACGTAATATCCTGTGTACCCTGCTGGGCTCGGTCTTTATGACAGCCGCAGCCGCAGGCGCTATGCTCTTCTCGACCGCAAAGGTTAACAGAGCTAAATATCCCGTTTTCGGCGTTGACGTATCAAACTATCAGGGCGACATCAACTGGCAGGAGCTGGAAGCGCAGGACGTTTCATTTGCCTTTATCAAGGCTACCGAGGGAAGCGGTCATACCGACGAATCCGTAAGGCGCAACCTTGACCGTGCCGCCGGTACAGGCATCAGTGTCTCTGCATACCACTTCTTCAGCTTCGACAGCGCAGGCGAAACTCAGGCTGACAACTACATCGCCTCTGTGGGCAGGGACGAGATAGATATGCCCCCTGTGGTGGACATTGAATACTACGGCGACAAGCGAAAAAACAAACCCTCTCAGGAGGAAACGGAAAGCATACTAAAGCCCCTTCTCAGCCGGCTTGAAGCCTATTACGGCGTAAAGCCGATCATATACACTACTCTCCCCGTTTACCTCAGGTACGTGAGGAGCAGCTTCTCGGATTATCCCCTGTGGATAAGAAGCGTCGGCTTTGAGCCCGACCTTATGGACTGGAAGTTCTGGCAGTACAGTGACAAGGGTACCCTCACAGGCTATGACGGCGACGAGGAGCACATCGACCTCAACGTATATAACGGCTCTGAGGAGGATTTCGTGAGAGAATTTGCAAAAATCACAAAAAAAGCGGATAATTCCGCAATTCCGACAAGAAAGGCAGCAACGTGAGACCATTTTTTCTGAAAGCACCTATCAAGGATTATATATGGGGCGGTACAAAGCTCCGCACCGTCTTCGGCAAAGAAAGCGATACCGAAAGGCTTGCCGAGAGCTGGGAGCTCAGCTGTCACCCCGACGGTGAATGCAGCATAATCGGCGGAGACTTCGACGGCACGAAGCTCAGCGACTTCGTAAAGGAGCACCCCGAGGCTGTGAGCAGCAGCTTTAAAAGCGGCGACAGCTTCCCTGTGCTTGTAAAGCTCATCGACGCTGAGAACGACCTGTCCGTACAGGTACACCCCGACAACGACTACGCAAGAAAATACGAAAACGACAGCGGCAAGACCGAGATGTGGTATGTCATCTCTGCGGATACAGGCTCAGAGCTGGTGTACGGCTTCAAGGAGGAGCTCACTAAAGATGAGTTCCGAAAGGCTATCGAGGATAATACCCTCATGGACAAGGTCTGCCGAGTCCCCGTCCGTCAGGGCGACGTTTTCTTCATAAAACCAGGAACTCTCCACGCTATCGGCAAGGGTATCCTTATCGCCGAGATACAGCAGAGCTCCAATGTGACCTATCGCGTATACGATTACGGCAGGCTCGGCACTGACGGCAAGCCCCGTCAGCTGCATATCGAAAAGGCTCTTGAGGTCACAAACACCTCTCCTGCCGAGCCGAAAAGCCCTGTTTACGGCATGGAGCTTGACGGCGTTGTCACTCAGCTCCTCGCAGACTGCGAGTACTTCAATGTGAACCGCCACAGGATAATCAAGGAGCTGGAGCTTTTCGCAGACAAAAGCTCATTCGCACACGTCCTTGTCATAGGCGGAAGCGGCGGCGAGCTTATCGCCGATAACTGTACATTACCACTTACTATGGGCTCAAGCGTTTTCGTTCCCGCAGGAACAGGCGCATTTGCTATAAAAGGAAACTGTGATATAATAGTCACAACTATCCAATAAGGAGGATATAAACATGAAATATTACGTAGGTATCGACCTCGGCGGCACAAACATCGTTGCAGGTGTTGTTGACGAGAAATACAACATCATCGCTAAGGCAAGCACAAAGACAAACTGCCCTCGTCCTGCAAAAGAGATCGCAGACGATATGGCAAAAATGGCTCTTGAAGCTGTAAAGAATGCTGACCTCACTATTGACCAGATAGAGTGGATAGGCGTTGGTACTCCCGGTATTGCAAACAGCGAGACAGGTATCATCGAGTACTCAAACAATCTGGGCTTCAAGGATACTCCTATGGTGAAATACATACAGGAAACTATCGACAAGCCTGTATTCATAGAGAATGACGCTAACGCAGCAGCTTACGGCGAATTCGTGGCAGGTGCTGCAAAGGGCGCAAGGAACGCAGTATGCATTACTCTCGGCACAGGTGTCGGCGGCGGTATCATCGTTGACGGCAAGATATACTCAGGCTCTAACTTTGCAGGCGCTGAGATAGGTCATACAGTTATCGAGGTGGACGGCGCACAGTGCTCATGCGGCAGAAAGGGCTGCTTCGAGGCTTATTCCTCAGCTACAGGTCTTATCCGCATGACTAAGGAGGCTATTGCAGAGCACCCTGACTGTATCATGGCTAAGTCCGAAAAGGAAAAGGGCAAGGTAACTGCACGTACCTCATTTGACTGCATGAGAGCAGGCGACAAGTACGCAAAGGCTGTTGTTGACAAGTACATCAAGTACCTTGCAGCAGGTATCACAAACACTATCAATATCTTCCAGCCCGATATACTCTGTATCGGCGGCGGCGTGTGCAACGAGGGCGATCCTCTCCTCCTGCCTATGAAGGAGCTTGTTGCAAAGGAGGTTTACACACGCAACTCACCTAAGAACACCGAGATCGTTATCGCAAAGCTTGGCAACGACGCAGGTATCATCGGTGCAGCATTCCTCGGCAAGGCAAAGTAAGAACTTAGATCTTAGAACTTCGATCTAAGCAGAGAATGACGCCTCGGCATTCCTTGTATGGGCGGATATTATCCGCCCTTTTAATTTGGATATCAAAAAAAGAAAACCCGAAAGTAATTGCTTTCGGGCTTTTTGGTTTATTTATGCAGTCATTAACAGCTAAAGCCTAAGGGCTCATTTAGCCATATTGCGGTACTGATTTGGAGTTACGCCAACTGTTGCAAGGAACTGGCGCAGGAAGTACTTGCTGTCCACATAGCCGCACTGCTCCGCAATTTCCGCCATACTCAGCGGCGTTACCGTCAGGCAGTAGGTCGCCTTTGCCATTCGGGCGTTTATGCAGTCCTTATGTATGCTTACCCCGAAGCACTTCTTGTATACCTCGCGGAGATGACCTGCGCTGTAGGGATAGAGCTTCTGGAGTTTCTCCGACTCAAAGCTGTCCTGCGGATTGCTGTAGATATAGCTTCTGATATGGAGCATATCCTCGTAGTGGGGACGCATACGCATTTCCATTTTTTCTCTCTGGCGCTCAGCAAGTATATCCGAGCATATTCCCGTAATACGGGTGTATGACTTCTCTGTACACTTCACCGACGCACACACGAAGGAGTCAAGTCCGTACTGGTCGATATATACTCCGTGCTGGAGCATTATTGAGTTTAGCCTGTTTTCAAGGAGAGCCTCATCGTTCTCGCCGCTGATAATGCAGGCAAAGGTATTATCGTTTACCCTGCCGCAGATGTCGTTGCTTCCGCAGAACTGCTTTACAGCCTCGGCGGCGTCCATTATAGCAGGTATCTTGCCGCTGAGCTCATAGAAGCCTGCGTTTGAGATGCCTATCCTCATCATGACAAGGCAGTGCTCCTGATTTTCAAAGTCTATGGTATGATAAGCCTTTCTCATTCCTGTTTCGTTGTACATTCCCGTGAGAGTATCGCGGAGGTCGGAAAGGTTCTGGCACTGCGTCAGATACTGGATATCGTTCTTCATTCTCAGGAATTCCAGACCGTTGGAAACGGATTTAAGCCAGTTTCTGTAGATATCGTCGTAGGTATCGGGATCGTGGAATTTGAGCACCAGATGACCAAATAGGCGGTCATTGAAGAACAGCGGATTGAAATAGTATATTGCGGGCTCATAATTCTGGGCAAGAAGTGCCGAGAAATTATATTTCTGCATATCAAAGGGCGTCTTGTCGTCCCAGTTGACCATGCTCTGACAGGAGAGTATATCACTGAGCTCTGCGTCGCTGTCGTACCAGTTCTTGTAAAGGCACAGATAAAAGCTCTGTATGCCTCTTACCTGCCAGTGGAACTGACCGCATATATCCACGAACTCGTTGAGAGTACGGCACTCAGTCAGCTTCTGGTCGAGAGGATTGAACAGGTTCCAGTTGTCATATTCCTTTTTCTGCCTTGCGTTTTTCAGCTCGGTAGTATATATCCTGCGGTCAACTCCGCAGGTACAGCTTGTACCGCAGATTATCTCGCCCTGTGGGGGAGCAAAGAGAAATTCTCTTTTCTTTATGCGGCTGTAGACCATATTTGCGGCGTCCTCGCCTATTGTCTCGCGGTTGCGCTTATATGTAGTCAGCAGAGGAGTATGCATGAAGCGGTCGCCTATGTACTCATAGCCCACTACGGTAACGTCCTCGGGTATCTTTATGCCAAGCTCGTCGAACTTGTCGATAAGTCCGTAAGCCATATAGTCATTTGCACAGATTATCGCCTGCGGAAGTCTCAGCTCGCCGCTGTGATAGCGCTCGGCAAGCTCCTCGCCCGAATTCATCCAGTAGTTGCCGAAGTGAACGCGGCTCTCGTCAAACTCAACGCCGTGCTTTTCAAGAGACTTTCTGTATCCGTTTACGCGGAGGCTTGAGGCTTTGATGAAATCATAGCCTGTGAGGATATCTATATCGTTAAATCCGTGAACGTCCATGAGATGATCGGTAATATCCTCCATATCGTTCTCATCGCTGGTATTTATAAAGGTACAGTTTGGAAGATTCAGCTCTGCGATATAAGTGCCGACAACTACGATAGGTATGCTCTTGCGCGATATAAGGTCGGCAATAAGCTTTTTCAGTTCCTCATTCACAAAAGATTCAGAGAGCAGTATCAAGCCGTCCAGCTCATCTGAAAGTATCAGGTCATATATCCTGTTTTCGCAGAAAAGCTCATTTTCCTTGACGTTAGGATTATAATTGTTTGAAAAAACGACAGTATCCACTCCGACACACTGATCGAATCGTGCAATGCCCTTTATGACCTGTCTCTGTTCGATGCTGTTGGCTTCCCCTGCCACAACGCCGAAAATCATTCTCTTTTTTCTTACCATGTTCCCACCCCGTTAATTTTTGTCAGGGAGACACAATTTTTATTTCCCTATTTTCTATGATATTTCTTTACTTTCACAGTACTTTAATGTATAATTTCAGATATGGAGCATTAGAATTCACATATATTATACATTATTTATTAAGAAATGTCAATGAAGTTTCCTGCGTTTTTTCCACCAAAAACGCATTTTTGTGGGTTGAATATTTATATGTCGTTATATTGCATAATGTAGCAATCAATTTTTTGTGCAAATAGCAGAATCTGTCACTGCCTTTGCAGCAATTTACACCTCTGTCGACACTTATGTTATGAATTCGGATTCAAAGGAGGGATTCGCATGAACGACTTTTCTAATGACGTCGATCTCGCCCGACAGGGCAATACCGAAGCTTTCGCAAGACTCTACGCTACAGTATACGAGGACCTTTACCATATAGCCCTATATAGCCTGCGAAGCTCCCATGACGCTGCCGACGCAGTAAGCGATACTGTGCTGGACGCTTTTTGCTCTATAAAAAAGCTCCGCAGTCCCGAAAGCTTTAAAAGCTGGATCATGTCTATCCTCGCTGCTAAGATAAAACGCAAACAGCGCTCGTATTTTGAGCCTGCCGACGAGCTCAGCGATGACTCGCCCCTTTCGGAGGGTTTCAGCTTCGAGTCGGTGGAGCTCCGCGAGGCTGTTGGCAAGCTGGACGACGAATCAAGGCTGCTGCTTTCAATGTCCGTACTGGGCGGCTATACAAGTGGCGAGATATCGGAAATGTGCGGTATCAGATCGGGTACTGTGCGCTCAAAGCTGACGCGGATAAAGCAGAAGCTGCGCCTTGAGCTGACTCCCGAATTATGATCGTGAAAGGAGAATCAACATGAATAACGATGATAAGCTCAGAGAGCAGATGAAGTCAGAGCCCGTTCCCGACAGGCTCAAACCCGAGAATATAAAGATAATGCTGGATAACAAAGCACCCAAGAAAAAGAGAAGCGGCATAAAGCTTGCAGGAAGGATAGCTGCCGCTGCGGCTGCCTGCACTGTTATAGGCGGAACTGCCGCATACACACTGAACAATGGAAAGTTTGATAAAAATACAGCAAGCTTTTTAGAAACTCCTGAAAAGCAGAAAAACAGCGACGTCAGCACAGAACCTGCATCAGAAATAAAAAAGCAGGCAAGCTATATGAGCGGCGCAAAGGACTATGAACAGGTATACACCATGTTCAAAGAAGCTTCCGATAAATACAAGAAAGAAAACACAAGAAACACAAGTAAATACGCAGTGGACGAAGAAGTATATGCAGAAGAAGCTGATGTATCCTCTGCTGCTATAGCCGGGGCTGATGAGTCATACGCCGAGGCGCCAATGACAAACGGCGAATTCACAGGAGGCAAGGGCGGCGGCGGTGATGCCGGCTACAGCTCCGAGCCCGAGATACCTGTAATAGACGGCGAGCTCCCCACAGAGCCCGATACCGAGCCTGTTACAGAGCCTACCACCGAAACATCTACAGAGCCGACTACCGAGGAAACAACAGAAGCTCCCACAGAGGAGCCCACTACAGAGGCTGACACCGAGCACTCAGAGACCTACTATCAGGAGCAGGACGTTCTCGAAGCCGACATCGTCAAGACTGACGGCAAGCGCATCTATTACGTAGGGACCTCCTATGACGAAAACGGTTCATTTGCAAATGTACTCCGCGTAGCAGACGTAAAGGACGGCAAATTCACAGGCAGCTTCACAATCGAGCTCAATTATATTTGCGGAGAAGGCACAAACACCAACAGCGTCAGAGATATGTATATCTACAACGACATGATAATCATCATCGGAGAGACATGGAGCTATTCAGATATAGATGCATCAGGCTCACGCACATATATCGCCTTCTTTACAACAGGTGATGAGCCGGAGCTCATAGATGTCTACCAGCAGGACGGATATTTCGGTGACGTCAGAATAAGTCCCGAGGGATATATGCTCATGACATCAACATACTCCACCTGCACATTTGAAGCGCTCAGCGGCATTGATGACGTTCAAAGATATATCCCCCACTGCGGTATGACTAAGGATTTCAAGGTCATGTCTCCGCAGGATATACTCCTTCCCGAGGATTTCGGTTCTTCATTCACACTGGAGTACGGCATTATCAGCAGTATTGACCTCAACAAGTCAGACTCTCCCACAGTAAAGGATACAAAGACTCTTGCAGGCTATCTGGGAGATATTTACTGCTCAGCAGAAAATCTTTACTGCGCGGCAGCCAGATGGGACGGATACAGCACCACAACAATCACCCGTATCTCTATAAAGGACGGCAATATCGAGCCGCAGGCAGGCTGTACTATCGACGGCACAGTAAATAATCAGTTCTCAATGAGCGAGTACGGCGGATACTTCCGTGTTGCCGCAAGCTATACCGAAATGAAGGAGACCTTCCACAGATACACAGATGACGAGGGCTTCATAGACGGATTATGGAGCAGAATAAAGGGCGAGAGCGACGGCTACTACACCTATGAAAGAGTAAAAGAGGACAACAGAGTTTACGTTTTTGATCTGGATATGAACATGGTGGGCATGATCGATGGTCTCGGCATCAATGAGCAGATACGTTCTGCAAGCTTCAGCGGAAATATGGCTTATATCGTCACATTCCGCCAGACTGATCCCCTTTACGCAGTAGATCTCAGTGATCCAACAGCTCCTGTAGTTCTTGACGAGCTGAAAATAAACGGTTTCAGCTCATATATGCAGTCATGGAGCGAGGGACTTCTCCTCGGCTTCGGAAGCGACGCTGATGATGACGGCAGGATAACAGGCGTCAAGCTGACTATGTTTGATAACTCCGATCCCAATGATCTGAAGGCAGTTGACACAGTTACATGGAACAACAAATATATGACAGATGACGATTGGGAAAACCGCGATGGCAAGAACGAGATAGTCTACAGCTCCTTTGCTCAGTGGGACAGAAAGGCTCTGCTCATAGTTCCCGAAAAGAACCTTATCGGCGTACCTGTCGGGCTTGACGAATACACCTATCACAGCAACGGCGGAGGAAGCGATTACAAACACACCTCACAGTATGTATTTTTCAGCTTTGAGGACGGTAAATTCGTACAGAAGGGCGATGTAACTATGGTTCATAACGGCTGGGAGGATTACGGAAACTGGGCTTCCCTTGACCGCTGTGTATATATAGGCGATTATGTCTATGTCCTTTGTACTAAAAAATTCACAGCTGCTGACATAAACACATTAGAAGTAACAGACGAGCTCGTATTCTGATTTTTGAGATCATATATCTGAAAGCAATAAAAAGCTCCCGTGACCAAACACGGGAGCTTTGCTCATTTCATATGGTAAAAAGGCAGCATAAACATAACGGGAAACATAAAAGTTCCGCAGAATACCATGAAGAACGAAACAATACCAAGTATCAGATAGAGCTTTCCGCATTTCGGGTGTCCGCCTGTCAGATTCAGAATACCGAGTATGACGCCTAAAGCCGGTATCAGCAGCGAAAAAACTATCAGTATCGCCTGAGGCTCGTCAGGTCCCTGAACGCGGAATACAGGTCTGTTTTGTCTCGGATAGCCGTTATTGTAAGTGTTGGCATTGTTATTTGCCGTACCGTGGTCTATGTAGCTGTCGCAGTACGGGCATTTTACTTCATTCTCGGATATAGAAGCTCCACAGTGTTTACAGGTCATTTTCTTCCCCCCAATATTTCATGAAACTAATATTTATGTATCAACCAAATCCTGAATCTGATACTTAGTCTGAACTTCAAGGTTTAATTGTCACATCATTAATATGCTGAATATGTACATAAGCAAAAGCAATACTCTTACGCCGAAGCTTATGCCTGCCGCCAGCAGATAAGCTCTTCCTGCACGTTTTTCGTGCCTGCTGAGACTTGTTATGCCTGCGATAAGTCCTATTATAGGCTCAATTGCAGAAAAGACCAAAAGTGCTGTTTCCGCAGGCTCGTTCTCAGGAGACATATTATACGGAGAATAAGGAGATACGTCACGATAGAACTGCGGCGGACTATAGTTATACGGTCCGTACTGAGGCGGCGGGACATTCTGCCGATAATTCGGATTCGGAGCCGCACAGAAGGGACAGCAGGACTGCCTTTCGTCCATTATTGAGCCGCAATTCGAGCAATACATATTCCTCTCCCCTTTATCTCATAAAAATATACGTTGTATAGCCTGCATAAGCCGCCAGCATCAAAGCGCCGTGCCAGCGCACCAGCTTCTTTTTGGGCGCACAGAGCAGGAGCACGAACAGGCTCATAGCAATGAGAACAGCTGTATCTATGGCGTTCTGCACAGTGAAAGCAATTGGTGATATAACTGCCGCAATGCCAAGCACGAACAGGATATTGAATATATTTGAGCCTACGACGTTTCCGAGAGCCATATCCACCTCTCCCTTGCGGGCTGCAACGATAGAGGTGACCAGCTCGGGCAGGCTTGTACCGAGAGCTACGATAGTCATTCCGATAAGGTTGTCCGACATACCAAAGGTACGGGCAATATCCGAAGCTCCCTCGACTACCATTTTTCCGCCTACAGCTATGGCAGCTCCGCCGCCGATGATGCACAACAGACATTTCCACACGGGCATTACCTTGTATTCGTCCTCATCGCTCTGTTCACCGGAATCACGGGCTTTTTTTGCCGAGCTTATCATCATGTACAGAAAAACCGCAAACAGCGCAAGAAGGACAGCTCCGCCCCAGCGCATTACTATTCCCGTAAAGGCACCAAGTCCTAGAAGGACTCCTGCAACTATTGCAGAAAACGGCAGGTCTTTTTTCAGAGTTTCCCTGCTTACTGCCATAGGACACAGCAGCGAACAGACTCCGCAGACTACCATGAGGTTGAAAATGTTTGAGCCCACGGCGTTGCTTATGGCAAGGTCGTTCTTGCCTAATATCGAGGCACTTACGCTTACAGAGGTCTCAGGCAGGCTCGTACCCATAGCAACAATGGTCATTCCTATGATAAGGGACGGCACCTTCAGCCTCTTGGCTACCGCAGAGCTTCCGTCAACGAAGAAGTCGGCGCCCTTGATAAGAAGCACAAATCCGCCTATGAGCAAAATATACATCAGCATTTATCCATTCTCTCCTATGCAGTATTATTATAGGTTCTTTTGAACCTATCACAAGCTCAAAAGTCTCTTGACTGCATATTTTATTATACCACATCTTTTGACTATTTGCAATACCCACGGCGAAAAAAAATCCTGCGGATTTTTCAGTTGAGAGTTGAGAATTGAGAGTTAAGAGTTATGGTGTCTCCTGCGGAGACATTATTAAATTTATGAGCGAAGCGAACACATAAACTCTCAACTCTGCACTCTCAACTCTCAACTAAAACCGCCCTGCCTTGACACTCTGACCAAAAATAATCGCATTTTTCGGCAATTTCCAACAGCTTATCCAAATTTTCGCTTCATTTTAAAAAAAACAATATTTGTATTGAATTGCTTTCGCATTTGTGCTATAATTCGGATTGGTATATTTTTTCCTATTTAATAGGAAGAACAATTATGCGGTAGTTCACCGCGAACATGGAGGTTTATATGACAGCAGCACAGATCTTCGCCGTTATCATCTTCGTGGGAATGTTCATCATGATAGTTCTCGACAAGATAGAACGGCACTACGTCACCCTCGGCAGCGGTATCCTCACCCTTGTCGCCGTATTCGGCATCTGTATGCGCAGCGGCAGCGCTATTATGGATACCCTCGCTATTAAAAGCTTCGCTACAAAGGAATTTTGGTATCAGGTCACGGAAAGCGAAAGCAAAGGAATAAACTGGGCAACTATAATCTTTATCGCAGGAATGATGGTCATGGTAGAGGGCATGGCTAAAGCCGGCTTCTTCCGCTGGCTCTGCATGAAGATAGCCTATCTGGTAAAATGCAGGACAGTTCCTATATTCATCACATTCATGATAATGTCGGCAGTCCTCTCAATGTTCATCGACAGTATCACCGTTATCATGTTCCTTGCAGCAGTTACCATTGAGCTTTCTTCTCTGCTCAAATTCAATCCCGTACCTATGATACTTTCCGAGATATTCTGCGCAAATCTTGGCGGCTCGGCTACAATGTGCGGCGATCCGCCGAATATCATCATCGGTACCTCACTGGGATTCTCATTCTTCGATTTCCTTACAAATACCGGTCTCTGTGCCGCTATATCACTGGCAGTATCAGTTGTGTTCCTGTACTTTGCTTTCCGCAAGGAGATCGCAGGAAGCAGCAAGGAAAAAACGGATATGAGCAAGTTCCCTAAGCCCTCAGAGGCTATCACCAACAAGAAGGACTTCATTATCAGCAGCATAATTTTCGCTCTTGCAGTTCTTCTCCTCGTCACCCATGCAACAACTCATCTCACCGTTGCCACTATCGGTCTGTTTATCGCAGCAATAACACTTATCGCCTTTGGCAGACACGCTTCTGAGCTCATAAAGAAGGTGGACTACAAAACGCTCATCTTCTTCATCGGTCTGTTCATCGTGGTAAGCGGACTTGAAGAAACAGGCATACTCAAGCTCATCGCAAACTTCATCGGCGACATCAGCGGCGGCAATGTAATGCTCATGCTTGCTATCATACTCTGGGTATCGGCAATCGCCAGCGCATTCGTGGACAATATCCCATTTGCAGCTACAATGGTGCCTATCATTCAGAGCCTTGCCGATACCTCGGGAGTTCCTATCTCTACTCTCGCATGGGGACTTGCAATAGGTACAGATATAGGCGGAAGCGCTACTCCTATCGGAGCCTCTGCAAACGTTGTTGGAACATCAGTCGCACAGAAAAACGGCTATCCTATCGGCTGGGGCAGATACTGTAAGAAGCTTGCTCCTGCTACAGTCATAGTACTTGCAATATCAACTGTTTATTTATTTGTTCGTTATTTATAATTCAATAAGGGGGAATACATATGTCACAGGTAATCATTTCAGTAGGCCGAGAGTTTGGAAGCGGCGGCAAGGCTATTGCCGAGCAGCTTGCAAAGCGATTCAATATCCCGATCTACGACCGTCATCTCATTACGGAGATCGCTGACAAAACAGGTCTTACTCCCGATGAGATCGAGAAGTACAACGAAAAGCCAAAGAATCACCTGCTTTCGCGCAGAGTCAACGGCTACAGCAACTCTATCGAGGACAATATCGCAGAAATGCAGTTCAGCTTCCTGAGAGAAAAAGCAGCAGGCGGCGAGTCCTTCGTTGTAGTGGGACGCTGCTCTGAAACAAAGCTCCGCGATTTCAAGTGCCTTGTGTCACTTTTCATACTGGGAGATATGTCAGAAAAGATAAAGCGCGTCATGAACGTATATAACCTCACAGAGGACAAGGCAAAGGCGTTCATTGACAAGAAAGACCGCAAGAGAAAGCGCTATCACAACTATCACTGCGACGGTCACTGGGGCGATTCACGTCTCTACGACCTCAGCATAAACAGCTCACGTCTGGGACTTGACAGGACAGTTGACCTGCTGGAGAAATATATCAGGTCAAGAATGGGCGAAGAGTAATTAGAACTGAGAGCTAAGAACTTAGAACTAAGCAATTAGAAAATAGTATTTTCAATGTTGTAATTACTGCCTGACAATATGAACGGGATTCCAAAGGGACTGCGTTCCTTTGGCAGAGTGACTCCCCATAAAATGGGGAGATGTCGCAAAGCGACAGAGGGGCTGGGGCGGTTAGCCTGGGGCAAAGCCCCGAAGTTACAAAGCGCTCCTAACAGGAGCGAGTACCCTCTGTCAGCTACGCTGACATCTCCCTGTACTACAGGGAGTCACCGCAAGAGGTGAATCGAAAAACAATCCAGTGAATTGTTTTTCGAGAGGGGACGCCCTGCAAGTGAGGGCATCCCCTAATGGGCTGATATTTTATCCGCCCATGCATTTGCACATAAAAAAGCTGCACATGAAGTGCAGCTTTTTTTCGTTATGCTTTATTTTGCAGCAGGATTAAGTGTCTCCACTTTTTTAAGGAGATACTCCTGTATCTTGAGAGCATCATTTGCGGTTACGCCCTTGCTGGACAGATCAACGTCAGCCCAATTCCAGCCTATTTCCGTGATATGTGTCTTTTCTGTGCCATCAAGTCCGTACTTGTTCGGATTTGCAAGAGCCTGCATTATGAGTACAACGTCGCTCATATCTACTGTATTATCGCAGTTAGCGTCACCCCATATGGCTTCAAGTGCTCCGCCCATAAGGTAATTCACCTTGCAGCTGTCAATAGTATAAGGCTGGTCGATAGCCTTTTCTGTAGCAGCATTCCATACATTTGACCACCATACCTGCACCTCGCAGCTCTTGAAGGTATCAGGCATTTCATTGAGGTCAACATTTACTGTGAGCTTGCCGTCCTTATCGGCATTGCCCTTCCACTCAATGTTCTGCCAGTCGTCAGCTGTTGTGCCGAAGCCGATAGCACCGCCGATAGAAGCGTTTGGTGCGCCTGTGATGTCGATAGTCATGGTCTTGCCTACTGCAAGGTCAGGCTTCTCGGGGATAGTAACAGTCTTCTTCTGGATAGCAAACTTATAAGCAGTTGTAGTTGTTGTTGCATTTGGATCTGCCGTAGTAGTCGCAGTTGTTGTAGAAGTAGTTGTCTTTGAAGGATCGGGAGGAGTTACGCCCTCCTTCTTGTAGAGGGTAGCAGGAAGCTCATCAAGAGTTATGCAGTAATCGCTCTGATACATTGCGATAGTGTCTTCCTTAGTATTGAAAGTCGGATTTGACAGGAAGTTGTTATTGTCCGATCCGCCGTCATACCATGTACAGAAGTAGAGCCAGCCAGCCTTTTCCTCCTGTAATTTATCGGGAGTTGAGAAGCTGTCGTTCTCAGCAAGTGAGATCATCTTAGCACTGTCGTACTTCTCCATGATACCGTAGAATGTTGAGGAGAATGGGCTGTCGTTGTGATAGTATCTTGCGCTGCCTGTTGACCAGTCTGTACAGCTGTACTTATCGTAGCCGATTATATCAACATAAGCGTCGCCCGGATACCAATCCTTAGAGGTAGCGAAGTTATAGCTGTTCCACTCCCATATAAGGTTGTGGCAGTTCAGCTCGTTTGTGAGAGTCTCATAGGTGTATATCCAGAGCTTCTTGTAGGCTGCTGAGCCTTCTCTGCCCCACCAGAACCATGAGCCGTTCTCTCCGCCGCCGCCCTCGGCTTCGTGGAGAGGTCTCCAGATAACGGGTATGCCCTCAGCTTCAAGCTTGTTAAACTCCTTAGCGAGAGTTTTTAGTGTTGAGAGGTAATAATCGTTTTCCTTTGTGCCTGCCGTAGCAGCCTTTGAGGGTGAAAAATCTGTGTCCTTAGCTGTATATGTGGACAGTGACCAGTCCATCTTTGTGCCTATGGTGTAGTTTGCGAAGTCCTTCGGGACGTTGATATGGTAAGAAGCAGTAGCGATACCGCCCTTGTTCTTTACCCAGTCGATAACGCGGTCTGTTGAGCCGTCATCACTGCCGTAGAGAGGACAGCAGAAGTTGCCGTAATCAAAGCCGCGGATAGCAGGATAGTGACCTGTGGTATCCTTTAGGTACTCAAATTCTGTTTCAAGGCCGTGAGGACCGCCGCTGTATATCTCCTGCTGACCTGAGATTATATGCTTGCCGTAGTTCTCAGCAAGATAAGCCATAAGGCTCTGTGTTTCAACTGTTGCCAGCTGGTCGCATGGTTTGACCTGCTTTGCTTCTATCTTAGCCCCCGACATAGGCTCTGCTGTGAGATAGTCGAACTGTGACCAGCCCCACGATTTCTCGATAACAATGGTATTCTCACCAGCCTTGAGAGGAATAGCTGTGAGCTCAACGGGCTGATACTCTGTACCCTGAGGTATGCCGATAGCGCCCTGTGATGAGCCGTTTACGGTGAGATTCTGCTGCTTGTCAGTACCTATGCCAAAAGCATAGAAAGTGAGCTTATAGGGACCGCTCTCCTCCACGGTGAGCTTTACTGTGATAGTGCCGTCCTCTGTCATTTTGAGGGCAGAGCCGCCGCTTGCGCCTGAATCCTTTTCAACTGAGATAGTGCCTGTTATCTCAGCTTTTTCAAACTCAAACTTAATAGGCTCGTCAGCCGCTGTTACAACAGCTGTGCTGTAGAGAGCCGTATTCAGCAGCAATGCAGCTGACATCACAGCCGCTCCTGCCTTCTTGAAAATTTTTGTGCCCATGTTTAATATCCTCCTGTAAATTTTTTGCACCTTAAATAATGTCTGACTTTCTCTGAACAAAGTTCAGGGCAATAACCGCTTTACAGCAATCATTGCGTTCACTTTAATTATAGTCATTATTTCAGTAAAAATCAATAAGTGACATAAAATGTTTTCATATACGTAAAGATTTTCGTATATCCGCACAATCAAAACTGAAAAATTTTGTTATTCAGGTCAAATTTAACTTAATTTTAGCTTAAATTATTCTTTAGTTAAATAAGCACAGGAAATTTATCCGCTTTCTCTTATCTCTGTTGACATTTTGGCTAAAAAGGTGTATAATTTTAGTAGAGTTTCGTTTACTTTGTTCATGAGGAGAGTGAGAAAATGACCGAATATCTTACAAACTATATGAAATACATTCAGGAGCGCCTCGAAAGATGCCATGATTCCAACGAGCTTGACGAGATAATGGCTGAGCACAAGGACAAGATAGCCTTTATGCAGCATGAGCGAATAGTCCACTTTCTGGTAACTATGCTCTTTGCCTTCATACTTATCGTATTCTTTGCAGTGCTGATATTTAAAATCGACCTCGCTGTTCTCGCCCTTGTAACTATTGTCCTCGTACTGCTGATGTTCTACATCAAGCACTACTATTTTCTCGAAAATACGGTTCAGAAGATGTACAAGGTCTATGACAGTATACTCGAAAAGCAGAAAAAGCTGAAGGAGTCAGCGAAATGACGAAAAAAGAGATAGCAAAATTGGCTGTAGAGGAGCTGGAAAAGCTCTATCCCCATGCAGCCTGCTCACTTAACTACGAAAAGCCCTATGAGCTGATGTTTGCAGCGCGGCTTGCCGCACAGTGTACCGACGCCCGTGTAAATATAGTCACAGAGACACTGTTCAGGAAGTACCCTTCCCTTGAAGCCTTTGCAAACGCCGATATAACAGAGCTCGAACAGGACGTGAAGCCCTGCGGCTTCTACAGGAATAAGGCAAAAAGTCTTAAAGAAATGGCAAATCAGCTTATTAATGACTTCGGCGGAGAGGTCCCCGATACTATGGAGGAGCTCCTCACACTGTCGGGTATCGGCAGAAAAACTGCAAACCTTATGCTCGGGGACGTTTTCGGTAAGCCTGCAATGGTCACAGACACCCATTGCATACGCATTACAGGGAGATTGGGCCTTACAAAAAACAAGGAGCCTGCAAAGGTTGAAAAGGACCTTGTGAAGCTCATACCGCCCGAGGTATCCTCGGATTTCTGCCACAGAACAGTGGAGTTCGGACGGGATATATGCAATGCCCGAAAGCCGCGGTGCGGAGAATGTCCGCTGAATTATTTCTGTAAATACTATGCTGATAAATCATGATCTAACGTAAAAAGTTGAGAATTGAGAGTTGAGAGTTGAAAGTTATGGTATCGCCTGCGGCGATATTATTTAAATAATGTGAGCGAAGCGAACTCATTAACTCTCAACTCTTCACTCTCAACTCTAAACTAAATCATTTTTGGCAAAAAATGATTACATGAAGGGAGTTTTATTATATGCTATTCAACTTTAAACTAAGCACCCCTGCTGAGGGACTTGTCGATATTACCCGTGAGGTCACAGAAGCCGTCAAGGAAAGCGGCGTTCTTGAGGGGATATGCATTATCTACTGCCCTCACACCACTGCCGCTATCACCATTAACGAAAACGCCGATCCCGATGTGCAGACAGATTTCATCAAGGGCATGGACAAGTTCTTCCCCGACCTCCAGTCATTCAGACACGCCGAGGGCAACTCCGACGCGCACATCAAATCTTCTGCCGTAGGCGCCAGCGAGACCGTTATAATAAGCGGCGGAAAGCTTCTTCTCGGTACATGGCAGGATATTTACTTCTGCGAATTCGACGGTCCGAGAACCAGAAAATTCTTTGTCAAGGTCATGGGAGACTAAGCTATGGATAATATCGAAAAACTCGCCGAAATCGTCAGCGAGTCCAATAATATCGTATTCTTCGGCGGTGCAGGCGTCTCAACGGAAAGCGGTATCCCCGACTTCCGCAGTGTTGATGGTCTCTACAGTCAGCAGTGGGACTATCCGCCCGAAACTATCCTCAGCCACACATTCTTTATGAAGAAAACCGAGGAATTCTACCGCTTTTACAGAGCAAAAATGCTCTGCCTCGGCGCGAAGCCGAATGCTGCCCATATCAAGCTTGCCGAGCTCGAAAAGCAGGGTAAGCTCTCCGCTGTCGTTACCCAGAACATAGACGGACTTCATCAGGCAGCAGGCAGCAGGCAGGTATATGAGCTTCACGGAAGCGTTCTCCGCAATTACTGCACAAAATGCGGAAAATTCCATGATGTTCAGTACATCATAGACTCGGAGGGAGTGCCAAAATGCCAGTGCGGCGGTGTTGTAAAACCCGATGTCGTTCTCTATGAGGAGTCTCTCGACGACAGCACCGTAAACGGAGCAGTCCGCGCTATCAGCAACGCCGACACCCTTATTATCGGCGGAACTTCGCTGAACGTTTACCCTGCCGCAGGACTTATCCGATACTTCCGAGGCAAGGATCTTGTCATAATAAATATGGCTCCAACTCAGATGGACAGCAGCGCAGACCTGCTCATTTGTGACAAAATCGGAGAAGTCTTCTCCCGTATTTAGGAGGAAATCCCATGAAACGACTTACAGCCGCCGCTTTATCAGCGATACTACTATCAGGCTGCGGTTCGGGAAAGCCAAGCAGTACCGATACCCGGTCTGCCCTTCCGCCTTTACCCAAAGCCGCAGAGCTGACCACCGCTCAGCAAACCGCCGAAACAAGCTCCGCCGAAAGCCGTATCATTTATCGCGAAAGACTATACAATATCAATTCCTACACTAAATCCGACCTTATAGTTCAGGCAGACGGAACTGTCTGGTGCGGATTCTATATGCACAACGAGGGTACTATTGACCGCTTCAACAGACTATGGACAAGTGATGACGAGTATACCGAGAATTATCAGCTTGACGACGACCGCTGGCTGGCTTCTGTTCTCACCGAAACAAAGGACGATGATTTCATGCTGTTCGGTGATTACAGCAAGCTCGGAGAGCTCAGCACCGAGGATACACAGAGACTTGTCTCTCTTGTTGCTGAAGCCGACCCCGTCAGCGCCTGCAATGTCAGCGTTGCTTCTCCCGACGAAGCCGCCCCTGCCGAGACAGAGACAGAATATAACTTCGTTGACCTTATCGTCAACAGCGCTCCATACCGTGTTTATGCCTATACACAGAGCTATGAAAGCATGGTTCAGGACACTGCCGCCGAGGAGGCAATGAAGCTGGTGCAGAGCACTGACTTCTACACTCAGTGGCGCGAAAAATGCGTCAATGAGCTGATACCGTTTGAATAAGCGAATTTTTTTGCCCCTAAGTGTTTCAAAACGCTTAGGGGCATTGTGTTTTGTTCATTTGTTAATAGAAATCAAAATGCAGGGGCTAAGGGCTTACAGCAAGCCGTTTTCCTTCTTGAAATCGATAAACTCCTCGTATGTTCCCTGTCTGTCGAGACAGCCGTCGGGAGTTATCTCGATTATGCGGTTAGCTGTGGTCTGCATTATCTCATGGTCGTGCGAAGCAAGGAGCACTACTCCCTTGAAGTTGATAAGGCTGTTGTTTACAGCGGTAATGCTTTCAAGGTCAAGGTGGTTTGTAGGACGGTCAAGCACCAGCACATTAGAGCCGAAAAGCATCATGCGCGAGAACATACATCTCACCTTTTCGCCTCCCGAAAGCACATTTACAGGCTTGTAAACGTCATCTCCCGAAAAGAGCATACGTCCCAAAAATCCGCGGAGATAGGTCTCTGTCTCGTCCTTTACGGAGTACTGTCTTATCCAGTCAAGAATTGATAGCTCACAGCCGTTGAAGTACTCTGAGTTATCAACAGGCATATAAGATGTAGTTACAGATACGCCCCACTTGAAGCTTCCAGAATCGGGCTGTTCCTCCTCCATGAGTATCTTGAACAGCATGGTGATAGCCTGCTCGCTCTCACCCACAAAAGCCACCTTATCGTTTCTGCCGAGGGTGAAGCTCACATTATTGAGAAGCTTTACGCCGTCAACGGTCTTGGTAAGTCCCTCCACCTGAAGAATATCCTTGCCAAGCTCTCTGTCCATATCAAAGCCGATAAAGGGGTATCTTCTGCTTGATGCAGGTAGCTCCTCAACAGTGAGCTTCTCGATGAGCTTACGGCGTGAGGTAGCCTGATTTGACTTTGACTTATTAGCGGAGAATCTGGCGATGAAATCCTTGAGCTCCTTTATCTTCTCCTCGTTCTTCTTGTTCTGCTGTTTTATCATACGCTGAATGAGCTGACTTGACTCATACCAGAATTCATAGTTGCCCACATACATCTTTATCTTGTTATAGTCTATATCAACGATATGGGTGCAGACATTATTGAGGAAGTGACGGTCATGGGAAACAACGATGACTGTACCGAAGTACTCCGAGAGGAACTCCTCCAGCCAGCGTACTGCGTCTATATCAAGGTGGTTAGTAGGCTCGTCAAGGAGTATTATATCGGGATTTCCGAAAAGAGCCTGCGCAAGAAGCACCTTTACCTTTTCGTTGCCCGAGAGTCCTGACATCTGAGAATAGAGTATATTCTCGGAAAGACCGAGTCCCTGTATGAGCTTTGAGGCGTCGGATTCTGCCTCCCAGCCGTTGAGCTCAGCAAACTCGCCTTCGAGTTCGGAAGCCTTTACGCCGTCCTCCTCGGAAAAATCCTCCTTTGCATAGAGAGCGTCCTTTTCCTGCATTATCTCGTAAAGACGGGCGTTGCCCATAATCACAGTATCAAGAACTGTATACTCATCGTATGCGAAGTGGTCCTGCTTGAGGACGCTGAGGCGCTCCTCCTTTGGCATAGTGACCTCGCCCGAAGCAGGCTCCAGCTCGCCGCAGAGCACGCGGAGGAAAGTAGACTTTCCTGCTCCGTTGGCGCCGATAACGCCGTAGCAGTTGCCGTTTGTGAATTTAAGGTTTACATTTTTGAAAAGTGTTGAGCCGCCGAACTGCACGCTCACATTGCTTACTGTTATCATATCTGGTCCTTTCTCAAATCAATTATAACTTTGTAATAATTGATTCAGTTTAGAGTTGAGAGTGGAGAGTTCAGAGTTAATGTGTTCGCTTCGCTCACATTATTTAAATAATACCGCCGCAGGCGGCACCATAACTCTCAACTCTAAACTCTCAATTCTCAACTATGTGTTTATAAGCTTGTCTTAATGCACAACAAAAATTATTATACCATATTTCCAAGGTCTTGTAAAGACAAAAAAATCCCGACACCGAAGAACACTGAAACTTCGGCATCGGTTCAATGAGGATGATTTTCAAAAGCCCTCGCAGGCTTACAGATAGACATTTCTGCTATCCGCATGAGAATTGGAACTTCAAGGACCATTCTCTGTATACTATATTATCATGGATAGTTTACATTTGCAACTCATTTTTTGCAGATTAGGTGGACAAATCAAAGCTGTTTGTACATATTCACGAAAAAACACAGGTTTTCTCCTCTGACTTTGCGCAAATGCTCATTTGCCAAAAAGCACCGTAAAGGTTATTTCTTTACGGTGCTTCTGATTTATTTCACTTTCTTTGATTCTATCTCTTTCTCTATAGCCTCTGCCCTCGCCAAAGCTGTATCAATATGGTCGCAGAAGTTCTGCTCGCCTACCCTCTCAACAAAGCCTGCCTTTCTCATTACCTTCATAGGCTGCTCGTTTACGTGAGAGAATACTACCTTTACGTTATGGCGCTCACAGCGCTTTACGATGCGCATGAGAGCCTCAACGCCTGTAGCGTCGATAGCAGGCACGTTTCTCATTCTGATACAAAGAACATCTATATCCTTATCACTGAGCACGTACTTGTACTTATCCGTAGCCGCAAAGAACATAGGTCCGTTTATCTCGAATACACGGGTATTCTTTGGTATCTTCTTGAGAAGGATATTATCGGGATCGGTATCCTCGTCATCTATATCCTTCCATGCATGAGCCTCAGTAACGTCTGCCATACGCTTCATAAAGAGAAGTGCAGCCATTACCATACCTACTCCGATAGCTACTACAAGGTCAAATACAACTGTAAGTATCAGTGTCACGAAAAGAACTGCGATGTCGCTCTTAGGAGCTGTTTTTACTGTGTTTCTGATGTTTCTCCAGCCACACATATTATATGCAACGATAAAGAGTATAGCTGCGATAGTTGGCATAGGTATAAGCGAAGCATAAGGCATCAGAACTACCAGTATAACTACAAGGACTACTGAATGCACCATGCCCGCAACAGGTGTGCGTCCGCCGTTCTTTACGTTGGCAGCTGTACGGGCGATAGCGCCTGTAGCAGGGATACCACCGAAGAATGCAGAGCCGATATTAGCTGCGCCCTGTGCTACCAGCTCCATATTTGAACGGTGCTTTGAGCCTATCATACCGTCTGCAACAACACAGGAGAGCAGCGACTCAACTGCCGCAAGGACTGCGATAGTGAATGCATTCGGGATAAGAGCCCTTACTCTGTCAAATGTGACCTCGGGAACTGTGAGCTTTGGAAGTGAATTTGATATTTTATAAAGGTCACCTATGGTGTTTACATTGATATTGCTGAGCTTTACAATAGCGGAACAGACGATTACCGCAATAAGTGAAGCAGGTATCTTCTCCAGCTTTTTCGGCCAGAGTATGAGTATTGCCAGCGAAATAACGCCGATAAGCAATGCCTGCCAGTTGATAGTATCCATAAAGAAGCCTATCGCCTTTACCTTTTCAACTGTCTCGATAGGAGAAGCAAAGCCCAGCTTTTCCTGCATTATCTCCTTATCATAGGTAAGTCCGAGGAAATCCTTTACCTGTCCGAGAAGGATAGTCACGGCAATACCAAAGGTAAAGCCTGTTGTGATAGTTCCCGGTATGTACTTGATGAGAGCTCCGAAGCGGCAGAAGCCCATGACGATGAGGATAATACCAGCCATGATAGCCGATATGGCAAGTCCACTCATGCCCTCAGTCGCAACAATGCCTGCAACGGTAGTTGCAAATGCTGCTGTAGGACCTGCTATCTGCACACGGCTTCCGCCTAAGAATGATACGATAAAGCCTGCGATGATAGCGGTGTAAAGTCCCTGCTCAGGACCAACTCCGGAAGCAAGAGCAAGGGCGATAGACAGAGGCAGCGCTATGATAGCAACTATAATGCCTGAGATAATGTCCTTTATGAACTGCTCCTTGGTGTAGGTCTTCATTACCGAGAAAAGCTTTGGCTTTAGCTTTTCTTCTGTGGGTTTCAATGCTTTTTCAGCCATATTTCCAACCTCTTTTTTCGTTATTTTTTGATAAAAAACACGCAACGCTATCTATTATACTACTAAAAACAGCGCTTTTCAAGAGATTTCAGACAGGGAGAAAAATTTTGTCGGTTTATATATATTCCTGTCAGCCGTGGAGAAAATCTATAGCATTTAGCCTGTATGTACGCCAATACAACAAAACAGCTCCCCATACGGAGAGCCGTTTCAACTATATCATGGAAAAGCTTACTTCTGTTCTCTTACTATCGCCTTGCTGCCAAGGAAGGTGAGGAGGAAGTATCCGCCGTATATCAGCACCACTACTCCTGCGGTGAAGATAACAGGCTTTATATAGTCCCCCACTATAAGCAGGTCAAGTCCGATCTTGGCAAATCTCATTCCCACGTATGCGTGGAGGCAAGCCAGCAGCAGCGGCAGCAGGAAGAATATTCCCGACTGGCTGAATATTGACTTTGTTATAGACTTCTCCTCTACACCCAGCTTGCGGAGCATGGTGTATCTCGGAATGTTGTCTGCGCTCTCTGAGAGCTCCTTCAGTGCAAGGATAGCACCGCAGGAAACGAGGAAGATGAATCCGATGTAAAATCCGAGGAATGTAACGATAGCGCCGATTCCTATAGCGCTGTTGACAGTCTCTATCCTTGTGGACATATTGTAGTTAGTTCCGCCCTTTGTGTCGCTCGTATACCAGTGTATTGCGTTTTCCCATTTTGCACGGGCAGTTTTCTCAGCTTCTGCAATGCCATTTTTATCTGTAGCCTTGTAGTTGCCCACAAAATTATCAAAGCACTGACCATTCTCTGATACTGCATTGTCGGGAACTATAAAAACACCTGCATTATTTGCCTGCATTCCGGGGTAGATAGACGTCTCGATACATTTTGTGAACTTAGGCTTGAGAGATTTGCCGTATATTACTGCCTCGGGCTTATCTTTAAGGAACCCTGTATAAATATCTGTAAAGCCAAGAGCATTTGCACATATTGCATATTCGTCGTTGGCAAGCTCTATCTGCTCCCTGCCGTAGAGCTTCATAAGAGCGTTATAATCGCTGAGCTTTATGATAGTTTCGGTGAAGTTGAAATGAGAGTATAATTCATTATTATTCTCCAAGAATTCATCTCTTTTATCTCCCATGTAGTCATAGAAGGTAAAGTCCTCGTCGATATAGTCATGGAAGTGGAGATATTCGCCGAACTCGTCATAAATGCTTTCGTTCTGCTGTGCGTATACATCGTCGATATTGCCGCCCTTGTAAAGCCACGGATTCTCGGGATCGTCCGCGCTCTCTGCAAATTGAACATAGAAATCCACGGGATAATTCTCCTCAACACCCTGATTCATGGAATTTCTGATAGTGAACGCAGTTGAGAGAGTGCATATAGTCACAAAGAGCATAAGGCATATAATCGTCATTGAAGCGATAGTTGTATTTATCTTGCTGCTGAGCTGACGGAATGTGAAGCTGTTGAGTCCGCGGTGATAAACTCCCTTTGCGGACATCACCACTCTAAGGAGCATTCCTGCCACAGACCAGAAGATAAAGAATGTGGAAACGATGCCTGCAAGTATGGCGAGACCTATCCTTTTTTCATTGATATGCTCAAAATCCCAGCCAACTGTATGATACGCCCAGACGAGAGCTGCAGCGGAAATAATGAATACTATAACACAGAGCCACGGGTTCTTCATGGTTATCTTCTCGGAGCGTTTTCCTGAGTTAATAAGGGTTATAAGTCTGCATTTGCTGATAACAAAGCCGCTTCTCAGCATTACCACAACGTACATGATACCAAAGTAGAGAATGGTCTTTGCTATTGCAGAGCCCGACACGGTGAACCTGTAATCGTTCATGTCGGCTTCAAAAAGATTTGCAACTACGGCGCTCATGACCTGCGAAAGTCCCACACCGATGAGGAGTCCTACAAAAAGTGAGCCGATACCGATGATGACTGTCTCGCAGAGGAGAAGTGCGGATATTTTCCACTTACTCATGCCCAGCATCATATACAGGGCAAATTCCTTGTTGCGGCGCTTCATCAGGAAGCGGCTGGCGTACACGATGAGAAGTCCCAGTACTACGGCAATGAATACGCTGACTCCCGAGATAGCCGTTGTGAGTATCTTTATTATCTCACGCTGGTCTTCTGACACTGCGATAAATGCTGTCTGTGTCTCTATGGCGTTGAAAACATAGAATACAGCAACTCCGAGAACAAGGGTGAAAAAGTACACCGCATAGTCCTTGATACTTTTGCGGATATTGCTGAGGGATATCTTAAAGAGCATCGCTGACGTCACCTCCGAGCAGTGTAACCACATTGATTATCTTGTCAAAGAACTGCTTGCGGCTGTCTCCGCCTCGGTTTATCTCGTTGAAGACCTTGCCGTCCTTGATAAAGAGGACTCTCGAGGCATAGCTTGCGGTAAAGGAATCGTGAGTTACCATTATAATAGTTGCACCGCACTCATGGTTGAGGTAGTTAAAGCGCTCAAGAAGCATTTTTGCCGACTTTGAATCCAGTGCGCCTGTCGGCTCGTCAGCGAGTACAAGCTTAGGAGATGTAACGATAGCTCTTGCAGAGGCAACTCTCTGCTTTTGTCCGCCTGACATCTCATAGGGATACTTGCTGAGCACATCTGTTATACCGAGCTGTTCTGCCACAGTCTTTACAGCCTTGTCTATGTCCTTTGCAGAGCGCTTCTGAATAGAAAGCGCAAGAGCGATATTCTCATAGGCTGTAAGGGTATCCATAAGGTTGAAGTCCTGAAAGATGAATCCCAGCTTGTCACGGCGGAACTTGTTAAGCTCCTTGCCCTTCAGCTGTGTGATGTCCTGCTCCTCAAGCATTATGTGACCTGCGGTAACGCGGTCAATGGTGGATATGCAGTTGAGAAGCGTGGTCTTGCCGCTTCCCGAAGCTCCCATAATAGCTGTGAACTCGCCATTCTCCACATTGAACGAGATATCGTCAACTGCCTTTGTAAGGCTTGATCTGCTTCCGTAGTATTTTTCAACGTTCTGTAATCTGAGTAATGACATGATATTATCTCCTTATAATGCTGCCTTTTCTCTATTGTGTTTGCAGATGTACCAATTGCACAGCTGGGATACTGCAAATAAGCTCCAGAAAATTCCTTCTGTCAGGTTTCCGAGGTGTGGATCAACAGCTGCTGTGCCGCTTATTATTTCGTATATCTCTAAAATGGCTACAGGAATAATTGCTATAGTACTGATAGTGCAGAGTGTTCTGATTATTTTTGATGTAAGCTTTTTCATAAGATCATTTCCTTTCGGTGTTTGTTTTCGGGAGCCTTTCTCCCTTTCCATGATCTTATTATACATCATGCAGGTACTTCTGTCGTATTTTTAACATTACACAACCTTACAGTTTTGTAATGTTAGTGAATAAAAGGAGGGCGATGCTCACATCGCCCCGATAATATTGGTTATTTAAGGTACTCACGGAGCCTTTCCAGCTCTTTCTTAGCGTCGCTGTATCCCATATTATAAATGTGTCCCAGCTTTTCCATATCGCCATCAAGGCGGCTTACACCGATATTTTCCGACGGAGCGATAAGGAATATTCGTCCCTCGGCAGCAAGCCTTTCCAGCTCGTCACACTGTCGGTTATAGTTGGCATTGCTGTTGATGAGCGCCCTTGCAAATTCGGGATAATTGCGGTATACCACGTTCTCTGCGCGGAGCTTCCTGTCGCTTACGCTCTTGCGGAAGTCCCCGTGTCTGGTCTTTATGACGATTATCTTATCAAAGCCCTTGTCTATGGCGAACTGATAAGGTATCTTGCAGCTGCACCCGCCGTCAAGGTATGGTCTGCCGTTTATAATGACAGGCTTTGACACAAATGGCATAGAGGCTGACGCGCGTACAGCCCTCAGCGGAGGAAGCCCTGAGTTCTTTTCCATATACTCCGTCTTTCCGGTTTTCAGGTCTGTGACCACTGCATAGAACTGCCTTGAATTGTCCATAAAGCACTTCTTGTCAAGGGGAGGCACCTTAGCCATATCTCCGAACACGAAATCAAAGCCGATTATCCCCTTGTTCCTGCGGATAGCCTTAGGACCTACATAACGGCTGTCATGGCGGTAGCGGAGATTTATCCTGCCTGAGCGCCCTATCTGCCCCGAAACGTAATTTACACCGTTTAGTGCTCCTGCGGAAACGCCCACAGTACAGCGCATATTTATGTCCTCCTCCATGAGAGCGTCAAGGACTCCCGAGGTATAGACTCCGCGGAATGCTCCGCCCTCAAGGACTATACAGCCCTCTGTGATATTATCCGAAGCTCTCCCCTTCGGCAGTGTCTCTATCCCTGAATAAACCTTTATTTTCTTCATTATGTCACCTCTCGTTTAAATCAAAATTTAATGATGTAGGGGCGCACAATGTGCGCCCGCAAACATACACATCAATTTTGACACGGGCGAACAATGTTCGCCCCTACAATACCAATTTTTCGGGACGCCAAAGGCGTTAAATTATGATTTAAATATTCGCTGGCAAGATAAAGCGAACCGCATATAACTGCCACGCCGTTGTTTTCACGGGCAAGCTCCTTTGCCTTTTCAGCGCACTCTGCAAGACTGCCGAACTCCGCCTCTGTACGGAATGAAGCAATATCCGCGATAGTCTCCGCAGGAACAGCATTGGGAGCAAATCCGTCCACCGCAAAAAGCTTGTCAGAAAGTCCCGAGATAGTCTTTACACAGTCGATATAGTCCTTTGAGTCCACCATACCCATGACCGTGTATATCTTCTTCCCTCTCGTGCTGAGATACATCAGCATAAGTGACAGCATATTCACCCCCGATGGATTATGACCGCCGTCCACGATAACAGGAGGCTCGCCGTCTATGTACTGCACACGCGCCTTGACCTGTGTAGTCTCAACAGCCTCTATCAGTGCGCTGTCGCTTACGGAAAAGCCCTTGTCACGAAGATATATGCAGGCAGTTATGGCTGTCTGTGCGTTGTACTTCTGGTGTATGCCTGCCATTGCAGGGGTAAGCTTTAATCCCCTGTAGATAAACGGCGAGAAGAGTCCGCCGTCTGCCGCAGGTATAACAGGCTCAAGAGGTACAAGCTCCGCACCGACTTTTTCGGCGGTCTCACGGACAAGCTCCTTGACGCTGTCGGGATTGTCGTCGGAAAGCACCACAGCCGAGCCGCTCTTTATAATGCCTGCCTTGTGGGAGGCTATCTCCTCTACCGTATCGCCGAGAAGTGCCGTATGGTCAAGAGATATGGACGTTATGACCGACAGAAGTGGCGGCGGTATAACATTTGTGGAGTCAAGAGTTCCGCCTATGCCCGTTTCAAGCACGACTATATCACATTTCTCACGCTCGAACCACAGCAGTGCTATTGCCATTGTTATCTCGAACTGGGAATAAGCTTTGTCGTCAACGCGCTCCTTTACGAACTCAGCAAGCTCGCAGAGGGAATTATCGTCTATCTCGTCGTCGTTTATGCGTATCCTGTCCGTATATCTCAGCACAAAGGGCGAGGTGAACTTTCCCGTCCTATAGCCCGAAAGCTGGAGCGCTCTGCCGATATATTCAAGGGTAGAGCCCTTTCCGTTTGTGCCTGCGATATGAACGAACTTCAACCGCTCCTGCGGATCGCCCACACGCTTCATAAGCTCCCTCGCACGGGAGAGGTCGGTTATCCTGCCCCCTGACTTGGTATAGGAGTTTATAAAGCTCATACATTCTTCGATGTTCATGGTTTCTCCTTTGAATAATGTTATCAGGGCGGCAGTGCCGCCCTGTATGTTTTAATACACTCCTGCCTGCTTTTCAGCCTTTGCAGCGGCGTCTTCAAGTGTCATGCCCGTAAACTCCTGTGCTGAGAAGATACGTCCGCACTTCTTATCGTCGATGAAAGCTCCCACAAGTACGCCGGGAAGAGCGCTCTCAGGAGAATTAGGCGCATTAGGTCCGCCAAGATCTGTTCTGCACCAGCCCGGATCTGTAAGGCTCAGAGTTACGTCAGTTCCCTCGTAATTCTTGCCGAGGTCACGTGTTATCTTGTTGAGAGCTGCCTTTGCTGCGGAATAGCCTGCCTGCTCGGGTTCAAGGTCGATGCCGCTCGTAGTATTCACTATGCGTCCGAAGCCTCTCTCCTTCATTCCCGGAAGGAAATGATAGCATATCATCATAGGTGCTGTAGTGTTTATCCTGAAGCTTATGTCATAATCCGATGCGGGAGTTGCCAGATAATCTGTTCTGTATGCTATCTGAAGTCCTGCATTGTTGAGGATAATGTCGAGCTTTGTCCCTCTCTCATCAATAGCTCTGCACATTTTCTCAACCTGTTCCATGTCTGAAAGCTCTGCTGTCACAATGTAAGCGTCAACTCCCAGCGCCTTAACCTCGCTGAGAACCTTTGCGCAGTGCTCCTCTGTTCTGCTGTGGAGAACAAGATTGCACCCCTGCTTAGCCATGAATATTGCGGAAAGATATCCGATACCACGGCTTGCGCCCGTAATGAGCGCCCATTTGCCTTTTACGTTTACCATGTTTTCTTCCTCCTGACGGATATAGATATATATATAATTCTCCCGCCGCATGACGGGAGAAAATATATCAGTATTCGTAGTCGATACAAGCCCTGTCGGTCTTTACACTGCCGATGAATTTACCGAATTCAAGGTGTGCAGGGTGTACCTGATATGCATTGAGGTCGTCAATGCTGTCAAAGTCGCAGAGAAGTGAGATAGTGTAATTGCTCTCGGGAGCGTCCTTTGAGTTGATGACAACCTCGCCCTTTTTAAGCTCCTTGACATTAGCGATGACGCTGTCGAAGCGCTTCTGAGCTTCAAGAGCGTTTTCGTATTCGCTTCTGCCGTCAGCTTCCTTTAATTTGAACATAACAATGTGTTTTATCATAATAATTACCTGCTTTCGTAAATTTTAGCTTTAAAAGTCTTTTTTCCGTCATAGCTTGTGTATTCGCCGTATTCCTTGAACACAAGTCCGCACTTTTCTATTACGTGTGCAGAGGCTGTATTCTCAACGGCACATTCAGACCTCAGACGGATATTTCCGCGGCAGCTTCTTACATATCCTATCATAGCCCTTGAAGCCTCTGTAGCATAGCCCTGTCCCCAGCAGTCGTGTCTGAAGTTATATCCGAACTCCCAGAAGCCGTCCTCAAGTAGTCTTATTCCGCCTGAGCCTATGAGCTTATTATCGCTCTTTCGCACAAAGCCGAAAACATTCTCAGAGGGCTTTATGCTTCTGAGCCATTCCTTAGTGGTCTCAACGCTCTCGTGAGTTGAGTATATCATGTATCTTGCAACTCTCGCGTCGCCTGTCCATTCAAAAGCCGCTTCTGCGTCGTCAAGTGTGAGAGGTCGGAGGATAAGGCGTTCAGTCGTTATCGTCGTCATCTGCGTATTCCTCATCGGTATCGGGAGCAGCAGCTGCTCTTTCAAGAGGCTCTTTGCGCTCAAAAATTATAAGTGGGATAAGCGCCATTGCCGCTGCATAAGCGATAGTCCTGAAAGTGATAAGCCCGGTCCCGAACTGTACGCTCTGAAGATAACCAAGCAAACCCGAATCAGTGTCGATGGAAGAAGTCATATTATTGAGCCTGTAATCAAAGAAAATATCGGATATTGCTCCCACAAAAGCACCTATCCAGCCGATAACGGCTTTTACATCAGTCTTTTCCTGAGTTTCGTGCATAAAGCATATCATAAGCAGCAGAGTCATGGTAATTACCGACCTCTGACGTGAAACCAAAGCTGCCAATGCCGCAAGACCTGCAATTATATAAAGGCAGATAAGCAGAGTTTTTCTGTCCTGCCATTTTATTACGCCGAACATCATCAGAAGAACCACTATAGCCGAAGCTATACTCAGCAGAAACAGCATCAAAGCGCCAATATTTGCTGCAAAAATGTCCAGACCATAGCGGATCCTTTGCACAAATAAGCCGAAGTCCGTGATATAGCGCAAGCCGTCGCTTGTGAAGAAATTCGCCGCAAGGGAAACTCCTATAAGAAGCTTTGACCATGCACGGTCGTATTTCCGCGGTATTATGAGTATCGCAGGCGGAACAGTTACCAAAAGCCCATATAGTGCCTGATTCAGTATCATTCTCCTTACATCGTCGCCATCAAGTGAATAAAAGCTGAAAATAGTCAGCAATGTCGGTCTTATAAGGAGAAATGCGATGATTATTTCAAGTATCCTGCTGCGTTTTGAAGTATTATGTATCATTTGAGTTTATCCTTTGCATATCATACGGAAATTGCTTATCCAGCAGAAAAAGTGGAAACAGAAGCACCATAATTACAAGGGCTATTATTCCTGATGCAATGAAAGCAGTACCGATCACCGCGATTTTTTCCATATTTTCGCCCGTTCCGTCTGAAAATCCGACAATAGGCGCCAATGTCCCTACAGCCATAAGACCTGCGGCTGCAATAACAGCTATCGGAAAGAAGGTTATACTGAGCCTTCCGATTTTACCGAGCTTTTTCTCGGTGCTGACGTTTTCGTTTGCAAAGCACAGAGAAAGCAGCAGCGTCAGCTCTGACAGTAAATTGCCGCCGTCAACAGCAAATGGCAGTATACAGGCAGCTATGAACACATACAGAAATATCATCAGCGTTCTGCGGCGCATAATTGATATCATGCCCATGTATATCAGTGCGCACATAATTGCAGCGGCAAATGAAACGGCTGAACTTATCATTCCAACAACTGCCGACCGCAGGAAATATTCCGTTTCATCCGGCTTCAAATCTAAAATAAGAGTTAAGTCACTGTAGAGCTCATAGGCTTGGGATATGGCAATAATGGAAAACGCCGAAGCCATATAATAGCTCATGCTGCGGTCACGGTGTCTGCCCATGAGGAACATTACTGCTATGAGCAGCAGCGCCGCCATTTTAAAGGACATCCAAAGCTTCCGAAAGATCAGTGTGCCTATTAATATCGCCAGACCTAAGACAATAGTCAGGGCAAGTCCCGAAAAGAACTCCGCTCTTCTTATCTTTTTACTGAGCTCCCTGTTCATTTTCCTATTCTTTCGACCTTCATAAGGTTGGTAGTACCTGATATACCGAGAGGTACGCCTGCGGTGATAGCCACAAGGTCGCCGTCCTCAACGAGTCGGTGAGACTCGGCAGCCTCAACAGCTGCGGCAAAGAGGTCGTCGGTGTTGGTCTTTTCATCTATTATAAATGGTATAACTCCCCAGCTCATATTCATCTGGCGGCATACCACCTCGCTCATAGTGCAGCTGATAATAGGACAGCTGGGACGATACTTTGAGATAAGTCTCGCAGTCTGTCCGCCGAGAGATACAGTGATTATTGCCTTTGCGTTGAGGTCGTGGGCAGTAGTCACAGTCGCATGAGCAATAGCCTCGGCAACACTTCCGTTCTGCTCGGAGCTTCTTGATGCGAAACGTGCTTTATAGTTGATATTGTTCTCAGTAGTCTCGGCAATGAGAGCCATAGTCTTTACGGCTTCCACAGGGAAAGCTCCTGCGGCAGTCTCGCCTGATAACATGATAGCACTGGTGCCGTCATAGAGAGCATTTGCAACGTCGGTTATCTCCGCACGGGTAGGACGTGGATTGGTTATCATTGATTCAAGCATCTGTGTGGCAGTAATGACCTGCTTGCCTGCGTTGTAGCCCTTCTTAATAAGAGACTTCTGGATAGCAGGTATCTGCTCGAAGGGTATCTCAACGCCCATATCTCCGCGGGCAACCATGATACCGTCTGCGGCTTCAAGTATCTCGTCGATATTCTCAACGCCGTCGGTGTTCTCTATCTTGGCGATTATCCTTACATCGAACCAGCCGAGGCTCTGAGTGAATTTTCTCAGGTAGTTTATGTCCGCTGCGGTACGGACAAAGCTTGCAGCAATGAAATCAAAGCCCATTTTTGAGCCGAATTCAAGGTCGTCCATATCTCTTTCGCTGAGATACGGCATAGAGAGCTTTACTCCGGGGACATTTATGCCCTTGTTGTTGGAAAGAGTTCCGCCGTGAACCACACGGCAGACTATCTCCGTGGTAGTTACCTTTTCTGCAAGAAGCTCGATAACTCCGTCATTTATGAGTATCCTTGTACCCATGCTGACGTCACGGGGAAGCTTCTTGAAGCTTATGCTTCCCACCTTGTCATCACAGAGCACGTCCTCGGTGGTCAGGGTATAGGTATCGCCGTCATGTATCTCAACAGGCTTGTCGTCAACGAATTTTCCCAGTCTTATCTCAGGTCCCTTTGTGTCGAGAAGAGTCGCAACCGGCAGGTCGAGCTCCTTTCTGAGCCTTTCGATAACACGGAAACGCTTTTCGTGAGTCTCATAGTCTCCGTGTGAGAAGTTGAAACGAGCTACATTCATGCCTGCCAGCATGAGCTCACGCATGATATTTTCATCGTCTGTTGCAGGACCTATGGTACAAACTATCTTAGTCTTTCTCATTGTAGTTTTCCTCTTTCCGTAAAGAGCTTATCAGAGCTTTTTGAGCTTTGCGTAATTCGCCATTATCTTCTTGGTGCCGACCTTGTCGAAGGCTATCTCAAGCATAGAATCGTTAGCCATTGGCTTTACCGAGACTATAACGCCCTCGCCGAATATGCTGTGGGATACCTTTTCGCCTGCTGTATATGCAACAGCCTCCTTCGTAGCGGCTGATGATGTTTTCTTGCTTCTTGCAAGCTGCTGCTGAAGTGTTGCAGAGCGGACCTCGGTAACGGACTTATCCTCAGCCTCAAGCTGCTGCTTCATAGCTGCGGCGTTGTCGTGCTTTTCGACAAGCTCGCTGCCTATCTCTTTCATAAATCGCGATGTAACGTTATGCTGAGTCTGTCCGAAGAGCATACGCTGTCTTGCATTGGTGAGGTAGAGACGCTTCTTTGCACGGGTTATAGCAACGTATGCAAGGCGTCTTTCCTCCTCCATGTCGTCCTCGCTGTCAAACGAACGGGCGCTGGGGAAGATACCGTCGTCCATGCCGATAACGAAGATATTCTCGTATTCCAGTCCCTTTGCGGAGTGTATAGTCATCAGAGTTACCTTGTCGCCGCTGCCGTCATCGCGGTCAGCCTCGGTATAGAGAGCGACCTCCTCCAGGAATCCGCTGAGTGAAGGCTCATCTGCCTGCTCCATGTACTGAACCATAGATGTGCGAAGCTCCTGTACGTTCTCTATTTTGGTATCGGCATTTTCAAGAGTCTTTAAGCTGTCAAGATACCCTGTCTTATCAAGGAGCACATCGAGGAATTCATCAAGAGGAAGTTCCTCTGACTTCTCGGTGAGATATTCAAACATCTGATATGCATTTTTCAGCGCTGTGACCTTTTTTGACAGCGGAGCATACTCCTCACAGTTTTTCAGCACATCAAACGGTGAAAGCTTTAGGTCGCGGCTGATGTCCTCGATAACAGTCAGTGTAGAGTCACCGATACCGCGCTTTGGCTCGTTGATTATACGTCTGAAGCGGAGCATATCATTGTGGTTGTTTATAAAGCTGAGATAAGAGGTAACGTCCTTTATCTCCTTGCGGTCATAGAATCGCATACCGCCGTATACCCTGTAGGGTATTCCGCACCTTACCAGCATACGCTCGATAGAGTTTGACTGCGCATTCATGCGGTAGAGAACAGCGCTGTCGGAATAGCGTCCTGTCTCCTTGTATTTTTCGAGGATAGTATCCGCCACGAATTTAGCCTCATCTGTCTCGTCTATCGCCTTGTACCAGTAGACCTTGTCGCCCTTTTCTCCCGAAGTCCAGAGAGTCTTGGGCTTTCTGCCGTTATTGTGGCTTATAACGGAGTTCGCCGCGTCAAGGATAGTATGTGTAGAGCGGTAATTCTGCTCCAGTCTTATAACCTTTGCGCCCTCGAACTGCTCCTCAAAGCCGAGGATATTTTCGATATTCGCGCCGCGGAACTTATATATGCTCTGGTCGTCATCTCCGACTACGCAAAGGTTCTTGTGTCCCTCGGAAAGAAGCGATACCAGTCTGAACTGTACGTGGTTCGTATCCTGATACTCGTCCACCATTATGTACTTGAAGCGGCTGCGATACTTCTCCAGCACCTCGGGGAACTGCTCGAACAGCTCGACCGTCAGCACCAGTATATCATCGAAATCAAGGGCGTTTGCGGCTCTCATTCTCTCCTGATAGAGGGCATAGAGCTTAGCCACCATTTTCTTGCGGTAGTCCTGACCTGCGTCTGCGCGGAGCTCAGCAGGGCTTATCATCTTGTCCTTTGCAAAGCTTATATCGCTGAGAACTGCCTTTGGTGCAAGCTGCTTCTCGGAAACGTCCAGATCGCCCATTACGTTCTTTATCATGCGCTGACTGTCGTCGGAATCGTAAATTGTAAAATCTCTGCCATAGCCGAGAGCTTCTATCTCGCTTCTGAGTATCCTTACGCAGGCTGAGTGGAATGTAGAGGCGTGAATGTTCATAGCCTCATCGCCCAGCATAGCTGAAAGTCTCTCCTTGAGCTCCCCTGCCGCCTTATTCGTAAAGGTTATAGCCAGTATGTTCCACGGACGGACAGGATCGACTGCAACAATATCTCTGAGGGTGTCGAAATCATCTGTCTTTCCCTCGGCATAGTCATTAAGAAAGGCAATATCCTCGGCACTTCCCTCACGGGCAGTATCAAAATAAGCATTTCCGAAATTTATCATATTAGCGATGCGGTTTACGATGACCGTAGTCTTTCCGCTGCCTGCGCCTGCCAGTACAAGAACAGGTCCGTTCACAGTGAATACAGCCTCCTGCTGCATTTCATTCATACGGCTGAAATATCTTTTCAGTGCCGCCTGCTTTGCCGAATTGTAATTTTTAATATCCATAACAAGATCTCCATTTATACTGATTTAAAAGAGCATATCCATGATATACCCAATATAATTCATACTAATTATTAATTAATGTCTGCTCAACCCGACAGTTCAAAATGAGATTCACATAAAGAAATATGATGCGCAGATCCCTCGAATCAGACAGGATTTGCGCTTGCAAAATGCGGTTTATTGAGTTTACATTAAGGGTATCTCTAAAAACCTATTCGGTTAAGGGAAAACCAGATAGGTGCGGCAGAGGCTCGGAAAGCTCCCGAAGGCGTACTGACGCACTCCGATGGAGTTTGACGCAGCATATATCGTGCATAGCTGTTTTTTCTCAAAAATGGTTTTTTACAGATGCCCTTGATTATATTATAGCACATTTGATTATACTTGAAAAGACCTGATGTGAATTTTTTTTGCTTTTTATTGATACGGCGATCACAAAGGCAATCTCTGAGCTCCATATCTATAAGACCTGACTCGGCAGCAGATCCGACACCAGACAACAAAACAGAGGAGCTTCTCGACGAGAGACTCTATGAGCAAGGCATTACAGGAAAAAGGCAGAAAATGTGATAAATACGCAGAAATCCATACCTTATGAGGATTTTTTGCGGTTTATATAGTTAAATGATAAATTTTTATATTTCCTATTGACAAGTTTCATTTTCAGTGGTATAATAATAAAGCTGAATAATTCAGTACGTATATTGGGGTGTCGCCAAGTGGTAAGGCAGCGGACTCTGACTCCGTTATTTCGAGGGTTCAAATCCTTCCACCCCAACCATATCGTCATGACTAAATTGATGACATGCCCCAAAAAGCCTGAAATATCGGGCTTTTTTGCTACCCAAATCTCGAAAATTTTACTTCGATTTTCATAGATGACATTGGGCTGTTTTAGCCATGTGTAAGGACTTGAACTCTCAAAAGAGCAAATTCAGTCCCATCCAAAGGTCGAAATACAGGCAAGTTTCGATTTTGTCGTCCAAAAATAGTATACAAAGTTTCGGACTCGGTTTTAGTGGTTTTCACGAAATATGAAAACACTGGAATCGAGTCCTTTTTTGTTTTCCCAAAAACCAAGTGATAGAAAAACCATCAGCAATTTGTGAGCCGTTTTTGTCGGCATCGGTGGCAGATTAGAAAACTACACCACCGAGATCAGCAAAAGCCGCTGTGAACGATTTGTGCGGTGTGTGAAGCGGTCGAACAGTATAATTCTCCTGCGCGGAATATAAGTTGCGATTACAGAACAATTATGACGCGAAAAAGCCAGCGGAGGCTCTCCGCCAGATACATAGAAAGCAGATCACGCCTGCTGTCTATGGTATAATCATGTCAGGAGGAATCAGATGAACAAATTCTACATGAACGGTAAACTGATACACAAGGCTTCCGATCACAACACCAAACGATGTGAGGTCGAGAAATGGGTATTCCTTCCTCACTCCGACTTTGAAAGACTGAAAGCCAATCCATATCAGGAGCATGAGGCGATAACTGCCGCCAGGGACCTTATGTACGAGGACAAGAATGCCTATCATTGCATAATGCTTCTTGACGAGTACGGCGAAGACGGACTGCTCATCGAAGCGGAAGGATTTGATTATCCTCGTCTTTCCATGTTCGTGCCAAATGCTAAGTCGATCTACGAAAGGTACCAGACTTCCAAACCCGAACTGAAACTTCACGACATGATCAAGGATACTGTTGAAAAGATCGCTGAACTTGCTCACACAGACAAGACAGACTTCACATCAGCTGATATGAGGAAGCAAAGGCATATTTCCTTGAACTTATGATGACAATCGAGGGCGAGGAGCGTGACCGAGCAGAGTGCGTATACATTCAGCTACTTCACGGACTTGACGAGTGCAGCGATGAGGACGAATAATCAGCAGGGCGAGTTGTTTTTCGGCAGCTCGCTCTTGCTATGCCTCTGGCGAACGGAAATGCCCCTCACAGCCGTCCGAGCTTACGGAGCGGAAAAACTAACCGTCTGAAAAGAAGTGACCTGAGAAGTGCTTGTGTGAGCAAATCTCAGTTCTTTGTCTGTTATTCAGTTCCATTAGGGTATCCACTGATTTCGGCGCGCGCCATAATCATAATATCAACTTATGCGGAACGGAAAGCGAGTGTGCCAGTAGGCTATAGATCTCAAATACACTATAACGGCAAGGAAACAAAGAAAGCATTATATCCGCCTGAACTTTCAGCCCATATTTTCCCGTTATGTTCCTTGATTATACTGTCGGCAATAGAAAGTCCC
>NZ_JAIKXF010000122.1 GCF_024684275.1 Ruminococcus sp.
GCGGAGAAGTCCGCTGAATTTTGCAGAAGTATCGACCATCATCTGCTGGTCGCCGTCCATGTGGGTAATAAATTCTTTTTTCAGTTTCATTTTGATTCCTCCGTATTCATTCCCTGATAGGCGATGATCGCCGCATCGGGATCCATATTACAATCTAAATGGTATATTTTCAGATGCTCACACATTTTATCCAAAAGCGTGAACACCGTCTGCATTTTTGCTCCGTTCATCGGTCTGTGTGTCTGCTGTAAGAGCATAGGGTATGCTTCTGATTTCGTCACTTGCCTGATCTGGTTTTCTTCACCCCGATACAGCATACAGATTGCTTTCAGGGGAGCAGATGTATTGGTACTGATACGGTGCTTTCCGTCATAGGGCGTACCGTAGACAGTCACACCGCTGTCCGCTATTTTCAAAAGCGGCTTATCATCATTTATCATGACAGCACGTTCACCGAAATGCTCACGCCAAAGGCGAGTATGAGTAGATTTTCCTGTGCCAGATTTCGCCGTGAACAGGTAAGCAACGCCGTCTTCAGCAATGACAGAGCCATGAAACAGCAGAATGCCCTTATCAATGAGCCGTTCACATAAATGACGATAGACCGATAGTGTTTCAAGGTAGGAATCCGGGAAATCCCTGATCGGATGTCCTTCCTTCACATCGGTCTGTGCCGAACGCTGCCGTTCATAATCAATATCTGATTTCGTTGTTTTTATAGTAAATTCTATCGGTTCGTCACACTGATACTCTTTACAAAGCTCATGTACTTCTTCATATAATGAATCTATTGCAAAGGCTGTATCTGCTATTTTATACGATTTTATCATGGATTCTCCTTACCCTGCCGGAATAAACGGCAGTTCGATCGGAGCTTCTGTTACAATATGAAATTCTTCAGTGGTATTATCTGTAGCTTCCTGTTCTTCAGATGCTCCCTCCGGCTCATAAATTAAATCACCTTCACTATTAGTTCTATCTCTTTCAGGAATATCTTCCTGCTCAGAGGAGGAGCCATTATTCTGTGAATGTTTTTCTTCACTTGCATTTTCTTTTTTTGAAGCATCTTCTTCCGATTCTGTATCGTGTTTTGTTTGATCATCAGTTTTTGAGGAAGGTGTTTCTGTTTGTTTCACAGCAGTTGTGGTAGTTGTATCTACATCACGCTTTTTTTCATGTGTGCTAACTGAAGTCAATAATGTTGTCTCAGTAGTTGCAGAAGTATGGCTGGTAGTCTCAGTACTATACGAAACAGTAGTTTCATGCTCAGTTGCATTTTTGTCATTAGAAGATCCGTTGTTGCATCCTGTCAGCATTATCGCACATACAGAAAACATCAATAATATTTTTTTCATCTATATCAACCTTTCTGATTTTCATAGATTCGATAAGAAACACACTATTATGTGTTTTTTATCCAACCTTTGAAATAGCAGTTATACCGGACGGGCGGAAAAATACTCCGCACGTCCAGTATAGATGCCTTATTTTCAATTAAACATTTTCAGCAGCCTGCCAGTACTTAAAGAGTGCTTTTACAAGATTCTTGCTCTTGCTTTTTACCTTTTCTGCTGATGCTGTTTTATCAGCCTTTACAACAGCATTGCAGTAATCCAGCGCACTATATTTAAGTGTATATGTTCCATCAACTGTCAAAGCATATTCAGTGTCAAGGTCTTTGGCAGAAATGCCAGTAATATCTACATAATATGCATTATTACCAGCATCGAACTTTGGTGTCAATGTGGTATTGCCTATCTTAAATGTGTGATTCTTAATATCACCACTACCCAGCTTGAAGTAGTGACGCATTGTGATCTCAGAGAGGAATGATAATGTAGTACCGTAATATGACATATCTTTCATATTGCCACTTTCTGAATAAGTGTACTGAGCAAGATCAGATGCTTCAACTTCTTCATAAGTATCCATTAAAAGAGGAGAAAGAACATAATTTGCGAGGGTCTCGTCATTGCCATCGTAATTATAGCTGAAGTAAACCTGTGCTCTTGAACCGTAGTTCAGAAGTTCCGCTGTCAGAATCTTTGTCTCATACGCTGCATCAGATGCAATTACTTTCTGAGCATAATCCTGAAGATTTGTTGTAAATGTATCCACTGCATTGCCGTTTCCATCTATCAGTGAGCAAGTCAGGTTTGTAGTCATATCCTTTGCCGGAATTTTAGTTGTAACATAATACTGATTTGCATCAGACCCTTTAACAGCTTTGTTGATGGGGAAAGTATCCTTTCTTCCGTCAGGAGTGCTAACCTCGATCTTTGCATTTGTATCTGCGACAAATGAATCACTGATATTGAAATAGGTGTTCATTTTAATGCTGCCGTCAAGAACGACCTGACTGCCGGTAAAAAGACCATTCTTTACATCAAGATACGCAAACTGCGTGCCTGTTCCAGCAGAAATAGCTTCCATAACAGGTACATATACCTGAACCTTGATACGATCTGTGTCAATACCGATCACATTGCCTGCGTTATCATATACAGCATTTACAGGAATTGATACAGTCTTGGGATACCACGCTGTTTTTGTTTTAGAGTTATAGAGCTTCTTATCGAACTTTGCTGATGTCATATCATTATAAATGTCAGTAAAGCCTGTGTATTCTTCAAGAACTGTTGCAGGAATTATCTCACCATCAGCATCTACAGACCTGAAAAATCCCATATAGCCTGTCTGTCCAGAGTAAGTCAAAGACTGAAAAGAAAGCTGAAGGGTTGCTTTACCCTCGCTGTCTACAACAACTTTACCCATCTGAATAAGAGCTGCATTTCCCATTGATTTGTCGTCAGGATTGTCAAACTTCTGAAGCGTTACAGGAACATAGCATTCCTTTACACTTGCTGCCTCAGCAACAAGGCCTACATTAGCGTGATTCTGCGGAATGAAACCGGGGAGTGCAGTAACTGTAAGTCCGGCGGCAAGTGCCATTGCCATAATCTTAAGTTTCATTTTTACATTTCTCCTTTTCATGACGATAGGGCAGACAAAAGACATTCTGCCTGCCCCATCTGATTATTCATAATTAGCCTTTGATGATATCACCGATATTACCATTAGTATCGTCGCCGATACCGCTGGTTGTGATAACATCCTCGCTCTCGAAACGGATTACCTCAGTTTCAGGTGTGATGTAAACATCCTTCATTCAAAACGCCTCCTTCATTAAGCTGTAGTCTTAGTAAGCTCTGCGTACTGATACAGCGCCTTTACAAGTGCCTGCAATTCATTGAGCGCTCCACTCTTGACCTCAGTCGCATTCAAAGCAGCGGCAATGTAATTGTAAACCCCGTACTGGAAATCTGTACCGTCCACAGTAATCTTAAACGGATTACCAAGCTGATTTGCATAAATGTTCTCGATTGCGATATAGTAGCCACCGTCAACAGCAACGGCATCTACAGCCTTATCGTTCACTGCGAAGCTGTGATTCTCAATTGCATCATCTACAGTGAAGTAAAGTCTGATATCGGTAGTATAATCAAATACAACTGCAGCACCATAATACTTGATGTTATCGCCAAGCTGAGGTACAGTAAATGTTGTTGCATTATCAGCAGTTTCCGGCAGAGTATTGTCAACATTTGCATATGCACGTTCTGTGTCAACATAAGCATTAGCTTCTGCATCCTTCTTTACAAAGTATTCCTGTGCATAACCGCCGTAAACAAGCAGGGACTTTGCGATTGCAGCGTCCTTATCGGAAACTTCAACGCCTTCGGTCGGATTCTCTGCATACCAGATCAGCTTTTCAAGATACTCCTGAACTGAGTATGTAAACTCATAAGAACCGATCTTCACTTTCAGTGTCTGTCCGATCTCCTTCGGAGCAACATTGAACTCGATCTTTCCGTCTTCACCGACTTCGACAGTCTCTGTTGAGCCGTCAGCCTTTGTGATATTAGCTGTAAGATCTCCGTCCTGTGCTGCTTCAAGGTTGTTCTTATTCATGCTGAGGTAGAAATCGAATGTTACGTCCTTATCAAGCTGTGCATTGTAACCTGCAACAGTGATGCCGTCAAGAGCCTTGATTGCATTTTCAAGGTTTGTTCCGAGTTCCTCCAGCTTATCAGCAGAGATCTCAGCTTTATTCAGCGGATCGTATGTACCGTCGAAAGCATCAAGCACTGCATCATATGCTTTCTGGACTTTTGCAATTGAATCTGTAGAAAAGCTCTTTTTGCTTGCAATTTTCAGCTTTGCAAGCTCAACCTGTCTTGTGAGGGCACTTATATCATATGAAAATAGAGCTTTCACATCATTTTCATTCATATTCTCTTTAAGAACAGGATTGAAAAAAATCAATTCTGCTTGTAATTCATCGACACCACAATTTTCAAATTCTGTGCCAGAAATTGCAGCCATCATAGGTGAAGCAATTGCAACTATATAAGAATTTGATTCATTAGAATATGATTCATCACGAAGTGAAATAACAGCTCTTTCAACACATCCCCATTCAGAGATTGCATCATAATCGCAGTTATTAGCAAGGCTTCCGTCATCATTAGTCAGGAATTTCAAATATTTTGTTGAATCTTTATAAACATTATTTTTTTCTGAGATATTATCACAGAATATATCGCCCAAATACAGCCCAACCACATCATCTTTAGCCATATCATGAAAATTCATATATAATGTTTTATTGCCATGTTCATCAACAACAATATATGCATCGTGGTCAACCGTTCCATTCGCCATAGACATGTTAGCTGTAGTAAGATATTTTCTAAGATGAACATTTATACTGTAAACGCCTGTTTCCAAATCATTTACATTAGCAGTCTTGTTGTTTTTCATTAGTGCAAACGTATAGCCATTTTTGAACTCTTTAGTGATCGACCATGTTTTATTTTCCAAATCAAATTCATTCGACCTTAAATCATGTGCAATAGCACCTGTACCATTTTCAGAATAGTATTCTGTAAAATAATCGTTCATATTAAAATCATCTGGTAACTTAATATTTAAAGTGGTTGCACCTTTTATTTCAACAGGATTATTATCTTCATCTTCAAAGTAAACGGTATATACTTCTACTGATTCTTTTTTATACGCAAGCGAGTCAGCGAAAGAAGAATAGTAATTATTATCTTCTCCAGCTACAACCCTTAAATGCACTGATTTATCAGTATAAAAACGAGTTGAATCTGTGTCAATCCAAATTTTATCTTCACCATTTACTGTATACTTTAAATTGATGGGGGTTGGTTTTGTAGCGCTTAATACAGGAACAAATGTGCCATCGGTTCCATCGTCTTTACTTTCGTAATCAACATATACATATTTTCCGAAAATAAGTTCTTCATCATTTTTATAGTTAATTTCATAATAAACACCATTTTCATCTTCGCCATAATTGAGCGCAGAGAAAGTTGTATTAACTGGAGTATAAAGCCAATCTACATATGAGCCGCTAAGGTTTTTGAGGTTAGGAGTTGTCATTACATCAGGCTTGGTAATTTCTTCGTTAATATAGTATCTTATGTTGTATCCATCGTCGTTTAATGTTCCAAGAGCACAACGTGTCAAATTTCTTATGTTACTATATCCTGTAAAATTAACAATTCTAAGGTAATTTGCATTCCACTCTTGAACATCTGTTGCTACAAGACCATCTGCATCTACAATTTTCCCCGAAGAAGCATTAGCAACTAATTCGTCTTTTGAAATGTAATCGGCTACATCCAGCATAAGATTAATATAGCCAAAATTGGTTTTTTTACCCATCGCACCACTTCTGGTCTGTTGATTATTCCATCTTAAAATACTTACAGTGTTATTATAATCCTCAATTTCAAAAGTTACATATGCAACATCTAATGTGCTATCATTTTTATCGTTGTCAACATATATGTCAGCATACTTAGTTGCTGGGTCATTTGTGGAACTCCACATATACGCATCATCAATACCATCAACCCAGTTTGTACACTTGTTAACGTTAGGTAAATCTGAGACTTTTTCTTTTAGTATATTAGGATAAGACTTTAAATCCATTTGCGAGTCAGATAGATATGACTGCTTAACAGGAACAAAAACATCGTAAAGGCTCCAGTTTTCAACCCCAAGGGTCAAATACGTTTTATCCTCAGTTATGTTCAATATAGCTCTTGGCGATAAATGTGTATAACATCCATCGTTTCCATTGCTTTGATCGATATTATTAAAAGTACTAAGCGATGTATATTTTATCGGAATGATATACTCTCCATCATCTAAACATAACGAATTATCTGCGGCATAGGCAGAAGAAAAGGACATAAATGTTGTTGTAAGCCCATTAACCGCAGTTAAAGAAGTAATCGTGGTTGCTACGGATAAAACCAATGCAATAAAGCGCTTATGCATAAATATCTCCTTAATTATCTTGTATTCAAAAAAGCATAAACTCAGCAGATCAAATAAATAACAAAAAACGTAGCTTTGCTAATCATTGATCTGCTGAGCTATGCAATCTTAAGTGTGCCTTTGATAAAACCATATTATGAACTTCAAAATCAACTATACAAATTGATTAGAAGTTTCATAGGTTCAATCTAAATGCTGTCTTAATGTTAAGTCGTAATTGCGAATACAACTTCAACATTAGGCATTGAAATATTACCGAATAAAGTTGTAACAGTCAAGTTATATGTTTTATTCACATTCAGCACGACACTGCCAGCGTATGTGCCGTTAGCTGTAGACGAAGAGAAAGAACTTGTGTCCAAATTGGTAATAAGATTTGCAGTAGTACCTGTTTCGACAATCGAGGAAACATAACCCTTTACAGGAATAAATCCGCCGATTTGATAGGTCTGTACGCAAAGATCAAACTCTACATCGCCAGTACTCTCATCATATGTGACAGGAGTTAAAATACTTCCATCATACATTCCAAACGGAGCCTGATTTCCGGAAGATGCACTGCAAAATCCGCCGTCACCGACATAAGTTGTCACATCTTCAGGATCAGTATACACATCAGCAGCACTTGCACTCATAGCAGTACCAGCCATCATTGTTGCGCCCATAACCAGTGCAGAGAGACCTGCAAGAATCTTGTTCTTTTTCATGATAATAATTCCTTTCTGTAATAGATTTGTTTTGTGCTTTTCACATCATCAGACTGCGCGCATCTTCAAATGATTCCAGCACAGTTGGTTCAGAGATTTCACCGTTGATCGGACAGCTTGACCTCTTTCGACTCACAAAAGCTTTTGTTGCTTTCCGTTACGCTCCGCCAGAGAGCATAGCAGAATTTTCGTTTCGCATCGACTATTGCCGACGCTGGGTTGTATTAAATGCCCGACAGCGTGTCCCGCCTTCGGACGTTTAACCTTTATTATAAGTTATTGGTTGCTAACTTATGGCTATATCATAGCACATCTGTCGACGTTCGTCAATCATTTTTTAAATAGCAAAAATGCAATCCGATTTGTGCAATCATTCTATTTTTTAAGGTAATTGTTGGCAGGCTTTGATTTTTGCTATACAAAAAACGCCGATTTTTTGATTGCAAATTTGTAAATTAAATATTCAAAATTATATACAATCAACATAAATCCAGATGTTATTTCACAAATGTTTGTAAAAGCAAACAAGACCGATTTTGTATCGGTCTTGTTATACTAATGCAATATTACAGACAGCATTGCCCGCATGTTTACGGGATTGCCGTCCTTGTCTATCATGCCGCTGTTTGAACAGGTAGCACTGATCTCAATGTTGCCCTCCAGCACACGGCTCGCAACCTCATCACCCGTATAGGAAAACTCAAAGCAGTCCATAGGTATCTTATAAGCGTCATTTTCTGTCTGCATGGGAACATAGCAGTTGCCGTTCCAATACATAAAATTATCTGGTTTGCCAGTTATGAGCTTCTGATCGCCGGAGCGCTCAGACGACAATGTCTGTGGAAAGATGACAATATATCCTCTGCCGTTGTGGATACGCATCTCGCAGTTACGCTTGAAGGCACGATTTGCCATAGCCAGATGGGAATGGGGCGTGTGAGAATTAAATTCCAGCTTATAAAACTTTATCGGCAGAATATAGAAGCCTTCTTTGATACGTCTGCTTAACTGCTGCCCCGTGAATGTAGTATCGGCTTCAAAAAGGCTTTTTATTTTGTAATGCTGATCTATCCTCTCCATTGCATCGAACAATGTGTTTGGAAACCTGACAGCCATTCCGAGAGCGATATCCGGAATATCAGGAGCATTTACATTTTCATAATTAAGATGTGCGGTTGCCGTTTCGATTTTTGCAAGTATTTCCTCAGCTTCTTCTATTCCGCTTGAGGTAAGTGTTAATTTACGCTGATTTGATCTATCGATCAATCCTATCTCGCTCAATGCCTCACCGATACGACACACCTCATAATTCTTGAGTTCATTTTCTTTAGCAAAATCAGAATATCGAAGAGAATAATCGGGAGAATGATAGAACGCTATCAGCAGCTTTGCTTGTATTTCGGTAAAAACCATGATATTTACTCCTATCTCGTTAGCAACCACAAACTAATATATCACATCTTTCGAGAAAAGTCAATAGATAATTTGAGAATACAATAATCCAGTTTAATACTTTTGCATATTATAATTATCATCTTGCTGCTGTGAACCATCCTCTTTAATTCCAAGTTCCTGTTTCTTGCGTTGGATAAGGTGACGAAGTTTCTTATCAGTGCGTGATATTCTTCTTCGGCTTCGAGCGTTGTCTTCTTCTATGATCCGCCCGAAGTCAACAAGTAAACTGACAATGGTATTTGATATCATATAGTTGTGACCGTTATCATAATTAATCAGCCTTTCTGCGTACTCGTTTCCTTCGGAAGCAGACTTCGTAAGCCATTCCAAAGCTTTTTCCCTGTCGGAAGCGATTCCGTCTTTTCCGAAAAGATATATCTTTCCAAGCCAATATGAAGCCCACGAATTATCATCAGCAATAGATTCAAACAGCTTAACCGCTTTGATAACGTCATATTTTTCTTGTGTAAGATATAGTTTTGCAAGCTGATATATCGCATGACGGTTATTAGCCGATGATGCTGCCGACAGATATTTTTCAGCTTTGTCATAATCAACGGGAATGTATTCACCGTTAAAATACATCTTTCCCAGCATATATTGTGCATATTTGTTATCAGCCACAGCAGGCTTTTCCAGCCACTTGAAAGCTATGTCAGGTGCTTTTTCAGTACCGCATCCGTAAAGGTACATCTTGCCGATACGGTATTGAAAGTACGAACTCATTTTCTTTGCTTTAGGCTCTATATCAATAAAACCTGCAAGTGCCTTTGCAAAATACCGCTTAGCTGTTTCATCATCGGTACTGTACCTACCCATGTCATAAATAGCAAGTATATTTCCTTTATCAGCCTCCGACTTCATAACAGCGAGCGCCTCCGCTTTTTTATCATCTGTCGGGTACTGTGATTTGAGTATCCTCGACGCTGACTTGTATCCATCTGACCATTTGAAATAATAATTGCTGCCGCTTTCTTCAGTATCAACATACTCATAGTCATCAGCGAAAGATACATCAGTATCTTCCTCAATATCATCGTGAATATCTTCAAGCTCGCTGTCAGGAATCTCAATCATATTTACGACTTTTCTTATGATCATATTTTTTACCGAGCGGAACTCCTTGTTCTCAGCAAGCGTTGGAAGTTCCTTGTCTTTTTGCGTGTACATTTTATACTTAGCCTTTTCAAATTCGCACCACTTATCATACAGCTTTTGAATATCTTCATTCTGTGATAACAGAAAAAATATATCATCTACTGTCTGCTTGATCTCTTTAGGAAGATATCCATACATCTTCTTTCCGCCGACGCTTTGCAGTTGAGCATTTAATTTTCTGACCTTTGTAACAAGCCTTTCATCAACAACTCCGCTTCCGATCCGAGATAATATTTCACTCATCTGATCTTCGGACAGTGCTTTCAGTTCATCACGGGTAAGAGTTTGCTCCTGATAAATACTTTTCATATCTTCATGAAAAATATCGTTTGCAAAAGCTGAACGTATTGCAGCCATACCTTCTTTTGTAAGGTATCCCATCACCAAAATCAATATCATAGAGGAGAATACAGTGATACATATTTTCCTCGTCATCATAGTACATGAAATCCTTGTTTCTTTCTAGAAACGCCAAACTCATAAAAGGAAACCGTGAGATATGCTCGAAGTTTTTATGAGTTACGGCAATTGCCTTTTCGATTACACATTTTTTAACATTAAAAGTGGCAGGTTTCTCCTCAAGATGTGTGTTCAACACCAGCTTATCAGAAAACTCCATAAAGTGATCT
>NZ_JAIKXF010000040.1 GCF_024684275.1 Ruminococcus sp.
TTGAGGTTAGCTTCGATCATGTCGAGTTCGTCATAGAGAGCCTGTGGGATGTTACCGCCCTTAGCCTTGATGTCCTCGTCATAGTATCTTCTCATCTCAGCGATCTCCTTCTTCCACTCGTCCTTATTTACTGTGAGGAGAGCTTCGAGAGCTGAAGGAGTTACTTCGTCCTCGATACCTGTGAGGTTGATGTCCTCAGCCTTTGGAAGGAATCCGATAGGAGTCTCAACAGCGTCAACTTCGCCTTCAACTCTCTTGATGATCCAGTCGAGAACACGCATATTCTCGCCGTAACCTGGCCAGAGGAAGTTACCCTCGTCGTCAGTTCTGAACCAGTTTACGTTGAAGATCTTTGGAGCCTTGCTGCCGAGTCTTGCGCCCATTTCGAGCCAGTGTGCCCAGTAGTCACCAACGTTGTAGCCGATGAATGGCTTCATAGCCATTGGATCGTGACGGAGTACGCCTACTGCGCCTGTAGCAGCAGCAGTTGTCTCAGAAGATACAGCAGATCCGATGTATGTACCGTGTGTCCAGTCGAATGACTGATATACGAGAGGAGCTGTTGTAGCTCTTCTGCCGCCGAAGATGATAGCGGATACAGGTACACCCTCTGGGTTGTTGAACTCAGGAGAGATGCATGGGCAGTTCTTAGCAGGAGCTGTGAATCTTGAGTTTGGATGAGCAAGCTTCTTGCCCTCAGCTACCCAAGCCTCACCGTCGCACTTGATACCGGTCCACTCTGTAGCATCCTTAGGCGGATTATCGTTGAGCTTCTCCCACCAAACAGTGTTGTCGCTGTTGTCGAGAGCAACGTTTGTGAAGATAGCGCCGTTCTTTGTGCAAGCGAGAGCGTTGTAGTTTGACTTAGCGTTTGTTCCGGGAGCAACGCCGAAGAAACCGTTCTCAGGGTTGATAGCATAGAGTCTGCCATCCTTGCCGGGCTTCATCCAAGCAATATCGTCGCCGACTGTGAATATCTCATAGCCGTCCTTCTTGTATCCCTCAGGTGGGATAAGCATAGCCAGATTGGTCTTACCGCAGGCAGATGGGAATGCAGCTGTGATGTACTTAACTTCGCCGTCAGGCTTCTTAACGCCGAGGATAAGCATATGCTCAGCCATCCAAGCCTCGTTCTTTCCCTGGAAGGAAGCGATACGGAGTGCGAAGCACTTCTTGCCGAGGAGAACGTTTCCGCCGTAAGCAGAGTTGATAGACCAGATTGTATTTTCCTCTGGGAACTGAACGATGTATCTCTTCTCAGGATCAACGTCAGCCTTTGAGTGGAGACCTCTTACGAAATCGTCGGAAGTGTCACCGAGATTCTCGAAAGCCTGCTTGCCCATACGTGTCATGATGTTCATGTTGAGAACAACATAGATAGAGTCAGTAACCTCAACACCTACCTTAGCAAGAGGAGAACCGATAGGTCCCATTGAATAAGGGATAACGTACATTGTTCTGCCCTTCATAACGCCGTTGTACATAGGAGTAAGGAGCGCCTTCATCTCATCGGGAGCCATCCAGTTGTTTGTAGGACCTGCACCCTTCTTTTCCTTAGAGCAGATGAAAGTTCTGTCCTCAACACGGGCAACGTCGTTAGCACGTGTTCTGTGGTAGAGACAATTCGGGTACTTCTCAGGGTTGAGCTTGTACATTTTGTCCCAGCTGTCATCTGGAAGTGAAGTTACCTCTTCGATAAGAGCGTCGATCTGCTCCTGAGAGCCGTCAATCCAAACTACCTTATCAGGCTGGCAGAGAGCTACCATTTCGTCTACCCACTTTAATACGTTAGGGTTTTTTGTCAGTGACATTGTATTATACCTCCTAAAAAATTATCATGTAATGTGCGGAATTAAGCACCGCAGCACGGAGCGTCCGACAAAAGTCAAACGTTCCTCTAATACTATTATATCTGTTTTATGTCAATGTGTCAATAGCGGCAGAGGGTATTTTTTAGGAATAGCAATATTACCCGCAGGCAATGCAAAAATTGCGGTAAACAAAGGCTTACAAGCAGAAAAAGCGGTAAACCGTATTCATGATATATAAAAAAAGGAACGTTGTTATATTTTTATCAAACCCCAAAACAAAAATTATTCCCTGAAATCTGCGCTTTTTATTGCTTTTTCTCTATATTCGTGTTATAATGTATTGGTTTTATGTGTGGGGGCTTATGCCTGCATCAGGCTAAAGGATCCCCGAAAGGAGTGCTCATGGAAAAGAAAAAAGCCACCAACTGCGAGACCTGTACCAACTACGTCTACGACGAGGACTATGACTGTTATGTCTGTATGATAAACCTCGACGAGGACGAGATGTACCGCTTTTTGCAGGGCACAAACTACTCATGTCCATATTATCGGCTTGACGACGAATACGGCGTTGTCCGCCACCAGAATTAGAATATAATGCGGCTGCCTGCCGAGCCGTCGGCGCGGATCTCCGTCACCTCTGCCTGTCCGCTGCGGCAGAGTCCGCCAAGCACGGTTATGATGTCACATTCGGGAGCTATCCCCTGCTTCACAGCCTGCTCGGTGATGCCTATAAGCTGCTCGGCATCATAATCACGGAGAAGCTCCTCTCCGCTGCCGCTGTACACAACAGTACATGAGGGCGAAAGTCTCCAGCTTTCCAGCATATGGTCAAGAAGCTCAAGGGAGTCCTCGCCGTCAACGATGACAAGCTCGGTATAGCCTGTGAATACAGGCTTTCCGCCAATGAGCTCTGCTGAGCTCTTTGCTGAGTCAATATCGTCACCGACACCGATTATGGTGTCGTCATCGTTAAAGAAAGAAAAGGTCAGCTGTCCGCTGCGAGATATTGCGGCAGCGCGAAGATAGCTCCGCTCATGGATACGTCCCGAGGCGCAGCCGGCGGATAACATCAGCGCCATTGCGGCAGCTGAGGCAAAGATCATTCTGTTCAAGAGATATCTCCTTTTATTTTTTATCGAATTAACTGATTATTCATAAAAATACTTTAAAATATCAACACTGTTCCCCTTAAAATATGATACTATTAGTATGAGAAATTGTAGGAGGTGAGTCAATGCGGCTTACTGACACCTCAGAAAAAAACATTATAAACGTGGTAGGACAATTCGACTATTCAACACAGGACGAGGGCTATAATCAAAGCTTTATCAAATGGCGCAAGACCAGGGACAATCCGTACGCTTTCAATTTCAAAATGGATCGCAGAGAAAGCGTTTTTGTAGACGGAAAGGGCTTTGAAAGCAAGTCTCTCCCCACTGCCGAGCGCAACTGTGTCATAAAGATCATGAACGTTGCAGGCATAGCCATGCTCATGTGGATAGTTATCGACAATATCATAGGCAAGGCAATAATATCACTCTTCAGCTTTCTCGGATTTGACATACATACTTCGTTTTTCAGCACAGGACTTTTCGGCGGCGATGTCGAGATCGTAACCGCTCTTATACTCATCGGTCTTATAAAGATCATACTGCCTGCATGGTATATACACTCTAAGCTCAAAATGCCTTTGAAGGCAGAGTATATGTCAAAGCTGCGGCACCCCTCGGATATGATAGCCTCACTTTGTATGGCAATGGCAGCAAGCGCAGTGACCAGCCTGCCCAATATATACACAAACAGAACACGTCAGGTATTCAATTATTTCCGTGAGATAGACACTGACGCTTCTGCATGGGATCAGAAGCAGTTCATCATCTATGCTATATTTGACATAGTCATAGTATCCGTCATGTCAGAGCTGTTTTTCCGCGGAGCTATTTTCGGAGCTCTCCGTCAGTTCGGCGATATGTTCGCAATTGTAATAACATCCATGATGTCGGCACTTCTTGTACAGGACGTCCGCGAGTTTCCTGCCGCACTGCTCATGTCAGCCATCGCAGCCGCAGGAATGCTGAGAAGCGGCTCGATAATCACTGCTATATACGCACAGATAATATTCAAGCTGTACCGTATGGCGCTGATACTGCTGGAATCAACGTCTGATGACACCGTCTTCGTGAAGCGGAACTTCTTTATCCTTGCAGTATTCATAATCGGTGTTGCAGGCGTCGGATTCTTCTACCTGATCGGCAAGAAAAAGAACCGCCACAGGATAGCCATCTATAAGTCTGAGATAACGATATGGCAAAGGATAGTTATCGCATTCAGAAGCTACCCTGTACCTGCTGTCATGGGCATATGCATAATGGCAGCACTGATAAAGCTCATATTATAAAACAAGGAGCATTTCAATGGATAAATATATGTCCCGTGCGCTGGAGCTGGCAAGAGAAGCCTTTGACGAGGGTGAGGTTCCCGTTGGCGCAGTAGTGGTAAAAAAGACTACAGGCGAAATTGTCGGCGAGGGACGGAATATGCGTGAGGGAGCTAAAAATGCTCTTGCTCATGCAGAGATAATGGCTATAGACGAAGCCTGCCGTACTCTTGGAGGCTGGCGGCTCCCCGAATGTGCCATATACGTTACTCTTGAACCATGTCCAATGTGCTGCGGAGCAATCATCAATTCCCGAATAGACAATGTCATCTTCGGAGCATATGACGCCAAAAGCGGCTCTGCTGTTTCCGTGCAGAAAATGTTCGAGCTTCCCTACAACTACCGTCCTGAGGTCACAGGAGGCGTCATGGAGGAGGAATGCTCGGCTATACTGTCGGACTTTTTCCGACAGCTCCGCGAGAAGAAAAACCGAAACTGATTAACGCGCCTATCCGCTGCCATCGGCAGCGGATCTTTTTGCGCCCAAAGGCGCAATAATAAGCGCGGCAGCTGCCGCGCAGGCGCGTACCGCGAGCATATCCCTGCCGTTTATAATAAGAGCAGCCCCTATGACCAGAGCTGTTACCGTGAGACTTCGCCAGCGCTGAAAGGGCGGTATCAGCTCCCCTAAAAGATAAGCTCCCGTCATGACCTGCAAGGTCACTGAAAAAACAGCCAGTACCGAGAACACCACAAGAAACAGTGAATCTATGCGCTGAGCCTCAAAGGGCTGTGAGAGCTGCGCCGCTGTAATAACGGGAAAGTCGGTCAGTCCCATAATGCCGCCTGCAACAGGCAGCACCGTGAGCATTACCGCAGAAGCTGCCATAACCTTTGTCCCGAAGTATGCCGTAAGAGCCTTGCTCTTATCGTCATTTACTCTGTCAAGCCAAACGATCATGCTGCCAAGACTGCCGCTGAGCCCGAAACCTCTCAGCAGCTCGCTGAGAAAGCCGCGCTTCTCAGGCAGCAGAGCATTGCTCCACTCTGCATTGAATACTGCGCTTATAAAGTCGACAGAAAGGCTCAGCAGTGCTATTGCCGCTGCTATGACAGCCGCCCGTGCCACGGATTTTATCCCCGTTGATGAAGCGTACAGGCACACCGCCGCAATAAGCCCTGCGGTCATAAGGCTTCCCCATACGCCGTGACTTTCCTCATATGGGATATAGACCGCTCCCCTTGTCTGCCACAGCGAAACGAAAAGAGCTCCGCCGCTGAAAACAGCATATGCAAGGAAAAACACCTGCGCCCATTTTTTCAGAGAGCCGCCCTGCACGGCAAAGCACATCGCTCCAAGATACTGCATTGCCGTACCTGCCAGTATCCCCCACAAAGTCCTGAGAGAAACACCTCCGAAGCAGCAGCACAGGCTGAACAGGTCTGTTATGAGCAGCAGAGCTGTAAACTGAAATTTCGATATTCTATTCATGGTATTCCTCAACAGTAAAGCCGCGGCTCTGAAGCTTCTTTATGCCGCTGCGGACAGCCGTATCTCCCATACCGCTTTTTCTGAAAGGCGACAAGGGTGCCATATACGGGAAGCCGTAGTCCTCTGTAGCGCAGATATTCACCAGCACCGCACAGGCAAGGAGGCTTATGCCGAAAAGCCCCAGCGCTCCCCCTGCAATGAGAAATGCGAACCTCAGCACCGTCACCTGCGGATTCAGCTCGGGGACTACAAGACCTCCCAGCACTGAAAGCGCCGTCATAGTCAGCAGCGGAGTGCTGACCAGTCCCGAATTTACTGCCGCATCACCGATTATAAGTCCGCTGATTATGCTTACAGCTCCGCCAACAGGCTTTGGCAGTCTTACTCCTGCCTCACGTATTATCTCATACATCAGCAGTACAAACACCGCCTCTGTTACTATGGACAGGGGCGCTTTTTTCTCCGCTTCCACAAGAAGCATGAACAATGTGCTGTTCAGCAGCTCGGGGTGATACATGACTATCGCCACATAAAAGGACGGCAGCAGCACCGCTATGAGGAATGCACCGTATTTCAGCCAGCGTATGAACGTGGCGTAATACGGCTTATAAGCATAATCATCAAGAGTCTGAAAGCTCTCGCAGAACAGGTGAGGTATCACTATGGCATAGGGCACTCCGTCCACCAGCAGAGCCACACGCCCCTCAATAAGCTTTGAGCACAGCACATCGGGGCGCTCCGTAGTTCCTGTAGCGTCAAACAGCTCAAAGCTGCCGTTCTCCACAAAGGGACGCAGATACCCCGTAGTCAGTATGGCTTCAAGCTCTACATCATCAAGGGAGCGGCGTATCTTCTCCATAAGTACCTTCGGCACACGATCCTTCATGTAGCACAGGCAAATATCCGTTTCACTCTTGTCTCCTTTTTTCGACAGCTCCATGACCAGCTCAGGGGACTTTATCCGCCTGCGTATCTGTGACATATTGGTTCGGACAGTCTCCGTGAAGCCCTCGTGAGCTCCCATTATATTGCCCTCGCCGAGGGGCTCCTGAACTCCCCTTGTATTGTATCCCTGAACCCCGAAAGCAAGCCCCGTGGTCATGCCCTCCGCAAGAAGCACCGCAAAGCCCGAGTTCATCAGACGAAAAAGCTCGTCGTAATCCCCCACCTCGGGACGGTCAGTGGACAACAGAAGCTCCTCATTTATATAGTGGAACAGCCCGTGAGCGTCCTTTTGCTGCGGTATATCGGTTATTGGCTCGAATATGAGCTCCGTAATGACCGACGCAGACACCATGCCCTCGCAGCAAAGCAGTGCGCAGTGTATACCTCCGGTCACAAAGCGGTTTATTAGCACGTCCGACGAGCCTCCCGAAATGCGGCGTATCTCCTGTATGCTGCTGTCGAGAACGGGCAGCAGTTCTCCTTTTTCCATACATCTCACCTCAGCGGTATTATGCGCCGATTTTGCATTATTATACCTGTAGTGGCGGATATTATCCGCCCGTGTAAAACCGTACATATACGGTATCATCTGTAGGGGATGGCGTCCTCGACAGCCCATTTGAGCCGCCTTGCAAGAGAAGGCGTCCCTAATAATAAAAAGCCGCCCGTATATCAATACGGACGGCTGCGATATTCAGCGCTTATATTTTGAATATATCCTTTTATAAGTAAGAAACAGTACAGGTATCCCGACGATAGTTCCCACAGCGACAACTATTCCTGCAATATCAAGCTGAAACAGCCCAAGAACCGCGCCTGCCCAGAATACAG
>NZ_JAIKXF010000041.1 GCF_024684275.1 Ruminococcus sp.
GCAGAATGGTAACGAGTTTTTCTGACAGCGTTACGATCAGGTCTGACAGGGCATTTATTTCTTGCTATCAGCTTTTCTAAATTCGAAGGACTGACGTTACTACAGCGAAAGAAAGCAATGCATATATGTATAACTTCTCTATGCTGATCACCGAAAATATCCTCATAGATGACGATAATCATAATGATTACCGTTACAAAATCAATTATGCCACTGCTATACATATATGCATTGCTTTCTTTCGCTGTAGTAACGTCAGTCCTTCGAATTTAGAAAAGCTGATAGCAAGAAATACGTGCCCTGTCAGACCTGATCGTAACGCTGTCAGAAAAACTCGTTACCATTCTGCCATCGGCTTCAATTACAGATTATCATAATTCTTACCTTGTGTCAATACTTTTTTCCGGCAGATCTCTAATCTGTCTTTTCGTCATGCTTATTTATAGACAAATAAGAACATGAGTATGTCTTATTACCTTAAACATACTCATGTTTCCTTTTCTTTATATCCTTAGCTTAATGACATTACCCGCAATACGCAGGGGATAAATTCTGTGAACAAATTGTTAATTACTCTGCACTCTGCTGCATTGTAGACATACCGCCCGAGGGAGAACCGCCCATCTGTGTGAGGAAGCGGTAGAACTCCTGCTTGTCCTGGCACTTGTCGAGCGCGTCGACCTCGTTGATAACGTTCTTGTAAACAAGACGTGCAAGCTCCTGGTCGAGGGACATCATGCCCTGCTGCTTACCTGTCTGGATAGCAGACTGGATGAGGTGTATCTTATTATCACGTATCATAGCGGAGATAGCGTCGGTAACATTGAGTATCTCCATTACAGCGATACGTCCTGTACCGTCTCTCTTGGGGATAAGGGTCTGCGAGATGATACCCACGAGGTTGTTAGCAAGCTGTGTTCTGATCTGCTGCTGCTGGTGCTCGGGGTAAACGTCGATGATACGGTTGATAGTATCAGCCGCGGACGTTGTATGAAGTGTCGACATAACGAGATGTCCTGTTTCGGCAGCAGTTACAGCAGCCTGAATGGTCTCGAAGTCACGCATTTCTCCTACGAGGATAACATCGGGGTCCTCACGGAGGGCAGCTCTGAGGGCGAGGGCGAAGTTGGGAACATCGTCGCCGATCTCACGCTGGTTTACCATACATCTCTTGTGGTCGTGAACGTACTCGATAGGATCCTCAACTGTGATAACATGAGCGCTTCTGTTAAGGTTTACAAAGTCGATCATGCCCGCGAGGGTGGTAGACTTACCTGAACCGGTAGGACCTGTTACAAGAACGAGTCCACGGGGACGCATAGCGAAATCCGCAAGAATGGGAGGAAGCATGAGGTCCTCGAGAGTAGGGATGTCGTTGCGGAGGAGACGGATAGCGATAGCGGGCTTGCCCTTCTGGAAGTAAACGTTTACACGGTGACGGTAACCGCTCTTTGTCTGGAAGGAGAAGTCAGTATCGTGGTGGTTATTGATAGAGGTCTGCTGAGCCTCATTTGTCATCTGGTTGATTATGTCGAGTATCTCCTCCTCGTCCATTTCGGGGTACTGAGAACGCATAGTTCTGAGAGTACCGTTCAGACGCACAACGGGAGCGATAGCGTTTGTAAAATGTAAGTCCGAGCAGCCGAGGAGACGAACCTCGTCAAGGATCTTGTGAATATTGATAATGCCCATGGTGTATTCCTCCTAATATATATATGTATAGATCAAACAGAGAATGTGGATCTTACGAGCTCGTCGATAGAAGTCTCGCCTGCCTGTACAAGCTCGGAAGCGTTGTCGCGGAGGAGCTTTGTACCGTTAGCCTTAGCAGCAGCCTCTATCTCTTCCTTACCGCCGCCTGCCGCAATGATAGCGGAAACCTTAGCAGTACAGTGGATGATCTCGTGGATAGCGGTTCTTCCGCGATAGCCCGTGTTGTTGCAGTTAGGGCAGCCAACAGGCTCATATATCTGGATAGATGAAGGAATACCCATAAGCTCATTTTCCTCGTCAGTGGACATTCTTGCTCTCTTACAGTTCGGACAGAGCACCTTAACGAGACGCTGAGCGATAACGCCGATGAGTGAAGTAGCAACCATGTACGGAGCAACGCCCATATCAACGAGACGTACAACAGTCGAAGCAGCGTCATTGGTATGGAGGGTGGAAAGTACAAGGTGTCCGGTGATAGCGGCACGGATACCGATATCGGCAGTTTCGGTATCACGCATCTCACCGATCATTACGATATCAGGGTCCTGACGGAGGATAGAACGGAGGGCAGCGGCGAAAGTCATGCCTGCCTTCTGGTTAACCTGACACTGGTTGATTCCGTCGATAGCCTTCTCGACAGGGTCCTCAACAGTAACGACGTTTACGTTGGGCTTAGCTATCTCACCGAGCGCCGCGTAAAGTGTAGTAGTTTTACCTGAACCGGTAGGACCTGTAACGAGGATAACGCCGTGAGGAACACGGAGCATCGACTCAAAGAGCTGGTAGTTGTAATCGGACATACCGAGGTCTGTTATCTTACGGAGAGCTATCTGACCTGTTGAAAGGATACGGATAACTATCTTTTCGCCGTGTACCATAGGAAGTGACGAAACACGGACATCGAGGGTGGTGCCGTCAACGACCTGAGTGAAACGTCCGTCCTGAGGGATACGCTTCTCGGCGATGTTCATACCGCTTATGAGCTTGAAACGTGTTGTGAGAGCGCTGTGAACAGCCGAGGAGATGTTCATCAGCTCAACAAGGTCACCGTTTACACGGATACGAATTCTTGTATACTTGTCGAACGGCTCGATATGGATATCGGTAGCGTCCGCTCTGAAGGAGTTCTCAACGATAGTTGTAGCGAGCTTAACGATAGGAGCGCTCTCTACACGGTCGTTAGCCTCTTCGTCCATGGGTCCGCCGAGGTCGGAAGCCATAGCTGTAACGCCCTCGAGAACGCTGTCAACGTTCTGCATGGAGTAGCACTTACCAATAGCCTTGTTTATCGCGGAAGTGGTGGCGAGAACAGGAACAGTATCCATACCTGTCGATACCTTGATATCTTCCAGAACGATGAAGTTTACAGGGTCGTTTGTCGCAACAGTGAGACGCTTACCTGTAATAGCGATAGCGATTACCGTATGCTTTCTCGCGAGAGCCTCGGGAACCTTCTGAACAGCGTCTGTGTTGATGTCCGTATTGTCGAGATCAACATACTGAACTCTCAGCTTGCCTGCAAGAGCCTTAGTGAAGTTAATCTCGGTCATAAATCCAAGCTCAACAACAACGTCGCCGAACTTCTTGGCTCCATTTGACTCCTTCTGGGTCGCAAGAACCTTCTGGAGCTGTTCTTCACTGATCAGCCCCTGACTAACTAAGTAGTCGCCAATTCTCTCGTTTCTCATATACAAACCTCCGCTTATTTTTTAGAATCCGTTCTGTTTACAAGAACAAACTCTTAATTTGCACTTGAATTTTACTCAGAATATGATATAATAGTAATACGTCAATATTCTAAGTAAAGGAGTGTGGAAAAACCATGTTTGGATTTGAAAATATGCTTCACAGTGAATTCACTGATATGCCTTTCAAAATCATGTTTTTATCCATCGTATTTCTCTTCGGCATCTGTATCGGCAGCTTTCTGAATGTCGTCATACTGCGTTTGCCGCGGCACGAATCTCTCATCAAGCGCTCATCCCACTGCATGACCTGCGGAGCAAAGATAAGACCCATAGATCTTATCCCCGTGCTCAGCTGGATACTGCTGAGGGGCAAGTGTCATTCCTGCGGCGAGAAGATATCCGTCCGATATCCCATCGTCGAATCACTCAACGGCTTGCTTTATGTACTTACATTCATAGTTCTTGATATAAATGCTAAAGCCATAATAACCTGCGTTCTTATGTCGCTTCTCGTCGTCATCGCCTTTATGGACTGGGACACGCAGGAGATCGACATGATAATTGTCGGTATGATACTTCTGCTTGCCATACCCGCGGCGCTCTTCACAGACGATGTGGAGCTCAAGCACCGAATCATCGGAGCTCTTGTTATCAGCGTTCCGTTCTTCATCATCGGAGAGGTAAGCCGTCCGATAATCAGGAAGAAGTTTGAGGAGGATTTCCGTGCGATAGAGCTTGGCGATACGCTGCTCATGTTCGCGGCGGGCGCTCTTCTCGGAACGCGGGCTATTATCGTTTCAGCATTGATCGGTATCATCACAGCCGCTGTTGGCGGAGTGATAATCAAAATGGTTACAAAGGATTCAAAGTTTGCATTCGGACCTTATCTTTCGATCGGCATTGCTTTTGCAATGCTCTGGGGCAACAGAGTCGCTGACTGGTACGTCAATCTTCTTACTGTAAAACCCGAGTAAAAGTCAAAAAACGCAAAAATAAATTACAGGCAGCAGCAATTATTACTGCTGCCTGCTTTTTTATTTATATTATGTTGTTGTTGCTGTAGTAGTTGCGGGTGTAGTAGCCGCAGGAACTGCGCCGTAATTGATCGGACTGGGCGAAACTTCATCGGGAAGAGCATAGATAATATAGATATTCTCGCTTGTTACCGATGTATTTCCAGCTGCCGTATCAATAATCTCGAAGCTCGGACCATAGTAAAACTTCGGGTCGATCGCCTCGAGCAGATCCTTGCCTTCAGAGTCTTTATTGACAGAAACAGTTCCGGAACCTGTATAAGTTGTCTGTGAAAGTCTGAAATACTTTTCATAGAGCGTACTGTCGCTAAGACCTGCTGCCACACAATTCTTGAGCGTCATACTTGCAGAGGAGATGTAGGACGGCGACCTGAAAACAGAAACTGCTTCAGCAGGATCAACACCTGTAAACTCGGTATCAATTCTGTTTACGCCCTTTGCATTGTTCTGGTATGACACAACTGAAAGGCAGAAATTACTTGCTGATACGCTCATCGGAGAGCCGTCATTCTGAGTCATGGGCGCCAGACGGCTGTAGTAATACTTCTCGCTTGTGGGGAGCGGGTCTCCGGCTGCATCTTCATATGAAGCGAGGTCGCCCGAAGAGATAGGCTCAAGCACATTATAGCCGAGAGTATAGTAGTATGAATAGTCAACAAAGTGCTCGGGATTGAGTAGCATACGGTCTGTAGTTCCATCGGAGAAAGTCTCCTTAGTAACTACCGCTCTCGGGAAAGAACCCGTGGGACAGTCAATATCATAGGAATCAGAACCGTATATAAGCGTAGCTGTCTCGCCGTCGAAAACTCTGCCCGTCTTTGTCTCGGTAGGATCGTCAACATCGCCGGTAGGGAAATCGTGTGAAACAGGGCAGCTGTCGCCTGCTGTAAAGGAGTATACACTCTCATATGCAACACCGGGCTTGTCATCGGCTCCGGGCATATTGTCGTTATACAGCTTCAATACGTGTATCTTGCCGGTGAGAGCAGTGTTATCCGATTTCAGCGCACCGTCGAAGAAATCATCGACAAACGCCTGAACAGCCTCCTGCTCGGTGATAACGGGCAAAGCCGTACTTTCTCTGTCGCCGTAATCGCCATTGTAAACTCTGACGAACTTAGAATAGCGTATTGATTTGTCGAGGTAATCGCCGATGTTGTCAACATATGCCGCAGTACGCTCTCTTACGGAGGTCTTTGTCATAAGCTTTGACACAGGGTCGATAAACGACATAACCAGCATCAGAATGATACTGAAAATAGCAAGCACGATGAGGAGCTCAATAAGGGTAAAGCCCTTCTTTGTTCTTTTTATCTTCAAAATAACACCCCCCGCTTATGTCGTCGACTCTGTAGTCGCTTCTGTTGTGCCTTCCTTGTCGACATTGGTGACGAACTTCATATTGAGATTGCCGCCGACGCCCTCGTCTGCGGGAGCAGCGGGGTCAACAACGGAATAGCCCTTGCCGACGAGCGTAACCTTACCGTTGACTGTGATCTTGATGTCCTTGTCGGAAGTGCTCAGCTCGTTTGCCGAACCCGTGAAACCGGATTCGGCAATAGGAGCCTGAACTGTTGTCTTTTGATTAACATGATTAGCTGACTTGATATAAGCATTGATAGTAGTTGCTGTAGTTACGAGAAGCAACGTCAAAACCGATACTACGGCAAGCGATATAATGATCTCAACAAGGGTCACGCCCTTGAGGGACTTCTTCTTTTTAGTCTCGTTCATTGATATCCCTCCTTAATATTCGTCGTAGTAAAGGACCTTGTACCAGAACTCGTCGTCAGTGGGCGGTGTGGGAGGAGTCTTGCCTCCGCCGTCGGTTACCCAGAGTTCGTTGATCTGGTTCGGGAAGTCAGCAGTCTTTGAGTTGCAGCATCCGAAGATGTACTTGTAGTCAACCTTATCGTTTGTCTCGACGTTCTTTCTGACTTCGTGACCATTGTAGTAAACGTCAACTCCGTCTGTGATAGTGGCTGATGTACCGTCTATTTGGAGCGCAATATTAGGTGATACTATATTGGCAGTACAGCATTGGAAGCTCTGGAAATAGAGCCTGGAACCCTTAGCACCGTAGAAGTAAACATTCGGAACAGCATTGGTGCCGAGCTGCTGCATTATAGTCTTGGGCTCGGCAGTTACGCCGTCGGCACCATACATTGTGTAGACCTGGTCACTTGTAACCTGGAAGGGCGTTTTCTTGCTAAGGAACTCATACCACTTAACGGTCGTCAACATTCCCTGTCCGAGGAAACTCATGTTCCCCTTTCCTTCAATATAGAAATACACCTTTCCGCCCTGTGTATCATCTATGAAGATGTCTGTACCTGCTGCTACTTCTAATTTTCTGATAACAATAAGAATGGTTTCTTTGCCGGGGTCAATTACAATCGGTATGTTACCAGGAACCGGCGATTTCTTCGGGGCTCCGTTACTAATCGAAAGATCAAGAATACAATCCTTATTAATATAGTAATTTCCGCTTGTGTTATCCTGTGTCGTAATTTTAAGGCTGCCACCTTCCATTTGCATGTCAGACACAGTCTTTCCCATTGCTGCCGCTAATTGCGGTTCACTCGTAATCGGAGTACTCGTAGACACAAGCGAATTATACTTAGCTCTGAGCGCATTCGGGATATCAGAGTTATCGTACGGGTTGATAACCTGATCAAGGACGTCCTTCATGGTCTTAACGACCTGTGTCTCGGACTTCTTGAGGTTCTTTGTTGCATCAGAAGGATCGGGAACGAGCTCGAGACCGAGGAGAACGTTCTTTTCAGCGTACTTCGGATAAGGCTGCTCTTTGTATGTGTTTACAAAGTCAGCGATAGACGTTTTAGAAATGCCTGCTACTTCACCGCCGCCCTCACCGTGGAGAGCTGTGTACTCGTCGACCTCTGTGTGGTCATCATTACGATAGTAGGTGTACTTCTTTTCTGTCTTTTCGACAGGTGTTATCTCGTTGCCGTCGAAGTCAGCCTTAGCTCTGTAAGCAGGGATAACTACGGTAGCGTCCTCAACATCTAACTCTTCGCCGGAGTCAAGGTCGTAATACGTGTACTGATCATTTGTAGGTTCAGAAAGAGCATAGGTATCATATGTGTAACCTGTTGTTGAATCGCCCTCAACAGAATCAAAGTCGATACAAGTCTTTACATAATAGTAATCCTTGCTTCCGTCGATTCCGTTAGCAGGGAGCTGATAAGAAAAGTAAAAGCCCGCGTCTTCATCAAGATAATCAGCTATCACATCATCGGCAGGGATGCCATTTGTATCAGGATCATATGAAGGATCCCACATAAAATAACCTGTTCCTCCTACCCAGCCTACATTATTGCCAAACGGATCGGAAGCACCATCTTTCTGCGTTCCCCAGTCAAATTCTGTATAGTGTCCATGCTCATCAAAATTCCACTTATAGTATTCGCGCTTTACATTATTCTCGACCTTTACGCAATCCTCAGCGTTCTTTTCCTCTTCGGGGTGGAATATGTTCTCGACCCTCTTGTACTGACCGGCAGGAGCAGGTGCATGACCGATAGCATTATCACTGTATATCGTACCTGTGCAGGTAAAATTAGAAGTATCGGTTATCATAAGCTTGCCGCCAACAACAAGATTGCCGTTGATAGTAACATTAGGACCGATTGTACAATTGCGCTGTACTCGAACATCACCATTAATAGTGCAATCGGAAAGCTCAAGGCTGCCGTTTGAATAAATGGAAGTAACATTTGCCGAAGCAGTCGTTGACTTAGTCTTGTTCACAACGGAATTGCTCCAACCATAAAGGTGCGTTCCGCCGCCTTTGAGTACGCTTGTTTTGTCAGCGTCCATAAGGAAGAGGTTACCATAGATATTGCAGACTGCTGCTTCGCGTGCGTAGATATAGCCCGCAAATACATTCAGCGGAGCGTTGGCAGCTGTCGTTGTATCACCTGCACCGGAGTTACCGATCACTATCTTGTCCTCAGCCTTTGCGTTTGTGTCGCCCTTCCAGCTTTCTCCGTAAATACCGCCGTCAACATAAACATAGGGTATCTCATTGAAGTTGTAGGTATCGGTAAGATTACACTTATTTTCATAGCGAAGGTGGGTCGCAGCATTAGCGCCGTTGAATACCATATCGCCCCAGATAGTAACACCCTTGCCCGTGCCGGGGAAAATGAAGCCGTTCCAGTTCTTGATAGAGAGATTGGTGTTGATCACAGCATCAGCCTCAATAACCGAGCCACTATTGTTAAGCAGCATCGAAGGACCGCCCGCATAATACGAAAGTGCTCTATAAGTAGCAGGCTTTGAATAATCAAAATCCTTAACCACATCAAGCGAAGGGATATTTACATAGGCACCGCCGTAAAGACTGGTCTGACACGCGAAGTCTGCGCCGCCCGTCGTAACGAAGCCCGCACCGCTCGGGCTGGAGTCATCGTCGTCCGACATATGCTTCAGAACATATGCATTTGTCGTAGATGTAACTCCGCCGAGGGTTACTTTTGATGTAAAGCGAATGAGCTCTCTGTCAAGCCACTCATTCTTAGTTGTGTCATAAAACTTTCTTGTACCTGCATAGGAGACCTCAACATCATCTATTTTACCCATAGTTCTGGTATTGATGTTGGTATCATCACTGCTTATCTGCACAGGTACCTTCAAGGGGGAATCTCCCGACTTGATACCGCCGATAGCCTTTCTGTAATCCTTATCGAGGTCGATAGCCGTAATTGCACTCTCCGCGACAAGGCGTGAGGTTACATTCGTCTGAGCGCTGGAGTAGTTAATGTGGGCTCTGTTGTTTGCCGATGTGGCAAGAACGAGAGTACCGAACAGAAATACTATCAGCAGCGCCATTACAGAAACGACTGTAAGCAGAACCGAACCTTTATATTTTCTATTCTTTATATTTTTCATTTCTTAACCGCCTTTCCAAGTTATATTTCTCTAATAACTGTTAGCGAAGGGACAAGTTATCAATCTGCTTCTACGTTGGGTTCTGAGAGGTCGTATACTGAATAAAGTGTTATGGTAATGTTTGCGGTAGCCTCCGCGTCATCCTCGAGCATTTCCTTTTCTTCATCTGAAAGTTCAACTCCAAGGAAATCAGCCTGCTTTTCATACTGATCGGGACTAATTATAATTCCATTAAGAGAAACGTTATTGATTATAATAGTTTTATCCTGATCCTCGATCGCCTTGAGGTAATTCCATATATTCTCTCTTGTGCCTGTAACAGCGATAGTATAATTGCTTGAGAGAATATTCTCCTTTGTTCTGTCTTTAAGGCTATCACTTTCTGCTGACAATTCAGCATTTGCAGCCTGTCTATCACCGTTAAGGTCAGCAGCTTTTAAAAGGTCATCGCCAACAAAAGTAGGAGTGAAGTAATAGTAGTCAACGCTTCCTGATCCGACATCAGTAGCATTGAGATTCAATATTTTGACTTCGTTATCTTCAGCAAAATGCTGCATATACTGATCGACCTTACGTGCATTGTACATATCATTGTATGCAACAAAGTCGTTTGTAAGCGTAACAGTATCGTCGTATGTCTTCTTTATACGCTCCTGAAGTGGCTTGATCTCGGATATTTTTGCATCTACATCGTCTCGCTCCTGCTCAGCCTTTGTCAGAGCAGCCTTATCATCCTTGATAGCAGTATACTTAGGCTTTATGAGGAGGAAAAATCCCGCAAGCAGTATAACGAAGGCAAGCAGTGCGCCTAAAATGATCTTATCTCTGTAATTGAGTTTCATCTCTATCTACCTCCATATTATTCAGAGTCCGTCGAATCGGATGTCTCTGGCTTATAAGCACTTTCTCTGCCGCTAATAGCGGTTGTTACACTAAACGAAACCGTCTCGATTCCCTCGTCGTTAGGATTTTCGCTATCCTTATCAATAGCCACACTGTAACCCGAATATGAAGCATTTTCAAATATGCCATTATTATCGCTGTATTCCTTATCAAGAAGGTTATCAATAAAGAGCGAAGGAAGCTTCTGAACCATTTCTTCACTTCCTGCAGCAGAAACATTGAAGTTAAAAACGCCATTGCTGTAGGATGGGGTAGAAATGATCGCATACTCAAGATCAAGGTCTTCTGCTGTCTTATCAAGTACAAGCTGTATAGTCTCATACTTCTCACCGTCGATAACAGGCTGTGAGTAGAACGCATCATGCGCATTGACGATCTTGGTATTGTAAGCGTTTACATTTTCCTCAATACCGAGAAGTTTCTCACGATGAGCAAGCTTCTTCTGGGTAGCAGGGTCATTGATGTAATCGTATATCTTCTGGGTCTTGCTTGTGTAACCCAAGTCGATAATAGACATAATGCCCCAAACGCCGCCGACGAGCACGCCTGCGCCGAGGATAAGTGCAAGCATCGGAATGAGGCCCGCATTCTCACTGTTGCCGCTGCTTGCTCTCTTGATAACCGCACCAAGCTCTGTATCAAGGAGGTTGATCTTCTCAGTTTCCTTGTTACGCTTGAACATAGCGCCGATAGCGTTAGCGTAGAGAGAGAATTCAAGGTTCTCATGACCATGTATCTGCGGAGGAACATTGATAAGACTCGTGTTGAGGTCGAGCTTTTCGAGCTCATCGGTGAGTCTTACATAATCGTGGGTATCACCGTAGAAAACTACATTTTCGATAGTCTCACCCGTATTGCGGCTCCTGTGGAACTGTAACATACGGAAGATATTCTCGTTTACAGCCTCGAAAACGTAGTCAGCAGATCCGCCGTAGTCATCGGCATCGATCGTAGCGAAACGTGAGAAAGAGAGCTGACCTGCCTCATAGAGGTTGAGTGAGATGAAGTTGTTGTCGATCTGAACAGCGAGGAGTGGCATCTTCGACTTGATCCTTGTATCGGCAAGAAGAACCTTTGTGATACAGTTACATCCTACCATTACGGAACGGAGCGAGATACCGAGGAGCTTGAACACTTCTCTGTAGCTGTTGACGATCTCGTAGGGACAAGCTGTAGCGAGGATACGGAGCAGCGGCTCACCTGTATCGCCTCTCTCGGAAGCCTCACCAACTACGACATATGTAACGCTGTAAGAATCGTCAAGGTTGAGCTCGGCCTGAACCTGTGCCTTAACGGTCTTCTGGAGATCCTGTCCCTTAACGCGGGCAACCGTCATTTCCTTGAATATCGTGAGGTTTGAGGAGATAGAAACGATAGCCTCCTTATCAGGCATCTTGTTCCTCTTCAGCACACCGTTGATGAGTGTGGCAACGTTGGGCACGTCTCTTACGTGACCGTTGACGATAAGCCCCTCTTCGAGGTTAAGTGTAGCAGCGGAGCTGATCTTGATCTTACCGTTGCTCTCAACGCCCTTAACAACACGGACGTTTCTGTCAGTTATATCAAATGAAAGCATTTTTCTTTTTCCACCTTTCCGTTATTATTCGTTTTCGAGACCTTCCATCGAGCCATAGAGCGCGGGGTAGATACCGATAACGACCATACCTATGATAACGCCCATGAAGATGAGGAGCACAGGCTCAACAAGACTTACAAGGCGCTGTACAGCAGAGTCAGATTCTTCCTCGTAGTAGTCGGAAGTTTTCTCAAGGATAGAGTCGAGGGCACCCGACTCCTCACCAACGTAGATAACCGAGCAGAACATAGGCTCGAAGATCTCGGTTCTGGTGATAGAGGCTGAAAGTGTTTCACCCTGCTTTACCTCGTCGACAACGTCGATGAACTTTTCATCAATGTATCTGTTGCCGAGGATAGCAGATGACTTCTGTAAGCACTCAACCATAGGGATACCGCTGGAATAGAGTGAAGAAAGAGTTCTTGCGAAGCGGCCCGTATAGATCTTTGTAACAAGGGGACCCCACATTGGCCCTTTGAGGATAAGTCTGTCCATCTTATAGCGGAAGCCGTCCGTCTTATAAGCATACTTGAAGCCGAAGAACGCACCGAGCACAATGATAACGACTATGTACCACCTGTATCTGAGGAAGTCCGAGATAGCCGCCATTATCTTTGTCAGAGCAGGCATCTTATCGGGATCGTCATACATTCCGATGAATGTAGGCATGATGAATATGAAGAGGAACATTACGATAACGACGCACAGAACTGCAAGTATGATAGGATATACCATGGCACCCTTGATGGTGTTCTTGAGCTTGTTCTCCTTGGCGTAATGTTCGGACATTCGCGTCATGATAACATCGAGCGAACCGCTCGTTTCGCCTGCGTTCGCCATTGAGATAAGGAACTCCGGGAACGAGCCTGCGTGCATCTCAAGAGTCGAGGAGAAGGATTCACCCTTCTGGACGTTCTCGTAGATGTCCTGCCAGATAGCTCTTGCCTTTTCGTTTTCCTGTTCCTTGACCAGAATGTCGATTGCTTTAACAAGAGTCAGACCGGACGTGAGCATAGCGCTGAGCTGTCGGCAGCAAAACGCGAGCTCCTTGGTGCTGAACTTGTAGATTGATCTTGTGTTACTTGAATCGTCTTCCTTGTAATCCTTGATGAACACTCCTCGTTCTTTCATCTTTTCGAGGAATTCCTGTTCATTCTCGGCATTAGCCTTGCCCTTG
>NZ_JAIKXF010000084.1 GCF_024684275.1 Ruminococcus sp.
CATAATTAATACTCCAATCTGCCTCAAAGGCATAACCTTACAATTTCTTACTTTACATTTTAACACATTATTCTGTAAAAGTAAAGTCTTTTTTTACTTAAAAGAAATTACTCAAGAACAAAATAAATATATAATAAGAAAAAGACTACACCTTTGTGTATATCATACCACATTCTTAACAAAAAGTAAAGTGATTTTTTTCGGAATCGCAAATTTTGGCGTTACATACCAAATAATCACAATATTTCGTCTATTTCAACAATAATTAATGTTAATTGACTGTTAAAGCCCATAATTTGTATCAGCATTTAATCAGATGCAAGCTGATATTATAAATTCATTTTATCTCTGCAATACAGGGGTTGAATTTTTTATTGTTTTATAGTATAATGATTTAGAACAGTTTTGTTCAACAGGATATGATAAATAGAAATGCGGTGATCTTATGGAACAAACCATTAAAAGCGATAAAAATATAGAGGAGTCAAATATTCTTTATACTGTAGCGATGAGAGGTCTTGTTGCATTTCCGAAAATGGTTATGCATTTTGACGTTTCACGCAGCAAGTCAATGGCAGCGGTCGAGCGTTCGCTCAAGGAAGGCGGCAAGCTCTTTCTTGTTACTCAGCATGAGGCTTATATAGATAATCCCAAGGCGTCCGATCTTTACAAAGTCGGCGTGGTAGCCGAGATAAAGCAGGTGCTCAAGCTGCCTGATAATATAATGAAAGTCCTTGTTGAAGGTATTTACAAGGCTAATCTTGTAAGGCTCATCGACGACGGTGAAGTTTTAAAGGCGGAAGTAAAGCGCACCCCTACGTATTCAAGGGCAAAGTTCGACGAGGTCGAATCGGAAGCACTCATGCGTTCGATAAAGGACGTTTTTGAGAGATATGCTTCATTTTTTCCGAAGATGCCGAAGGAGCTTCTTAACTCAATAATGACTCAGGATTCTCCTCTGAAGCTTTTTGAGACTGTGACCTTCAACTGTAATCTTAATTACCGTGACAAGCAGACTCTCCTCGAGGAGACCAATATCATAAACAAGCTTTCCGTGCTTTTTGCCTGCCTTACATCAGAGGTGGAGATACTCGAGCTTGAAAATCTTATCAACGAGCAGACCAAAAACAGCATAGATAAAGGGCAGAAGGAGTTCTATCTCCGTGAGCAGCTCAGAGTTATTCAGGAGCAGCTCGGTGAGGACGAGGCTGAGGAAGCCTTCGGCTATATCAATGATATTATGGATCTCAAAATGGACGAAAAGGGCAAGGAAAAGCTCCTCAAGGAAGCTGATAAGCTCACAAAGCTGCCGCCTGCGTCCCAGGAAGCCTTTGTTATCAAGAATTATCTTGATACGGTCCTCGATCTGCCGTGGGGCAAGTATACAAAAGCCAAGCTCTCAATGGACAAGGCGGAGGCTGTTCTCGAAAAGGATCATTACGGTCTGAAAAAGGTCAAGGAACGTATACTTGAATTCCTTGCCGTACATATGCTCAATCCCGAGATAAAGGGACAGATCATCTGTCTCGCAGGCCCTCCCGGTATAGGAAAGACCTCCATTGCCAAGTCTATCGCCAAGGCAATGGGCAGAAAGTATGCCAGAGTTTCTCTCGGAGGCGTTCGTGATGAAGCCGATATCAGAGGCCACAGAAAAACGTACGTCGGAGCTATGCCCGGACGTGTCATTACTGCTATAACACAGGCAGGCTCTGCAAATCCGCTCATACTTTTTGACGAGATCGACAAGCTTTGCAGCGATATAAAGGGCGATCCGTCGTCGGCAATGCTCGAAGTACTTGACGCTGAGCAGAACTATGCATTCAGAGATCATTTTATAGAAGTTCCTTTTGATCTGAGCAAGGCAGTCTTTATTACGACTGCCAACAATGTCAGCGCTATCCCCGCGCCTCTGCTCGACAGAATGGAAGTGATAGAGCTTTCAAGCTATACGGCTGAGGAAAAGTTCCATATCGCCAAGGAGCATCTTATACCCAAGCAGCTCAAGGAGCACGGTCTCAAGGCTTCACAGCTGAAAATAGCTGATGACGCCATCAATGAGCTCATACAGTATTATACCAAGGAAGCGGGCGTGCGTTCCCTTGAAAGGTGCATAGCTTCACTTTGCAGAAAGACTGCCAAGAAGATAGCTGCGGACGAGATAAAGAAGGCAACTGTCAAAGCCAAGGATCTTAATGATCTCCTCGGAATCAGAAAGTATATCGGAGACCTATCATCAAAGAAGGATCAGGTCGGCGTTGTGAACGGACTTGCATGGACATCCGTAGGCGGCGTTCTCATGCCCATAGAAGTTCTGATAATGCAGGGTACGGGAAAGATCGAAGTGACAGGTTCACTGGGCGATGTTATGAAGGAAAGTTCAAAGATAGCTGTAAGCTATGTGAGAAGTATTGCCGACAAGTACAAGATAGATCCTGATTTTTATAAAAACAAGGATATCCACATACACGCCCCCGAGGGAGCTGTTCCTAAGGACGGACCGTCGGCAGGCGTTACCATGACGACAGCTCTGCTGTCGGCTCTTTCTGGTATAAAGGTAAGAGCTGATGTGGCTATGACAGGTGAGATAACTCTTCACGGAAAGGTACTTCCTATCGGCGGACTTCGTGAAAAGACAATGGCTGCTTACAAGGCAGGCATAAAGAAAGTTATAATCCCTGTTGAAAACAAGCCCGATCTTGAAGAAGTGGATCAGGCAGTCAAGGATGCTGTCGAATTTGTTTTCGCATCGGAACTCAAGGACGTTTTTGATGCTGCTCTTATAAAGTGACCAAGGAGGAAGTCTGAGTGAGGCTTAATTACAATAAGGCTGAATTTACAGCTGCATACGGAAAGTTTTCGCAGCTTCCTACGTCTGACAGGATAGAGATAGCCTTTGCGGGACATTCCAACGTGGGCAAATCAACGCTGATAAACAAGCTCTTTAACCGCAAGAACCTTGCAAGAGTAAGCTCTGTTCCCGGAAAAACGGCTACCATAAACTTTTACGGGCTTGACAACATCTACTTTGTCGATCTTCCGGGATACGGATACGCGAAGGTGGCAAAGTCGGAAAAAGAGCGCTGGGCAGGACTTATAGAGGGATATCTCGGTTCTGACAGGGATATACGGCTTGTGTTCATGCTTGTTGATATGCGCCATGCTCCCACGAGCGATGATGTTCACATGATAAATTTCCTTATAGATACGGAAATGCCTTTTGTGCTCGTACTGACAAAGGCTGACAAGCTCAATAAAACGGAGCGTGAAAAGCGCATGGAAGCTTTCAGGAGCGAGATACCCTGCTTTGATGATATCCATTCCATCCCCTTTTCGTCGCAGACCTTTGAAGGAGTAGAGGAGCTCAGGCAGATAGTTGAAGATATTGCTGACGACAATGACGTCGTTGCATAATAAAACAAACCTGAAAGGATGTTAAAAATGTTTGTATCCGAAAATCTGAGCGTCAATGCCGCAGGACATCTTGCTGTCGGCGGGGTTGACACGGTGGAACTTGCCAAAGAGTATGGCACTCCGCTTTATGTCATGGATGAACAGGTCGTCAGAAAAAGCCTCAGGCTCTTCCATGACAGCATGAACAAGCACTACGGCGGCAGGGGAGAAGTTCACTACGCAAGCAAGGCTTTTTCCTGCATGGAGATGTGCAGGATAGTTGCAAGCGAAGGCGACGGACTTGACGCTGTATCTATAGGAGAGCTTTATACTGCTGTAAAAGCAGGATTTCCTATGGAAAAAGTCGGCTTCCACGGCAACAACAAGACCAATGAGGAACTGGAATATGCCGTTGAGGTCGGTGTCGGACATATCATAGTCGACAATATCAGTGAGCTTCACAGACTTGAAAAAATAGCCGCAAAAAAGAACGCTCAGCCTAAGATAATGTTCCGCATCAAGCCCGGAATAGACGCTCATACCCATGATTTCGTTAGGACAGGACAGATCGACAGCAAATTCGGCTTTGCTCTTGAAACAGGAGAAGCCTTTGAAGCTGTAAAGGAAGCTGTAAGCTGCAAAAATGTAAGTCTTTTCGGACTTCACTGTCATATAGGTTCGCAGATCTTTGATATTGCTCCTTTTGAGGAAGCTGCAAAGGTGATGCTCGGATTTATCGCAAAGATAAAGAATGAACTGGGTTATGAGATCGAAGGTCTCAATCTTGGCGGCGGATTCGGCATCAAGTACGTAGACGAAAATGATCCGAAGCCCTTTGAGGTCTATCTTGAAAAGGTGTCTGAGGCGGTAAAAGCTGAATGTGAAAAGCTTGGATTAAAGCTCCCGAAAATGTTTATCGAGCCCGGACGTTCGATCGCAGGTCCTGCGGGTATAACCCTTTATACAGTAGGTGCACGCAAGGTGATACCGAATATAAGGACATATGTATCTGTTGACGGCGGTATGGCTGATAATCCGAGGTATATCCTTTACGGTTCCGAGTATGATGCAGTCGTTGCCAATAAGGCGGGTGAAGAGAGGAATGAAAAAGTTACCATCGCGGGAAAGTGCTGCGAGAGCGGCGACCTTATCGGTGAGAATATGCCTCTTCAGCACGCAGAGTCAGGTGATATCATCGCTGTTTGTGCAACAGGAGCATATAACTACTCTATGTCATCGAATTACAACAGACTTCAGAAGCCTGCTGTTGTTTTTGTAAAAAACGGAAAATCGAGGATCGCTGTCAAGAGAGAAACACTTGACGACATCATCCGAAACGATATATGAAAATTAAGGCGTGAAAAGCAAACTGCTTTTCACGCCTTTTGAATGTATGATCTGCCCTGCCATGTGTCAAGCTCGGCAAGTCTTTTGTCGATGCCGCCGAGGACCGCGATCTTGTCTGCGCTCCACATGGGAGCTATGAGCTTTGATTTGTCTCCGTCGCCCGTGATACGCTCTATGACTGTTTCGGGTGGCAGAAGTTCGAGCTGTTTTACGATAATATCAATGTATTCGCTGCGTTCAAGGAGACGGAACTCTTTTTTTCCATACATATCGGCAAGAACTGTTCCTTTTATAACGTGAAGCATCTGGAGCTTTACCGCTTCGGGAGCAAGTCTTGCGGCTTCTTCTGCTGTTTTTATCATCATTTCGGGAGTTTCATTAGGAAGCCCATTGATAATATGTATACAGGTGCGTATCCCGCCTGATCTCAGTCTGTAAAAGCCCTCGCAGAACTCTTCGTGAGAATAGCAGCGGTTTATGAGCTTTAATGTACTTT
>NZ_JAIKXF010000106.1 GCF_024684275.1 Ruminococcus sp.
ATCTCATGCGTAACTCTCTGGGGTACAACAGATGAGAGAAGCTGGAGAAAGAGCGAGAACGGCGGAGATCCTCTCCCATTCAGCAACTACCAGCCAAAGAGCTTCTACAACGACATCATCGGTCTTACAAAGACAATTGCAGCTCCTTCATATGAGGAGGAGGTAGTTACAACAACTCAGCCTACAACAACAAAGCCAATAGTTGTAACAACTACAACTGCTTCTCCCGAACCTGCTAAGGACCTTAAAGAAGTACTCAATGAAAAGGTTTCTTTATGGGGCGACTCTAACAAGGATTCAGGCGTAGACATGAGTGACGTTGTACTTATCATGCAGTCTCTTGCTAACCCGAATAAATATGAGCTCAAGGATACAGCTCTTTACAACGCAGACGTAGCCGAAGCAGGCAACGGCATCACAGCTCAGGACGCTCTTATTTTACAGCGCTATCTCTTAGGACTTGTAAAGTCACTTCCTGACAGCTACGCTGATAATATCAAGACTGTAACTACAGAGAAAGCTAACAGCGCTGAAGTTCAGACAACAAAGGAAACTACAACCACTAAGGCTACAACTACTACAACAAAGGCAACTACTACAACTACAACAACTCAGCCAAAGTCAAACTTCAATTACAACGGCAACGTACAGTACAAGGAAGCTCCCGGCAACTACTTCAACGGCTGCCAGCAGCAGGGCAAGGTTACAAAGGAGAGCTATAACGGTATAAACGGTTATAACAACTGCAATGTTTATACTCCTTATAACTATGATCCGAACAAGAAGTACAACATATTCTATCTCATGCACGGCGGCAGCGAGAACGAGAACACTTTGATCTCCCAGAACGATACAATGATCCAGAATATGCTGGACAACATGATCATGAACGGAGAGCTTGAACCTCTTATCGTTGTATTCCCGACATTCAACAAGACAGAAGCTGGCAAGTTCTACAGCGAGTTCCGTCAGAGCTTAGTTCCTTTCATTGAGGGTAAGTACTCAACATACGCAAATAAGGACACTTCTGCTGAGTCACTCAAGGCTTCAAGAATGCACAGAGCATACGGTGGCTTCTCAATGGGTTCAGTATCAACATGGGCTGTATTCGAGAACTGCCTCGACATCGTTGGCTACTTCATGCCTCTCAGCGGCGACCACTGGAACGGCAACTCCGCATATGACAAGGCTAAGAGTCTGGCAAACGCTGTTGACAAATCAGGCTACAAGACAAACGAGTACTTCATCTTCGCTTCAACAGGCTCAGATGATATCGCTTATCCTAACGTAAATCCTCAGGTCGAGGAAATGAAGAAGATGAGCCAGTTCGTATTCACATCAGACTTCTCCAAGGGTAACTTCTACTTCATGGTTGCTCCCGGAAAGACACACTGGTGGGGCTATGTAAGACACTATGTTTACGACTCTCTCCCATATTTCTTCCACGAAGGACAGTAAATAACACCGAATTTTTCATAATAAAAATTCTTTCTGCGGAAAACCGAGGCTTTGTCCTCGGTTTTTCTATAATATGCCCTCAATAATTGACCATTTGCGGTTATTACCCATAATAAAAAGGCTGTACAGATAACCGATCCGTACAGCCTTTGCATTTTATTTCTGGATTATAGCCTTTCTCATAAGAACAAGGTCAAATATGTCAAGAATTTCGTCCTTTGTGTAATCAGCCGCCTTCCAGTTTTTAAGCTCTGCGCTCTTATCGCCAAGAAGCCACTTCTGTACAAGCACAAGATCAGATACATTGAACTCGCCGTCCGAATTTAAGTCACCGGCAAGCTCCTCAACAGGATCAGCATGGCTCTCGTCGAAAACCATTTTTGCATTTTTAAGGAATGGATCGTCTTCGGGCTTTGTTACCTTGTCCCATTTTTCCTTGCTGCCATAGAAGGTTATGGTCGCCTGAGATGTTGTATCTGAAAATGCCATATCATCTATCTTAGTCAGCTTACCCGATAGTTTAAGGTCAGTGAGCTTGGTACAGCCGTCCATAGCCATGCTGCCAATTTCGGTTACGCCGTTAAGCTCGATAGATGTAAGGCTTGTGCAGTAGAAGAAAACATTATCACGAAGAACTGTAACACTCGACGGCACAACAACAGATGTAATATCCATATTACGCTGAAATGCTCCCGAAGCGATATATTTTATATCAGGACTGAGATTAACATCGCCCTTGCACTTGTCACCGTCCAGAAGTGCGCCGTTTACTACTACCAGCGGAGAAGCCTCGCGCTGTGCTGCTATCCACGGTGTTCCCTCAAATACCTTAGCGTTCCACTCGATGATATGGTCAGGAAATTCTATAGTTTTCAGTGATTTACAGTTCTCAAAAGCACGTATTCCCACCTTTTCAACGCTGTCGGGAATAGTTACAGAAGTAAGTCCGTCACAGTTTGCAAATGCCCAGTGTCCTATTTCCTTGACGGTATCGGGTATTGTAACGCTCTTGATACTGCTCATCTGAAAAGCATATATACCAATTTCAGTAACAGGAACTCCGTCTATACTCTCGGGTATCTCGGCTGATTCTGCTGACATATCGCAATGTTCAATAACTGCGTGGTCAGAATACTTTGTGTAGGAAAATACTCCTGTCTTGCCCTCTGTACCGGCTTCTTCCGCATATGCACTGAGCGGAGAAACTGAAATTGGTCCTCTTTGAGCCGGCAGAGAAATACCTGCTGTCAGTGTTACAGCGGCAATAAAAGCTGCTGCCTTTAAAGCTTTTTTACTGTTTTTCATAAATAACCCCTCCTGTTATTATGATCATTCTAATACATTTCCGAGCTGAGATGCTCTTTTTATATTTTACCATATAAAAATCAAAATAACAATACCAAAGTCATTAACGAATTATTAATTAATGGTATTTGCCCCTCACCGAAAATAAATATTCGGTATATAAATAAAGCCGTTCATAAGAACGGCTTTATCAATATCCCCCGAAAGGAACGAGTGATCATTGTTATGCTGACACAGCAGCTTTTTCAATTGTTTCCTTTTTCAGCTCCTTGCTGTTAAAGTCTTCGGGAGTTGTAAATGTGGGGACCATATCGTGAAGGGCATCTACTGCCACCTTCTCATTATTCTCAAGAGCGGCATTTCTCAGCGCATTTAATCTGAAAGCAAAATTTCTTTCATCTATCTCTATCTGCTTGCCTATAAATATGAGCTTATTTGACGTTTTCTGAAGGCCTTCCTCATTCATCAGAAGCTCTTCTTTTATCTTCTCGCCCGGACGAAGCCCTGTAAACCTGATCTCAACATCTTTATACGGCTCTTTTCCGTACATACGAATAAGATTCTCTGCAAGAGTAACTATCTTGACCGGCTTGCCCATATCAAGAACAAATATCTCTCCGCCGTTTGCTATGGCTGCTGCCTCCATTACAAGGTTTACAGCCTCAGGGATAGTCATAAAATAACGAATGATATCAGGGTGAGTGACCGTAACAGGCTTACCCTGTTCTATCTGTCTCTTGAACAGAGGAATTACAGAACCGTTTGAGCCAAGAACATTTCCGAAGCGTGTTGTCACAAACTCTGTTCTTCCCTCATGCTGCTGGGCAAGATACTGAACTATCATTTCACAGCAGCGCTTTGAAGCTCCCATAACATTAGTAGGATTAACAGCCTTATCAGTAGAGATCATAACAAACTTGCCGACATTATGATACTGAGCAAGAGTTGCAACATTAAATGTTCCGATAATATTATTTTTTATAGCCTCCATAGGTGAAACCTCCATAAGCGGAACGTGCTTATGGGCAGCTGCATGGAAAACAACGTCTGGCTTGTATGTATCGAATATCTGATTCATACGGAAATAATCCCTTACAGAAGCTATCAGGGTAACAAGTGACAATTCGTCACCATACTCCATTTTCAGCTCCTGCTCGATGTCATAAGCATTATTTTCGTAAATATCAACGATAATTACTCTCTCCGGAGAATACTTGGCTATCTGACGGACAAGCTCAGAACCAATACTTCCGCCGCCGCCTGTGACCATGCAGACCTTTCCGCTGATGAAATCCCGTATATCCTTATTATCAAACTTTATAGGCTCACGTCCGAGAAGGTCCTCGACCTTTATATCACGTATCTGATTGATGATCGTCTTGTTTTCGCTGTCAAATACAAGATTGCCTATGAACGGAACTATTTTTACAGGTATCTTTGTATCCGAGCATATATCAAGGATACGTTTTCTCTCATCTTCAAGACAGGACGGGATAGCGAAAAGTATCTGTTCGATCCGTTTTTCCTTTACAAACCTATGTATCTCGGCAGTAGTTCCGACAACCTGAACTCCGCCTATCTCAGTGCCGACCTTGTCTCTGTTATCATCTATAATGCAGACAGGATCAAAGAGAGTGACCTGCTTGTCCCCGGTATAAGGAGAATTCTTAGCATTATGTATCTCTTTAAGTATAGTCTTGCAGGCCTGTCCGCCGCCTATCACCATTGTACGCTTGCCTTTGAAGGGCTCTGCCTTTACAAGGTTTATAAATGCACATTTAAATATATATCTGAATAGACATATGCCCAAAGTAAGGATAACAAGGTGAACAAACGTATACAAAGGATAAATTGTTCTGCTGATTACATACACTATCGAAGCCGAAACAAAAATACCGACTATAGCACCATAAACGCAGGTAAGATAGTCCTTTTTATTGAAATATCGCCAAAGCCTGCTGTATGCCCCTGTTATCAGCAAACTGCCTATACAGCAAATGGAGCTGACGGTTATCGACACGATGATAGTTGATTCGTCAAGCGCCCTCCCTGCAAAGGAAAGAATAAAGTTTGCTATAAGTGCCGCAATTGAGATAATAAAAGCGTCGGCACAAGCAAGTATGACTTTTCGGCATTTAAAATTTCTGCACAGTTCTTTCATAACAATAATCCCTCCGATTCTGCCGCTATACGACAATTTTAACCTGATCAGATACAGCGGCAAAAGCTAAAAATAATACTTAAAGTTTAAAACAAACCTTAAAAATATTTATTAATATATGAAACCCTTCTATGTTTATATGATTTTATTATAATAACTGTTTTCTCAAAAATCAATACTAAATATGAAATCAATAAAAAAGTTTAGAAAAATTCGTCAATATCACCAAAGGAAGCATATGATTTAAGCTTCTCATGCAAAAGAATAACTTACCTTTGATTTATCACCTGTACCGCTCCTTTGTATAAAATAATTTGAATACACTGCTTACTGCCGATTTCCGGCAATAAACCCGTTAAGATCTGCAAGCTCACATATCACGCACAGGCTTCCGTGCAGACTGAGAAGCTTGCGTATATCTGTTTTTAAAGAGCCTTCAAACTTTTCTCCTGTCAATATAGCTGTCTTTATAAAGCTTATATCCTTTCCTTCAAAGCCTCCGCTTTCTGCCATAGCCCTGTACATTCTGCTGTTGCCTGCGATTACATTGGGACAATATCTGATTATAGCCTTGTCTATATCATTATTGTTGAAATCAGGCAGTATAACAGCAGTTCCGCCCACAGCAAATACCGAATGGATACAGGTACCGATCCCGGCCCCCTGAGACATAGGCAGCACCGCAAGAACTCTGTCTGCTTTATCAATATTTCCGCATTCTTCAAGGCAATACACTGCATAATCATTAAAATCCTTATTGCTTACGCTTATACTCTGCGAATCAGTTCCCTTGCTTAAATACGCCGCAGCAGCCTTTCCGGCGCTGTGTGCAGCTATGTACCTGTCAGTGGGTGAAGCCATTGAAATAAAGCTCTTCCAGTCAATGAATGAGCTTTTTTTCTTCTTTTTCCGGAAATTCCTGATAAAATAGCCCGTTTTCATAACAACAGGCATCTCATCACCGACTGATGCTGTCACTGCAAGCTTTATATCTGATCCGCTGAATATCCCTTCCAGCTTCTCTGAAACACTTTCCGGTGCAAAGACATATCTGCTCCCGCTTTTTACCAGCCTTTCTGCAATATCCTTTTCATCGCTGTATGCATCTATCATATCGGCAACAGCGCCAAGCTTGTTTATGGCATACAGCAGATATATCGCCTGAGGAACATTAGGCAGACAGACTGATACCGTATCTCCCCTGTTTACTCCTATAGCAACGAGGGCGCAGGCACATCTGTTTATTTCACGAACAAGCTCACGGTAGGATATTTCTCTGCCAAAATAATCAATAGCACAAAGACTTCCGTATTCCTTTGCACTTCGCTTTAAATTATCATAAACCGACCTATCGGGAATGATAAGCTGCTTCTTCATTTTTATTACTCCATTCTAAACATTCAGATCAGCTGTATAAAGCCAATTTTTTAGTTGTTGAACACACATTAATTATAACATCTTTGCAATGCTGTTTCAAGATGAAACAGGCATATACATATTTTACCACATTTATAATGCATTTTCATAGTGACATTTGTCACTAAAAAAGTGACAAATGTCATTCAAGAAGTGACAGATGACACCTTACATTTCACCGCAAATAGTGTTATTATATAGTTACAGCAAAGGTAACACAGACACAAAGAAAGGATGATGATTATGTTAAATAATTCTTTATTCACACTGATCATACTGATCACACCGATAATTATTCCGCTCATTATAATCGGGATAGTAAAAATGTGTGACAACAAGAAAAACGATCCGCACACACATTTTGATTTACCTCAGCGTAATGGATATTACGGCTATCCTCAGCCTCCTTATCCTAACTGTCCACCTCCGCCGCAGGCTTATCAGAACCGACCAATGCCTCAGCCGCCGAAGGCACCAAAGAAGCACGACATGACAGTATCAAATGTACTTTTTCTTATCGGTACAGCGTTTGTAGTTCTTTCAGGTCTTGCATTCGGCGTTGCAAAGTGGGTACACACCTCACATGAGGGAAGAGTCGGTATAATAATGGCTGCTTCCGCAGTATCATTTTTACTGAGCGCAGTTGTAGGTAAATTTCTCAAGCTTAACGGAACATCTACTTCATTTTATGTTCTCGGCTCAGGCTTTATAGCTACAGCATTCCTTACAGCAGGCTACTATAAGCTTATGGGAGAATGGCTGTCATTAGGCAGCGACGGCTCTTATGCACTTCTTGCCATTGCATCCGGTTTATCTGCAGCAATGATGTATATCGGCAGCAGGATATTCAAAAAGCTCCCTCTTATCTATACTGCACTTTCAGCTACGGCTCTTACAGCTCTTTTCGCAGTATTGCAGATAAGCAGTGATCTTATGATAACAGCTCCCGTATTCCTTGCACTTCAGATAATTATCACAGCAGCTGTCTACGGTACAGAAATATTCAAGGGTAAGAAAAATGAACTTGCTGTCAAGATAATCGGCACGTGCTCAGCATCTGTCTACGCTTGTTTCCCGGTTTCCTACGTTTTTCAGGCTCTCCGTCACCCGACTTTCGTGAGCTACTTTATCCTTGCAGCAATTATAGCTCAGCTTCTCATCTACGAAAAGAAAACAAAGGAAGGCATACTCAACTCTATAAGCTCAATGGTTTCCATTCTTCTTGCATACATGACATCACTCAACATAGCTGATGAAACCGAGTCAAGATACGGTATACTCTCCTTCTGTGTATTCGCATTACTTATTTACCTTGCACACTGCTTTGTACCATTCCTTAAAAACGCTTTTACAGAATCCATAACTCTCTTAACAGCTGTTATCAGTGCATTTGTATGCATATACTCTGCAAGATCGGCAGCATTTATTCCGGAAATGCTTTTTGCAGCAGCTGTTTCGGCTGTCATTGCTGCATATATATTCCACAAAAATGAAGTTGTCCAGTCAATTGCAGGCTTTGCAGCTCCGATCATTCCGGCATTTATCACAGGAATGACCGGATATTATGCCTCAAAAGCATATGATATTGATGAAAATATCACATATTCAGCAGCATGGAGCATATTTGCCGCAGTTCTTATCATGGCAGCTATCCTTATTGTTTATCTTCCGAAATACGCTTTCAGTTTCCACACAAAACACCAGCGCCGCAGCGATATAATCCTCTATGTAAACATGGTCGTATCAGGTCTTATTCTCGCGATAGTTCCGACAGCAAAGTCTCTTATGCTTGTTCCTGCTGTAATGTGCTTCATTCACTTCGCAGTATCAAACAAGCTTCGCTGCAACTTCACAGCTGTTTTGTCATCAGCTGCACTGCTTAGCTGTGTATACGCTATTCTTGATGAAGGCACACAGTCAAAGCTTTTCACAACAGCTGCATTTATAATAGTGTTCTGCATCTATATGGCAATTTCCAAGCTTATTTACAATAACGGCATAATCGTGAAGTCAAACGAAAGACTTATCTGTGATCCTATGCTTCTTTCAGGCTGGATAGCAGTATTGATGATGTATCAGGACAATTCAAGAAACTCTGCATTCTTTGCTCTTATCGCCATAGGCATCTACTGCGCTTCATTCATAAAAAAGAACTCATCAAAGGAAACAGCAGCTATACTCCTTACTTTAACCTCTGCCCTCACAGCTCTGGCACTTATGCTCAGACCGTTCCTCGTTCCCGATTCAAGAGAGATCTCATGTAAGATAACCATAGGTATCGCTGCACTGGTCGGACTTGCCTGCCGCTTTATATGGCGTCAGTTCCCGAATGTATCAAAGTACGCTTCAAACAGTATATATCTCACTGCATTCGCTGCACTTCTCGTTGATGCACTCTGCTTCGATACAGCAGTAAATACTATCTTCGTAATGTCAGTAATGCTCTTTGTGCTCATTATCTCAATAATGGCAAGATCAAAGACATGGTTCACTGCCTCAGCTGCTTCACTCTTTACTATCACAGTTTATGCAACAAGAGAATATCTCATGGCACTTAACTGGTGGATATACCTCTTTATAGCAGGTATTACCCTTATAGCTCTTGCAGCCGGCAACGAATACTGCAAAAAGAATAATCAGACTCTGAAGTCCTCTGTCGCTAAGAGATTCAGCGGCTGGACATGGTAAATTTTCAATGCTCCGCTTAAATGCGGAGCATTTTTTACAAAAAGGTTGCCGAAAAACAATTATTGTGGTATAATAAGTATATATCATCACTTTTAAGGGGGTGCATTACAACGCCGACCATAATTTCAGCTGCGCTTCTTGCACTCGGTCTTTGCGGAATGCTGGGCTCGATCACATGGATACTAAGACGCGGCAATAAAAACAGACTAACTCACCTATTTCTTTTCTGTCAGTCATCTATAGTACTGTGGCTGATATCAGAGCTGCTGATACTGTTCTCGTACACCAAACAGCAGTACTGGATAAGCTACACGATAGGAAATATCGGTATCAGCTGCTTCGGACCTCTCTGGCTGTGGCTGTCGCAGGAATACACCTACAATGGCAAGAAAAAAATACGGCTTCTCTGGATACTGCCGCTTATAACTATCTCATCTATATGCGTTGTATTCACGAATCCTATGCACCACCTGTATTACGCGGATTTTGTTGACCATAGATTTACATATGGACCTCTTTTCTATGTATTTCAGATAATCTACTACATCTGCATTATCACAGGAATAACCATAATATGCCTCAAACACACACGAAAATCCGTTCAGATAACCAAGCAGTCAATACTGCTTATACTGTCTGCGGCGATACCGCTGGGCATAAATACCCTTTCACTTACAGGCATATTCACCTCAAAGGCTACTCTTACTCCTCTGTTTTTTGGGTTATCCAGTCTTTTAATAATAATTGCCCTCGGACGGTACGGACTTCTCAATATCAACAATATCGCCATCCGTGATACTATCAATAACATAAACAGCGGCGTCGTTGTCTTTGACAACAGCGGCAGCATAACCTATAAAAACAAATATGCCGATACCATACCATTCCTAAAAGATGCATCAAGCATTGAAGGCTTTCTGAGTGCTGTTGCAGAAGTAAGCGGAAAGGCTGCTCCTGCCGATTTCAATTCTATAGAAATTAAATGCGGCAAAGAATATTACAATCTCAAGCAGGCATACTGCGATAATAAAAACGGCAACAGGGTAGCAAGCGTTATTACCATAAGCAATGTTACCGAGTATCATGAGCTTGCCGCGGCTGAGAAAAAGCTCAGTCTGGAACAGGAGCGAAACCGTATCGCACAGGAAATGCATGACTCGGCAGGTCATACATTCACTATGATAAGCTCTCTTGCGAGACTGCTTAAATTCGAGGCAGATAAGTCTGCTCCCGACACATCGAAAATGGTCGAAAATATTCAGGAAATAGACGGACTTTCCAGAAGCGGCGTAACTCAGCTTCGCTGTACTATCAATAATCTTCGCGATGACGAGTTCATGACATCGGTCACAAAAGCTGTACAGACAGTCATTACTGCCGTAAGAGGCATAGATGTAGAGCTCTGTGTTCAGGGCGAGGAAAATGAGCGCTACAGCTTCTGTATAAGGGAGATGTACGACAGCTGCCGTGAAACTGTTACTAATTCCCTGCGATATTCTGAGGCTTCGAGGATAGATATAATCCTGAAGTTTCTCGATGAACGCATTGAGATGTACATTCTCGACAACGGCAAAGGCTGTGAAACTATTTCCGAGCATAACGGACTCCGCGGTATCCGCGAAAGAACGGAAAAACTCGGCGGAACTGTCAAATTCAGCTCGATACCGGGCGAAGGCTTCAATACTATTATAAAAATACCATTACAAGAGGTGCAGATATGATAAACGTTATATTAGCAGACGATGTTAAAATACTCCGTGCAGGACTAAAAACAGTCCTCATAAGCGACGAGGATATTAACGTTGTAGCTGAGGCTTCTGACGGCAAGGAGGCATACGAAATGTGCGTCCGCTATAAGCCCGACGTAGTTCTCATGGACATGAGAATGCCCGATTATGACGGAGGATACGGCACAAGAAAGATCAAGGATACTCTTCCTGATATAAAGGTGCTGGTACTTACTACTTTTGATGACAAGGAAACTGTTGAAAAAGCGATCTCAAGCGGTGCAGACGGTTATATCCTGAAGGAAATGGACAATGACAAGATCATCAACTCTATAAAAGCTGTTGCAGGCGGGATAAACGTTTTTTGCGATAATATTTTCCGCTCAATCAAAAAGGACGTTCTTTTGCAGCAGGACGCTAAAAACTTTGACCTCAGTGACCGCGAAGTAAATATTCTCAGGCTTATCTGCGACGGCTTTGACAACAAGGAGATAGCCTCACAGCTTTTTCTCGCTGAGGGCACAGTAAGAAACAGCGTATCAAAGCTGCTTGAAAAGCTTAATGTAAAGGACCGCACTCAGCTGGCGGTATTTGCTATAAAAAATAACCTTATATAATATTTAAAACGGAAGTTTATACTTCCGTTTTGTTTTTTCTATTGCTTTATAGCCGCAAAAGTGGTATAATGTAGCTTGACACTCAGACTAAAGCATAAAATCAAAAGGAGCACTTTATGAGTAAACTAAGAAAACAGCATATGGCGATAGAATGGCATGACATCGTAAATACCGAAAGCGACATACCTGCGAAAAATGCTTCATTGCAGGAAAAAGCCTCTCTTGTTGGAAGAGTCGGACTTATGATGCTCTCTGTAGGCACAGCCGCATGGCGTGTAAGAGCTTCAATGAATAAGATCTCACGCGCTCTCGGGATAACCTGTAACGCTGATATAGGTCTGCTGTCTATTGAATATACCTGTATAAGCGGCGGTGAGACCTATACAAATGCTATTTCAATAAATACTACAGGCGTAAACACGGATAAGCTCAATGAGCTTGAGCATTTTGCGGACGGTTTTACGGAAAGAGCTGAGAAATACTCTGTTCAGCAGTTTCACATGATACTTGATAAATTTCAGGATATGAAGGGCAACTACAAAGCATGGAACCTCGGTCTTGCTTCTGCCTTTGCCTGCTGTGCATTTACTTTTCTTCTCGGCGGCGGTATAATTGAGATGATCTGCGCCTTTTTCGGAGCAGGTATCGGAAACTTTGTACGAAAAAAGCTCCTTGAACATCATATCACATTATTTGCAAATGTTGCCGCTGGAGTTGCATCAGCCTGCTGTACTTACGTGATATTTATAAAGCTGGCTGAGCTTCTGATGGGAGTTTCAGCAGTACATCAGGCAGGATATATATGCTCAATGCTCTTTGTTATTCCCGGTTTTCCGCTTATTACAGGTGGAATGGACCTTGCAAAGCTTGATCTGCGGTCAGGTATTGAACGAATATCCTATGCTCTGCTTATCATAATAGTTGCTACACTTACAGGCTGGTTTTGCGCAACGCTTTTCAGCTTTTATCCACAGGATTTTCAGGCATATGAGCTTTCTCCCCTTCTCCGTATGGCGTTTATTATGATAACAAGCTTCTGCGGAGTATATGGCTTCTCGTTAATGTTCAACAGCACACGCAAAATGGCTGCAACGGCAGGTCTGATAGGAATGTGTGCAAATACTCTCAGATTAGAGCTTATAGATATGGCAGGAGTTCATGTGGGACTTGCCGCATTTATAGGTGCTTTATCCGCAGGACTCCTTGCATCTGCTATACATCACTGGATAGGCTATCCGAGAATAACTCTTACAGTTCCTTCTATCGTTATAATGGTTCCCGGAATGTTTATGTACAAGGGTGTTTATTATATCGTTATAAATGACATAACATCAGGTGCAATGTGGCTGACAAAAGCGGTTATTATCGTTACGGCACTCCCCATGGGGCTGATATTTGCAAGGATACTTACAGACAAGAATTTCCGCAAAAGCAGCTGAACGAAAAGCTCTCCGAAAGGAGAGCTTTTTCTGTTACAGATTTTCGTTTTTCAGTGCGTCTATAGGATTATCCTTCTTTATTTTGCTCATTGAGTACATCATAGTTGCAAAAACCACAAGGAATACGCTGAGTACTGCGATACCTACAGCTCCCCACGGCATTGAGAAATAAGTATCGATTCCCCTGCTTATAGATATATATATAAGATATGTAACTATGGCTGACACGGGAAGTCCGTATAAAAGAGCCTTTGTACCGTAAAGAATACACTCAAAATTGAGCATTTTCCTCATTCCCTTTGCCGTCATGCCTACAGATTTCAGCATTGCAAACTCTCTTCTGCGGAGATTTATATTAGTAGTAATAGTATTGAATACATTTGCCGCTGCAATAAGTGATATAAGTACTATAAAGCCGTATGCAAAGACCTTGATTATAACGACCATATTTCTGCTTGTCTCAGCAGAAGCTGCATAGTTGATGAGGAAACCATTGTATATCTCTTTTTCATTTAAAACTTTTTCAAGTGCATCAAATCCTCCGTAAATATCGTCCGAATTTATTGAGAATTCAATGCCTGAGCTTTCATATCCCTGTTCACCGAAAATCGTTTTGCCGGCACTGTATGGATAAATTATACAGCTGCTGTAATAGTTGAAAAAGAACGGCTCTTCGTCAAGGACCTTGCCGACCTTGATAGTAACCTCATCTGAGCACTCAGATTCATCGACCTCAATGCTGTCAAATCCTTCCTCTGATCTGTATATCACTTTTCCGTCAATGTGTGTTTCCGACAAATAATAGCCATTTATATTGTCATAGGTATTAAATTCAGCCTCAAATCTATCTGACTTAAATACCTTATGACGTACCATTCTGCCTGTTTCAGTGTCAAGATCAAAGGAATTATCAAAAGCAATACCAACAGGATCTTCCGCATTCATAAACTCATTCTCGGAAAGTCCATGCTCCTTGACAAAATTATTATATGTCTCATCGTCTACAAAGCATATGTTTACCCCTACTGTTCTTTTTCCGTCCTTTGAACTCATTGTGTTATTATCATTCCGGTCAGTCTTTATAAAATCCTTCGTCAGATATTTTTCATCGATATATACATTATAAGGATTCTGATTATAATAGCTTGCTCCGGTGATATGCTCGGTATTCTTTATAATTCTGAGAAGCTCATCGGGCGAGACCTTTGTTTCTTCCTCCTCATTACCATTATTATAAAGACTATATATGTAATCTGTCTTGAAAGTGCTGTAGGCATCATTTACCGAGTTTACAAGATAAGATGTGAATGCATAAGACGAAATAAAGAGAACTATACTCATAAACAAACTGATTATAGTTGCACGGTACTTCTTTTTGCTTCTCTTGAAGTATTTGTGTGCAAGCATTCCCGAAAGTCCGAAAACCTTGAAAATGATCTTCGGAGTTTTCACGTGCTTTGGCTGCTTTATATCAGAATTCTGACGAATAGCCTCAACAGCTGTTATTTTTGTTGCCCTTACAGAGGGGATCCATGCAGATATTCTTATAGTCACAAAAGCGATAATGCTGGCAGCGATAAGTGCTGTGGGAGAAACGCATACACGCATAGGCTCTCTGTAATCATCTTCCGAAAAAAAGGTGAATCTGCTGCCGATAGCAAGAAAAGTAACCCACATACCGAGGATTCCCAAGCCGATACCAAGAGGTATACCGATAAAGCTGAGAGTTGTTGCTTCAAAGCGCACCATTTTGCGGAGCTGCTTCTTTGTAGCACCAATTGACGAAAGAAGTCCGAACTGCTTTGTTCTTTCTGAAACAGATATAGAAAAAGCATTGTAAATGAGCATTATTGAACCGAACATGATAAGTCCGATAACTACTGCCATAAGACCGTATATCATTCCATAGAAGCTTGCATATTTTGAAACGCCTCTGAACATGAGAAGATCACTGTGAGTTTTACTGCTCATGCCATTATCCTCAAAGCCGTTTTCTTTCATAAAGTCATAGATGTCACCCATGTGCTTCATGCGGTAAAACACTGTATAATATGTATCCTCGGTATATTTATCGGGAACTGTCAGTGCTGTATATCCGGGAGCAAATGTATCCTCAAATTCAGGGCGCATATAAAATCCGACAACGGTATACTCTCTCGTATCCTTTATATTGAGCTTTTCAGCATTGATAGTTTTTCCGTCCTTATCGTCAACAGCTACATAAGGCGTATCCTGCCTGAATATATAGCTGTTGATGAGGTCAAGATTCCCCTTTACAAGGCTGTCTAAATCCAGACTATCCTTCAGAGCATAGTCCATTTCATCTGTATCCATATTGATAAGCTCATCTGTATCGGCTACTCTGTCGCCTATCTCAAGCTTCAATACATCGCCTTCGCTGTAATATACCTCACCATTATCTGCCAGATGCTCAGGAAGCAATATTTCACTGCTGTTCTCGGGCATACGTCCGGATATAATGCGGATAGGAGCTATTCCCTGCTCGTCCTCCTGAAAGCCGGATATATAGAGATATGGCTTGTAGCTGTTTGTGCTGTCTATTTCAGCATAGCCTATGTAGCTTAATACAGCCTTATCCTTAACTTCATCGGACTCAACGATCTTTTTAAAGCTATCATTGTCGATGTTTTTCTCCATACCGTGCCATTTGCCTTCACTATGCTCAAAGTAAGAAATAGCATACTGTCTTACAGAAGCAAAAGAGGTAGTAACTGCACAGATAAGCGCAGTTGAGAGCATTATGCCGATTATGGTAACAAATGTCCTTGTTCGGTTCTTTTTCAGTGATTGCAGAGTAACTTTATTGAAAATATTCATTTGCGTATCACCTCATCACGGATTATGATACCGTCCTCGATAGCGAGTATACGGTCAGCCTGCAATGCTATATTTTCATCGTGAGTAATGATAATGAGCGTCTGATTGTACTTCTTATTTGAAAGTTTAAGGAGGTCTACGATCTCCTGACTGTTCTTACTGTCAAGATTTCCGGTAGGCTCGTCTGCAAGAACGACCGCAGGAGCGTTCATCAGCGCTCTGCCTATAGATACTCTCTGCTGCTGACCGCCTGAAAGCTGGTTAGGGAGGTGATTCTCTCTGCCTTTGAGCTTCAGTGTGGCAATAAGCTCATTGAGTCTGTCATCATTTATCTGCTGACCGTCCATAAGTACAGGAAGTGTGATATTCTCGGTAACATTGAGTACCGGGATAAGATTATAGAACTGGTAGATAAGTCCGACCTGTCTGCGGCGGAATATTGCAAGCTGCTCGTCATTCTGTGAGTAGACGTCCTTGCCGTCCATAAAGACCTTTCCCGATGTAGGCTTGTCAACTCCGCCGAGAATATGCAGAAGTGTGGACTTTCCTGAGCCTGAGGGACCTATTATTGCAATAAACTCTCCCTTATTAACTGAAAAACTTACATTGTCGAGTGCGTGGACTTCATTTTCACCGCTGCCGTATACCTTGCATAAATTTTCAACTCTGAGTATCTCCATAGTAACTGCTCCTTTTCTTGGTTTATGTACATATTCTATCATGTCAATATGACTGTACGGTGACTTTAAAATAACAAAAATGTCACAAAAGAAAAAAGCGAGAAGATCTCGCTTTAAACTGTAGTTTCATAGAATCTCATGGTAAACATTGCACCGCCGTTTGGTGCATTTTCAGCCTTTAACGTACCGTTCTGCTCAGTGACTATCATTCTTGCAAGTGCAAGTCCGATACCGAAACCGCCCTTGTCCTCTGATGTCCTGCCCTTATAGAATCGCTCAAATATATGCGGCAGGTCCTCTGATGAGATACCGCTGCCGCTGTCGGTAATGACTATCTCGGAGAAAAGTGTATTTTTCTTGCCGCATACCCTTATTGTGCCGCTGTCAGGTGTATGCTCCATGCAGTTTTTCACGATATTTCCTATAGCCTCACAGGTCCATGCCACATCACAGCTGATTTCGCCTTCGGCTTCTATCATAAGCTCCTGACCGCGGAGCTCTATAGGCACACGGACAGGAATACAGGCTTTATCAAGAAGCTCCTGCATACTTATATCCTCGCTGTGGAATTTTATTGTACCTGCGTCCAGCTTTGACATCTTCAGCAGCGCAGTAATAAGCCAGTCGATACGTGAGAGAAGTCCGTAGAGCTTATGAACGAGCTGCTCTCGCTTTTCATATGTAAGGTCAGGCTCTGACAGCATTGAAACAAGAATATTTATAGACGTAAGAGGCGTTCTTATCTGGTGGGAAATATCAGCAAGCAGGTCAGCAAGATAAACCTTGTCATCGGTAAGGCGGCTCTGCTGTTCACGAAGTCTGACAGTCATCTTGTAGACCTCACTTTGAAGCAGCCCTATATCTCCCTCGGAATAATTTTCAAAATTTATATCCTCTTCTCCGTGAAGTATCCTGTCAATATCCGCCGAAAGCTTTGAAATGCGCTTATATCGGAAATACATACAGCAAATATGGATAGCTGTAAATACTGCGCATATGCACATCGCCGACAGAAAAAGCTTCTTATCATATGAGCGTACAGCCAAAAGAACAATGACCGATAAAACAATATATATTGATAAAGAGAGCTTTATCTCCGAATTCCTTAGCAGATTTCTCATATATCCACCCTGTAGCCCAGACCTCTGACAGTCTTTATTATAGTCGGATTTGCAGGATCGTCCTCGATTTTTTCACGCAGGCGCTTGATGTAAACAGTAAGAGTATTATCATTGACAAATTCTCCTGCAATGTCCCATATAGACTCAAGAAGCTTAGTCCTCGTCATAACAGCTCCCCTGTTATTGATGAAAACAAGCAGGAGTCTGTATTCAAGTGCAGACAGGAACAGATCCCTGCCGTTTTTGCTCGCCGTCCCCTTTACGGTATCAACAAGAACATCGCCCAGCTGAGTTACAGAGCCTGTGCTGCCTGTAAGCCGAAGCACATTCTTGATGCGCGAAACCAGCTCACGGGGGCGGAACGGCTTGGCTATATAGTCATCAGCACCAAGATCAAAGCCTGTTACTGTGCTGAATTCATCTCCCGAAGCGGTCAGAAAAATAACAGGGATACAGGTATTAGCCTTTATAGCCGAGCAGACTGCAAAGCCATTGCCCTCTGCAAGGGACACGTCAAGTAGCACAAGATCAAAGCTCTCATTCTCGACCATTTCAAGAGCCTTTGCCTGTCCATTGGCGTTTTTTACGCTGAATCCCTCTCCTGTCAGGAATTCTGTAAGATTAGCGATTATTTCTTTGTCATCTTCTACAAGTAATATTCTGTTCAAGGTGATATAGCTCCGTTCTGAATAATTGTCCATTATATAATAACACATCTGCACGAAAAATGCAACGAAAAAAATAAAAGCAGCTAAAAAAGCTGCTTTTATCTGAATGATCCCTTTGTATTCACGCCTCAGCTGTATTCCCTACTGGTGAAGCATTTGCCTGTGTTGTACCATCGGCAGGAGACACATAAATTACCGAATCGTTTACTGCTTCGCCCTCTTTATCAGTTACAGTCTCTGTACCGCAGCTGAACAATGAAACAAGGCTTACGCATAGTGTAAGAATAAGAAATAGCTTTTTCATTACCGATTCCCCCTCTCCTAACTGGCTTCATTGTAAAATATGAACCTTAAATCAATCTTAAAATTAAGTTGACTTTTTGTGAACAGAAGTATTGACGATCACTATTCCTGCCGCTACAAGCAGCAGTGAAGCACATACCGCCAAAGGACCTGCGGCACTTTTTTCAGAAAGCAGCAAAAATGAAAGTATAACTCCGAAAACAGGGTTCATAAAGCCAAAAACCGATATAGTCGAAACAGGATTGTGTTTAAGAAGGGTTCCCCATATTGAAAAAGCCGCTGCTGATACAAAGGCAAGATACAGCAGCATAAGAATTCCCTCGGCATTTATTGAGGTTATCCTGCCTCCGAATATAAAGCCGATAGCTGTCATAACGGCTCCGCCGAATACAAACTGCCAGCCGCTGAGCATAACAGGATCATGTTTTGCAGAGTACCGCTTAATCAGAGCTGCCGAGAAAGCATACGACAGCGCCGACAAAAATACAAAGCCCTCGCCTGTCAGTCTGAATCCGCCGCTCATTCCGCTCAGATTAATAAGAACAACTCCCGAAAAGCCAACGATACAGCCTGCAACTTTTCGGAAAGTAAGCTTTTCCGTTCTGAATATCAGTGCTGCCACAAGTATTGAAAGAAAGACATTTGAAGCCGTTATTACCGAGCTCTTCATGCCTGTGCTTCGGGCAAGTCCGATATAGAAAAACGTGTATTGCAGTATAGTCTGAAACAGCGACAGCTTCATTACCTTTGGTACCTCATCAGCATGAGGGATAAGCGGTCTGCCAGCGATAATACTTCCTATTAGCAATGCAAGAACGCCTGCTCCTGTAAACCTCAAACCTGCGTACAGCATCTGAGAGTATGTATCATCAGCGGTTATCTGCGAAAAGCCGTAGCCTATCTTTATACACGGAAATGCGCTTCCCCAAAGCAGGCAACACAGAAGCGTAAGCGGCAGGACCACTGTTTTCTTTGTAAGCACAGAACTGTCTTTCATATAAAGCTCCTTAAAACATAATACGAGTAATATTATAGCACAGTTTGACGCTGTTTCCAATAGTAATATCCAAAATCAGTGCTTTTTACAAAGAAGATAATATTTATGAGAATAAATATGTAAAACAGGCTCTCTCACTTGTTACAGCATTATTATGGATATTGAGAGCACTTTTGTACACCGCATATTTATTGACAAATCTGCCAAAAAAGTCTATAATATTATCAACAAATTTCTATCGGAGGATATTGAAATGAAAATCAAAAGAATTATGGCGGCTGCCCTCTCTGCCTGCCTTATGCTTCCTGCAATGACCGGACTTTCCGCAATTGCAGGCGGTACCCGTGTTTCTGTCCACGATCCCTCTATTATCAAGGACAAAAGCACCTACTATGTTTTCGGCTCTCATATCGAAGCTGCAAAATCAAGCGACCTTCAGAACTGGAGGCGCTTCTCAAACGGCTATGCCACTTCTAATAATGTTGAGTTCGGCAATCTTTCACAGAATCTGAAAAAAGCCTTTGATTGGGCTGGTGAAAACTTAGAGGACTGTGAGGGCGGCTTTGCTGTGTGGGCTCCTGATGTAGTATGGGACGCAGATTATATAAATACTGACGGAAGCAGGGGCGCATACCTCATGTACTTCTGCACGTCGTCAACTTATATGCGTTCGGTTATCGCATATGCCGCGTCCAAAAATATAGAGGGACCTTATACCTTTGTTGATACCCTTATATATTCAGGCTTTACGGGCAATGACAGCTATGCTGTCAGCAGCACAAAGAATGTGAACCGCAAGTACACCTCAACAAATGTGGACGAGCTTATCGCACAGGGAAAGGTGACCTTCAATAACAGCTGGTTCAACAAGAATAACTATAATAATCAGCTTTTTCCGAATGCGATAGATCCGAATATCTACTACGATACAAACGGAAAGATGTATATGAGCTACGGCTCATGGTCAGGCGGTATTTTTACTCTGGAGATCGATCCTGAAACAGGTCAGTGTATCCACCCGAAAACAGGTCAGACCTCTGACGGCAGAATGGTCGACAGCTACTTTGGCACCAAGATATCAGGCGGCTACGGCAAATCAGGCGAAGGTCCGTTTATCGAATACAATCCCGAAACAGGCTATTATTACCTCTGGGTAACATATGGCGGACTTACCTCCACAGGCGGCTATAATATGAGAGTTTTCCGCTCTGTATCTCCTATGGGACCGTTCACGGATCCAGCAGGCAGACAGGCTGTGCTTCCAACGAACCCCAATCTTGACTCTACAGGTCTCAAGGTAATGGGCAATTATAAATTCAGCTCTCTCAGCAAAGCATATATGGCTTGCGGACATAACTCGGTACTGAAAGACGACGACGGAAAATGGTATCTGATATATCATACCCGATTTGATGACGGTGCTGAGTTCCATGAGGTCAGAGTTCACTCCATGTACTTCAATGAGCAGGGCTGGCCTGTTGCTGCGCCATATGAGTACGCAGGAGACACTATCTCAGAAACAGGCTATAACGATGAGGATATAATCGGTGATTATGAATTCATAAACCACGGTACATCAACTGACGGAAAAATAATAAATTACAGCAGCATAAAGCTGAATTCTGACGGAACTATCAGCGGTTCCGTTACAGGTAAATGGTCACAGGCACAGGATAATTCAGCAGCTGTGATAACTATCGGGAATCAGGTATATTCAGGCTATTTCCTTGCTGCAAAGGACGAAAACGGTAAGAAAGTAATGTCATTTACGGCTGTAGGAAATAATAATCAGACCATTTGGGGCGTTCAGACAAAGCAGTTCACAGGCAAGGAACGCTCAGGTATTGCAGATTTTACAGATAAAAACTCACAGCTCATTAATAAAGCCGATACTGTGAGCGGAAGCGGTGCTGCGGTAAAGCTCAGCGGAACAGAACTGCTCAGCGGTGTTTCCTACTATATCATAAACCAGAACAGCGGCATGGCTGCAGACCTGCCAAACGGAAAGCTTGACGAGGGCACTAATATCCAGCAGTGGGAACGCAACGGCAGCTGGGCTCAGCAGTGGCGCATCGTTGCTGTTGACAAGGACTACTGTAAGATAGTTTCAGTAGGCGACGAGTCTATGTGTATCGCTGTGGCTCAGTCATCTTCCGACGACGGGGTAAATATAGAGCTCCAGAAATACACCGGCAAGGACAACCAGCTGTTCAAAATAAAGAAATGCGGCTCCGACTATGGAATAGTCTCCAAATGCTCCAATGATACAGGCGGACTTGATGTTTACGAATGGTCAAAAGAAAACGGCGGCAACATAAATCAGTGGAACTACTGGGAGGGCGGCTGTCAGCTTTGGAGCCTGTCCCCTGTTCATCCGCAAATTACCGACGGAAACTACATGATACGCAGTATAGACAGCCAGCTATTCATGTTTGATATGCAGGGAAAACCTGTCCAGTTCGACGCTAAAGGAGTATCTGCTCAGCCTGATATGTACGGTAATATGCCTTTCACTCTGAATGATCAGATATGGAGCTTCACAAGACTCAGTGACGGCAGCTATACTATCAAAAACCAGAAAGGTCAGGCTCTTGCATTGAACAGCTCCGGCAAGCTGACGGTTGAAACTGCCTCAGATACGGATAATCAAAAATTCAAGGTCATCTGCAACAAGGACGGCAGCTATTCACTGCTCCAGAACGACGTATGCATTGAAATAGACAAGAATAAGACTTCTGACGAAGCAGGCTTCTCTGCAAACAGCTTCACAGGCACAAATACTCAGAAATTCGTTCTTGAACCTGCTGTCCCTGAGGAAATCATCCTTCCGGTGAAAGGTGATGTAAACGATGATGGTATGCTGAATACTGCCGATCTGGTAATGCTCCAGAAGTATATCCTCGGTGCAGGAAAGCTCATAAACAGCGTCAATGCCGACATTAATGAGGACGGAAATATCGATATTTTCGATAATGTCGCTCTCAGGAAGCTGCTTATAATGAAATAATACGCAAAAAGAGCAGTCCATCCGGACTGCTCTTTATTTTTAGTCTATAACAATAGGCTCTGACCAGTAGTTCTGATTGTAGATGTCAGAGAAGCGATAGAGAATGTGGCATGAGCCGTCTCCAACGTTTGTGTTGCTAAGAGTCATGTTATCCGTAACAGTTACCTGATCGCCGATAAAGTAGCTGTCCTGATAATTCATATCATAATCATAATAGTCGCAGATAAAGTCAAGCTTGTCTCCTGCCTTTATCTCAGTGAGATTCTTTGCAGCTGCCTCAGTCTCGCCGTCAACATAATCTGTTGAGGCACCAACGATAGTACCGTTATCATCATTTACAAACTGAATAATAAGATTAACTCTTTCACCGTTGAGAAGTGCAGGGACATATCCTGAGATTATAAGGTCGCTGCCGCTCTGGACTGTATCTGTGTGGTAATAAGCAACTACATTGCCATTTATTGAGAGCCAGTTCTTTTCTGTATCAGCAACAAGCTTTCCTTCGTCATCAAAGGTAAAGATATTGTCAAGTCCCAGGTCTATGTAGCCTGTACCGTCATCGTAGAACATATTGAGGTCAAGGCCATGTACAAGCTCCCACTGTGAATCAGCCAGATCCATAGTGTACTTGCCGTTCTTTTCTTCCCATGTGAGCTTAGAAGCATCAAAATAATGAGTTGAAAGATACTCTGCTGTATCGCTTACATTAGTATCCTTCATAAACTCGGTATTGCTTTCATCAAGACCTGTAATGCTTCTTCCGCCGCCGAGAAAGCTTGAAAGAAGTGATCCTATCATATCGGAGCTGCCTGATGAGCCCGAAGAACCGCCCATACCAAAGAGAGCGTCAAGAGGCGAGCCTGTGCCGCCTGCTGCTATCTGTCCGCCTGTTTCGACTTTAGCGAACTGCTTTATGCAGCGAGCATACTCAGAATCCATACCGATCTTGTCATACGTTCTGCAAGCCTTATCAACGTTTGAAGCACTCTGATATGGGAAATAAATTGATACTCCGAAAGCATTTGTCATATTTGAAGATGTCTTATTGTACTTTACAGCATTTTTAAGCGAAGAAGCAAGTGCCTTACCCTCGGCAGTTCCTACGTTCTCTGCAAGATTTACAAGATCCACCTGATCTATGCGAGTACCCTGAGCAAACTCACGTGTAGAGTATCTTGCATTTGAAATATCCTTGTAATCATTCTTTTCGATCTTGCTGCTTATTGACTTAGCAAAAGCAGAAAGATCCTTAGGTACTGTATTTGAGAACTCTGCAAGGTCTATTACTGAAAGAGTAGTCTTCTGACCTCTGCACTTTTTGCCGCACTCAGCTACAAAGTCATCAACAATATTCTTTCCGATGTCAAGTGTGGGCATTGAAGTATTGCTGCCAAGCTTTGTGAGCCAGTTTGTATAATACCAGCCGATACCCGGCTCTGTTTCCTCAGAAGCTATAAGGTAATCGGCATGATCATTGAGCATAAGTGCTGTCTCAGCAGTAGCCATAAGACAAGCATCAAAGCCTATGAAATCAAACTTGACTCCGCCGCTTCTGAGTGCCTGATCTACGCCTTCAAGAGTCATAGAACCGCTGCTCTTGTTCTTCTCGTCGTATCCATAGCCTGTGACCGATCCGCCGCCGTGATCCCAGAGGATAAGCTCGTTTCTGTTAGCTGGGAAATTCTTCGCACAGAACTGTATAAACGAAGCAAGATTTCCCGGATCGGTCATAGCCTTGCTGCCTGCGTCCTCAACAAGTCTGCCTATCTGACCATTCTTGATCTGGTATATCTGATTGACCTTATTGCTGATACCGTTTATCTTCCATCTTGCACAGCCTCCTGTAAACACGATAACATTGACATTATCTCCGTAGGAAGCAGCTCTCATTTCCTCCATATCGGAAGAAGCCATTCCGTGCTTTGATTCAAGGTCAGTACCGCACATATAGACCATTATGGTAACAACGTCCTGATTATTGCCCTTGATAACAGTTCTCTTTTCACGAGAGCCTGCTGCAACAGATGTATCAACAGTGCTGTCGCTTGCAGCGCTTCCGGAAGCTGTATCCTCAGTGCTGAAGCCAAAGCCTGAAGGCACTGAACCTATATCAAGTCCTCCGCCTCCGTTTCCGCCGCCTGTAAGTGAACCGATAAGGTCACCTGCACCGCCGCCGCTGCCGCTGAACATCTTGAATATTATAACCCCGATGATCAAAAGTGTAATAAGACCGCCGCCTCCGGCCGCAGCCCGTTTAGCTCCGCCGCCGCCACCGGTACTGCCGCCTGAATAGCTGCCCGAACCTACAGGGCCTGTGCCGAGACCGTCGCCTCGTCTATGTGCTCCGCTGCCGCCAGAGGTGACGTTTTTACGCCTGCCCTGCGGTCTGTTCTGATTAGGATCCATAATAACCTCCGAAAAAACTCATTATGTGGCTAAATACGCCTACATTACTATATTTTACACTCTTTCTCAAGGATTGTCAAGTTAAAAGCGGTTACAAATCAATTTTCTCTTAAAAATATCCATGCTGCAATAATATAAATTGTAAAAAAATAAAAATAATTATGCTGTTTTTATTTATACTTGACATTGCTCCCCGTTTGTAGTATAATATTTATGCTGTCGAGGTGTGGCTCAGTTTGGTAGAGTACTACGTTCGGGACGTAGGGGCCGCAGGTTCAAATCCTGTCACCTCGACCATTAAACGCGGTATATCACATTATGTGATATACCGTTTATATGCCGCTGTGGTGGAATTGGCAGACACAAGGGACTTAAAATCCCTCGGTAGCAATATCGTACCGGTTCAAGTCCGGTCAGCGGCACTTGCGCCTCGCTTTGAACGAGGCGCTATTTTTTTGCTATGAGGAAAGTGAGACTATGATAAAAGCATACAAAATGCAGCTTGACGGAAATATTGATATTCCCTGCAATATTTCATGTGTTTCATTTGACATTAAGTATTACAGCCGGTATCAGAGAATATACAACGACTGTTTCCGTGAAATGCGTACTGCACTTGATATAAAACCCTATGACTTCCTAAATGATATATCTCAGATATACAATAAAACAAATGACATCTTTCTGTTTATAAAAGACGGTAATATTATCGGTTCGGTTGCCTGTTACGGAAATGAAATAGATGACCTTATCGTTGCTCCTGAGTATCAGCACAAAGGATACGGCAAACAGCTTATACTATGGGCGATCCATTACATAAGAAGCAAAAATGCGGAACCAATTACGCTTCATGCTGCTGACTGGAACAAAAGAGCCGTTTCGCTGTATAAAAGCTTAGGATTCAAGATCATTGAAACTGAAATAATCAACTAAGCCGCGATAAAGCTAAAATTTTAATTTTATTTATATTTTTAAAATTACTATTGACATTATAAATATAATATAGTATAATTAAACACGGTCAATCACTTTATTCATTTAAAGCTTTACAAGGTTATGACATAAAATCTGTAAAGCGATACGAAAGGACGCGATATTAATGGGCTCACAAGCCGCAACATTCGTCATTCTCGCTATTTACGTAGCAATTATGGTCAGTATCGGACTATATATGTCAAGACGTACAAAGTCCTCTGAGGACTTTATGCTTGGCGGAAGAAGCGTCGGTTCATGGCTGACCGCCTTCTCATACGGTACTACATATTTCTCGGCAGTTGTATTCATCGGATATGCAGGTCAGTTCGGCTGGATGTACGGTGCTTCTGCAACATGGGTAGGTATAGGCAATGCGATCATAGGAAGCCTTATCCCCTTTTTCCTCATTGGTAAGAGAACACGTCTTATGACAAATCATCTGGGTGCTAAGACTATGCCCGAATACTTTGAGCACAGATTTGATTCCAAAGGACTCAAAACAGCCTCTGCACTTATAGTATTCATATTCCTTATCCCATATACAGCTTCTGTATACAATGGTCTTTCACGTCTTTTCGGTATGGTATTCGACCTCGGCGAAAACGGCGGAACTATCATAATCATCGCTATGGCTGTTCTTTCGGCTATATATGTAACTCTCGGCGGCTACAAGGCTACAGCTCTCAACGATTTCTTCCAGGGCATTATTATGCTTATCGGAATCGGAACTGTTGTTGCTCTTACCGTTCAGAAGAAGGACGGTCTCTCAGCAGCACTTGACGCTCTGAATACTATTTCCGACAGCAAGACTGAGGCAGGAACTCTCGGCTCGCTCTTCGGACCTGATCCTATCAACCTTCTCGGTGTTGTTATCCTTACTTCTCTCGGTACATGGGGACTTCCTCAGATGGTACAGAAATTCTACGCTATCAAGGACGAACAGGCTATCAAGAAGGGCGCCATAATCTCAACATTTTTTGCGATCGTTGTTGCAGGCGGTTCATACTTCATGGGCGGATTTGTAAGGCTCTACTGCACACTTGACGGAACTGACGGCTCAGGCAGAACATTCATAGAAACTGTAAACGGCAAGCCTGTTTACGATACAATGGTACCTGCTCTGATCCATCAGGCACTTCCTAACCTTCTTATCGGTCTGGTAGTTGTTCTGGTTCTTTCAGCTTCACTTTCAACTCTTTCTTCACTGGTCCTCACATCAAGCTCTACACTCACTAATGACCTTATCAAGCCGCGTATCAAGAACTTCGACGACAAGCATCAGGTAATGTTCATGCGAATATTCATCGCAGTATTCCTCGTTATTTCAGTGTTGATCGCCTGTCATAAAAACGCTTCCATATCAACTCTCATGTCTTATTCATGGGGCGCACTTTCGGGAGCATTCCTCGGACCATTCCTCTATGGCTTATTCATGAAGAAGGCTTCAAAGGCTGCTGTAGCAGCAAGCATGATAACAGGTGTTGGTATCAGCGTAACACATATGCTTTTATTCAGCCTTAACATCGAAGCATTCAGCGGTATCAAGCAGGCGGTCATCGACCTCAACTGTCCGCTTCAGCTTCTGTCACCTATAAACGCAGGCGCATTTGCAATGATTGTCTCACTTCTTATCGTTCCGATAGTAAGCTCATTTACCAAGTCTCCTGACCAAAAGGTAGTAGACAATGCATTCAGCAGTTTATCTGCAAAATAAAAATTTAAAGGAGCGCTTCAAGCGCTCCTTATTCTTTATATTTCAAGTATAAAAAAGCAGCTGAAAACAGCTACTTTTTTAATATTACTTGTTCTGGATAAAGTCATTAAGTGACTTATTCTTATCAGCGTTCGATGTGCTCTGATAAGCATAGAAGCTGAGAACATTGGAAGCGTCAACAGCATTTACAGCGGAATTGCCATCAACATCAGCAGCTGCCATAGCCTCATCAGAAAGTCCGCTTGGCTTGCTTGTAGATGTATTTGCATAAGCTGTAAGAATAGTTGAAGCATCAACAGCATTTATCTTACCGTCGTTATTTACATCGCCGAGAAGTCTGTCGGAAACGTTTACGCGGAGGTCCTTGCAGATAAGCTTGTACTTTTCGTTGTCAGGAGCATACTCAGGATTATCACCTGTACGATATGTTACATAAGTAAAGTTCTGATTCTTATTATAAAATGCTATATCATAGCTGCCTGCAGCAGACTTGTCTACAACAGCGTCAAATGTAGCAAGCGGATATGAATCGCTCTTTTCTCCGGTTAAAGCCAGAGGCTTTATTTCAGCATTTCCTGCCGGAGAATAAAAAACTGATAAAACCTTATAATTTTCTACATCTTTTTCACGAATAACTTTTTCATTGTCCTTATCAAGATTAATAAAAGGTGTCTCATCATAATTTGAATACGGCTTTGTTTTAGGTTCGTCGAGATTCTTGAGAGAAAGTCCTTCCTTTTCGCAAGCCCATCTTACGCATACCCAGCCAGCACCTGCATTCGGATCACTCAGGTAAACCTCGGAGGCGATAACTGCACCGTTAGCGTCAGCAGCCTTCTTGTTTACATATAAATTACCGCTTGAAAGAACCTCTACGCCCTTTGTCTCTTTTGCCTTGAAGTAGACTGACGGAGCTGCACTGTCAGCAGCGTTTGCGCTGAGCGAAGCAGCCATACCCACAGTAAGACCTAATGCAGAAATAATTGATACAATCTTTTTCATATAAAATACTCCTTTCACAGCAACTCAGCCATGCGCAGAACTATTTCAGCAACACGCTTAGCAGCTATTTTTTCAAATTCGTCAAATGACATTGCTCCCTCGTCGTCTGCATTATCAGAAATACAGCGCACACTTACAAACGGGAGCTCATTGAGATAACAGCAGTGACCAACTGCGGCACTCTCCATATCAACGGCATAGGGATCGAACTTTTCCTGAATAGCATTCTTTACCTCATTACTTGAGATAAATGCCTCTCCTGATACGATACGTCCTCTGAATGACTTAACCTCAAATTCTCCGCAAACCTTTTCTGCAATATCCATAAGCCCGCCATCAGCCTTGAATATACCGCAGTAGGGCGGATAATCCTTTAAGAAATGCAGATCAAGATCATGAGGAAGCACCTCTGTGGATATTACGATATCACAGACCTTTACTGCACTGTTCATTCCGCCTGCAATACCTGTATTTATCACACATTCAGGGTGAAAATTATCGATCAAAACCTGTGTACAAAGTGCTGCATTAACCTTTGCGATTCCGCAGCAGGCATTGATAACAGTTTTGCCGTTTCTATTATTGATATAAAAATCGAAGCCTGAGATATGCTTTATCTCACCTTTTCCAAGAATAGCTCTTATGTCAGCAAGTTCAGAAGGCATTGCTCCGATTATTGCGATAGTATTCATTAAATCACTCCATTAAAAATATTACATAGACATTATATCATATAAATGTTAATAAATCAAGTATAAATAATATATCCCCAATAACTGCCATAAGGCGGTTATTGCCCTGAACTTTGTTCAGGGGGCAAAAATTCTTTTATGTCAGGCTCATTTTGCGCTGTCGGGCAAAACAGCTGACATTAAATAAAAACCATTTTATACATAAAAAAACAGACCATACCATAATCAGAAAATGGCGTGGTCTATCTTTTTTTGCGGAATCGGGGCATTATCCTCTTTTTATAGATATTATGCATGAAATCAAGGTCAATATCATACACAAAAAAGATAAGATTCGTAATACCGAGCAGTATGTAAGCACCGTACCTTCCAAAATCATCAAATTCCTCCAGCATATCGTCAAGCCCGAGTATATATACGGTTACATAGAAATATCCGATAATACATACATTGAATATAAACAGCTTAATCAGCAGTCTTAAAAGCCGCAGAGGGATTTTCTGGATATAAAACCTCAATATGGGGTAATGTCCGAAGAGCATTATAAATATAAGTGCTGCTTCCTTGTCAAAGGTTATAAACAATGACAAAAGGCTTACCGCGATATACGTCAGAAAAGCCCATGCTGTGTTTACCTCCACAGCAATTATCATAAGCAGTATGCCAGCTATTCCCGGAAGCAGCAGATACAGCGCAGGGAGAACTCCCGCAAGGAACATAGTCACAAGACAAAGTGCGGAAACTATGCCTCCCAGCGCTACTCTGTAGCTGATATCTCTCATTATTTAAGAGCCTTTTCCTTTCCGTCAGATGTCTTTTTTGCACTCTGTATATTATATACTATAGCAGAAAGCATTTTCTGCGGAACAAATCTCGGAGCAAAAGTTCCAAGCTTTACAAAAAGTCCTGGAATCGCGAACAGCTTGCCGCTGAACGCCTTTTTCAGCGCATATTCTGCTGCAAAATCAGCAGAAATCGGCTTGACCGAGAAGCTTACGCCTGCACGGTTATTGAAGTTTGTATCCACAGGTCCAGGACACAGCACTGTTATCTTTACATTAGAGCGGTCTCTGCGGAGCTCCTCCCAGATGGCTACAGACAGCTTCAAAACGTAATTCTTAGAGCCGTAATAGGCTGCCATAAGAGGACCTGCCATAAAGCCGGCAGCAGAAGCAACATTAAGAATGATCCCGTGGTCTTTTTTCTTGAAATCACGCAGAAAAAGCTTAGTCAGGATATGCAGTGCCGTAATATTTACGTTTATCATGTTGATCTCATCGTCAAGGTCAGTATCCTCAAACTTGCCGAAAAGACCATATCCAGCATTATTTATAAGCATATCCACGTCTTTTCCTTTACAGAACTCATAAACTCTGAAAACATCTTCTTTTTTTGCAAGGTCAGCTGCTATTATTTCGATATTTCCGCCGAGAGACTCCTGCAATTCTTTAAGCCTTTTCTCGTTTCTGCCCGTCAGGATAAGCGACCAGCCCTTTTTGGACAGCTTAGCCGCAAAGCTCTGTCCGATACCCGATGTAGCGCCTGTGATCAATGCTTTCATAACAATCATTTCCTTTCTATGATCTTTTCAAGATTATTCCTGTCGCCCAAGTTCTCAACGCCGAATAAAAACAATGTCTGTCCGTAATCGTTGATGTCGATATGATCTGAAATACAGCCCTCCATATCCTCGGGAGAAATAACAGCTATTTCGCTGTAATGCTGAACAAGGAACGGTATGAAGCAGTCTGCATAGCTGTCCTTGATAACAAGAAGCTTCTTATCTGTGTTTGCAGAGGTATAGATCTTCATACAAGGCACCGACTCGCCCAGATATATCGAGTACATATCACCTGAATCAAGTCTGCTTCTGTCATAGAGGCTGCCCTCAGACTTGCTGCCGTCAGCACGGGTACAAACGCAGGCAAGGACCTCTGCACCCTCGGGATATTCATATATGTCGATAATATCCGCTTCAGGCTTTTTTGAAAGTGTTCTGTTATAAAAATTGCCTCTGAATTCATCAGTAACGTGCTCTATTGCATACTTATCATAGGATATTGGCTGAAAGCCAAGCTTCTTAACAACCGTTTTATATACACAGTATGCCCCATAGCTTGTCCATTTAGTATCGTTTCTATAATAAATATAGTTATCCTTGAACATTTTAAGGATATTGTATGCATCAATTTTTCTTATATCACTGTCAAGAAAATCGTAAAATGCCGAAATCTGCTGACTGTCTGAGCGGTTGTCGATGTAAGCAGGCAGGGTATCGCCGTAAACTCCCGAGGAAGCAGGTATAGCCGCAAAATAGACTGTGCCGTCATAGTTTTCTGCATATCTGCTGAAAATATCAGCATTTACGGATATGGGGGCTCTATGCGAAGCCTCAGCATCAAGAAGCCTTTCCTTTCCGACGTAAACGCCGTTGACTATGCTTTCTGAAAGCTCGGTCTGAATTGCTGTTTTTGTAGACAGCCACTTGCTTCGTCCTGCAAAATGGTCAGTCATATACGTGCCGAGCTCCTTAGCGGTATCGCCTTTATAAAGCTTTTCAGCAGTTATCCTCGGAAGCTTTGCAAGCGCCCTGTTTTCGGTCTCCGACGACACAGACTTATTGCCCAGAACCGTAGCCGCGCCGAAAAATGTAATGAATGCAAGAGTAACGGCTGCTGTTATCTTATTTGCTGTCTTAGCCATATTCTCCTCCCATTACAGTTTCATAATAAGCATTTCAGAGCTGCCGTTATATGACATAAGTGCTGTGCAAAAGATCAATGCGGCAAGCACGACCAGAGTCGAAGCAGCAGTTATTACGTTTTTTACCTTCTTTTTACCCGTGCGTATCATGAGGTTACGGAACAGATCCGAAGCAGCATATATTGCCGCAAGAATCAGGACAATATATGATTTCAGCAGGTAAAACGCCTGTGAATCTGCTATAACTCCGTTTCCGCAAATCATTGCGAGCAGGTATCTTCCCGAATATGACGGACTGCTGCCTGCAAGAAAAACAGAACAGATAATGATCAGAAATGCAGTATAGATCATACCTGTGATATCCATGCCCTTTCTCTTGGCGATACGGCTCTCGATAACGACGGCTGTTCCGATAAGCAAGCCCCATAATGCACCGTTCACGCTGAAAGTATACCATATTCCGAACAGTATCCAGCCGAATATAAAGATAAGCTCCTTTATCCAGCGGTGACTGCAAACACCGTATAACGGCTTGGTAACATATCTCCTGATCCACTGTATCACCTGAGACTGCCGCCTTGCCGCAAAATACTTTATCTTTGTGCTGACAAGAGGGTAATTAAAGCTCTGCGGCATACGATAACCGAAGCAGTACGCTATACCGGTACCCATATCTGCAAATCCCGAAAGATTAAAGTAAAGGCACAGCACAAAGCCTATTATTCCCAGCCACGCAGTAACCGCAGAAAGCTCCGTTACATTCTGACTGCGAACCGCAGTATACAGCATATACAGATCATCAGCAACAATTACCTTTTTAGCCAGTCCCTTTACAAAAAGAGTCATTCCGATGCCGATATTTTCGGCAGTTTCCCTGCGGTTGTCGAGTATTCTTCTGAAAACTCCGTACCTCAGAAGCGGTCCCATTATAAGTCTCGGAAAGAACATAAAGTAAAGCGAAAACCTTATGATATTTTTTTCAGCTGCCAACCTACCCTTGTATACATCAATGAGAGTTCCAACAGCTGCAAGGCTGAAAAATGATATTCCTACAGGAAAAAAGCCTTTTGGTGCCCTTAAAAATTCCTGAAGCTGTGAGAAATATTCCGTTCTGAATATTATAAGCGCAGCAATGTCTATTATTATGCCTGATGCAAGAGGGACCGCCGCTATCTTTTCATTCTTTCTCAAGCGGCAGATAATATGTGAGAAACCGTAATTTACCGCGGTATACGCAAGAATGAATATCAGAAAATACAAGCTTATCATTCCGCAGAAAACCAGGCTGAGAATAAGCAGCGTCAGCTCACGCAGCTTTTTCGGTGTTAAATAGAAAAGCAGTATAGAAACGGGCAGAAACCCGTATATGAACAGCAAGCTGCTATATACCATTATTTTCTCCCTTCAATCCTCTCATTATCTCTGCAAGCCCGGCGCTGTCCATCATAGTTGAAAGCACCTCTATCAGCGCACCTGCGGAAAGCTGCCTCGGCAGCCCCAGGTGAAGCTGCAGTCTCTCGCGGAGCTCACGACTGTTTTCACCGCCGCTGAGTCCCAGCTCATAAAGAGTAAGCTTTGTGATATCAGAACGTTTGCCCACCCTCGAAGCGGTTATCCCCGACTTTTCAAACGCCGCAAGCAAGGTCTGTACGTCGATACCCTCGACACCCAGTTTACCCTCAGCAGAGGGCTTTACCTTACGCTTTTCCTTGCCGAACACATCGGGAATATAGACATTCGTTATTTTTCCGCTGCCCACAGCACCTTTTATATAGCCGCGTATACGCCTGCCGGCTGCATCAGAATCAGTAAGGATGATTATCCCTGTCTTTTTTGCGTAATAACGAATAAGCTCAAGCTTTTCAGAGTCTTTGAAAATACCGAATCCGTTAGTGATTATAATGACAGCGTCTACAATGGAGGACAGCTTTATCTTGTCATATTTACCTTCAACGATTATAGCTTCTTCTATTTTTATCATTATATCACCTGTTAATTCTTAGTCATCAGCATTTTTGTAACAGTTTGCTCCAATATGGTCTTTTCGTCTCCGCTGCCCGAATTCAGAATGATATTGGTATCACGGAGTATCTTTATACACTCTCTCAGCCTTCGGATACTCATATGCGAGCTGTCACGGAAAGCATTCTTTACTTTGAACTCCCATACATAGGCGAAATCCTCTTTTACATCGAGTATCTGCTTGCCTTGTTGTCTTGCACAGGCGGCACGGTACATATCAATAAACGAACCCGTAATATTGGCGAGGACTGCTCCCCTGTTTTCCCTGTTCTGCATAAGCTCGTCAAGAGCCTCGAATGCAGACCTTTTGTTGAACACCGCAACAGCATCGGCAAGCTTGAAGAAGGTAACATCACTCTGCCTGTGAACGAGATTTTTCAGTACCTCAGATGTTATTTCGCCGCTTCCGACATAAGCGCAAAGCTTATCTATCTCATTTTTGATAGTCAGCGTGTCGGATTGACACATTTCTGCAAGCTCACGGGCTCTGTCAAGAGAAATAAGAGCTCCCCTTGCAGAAACGCTCGCCGCTATCTCCTTAGCAAGCTCATTTTCAGACTTAATAGGACACTCGACAAGCTCACCCGCCTTAGCTGCAAGGTCGGCAAGCTTCTTATTTTTGTCCTTGATGATACTTTTTCCCGTCTTAAAGTCGGTTTTTACATTTATCTCAAAGCCGGTAACGTTGAATATGACGACTGTCTGCTCAGGAATATCTTTAAGTACATCGACCATTTTTTTGTTGAGGTCCTCGGCGCGGAATCCTGCCATATTTTCACGAGGCTTCTCGCAGTTATAGTCGTTTATAAGGATACAGTTATACTCCGACATCATAGGCATCATCTGTATCATGTCATAGAGCTCTGAAGTATCAAGATAACGCCCGTCAAGCTTATTGAGAGCAAAATCCTCATTATCGCCGACAGCTGCCTTTATTATCTGCTTTGTCAGCTTTTCAACCTCGGGTATATTCTTTCCGAAGATATAATACAGATTTTTCAGCTCGCCTTTTTTCAGCTCAGCTTTTACAGTTTTTGGGTCAGTCTGTGGCATTACAGCCTCCTTATATTACAGCTGCCGGAACCGGACAGCACGATCTCAAAATTATTTCCGTCAGCAAGATATATCGCCGGATCAATGCTTCTGTCAGCGTTTTCAGGAACATTTCCGTACATTACCGTAAGAGCATCTGCTGATATTTCACTTTCCTTAGCAGAAGCAATAACTGCCTTTACACCACCGCTTCTTACAGTAACTGTGCCGCTGCTGTACTCCGCAGAAAAGCTCTCATCATCTATAACAAGCCCATTATCGCCGAAATATGTGATGTCCAGACCTTCCGAAGCGATCTCTTCGCCCGAAGCAAGCCACCTGCCTGTATCAACGAACTCCAGCTCTTTAAGATAGCTCGCATATGAAGACTGAACTTTATTTGTCAGCACCATAGAATCCACAGAATCAATACAGTTTCTTGTGAGGTATTTCCGGACATATTCCGCAGATTTATAGTGTCCGCTGAGATCGATGATATAAGCCCTTTCGCAGCCGCAGACAACTATAGCCGCATTGCTGCCGCTTCCGAGGACTGCGATGGTCGTATGCTTGTCTCTTTGCATACGGACAACTCCGGCACCAACGAACATAAAAACTGCAGCCGCAGCAATAACTCCGCAGATGTATTTCCTGTTTTTGAAAAGCGCTGCTGTGATCGCAGCAGCAGCCATAAAAAGCAGAAGTCCAAGAATAAGCTCCCTGCTGTCACATGAAAAATGAGTGAACCTGCTCCTCGCTGCAATATCTGAGACTTTCAGCACAAATTCATTGATGTACCTTGAAATGAAAAGGAAATCCACAAATCCGCCTGTAAGAGCATATATAAGACCAATAATCATCGAAATTGAGCACAATGGGACAATAAATATATTAGTCAGAGGTGAGATGAGCGAAGTCTCATCAAAGAAAAGAAGCGAAAACGGGAATACACACAGAGTAGTGCAAAGCATTATCGAAAAGCTCTTGATAAAGCGCTGATAAAGTCTTTCACTCGGCATATTCTCAGTCATATACGGTGCAAAGACACCGATACCGAAAGTACCTGCAACAGAAAGGATAAAGCCTTCATCATAAACAGCATACGGCTGAACCAGACATATCAGCAGAACAGCCGCAGACAGAGAATTAAATGTGTCGTTCTGCCGTCTGAATAGCCTTGCTGAGTAGAAAAAGTTCATCATTATGGCTGCTCTTATAGCTGAAACAGGATAATCAGCCATAGCAATGATAAACAAGAGCAGAAGCTCCATTACAGCAAATGAGACATACTTATTTACACGAAGCCGTCTAAGCAGCCACATAAGCGTCAATATCGCCACAGATACATGAAGTCCCGAAACGGCAAGCATATGACCGATTCCGCAGCGATATACTGCCGTCCTGACGTTATCGTCAATATACCGCTTCTCGCCGAAAACCATTCCTGCCAGCAGATCACCGCTGTCTTTTCCAAGAGAAAGGCGGAAATCAGATGTGATTTTCTCTCTGTAGCGATCAATGGCTTTACCGAGCTTTCTCGCCTTCCTGTGCTCTATGCTTATATGCTCAGCGCTGCGCAGATTCAGAAATATCCCGTCAGACTTATAGTACTTCTCGCTGTCAAAAAGATAGTCCGACTTAGGTATCTGAAAAGAACAGCTGCCGATATCAATAATATCTCCCTTTTCAGCTCCCAGCGAAGCCGAATAATATGTAACTTTAGCCTTGATATTGCTGTTTATTCTGCCGCTCAGCGTATATGAAGCATTTTCGCCGCTGTAGTACCGAACATCGACTACCTCACCGCGAAAGCTCCCCTCGCTTCCGTTCAGAGCCGCAGCAGGCTTATATACTACAGCCGTATACGTACAAAAAGCTCCCGCAGAAGTTGCAAAGAATAATGCCATAAGAGCAATATCCTTCCATTTAAAGCCAAAACGTATACAAACTATGCAAGCCGAAGCAATAACCAGTGAAAAGATCAACAATATAGCAGGATCGGTAAAAAATGAAGCGAAAAACAATCCCGCCATATACGCTGCTGCAGCTCCAATCATTTTTCGCTTCATAATCTATTCCTTATTTAAAGAAAAGAGGCAGCTTCTCTAAGAAGCATATATCTTTTCTGTCCGCAGCATCGCCCTCTGCAAGTACCGCAGATCTGCCTGATATAATTCCGCCTGCCGCGTGTACCAGTTCTTCAAGAGCGCGCAGTGACTCACCTGTACTTATAACATCATCAACGATGAGCACCTTCTTGCCTTTAAGCATCGCAGCCTTTTCCTGCGAAAGATAAAGTGTCTGCTCAGCCGCAGTTGTTATAGACTTTACGCTGACTGAGATAGGCTCGGTCATATAGAGCTTTACAGACTTTCTCGCAACGACATAGGGTTTGCTGCTCTGTCTTGCCATTTCATAAGCAAGAGGGATACCCTTTGACTCAGCAGTAAGGATAATATCAAAATACGGAGACTTTCCAAGAAGCTGTTCAGCAGTCTTGACAGTAAGCTCTACATCAGAGAACATAACGAAAGCCGCAATATCTATCTTATCATTGAGCGGACAGATAGGAAGCTCCCTTTCAAGCCCTGCAATAGTCATTTTATATGTATTTGCCATAGCAGCCTCCTTATTCTGTCTTGCCCAGAGACTCAGGTCCCCAGCCCATTTTTACTCCTGCCAGCATATGGAAATGCAGGTGCTTAACGGTCTGACCTGCGTCATCGCCGCAGTTATTTATGATACGGTAGCTCTCAATGCCCTCGGCCTTTGCAATTTTTGCAGCAGCCTCGAATACCTTTGCAACAGCATTGGAGTTTTCCTCAGTTATCTCATTTGCACAGGAGATATGTACCTTTGGGATAATGAGATAGTGAACGGGAGCTATCGGAGCAATATCCTTGAATGCAAATACGAATTCGTCCTCGTATACCTTTGTGCTTGGTATCTCGCCGTCGATGATCTTACAGAATAAACAGTCCATATTGATTCTCCTTTATCATTTATTACGCGGGAGGCATAGCCGCCCATAGTATTACTTTATTGTATCAGCAACTACGTCTTCAAACTTAGCCATTGCTTCGTCTATCTTAGTGATATCGCCTGCACCTGCCATAGCACCGTCAGGCTTACCGCCGCCCTTGCCGCCTGTTACAGCAGCTATCTCACGGACTATCTTGCCTGCATTAGCACCCTTTGCAACAGCGTCCTTTGTACATACGCAGTAGAATGTACCCTTTTCGCCCATAGTGCCTGCAAAGAGAGCGATGATAGCCTCTTCCCTGTCCTTTACACTGTCGCCCAGCTTTCTGAGCGCATCAGGAGCAGAACCGTCCATTCTTGCTGAAACTATCTTTATTCCGCCAACTTCCTTTGCGTTATCAAAGAGAGCAGCGGTCTTGGAGTTAGCTATCTGCTGAGTAAGACTTTCGATCTTTTTATCCTTCTCCTTAGACTCAGCCGCCATAGTAGCACACTTCTCGGGAAGCTCACTCACGTTTGCAAGCTTGAGAGCCTTTGCAGAACGGAGAATAGTATCCTTAAAACCGTTCATAAGCTCAAGAACGCCTGCACCTGTAACTGCCTCGATACGTCTTACGCCTGCTGCAACAGAGCTCTCTGACACTATCTTGAACAAGCCTATCTGTGCTGTATTTGAAAGATGAGTACCGCCGCAGAACTCGACTGAAGGACCGGCTGTAACTACTCTTACTGTATCGCCGTACTTCTCGCCGAAGAGAGCCATAGCACCAAGCTTACGCGCCTCATCGATAGGCATTTCCTGCATTGTTACAGGCATATTGCTGAAGATATATCCGTTTACGATATCCTCAACTCTTGCTATCTCCTCATCGGTCATAGCACTGAAATGGTTAAAATCAAAACGGCAAGCCTTTTCGTTTACAAGCTGACCGGCCTGATGAACGTGGTCACCGAGGACCTGTCTCAGTGCATTCTGGAGAAGATGTGCAGTTGTATGATTGCGCATGACAGACATTCTTCTGTCCTTTTCAATCTGTGCAAGCACCTTGTCACCCTTTGAGATGCTTCCCTGCTCAACGGTAGCAATGTGGAGGAAGTGTCCCTCAGACTTTATGGTATCATCAACAGAAGCGATATTAGCACCGTTGAGAAGCATACCTGTATCGCCGACCTGTCCGCCGCTTTCAGCATAGAAAGGAGTAACATCAAGAACGATTACAACATCATCACCCTCGACAGCTGTCTCTATCTCATTGCCATTCTTGTAAATAGCAAGAACTTCTGCGTCCTCAGCCTCAAATGCTGAATAGCCTGTGAATACTGTTGCAGGAGCATCTACCTTTATACTGTTGTCAGCCCATGAAGAACCTGCCTTTGCAGCGTGGTCAGCCTTAGCTCTTGCTCTCTGCTCCTTAGCAAGCTCTGTAAAGCGCTCACGGTCTACAGTGTAGCCCTTTTCCTCACATATTTCCTCAGTAAGGTCTATCGGGAAACCATATGTATCTGAAAGCTTGAACGCATCGTCGCCTGAGAGGACCTTTCCGCCATCAGCAGCAAGCTTGTCTGTGAACTGATTGAGGAGCTCTGTACCCTTGTCGATAGTCTTTGCAAAGGCTTCCTCCTCAACGCCGATTATCTTCTTGATATAGTCGCGCTTTTCAGCAAGCTCAGGATATGCATTAGCGTTCTCATTGATAACTGTATCGCAGACCTCTGTAAGGAAAGGTCTTGTTACGCCTAAAAGTCTGCCGTGACGTGCAGCTCTTCTGAGCAGACGGCGGAGAACATAGCCGCGTCCTTCATTTGAAGGAAGGATACCGTCACCTACCATGAAGGTAGTGCTTCTGATATGGTCAGTGATAACACGGAGAGAAACGTCCTTCTTAGCGTCTTTCTTGTACTCAACGCCTGCTATCTTTGAGATATGCTTCATAATATTCTGAACAGTATCTACCTCGAAGATATTGTCAACGCCCTGCATAACGCAGGCAAGTCTCTCAAGTCCCATACCTGTATCTATGTTCTTGTTCTTCATCTCGGCATAATGGCCTTCGCCGTCGCTGTCGAACTGGCTGAATACAAGGTTCCATATCTCAATAACTCTGTCGCAGTCGCTTGCCTGCTCGAAGCTCTCAAAAGGACCATAAGCCTCGCCGCGGTCAAAGTGTATCTCAGAGCATGGACCGCAGGGACCTGAGCCGTGCTCCCAGAAGTTGTCTTTCTTGCCGAGACGGATGATTCTGTCATGAGGGATACCGATATGCTTCTCCCAGATCTGCTCAGCCTCGTCATCGCTCTCGAAAATAGTTATCCAGAGCTTTTCAGCAGGGATAGCAAGAGTCTTGGTAAGGAACTCCCAAGCCCACTCGATAGCCTCGGTCTTGAAGTAATCACCGAAAGAGAAGTTGCCGAGCATTTCAAAATATGTACCGTGACGTGCTGTCTTGCCAACGCTCTCAATATCAGGAGTTCTGATACACTTCTGACAGGTTGTCACTCTCTTGTTGGGAGGTGTAGCCTGTCCGAGAAAGAACTTTTTAAGAGGCGCCATACCAGAATTGATAAGGAGAAGGCTCTTGTCACCCTGAGGAACGAGAGATGCGCTTGCCATTCTTGTATGGTTCTTGCTCTCAAAGAACGAAAGATACTTTTCACGAAGATCATTAAGACCTATCCACTGCATAAATATATCTCCTTTAATAAAAATATAAAACTTAGCAATACAAAAAAAGCCCCGCCGCCAAATGGGACGAAGGCTCTCGTGGTACCACCCAAATTTGAAGGAGCACTGCTCCCTCCTCATACATCTTTAACGCAGAAATACGCTCTGATTTCTCAGAGTAGCTCAGGGGTAGCACCTGTATCATGCGTAAAAGCTCACACCTACCGCTTTCTCTCTGCAGCGCATAAATAACAGTCATTCCCGTCATTGCTATACTTTATTATTATAGCGCTGTTTCAATGAAAAGTCAATGGTTTTATAAATATTTCTTAAAAAATGCAAGATTTTCGTTTTTTGTCTCATTTGCCTGCTTCATACCATTTCCGACGGCAGCGGAATATCATCACCAGAATAATCATCAGATCATCCAATTGCAAGTGTATCAGCTTTTTTCGTTGAGCTCCTTGATCTTTTCAGCAATATTTCGGAATACAGGTGCTGCGGCGTCATTTCCGTAGCCACCGTCCTCGATCAGGACAGTAACTGCATATTTTGGCTGTCTTGCAGGAAAGAAGCCTGTTATCCATGCATGGCAGAGCTCCTCGCCGTTTTTGCCGAACTTTCCGGTCTGAGCCGTTGAGGTCTTTGCTCCTGCGCTTATTTTTCGGCTTTTTGCCTTTGAACGCTCGTTATCGCGCACTGCAAGTATCATCATCTGCCTAAGCTCCTTTGCAGTCTCCTCACTCATTACCTTTGAAAGCTGAGGATTTTTTTCGCCGCCTATCTCCGTCCCGTCGGCAGTAAGTCCTCTTATAAGTCTCAGTACAGGCATTTCTCCGTTATTTGCAATTGCGCAGGTAAGCTGAGTTATCTGTAACGGAGTTGCCGTAAGCTTTCCCTGTCCGAATGCGAAATTTGCCAGCTCCGCAGGAACATTCAGTTCCTTTTCCGTGGGCAGGACTCCTCCCGAGCCCGTTATGCCTGCACAGAGGTAATTTTCCTTGCCGAAGCCAAGATAGGTCGCCATTTGTCTGTATTTACCCATATCAAGACATCGGCTAAGGTCTATGAAGTAAGTGTTGCAGGAGTTTGTCATAGCCTCTGACATATTCTGCAAGCCGTGACCGTCCAGCTTATGGCAGTTGAAAAGCTTTCCGTCAACGTCAATATTTCCGCCGCAATCATACATATATCCGCCGAGCCCCTGCTCCAATGCAGATGCGGCAGTCACAAGCTTGAATACCGAGCCTACACTGTAGGAATACAGTGCCCTGTCAATAAGCGGACATCTCTCGTCATTTAAAGCTTCTGAAATATTATCGGGCTCATAGCTTGGAAAGCTTGCCATTGCCAGTATATCTCCATTTTTTATATCCGCGCAGACTATAGCTCCCTTTTTTAATTTTTCACCGCACTTCTCACAAATTTCCTGTATATCCTTGTCGATAGTAAGCACAACTCCGCTTTTGTACGCCTTTGTGCGGAATACCTCCTTTCCGTCGCCTATCATTATATTTCCGAAGCCGTCAACTGTATAAGTCACGCTGTTCTCCGGGAAGCTGTTTCGCAAAACCGAATCATAGGCATATTCAATTCCGTCGACTCCTTTATTGTCTGATAAATAGCCTATCACATGACGTGCAGTCTGAATATCTGAATAACGAACAGGCACTTCAAATACCGTTAGTCCCTCACTTTCAAGTGCGTTATCGGTACATTGAAAAATAAATGGTTCTCCCTTTTCAAAATCACTGTAAAACTGCTCCTTATCCACAGCATACTGTGCTGTCTCCTCACGATTCAGTGCCGCTGGAACTGCGGCTGCCATATGTTTCGTTTCGGCATTTGTGAGCGGTTTCATGTTTCGGTCATATATTGTTCCCTGACACTCCCCTGCCTCTAAGGTCATCTTGCTGTCGGATTCTGCCGCAGGTATTTCCCCTGAGTAAACAGCAAGCCTGTAAAAATTGGCGGAAATCAGCGTAAATGATATAAAAAATACCGCCGTAAGTATCAGTACCCCGTATTCTCCGCGTTTTCTGACCATAATATCACCTCATATACATTCTTGGATACTATACGGACAGATATACAAAAAAAGTCTGAGAAATTATCTCAGACTTTTTGTATCATTCAAGTATTAACGTAAACGGTCCGTCGTTAAGCAGCTCGACTTTCATGTCAGCCCCGAATTCACCCGTCTCAACGTGCTTTCCCTTGCTGCGGAGATACTCCACAAAGTATTCATAAAGTGCATTGGCTTTATCAGGCTTTGCCGCCTGTATGAAATTCGGTCTGTTCCCTTTACGGCAGTCCGCATACAGTGTGAACTGCGGAACTACAAGAAGCTGTCCGCCTACACTGTCAAGATCAAGATTTATCTTATCGTTTTCATCGGAGAATATGCGAAGCCCGGAAATTTTGTCCGCAAGTCTGCGGCAGTCCTCCTCGGTGTCATCATGCCCAACACCAAAAAGTATCAGAAACCCAACGCCGATCTTGCCGATGATCTCGCCGTCTACGGTCACACTTGCAGAGGTGACGCGCTGTAAAACTATTCTCATTTATGCCTACTTTCTGACAATATCCATACCGAAGGGCTCCAGAGTAAGCTCATTTCTTTCGCCGCCGTCGATAATGCTGTACATCGCCTTTGGAAGTGTGATATCTGCTTCTTCTTCTGAATTATTGAAGAAGAATATATAATCATCAAGTCCGTTTGTTCTTGTGGTGACCTCAACGCCTTTAGGCAGGTCTTTAAGACGCGGTATTCCTGTCTGCTTCATAATGTTGCCTGCAAGGCTCTCATAGAAATCCATATTGCAGACTGTACCTACATAGTACGTAACACCGCTGCAATAACGGTTCATTGTTACGGCAGGACTGCCTGCATAGAAGCTGTCCTTATACTCCGCATAAGCACGGGCTGTTGTAAGCTCAAGAATATCACACCATTGGCGGCATTTGAACTTATTTCCGGCAAAATCCGCAATGGTCTGCTCGGTATTGCCGACAGGATCGTACTCTCTCACCTCTGCGCCTATCATCTCGCGGTATACCGTCGGAAGAGGCTCCATGATACAGTTATTGCACTGATCCTTAACGCCGCTGCGGCAGGTCATCACAAGCGTACCGCCCTTTATTACATAACGATAGATATTTTCGGCAGAAGCCTTGTCGTAAACGTACATTGCAGGTGCAACTACTGCCTTATACTTTGAAAGATCGGCTGTTGGCGAAATTATATCCACATTTGTTCCATAGCGCGTAAAGGCTGAATGAAAATATCTGAGCTGTTCAAGGTAATTGAAGCCCTCAGTCTGCGGCTGTATCCTGAATGCCCAGTCATTTTCGGGTGAATAGAGTATAGCAACGTCAGAGACAAGCTCCGTAGTCTCAATAACGCTCAGCTTTGACGCCTCTCTGCACAGCTCTGCAAATTCCTTGAAGCGCCGCGAAGGAACATTACTGTGGTCAATAAGTCCATGCCAGAACATCTCTGCGCCCTTAGTCGCAGTTCTCCAGCGGAAATGCATGACGGTATCAGCACCATGAGCCATAGCCTGCATAGCATAGCCCTTTATCTGCCCCGGCTTTGGAGTCGGTCCCATAGGGGCCCAGCTGCCTGTAGCACCGCTGAGCTGCTCCATTACCCAGAAGTTACGCTGTTTTAGTCCGCGCATTAAGTCAAGCTCAAAGGCATTGGAATCCGGAGCATTTTCATCTTCTGATATGCGTACAGGCGGATAGTTGTCATATGATGTGAAGTCAAGCATACTGAAAAGCTTGTAATAATCGGGAGTATTCTCGCAGAAAAAGGTATTTGTAGTTACCTTTGCTCTCGGATTCGCTCGCTTTATTATCTGAGCCATATCATTGACGAACTTAACAGCAGTATCAGATGAAAAGCGGTTGAAATCAAGACAGAGAGCAGGATTCTGCCATGCTTTCGGATAAGCTGTGGGCGGCTTTATCTGAGAAATGTCGCTGTATTCGCCGCTCCATACACTGTTTCCGAAGGCATAATTGATATTTTCAATGGTGTCGTACTTATCTATTAGCCAGTCACGGAACAGTCCGCGGCAGGTCTCACAGGTACAGGGATAAGCCTCTATTTCATTATCTATCTGCCATGCGACAATAGCAGGATTATTTGCATAGCGCCTTGCAAGCTGCTCGGTGATACGCTTTGCATAATATATGAACATGGGGGCATTAAGACACCTGTGTCCTCTTATGCCTGTCTGTATCCTGCTGCCATCGGCGCCTGTCTGTACGATATCCGGATAGGTCTCATACATCCATAACGGCGGACAGCTTGTCGGAGTACACAGCACTATCCCTATGGCATGGCGTGAAAAGGTGCTTATGGCTTCATCAAGCCACTGAAAATCAAACTGACCGTCGCGCGGTTCAAGCCTTGACCACGCAAACTCTCCGATACGCACAAGCTTAACGCCTATCCTCGCCATAAGGTCCGAGTCAGCCTTCCATAACGCCCTGTCCCACTGCTCGGGATAATAGTCAACGCCTATTTTCATAATATCTCTCCTGTCAGTCTATGGAATACTCTATAAGTCCGCAGTTATCCATGAACCAGTTTGAAAACTGCTCTGTTGTCATGTCGCTGAAGTATGTCTCTATGACGCGGCAAACACCGCCGTGGCTCACTATAAGAACATTTCTGCCGCTGTGAACCCTTATTATATCGTCAAGAGCAGAGTATACCCTGTGTGCAAGCTGCAAAAGGGATTCACCGCTTTTGCCCATCCTCACACCGAACTCTGTTTTATTCTCGGCAAAGCCGTCGATAAATCTGCTCTTGCCCTCATAATAGCCGTAATCCCACTCACGCAGGCGCTCCTCGGTGAATATTTCCAGTCCGCATCGCTCTGCAACTGCACGTGCAGTCTGCTGTGCCCGCTTCATAGGTGATGCTATAATAATATCAATGCAGTTCATACCGGCTATCCTGTCTGCCAGTTCAAGAGCCTGTTTTTCGCCTGTTTCATCAAGCTCTATATCAGTAGTTCCGAGTATTATCTCCTGCTTGTTATACGAGGTCTGTCCATGCCTCGTTGAGAATATTTTCAATACGATCCACCCCGTTATATTTCAGAAGCTTTTTCTATCTCTGCGCGAGCATTGTCCAGCATAAGCTCACTCGGACTGTCGCCGCCCATAATACGTGCTATCTCAGCGACTCTGCCCTCCATATCAAGATGCATTACATGAGTCTCAGTGCGGTCGCTCACTATCTGCTTTTCTATCAGCAGGTGGTCATCTGCCATAACAGCTATCTGAGAAAGATGTGTAACACATATTACCTGACGAACCTTTCCTATCTCACGGAGCTTTATGCCTATTTTCTGAGCAGCCTTACCGCTTACGCCTGTGTCTATCTCGTCGAATATCATAGTCGGGATAGAATCCTTGTCAGCAATAACGCTTTTCAGCGCAAGCATTATACGTGAAAGCTCACCGCCGGAGGCTATCTTTGATATAGGCTTTGGTTCTTCGCCCTTGTTTGCAGATATAAGAAACTCCACACTATCCATACCATTCACTGTGAGCTTGCCCTTTGCGTGGCGCACTGCTATGATAACGCCCTCCATATTGAGAAACTCAAGCTCAGCTGTTACACGCTCAGTAAAGCGCTTTGCTGTACTCTCACGGTAATCGTAGAGCTTCTTAGCCTGCTCCGTTACTCTGTGAAGAAGCTTATCACGCTTCTCTGTAAGAGACTTTATCTCGCTGTCTGAGCTTTCAAGCTGCATAGACTCGCGGCAGGCGTCATCATACATCTTGATAAGCCCTTCGCAGTCAGCGGCGTACTTGCGCTTCAGCTTGTTTATACTGCTCAGCCTTGTGCCAAGATATTCCAGCCGCTGCCCGTCAAGCTCAACTCTTTCGGCAAGTGATTCAAGCTCTGAAGCAATATCCGCAAGCTCTATCTCTGCTGCCGAAAGGCGCTCATACAGCGTATTCAGCTTTTCGCTGCTGTCGGTATACTGAGCTATCTCAGTCTCAGCAGAGACCAGCATATCGTTGGCAGCTTCTTCGCCTGTTATAGCGTTTACAGCATTCTTTATGGCAATTATGGTCTTTTCGGAGTTTCTTGCTGTTTCATACTCCTTCTCAAGCTCCTCGTCCTCATTTTCACGAAGCTCAAGCTCGCCGATATCACTGATTATCTCCTCAAGATAGCGGCTGCGCTCCTGACGGGACTGCTCCAGCTTTTTAAGCTCTCCAAGCCGTCTTGCGGTCTGCTGCAATTCACGGAAGGTCTCCCTGTACTCATTCAGCAGGGTATCGTCGCCGCCGAAGCCGTCAAGTATCTGCATATGCTTCTCGCTGTCGAGAAGTATCTGATTATCGTGCTGACCGTGGATATTGATAAGCATTGAGCCTATCTCTTTTAAGAGGGCAGCTGCTGCGGTCCTGTTGTTGATACGCGAAACACTGCCGCCGTCAGCACTTATCTCTCTTGTGACCGTTATCTCACGGTCATCGTGAGCAATGCCGAGCTCATCAAGCTTTGCGCACACCTCATCGGAGAGCTCAGTAAACAGCGCTGTTATCACTGCTTTTTCGCAGCCTGTGCGGACTATGTCCTTAGTACAGCGCTGTCCTAAAACAGCATTGATGCCATTGATAAGTATAGACTTACCTGCACCTGTTTCGCCGGTAAAAATATTCAGCCTGCTGCCAAGAGGTATGACAGCCTCTTTTATGACAGCAAGATTCTGTATGTATATCTCTTTTAACATTCTGAGAGTTTACCTCCTGGGGAAAAGCTCGCTGCGAAACTTTTTGGAAAGCTTCTTTGCATCGGCTTCGCTCCGCACAAGTATAAATATGGTATCATCGCCTGCAATAGTTCCCACAATGCCCTGATGCTCAACGGAATCTATGGCTGCACAGGTACCCTGAGCCATACCTGCACGGCACTTGAGAACTATGGTATTCATGGCATAATCCACTGATATGACGGCTTCTTCAAAGAGAGATTTCTCCGTAATTGCCGCAGCAGGCATTGTATAGCGGTAAATGCCCTTGTCATCACGCTGCTTGACTAAAGACAGCTGTTGAATATCACGGGACAGGGTTGCCTGCGTGGTCTTTATTCCGCGCTCTGCAAGCAGCTCGATAAGCCCCTCCTGAGTGGCAACGGGCTGTTCATTAATTATTTCAAGAATTGCTTCGTGTCTGCGGTTTTTCATAATACCACCGTGCTCCTTATTTTATGGGCTTGCACATTTTCTTACAAAGGGATTCGTGGAAGGAATTTCCTATAAGGTCAATAAAGTTTATATTGTTCCTTCCGCGGCATATCTCTATTGATTCATCACGGGAAAGACTGACGAAGTGCTCACCGTCAACATTTATTACCATGCTGTCCTCACGGGTAGTCGTTACCTTCATACGGAGCTTTCGGCTGGGTGAGAACATGGTAGCCCTCGAAAACAGCGAATGCGGACATATCAGAGTCATCTCGATACATTCAAGATCAGGCTCAATAACAGGTCCTCCTGCGGAAAGCGCATAGGCTGTAGATCCCGAAGGAGTGCTGAAAAGCACTCCGTCTGCACGGTATTTACCCACGAGATAGCCCTCTGAATACACCTCGAAATCGCATATCCTGAAGCTTCCCGAACGTGCCGAGACCTCGTTGAGAACAGTTGCCGTAACATCGCCTTCCCTGCCGTGATACAGAACGTCAAGTGTCATTCGCTGGGATATATCGTATTCTCCCGTTGTAAGCAGACTCAGCTTGTCGAGCTGGTCAGCTTCAAGGCCTGCCATAAAGCCAAGAGTTCCCGTATTTATGCCGAGAAGCTTGGTATCGCTGCCCATGAGCAGCTTTGCACAGCGGAGTATAGTTCCGTCGCCGCCTATGGCAAGGACTACGTCTGCTGTCTTTACAGCCTCGTTTATATCTTCAAAGCATACGTGCGGTTTGTCTGAAAAATCGTTTCTGAATATCTCGCTGACCGAAACATCTATGCCGCAGTCCGCAAGCACATCACAGGCTTCACGGGCACAGCTGAGCGCATTGGTCTTCTGGAAATTTGGGTACAACGCTGCTTTCATAAACGCACTCCTTATAGTTTAGTAAATGAACTGTCTGTCAGCTCCCTGAAGTCATGTATCTTAGGCTCACCTGCGGATTTAACCAGCTTAACAAGGTACTCTATATTGCCGCTTCCGCCGCGGACGGGCGAATAGGTATACTGCTCTGCCGTAAAGCCGATAGACTGAGCAAAGCTGTTTATCTCAGATAATACACGAATATGCACCTTTCTGTCCTTGACTATGCCGCGCTTGCCTATATCGCCCCTGCCTGCTTCAAACTGAGGCTTTATGAGCACCGCAGCAGCAGCACCGTCCTTCAGAAGCTCGTATACTTTAGAAAGTATCTTTGTAAGAGATATGAATGAAACGTCTACGGAAATAATGTCCGCCTGTCCGCCTATATCATCAGCAGTAACATCACGAATATCTGTCCCCTCCATATTGACGACACGTTCATCATCTATCAGCCGCTGTGCAAGCTGACCATGTCCCGTGTCAACGGCGAATACCTTAGCTGCGCCGTTTTGCAGCATAAAGTCGGTAAATCCGCCTGTAGAGGCTCCGATATCAAGACATATCCTGTCTTTGAAGTCAAGTCCGAAGACCTCAGCTGCCTTTTCAAGCTTCAAGGCACCTCTGCCAACATAGCTCTCGTTTTCTGAGGACTCTATAACATCCCCTGCTGTTACCTCATCGGAAGCTTTTTTCGCTGTCTTTCCGTTCACAGTGACATTTCCTGCAATTATCATTTCCTTAGCACGCTGACGGCTTCGTGCAAGTCCCCTTGAGACCAGCTCGCTGTCAAGCCTTGCCATTGTTATTGATCCTGCTGCGGATATAATCCGCCATTCTGCACCTTGTAAGTCCAAGCTTGTCAAGACATGAGCGGACGGACGCCTGCTTTACGAAGCCCTCTGCGGTAACTCTGCTGTAATCTCCGCAGTAACCGAGCTCTGAGAGGATATCACCGACTTTTTCGGAAATACTGCCCTCGCCCATAGACTCCTCAAAAAATACTATCATCGGGTACTGCTTTATCTCATCGCCAAGCTTTCCGTCAAGCGGGAATATCTTTGTAAGCTTGAGTATATCACAGTTTATTCCGCTCTTTTCAAGCTCTTTCTGTGCTTTTACAGCTTCGTTATATAATCTTCCGTAAGTAATGATAAGCGTTTTGCTGCCGCTTAGCTGCTTGAACAGCCATTCTGTCGTGATATCCGACTGGTCGAACTCCATTTTTTCAGAGCCTCTCGGATAACGCACTGCTGCAAGCCCCTTATCCTCGTATATCGCCTTTCTCATGCACATTTTCATCTCCATGTAGCACGATGGAGAATAAATAACAGTATTGGGTATTGAGGTAAGCATAGGAACATCGAGAAGTCCCTGATGTGTTTCACCGTCCTCGCCGACAACTCCTGCACGGTCTACACCGAGGACTACATGAAGTCCGCCGATAGCCACATCGTGAACGAGCTGGTCATAGGCTCTCTGCAAAAATGTGGAATACACCGCAAATACGGGTGTCATTCCCATTGAAGCAAGTCCTCCTGCAAAGGTGACAGCGTGCTGCTCAGCAATACCGACATCAAAAAATCTGTCGGGGTACTTGAAGTGGAAAAACTGAAGTCCCGTACCGTACTTCATAGCCGCTGTTATTGCACAGAGCTTATCGTCCTTGTCTGCAAGCTTTACAAGCTCTCTGCCGAAAACTGTAGAATAGCTGTCTGCGGCTGCGACCTCGGGATTTCCCGTAGCTATGTCAAATTTTGAGATTCCGTGATACTCACCCGGATTTGCCTCGGCAGGGCTGTAGCCCTTGCCCTTTACTGTCTTGACGTGGACAAACACCGGCTGATGATAGGATTTAGCCATGTGGAAAACCTCTTCAAGCTCAGATAGATTATGTCCGTTGACAGGTCCGAGGTATATGAAGCCCATATCCTCGAACATTGTGCTCTGCTCAAGAATATTGGATTTTACAGAGTCCTTGACATTTTTGATACCCTTAGAAACGCTTTTGCCGACAAGCGGTATCTTTTCAAGTCCGCGCTCAACAGCTCTCTTTGTGTGAAGATACCTCTCGGTATTTCGCAGAGAGGTAAGATACTTTGACAGCGAACCAACGCTCTTTGATATGGACATATTATTGTCATTGAGAACAACTATGAGGTTGCGCTGGCGGTCTCTGCCGCAGTTGTTCATTGCCTCATAGAACATACCGCCCGACATAGCTCCGTCACCTATAACTGCTACGGCATAGTTGTCTCTGCCCTGAAGCTTCATGGCTTCGGATATACCGCAGGCTACAGATACAGATGTGGTGCTGTGTCCGCTGATAAAGGTATCGTGCTCAGACTCAGACGGCTTAGGAAAACCTGATATGCCGTTTTCCTGTCTCAGTGTGGAGAAGCTGTCAAGTCTTCCTGTAAGTATCTTATGAGTATAAGCCTGATGACCGACGTCCCAGACTATCTTATCCTCGGGAGAATTGAAGTTGCGGTGAAGAGCCATTGTAAGCTCTACAGCTCCCAGATTAGAAGCAAGATGTCCGCCTGTCTTGGAAACTGTGGATATAAGTATGGTTCTTATTTCCTTGCAAAGTCCATTGCACTGAGATATAGTCAGCTTTTTCAGGTCCTGTGGGAGCTGGAGCTCCTCCAGCGTCACCTTATCGTTTTTACTTATATTATCCTTCATTTTTCATGAAATGCGGATAAGCTCCGCAGCTCCTTTGCATTAATTCTTTCTTTTCAGAAGCATTTCTGTAAGTTCGGTGAGAAATACATCGTTTCCGAATTTTTCAAGGCAGCCGAGAGCCTCTTCGGTTATATTATTTGCTATTTCCTGAGCCTTTTCAACTCCGTACAGAGTAACGAAGGTAGTCTTATTTTCTTCTTCGTCACTGCCTACAGGCTTTCCAAGCTCCTCTGTGGTGCTTGTAACATCAAGAATATCGTCGATTATCTGGAAAGCAAGTCCGAGCTTGAAGCCATAATCGGCAGCAGCCTGTATCTTCTCCTCGTCAGCTCCTGCACAAATACAGCCCATCATACATGATACAGCTATGAGCTGACCTGTTTTGTGATGATACATATTGCGGAGATTAGCCTCATCAACGTCGCTGCGCTCCTCATTTTCCATGTCGATGACCTGTCCGCCGCCCATGCCCTCTCTGCCTGAGCCCTTAGCAAGACATGAGACAAGTCTTATCTTCTGCTCTGGAGTGAGCTGCTTATCGTCGGCAATGACCTCAAAAGGAAGCATACACAGTGCATCTCCTGCAAGAATAGCCATTGCCTCACCGAAAGCCTTATGACATGATGGCTTTCCACGGCGGAAATCGTCGTTGTCCATTGCAGGGAGGTCATCATGGATAAGAGAGAATGTGTGTATCATCTCGATAGCCGCAGCCGGTGCGGCTGCAATCCTGTAATCAGCTCCGAGAGCATTACAGAACGCATATACAAGCACAGGACGGATACGCTTTCCGCCTGCTTCGAGAGAATAATTCATGGCGTCAATGAGATTCTTCTGAGCTGCCATGCTCTCGGAAAAAGCATTGTACTTTTTGAGATTAACCTCGGTAAATTTGATATATTCATGCATTGTTTCCTTGAAATTACTCATTTATCGTTTCCTCCGTCATCCTCGGTTATTTTTATCTGAGCTTCGTCAAGCTGCTTTTTGCAGGCTGCTGAGAGCTTCACGCCCTCGCCGTAGAGCTCAACTGCCTTTTCAAGAGGTATATCGCCCTTTTCAAGCTCGGAAACTATCTTTCCGAGGCGAGTCATATTATCTTCAAATGTAAGTTTTTCTTCCATTATATCACCATTTATTGATTATCTCGGCTTCTGCACCGCCGTTTCCGAAGCCTATCTTTATTTTATCGCCCTTTGCCAGAGATTCAGAGCTGTTCAGCAGTCTTTCGCCCTTATAAACAAGCGAATAACCTCGTGAGAGCACTTTCAGCGGACTGAGACTGTCCAGCCTTGCAGCCTTCTCCTCAAGCTGTCTTTCAAGCCTGTCCATACAGCGCAGAAAGGCAGTTTCACGGCGCTTATCAAGAGCTTCGAGCCGTTCGGCTGTAAGCCTGAGACGGTTCTCGGGAGACTGTGCTACAAGCCGCGCATTCAGCGCGATAAACCTGTCTGTGAACTTGTCCAGTACAGCCAGTACCGAGCGCTCTGCTCTTCTCTCTAAAAGTGAAATTTTCTCGTAAAGAAGCGTAATATCAGGAGCCGCAAGCTCTGCCGCCGCTGATGGAGTTGGCGCGCGAAGGTCTGCGGCAAGGTCTGCGATGGTGAAATCAGTCTCATGTCCGACTGCCGATATAACGGGCACCTTGCAGTTATATATAGCATAGGCTACCTTTTCGGTATTGAAAGCGCTGAGGTCCTCGCTGGAGCCTCCGCCTCGTCCGACTATGATTACGTCACAGCCAGCCGCCTCTGCTTTGAGTATGCCTGCACATACGGACTCGGGAGCCCCCTCGCCCTGCACCTGCGCATTTACCGCATATACCTCGCCTATGGGATAACGCCTTGACAGAACATTTATTATATCGCGGACTGCCGCGCCGCTAAGTGATGTGACTGCACCTATCTTCTTTGGCATGGGCGGTATAGGACGCTTGTGCTCCTCAGCAAAAATACCCTCTTTTTGCAGCTTCTTTTTAAGCTGCTCCAATGCCACATTTGCCTTGCCTGCACCTTCGGGGATAATATCGTTGACATAGAGCTGATAAGCTCCGTCACGCTCAAAGACTCCGATACTGCCGGCAGCAATGACCGACATACCGTCCTCCGGCTCGAATCTCAAACGCGCCGCTGCACTTGCGAACATCACTGCTTTTATTGCGCTCTCTCTGTCTTTCAGCGTAAAATAAACGTGTCCGCTTCGGAAATGCTTCACGTAATCGGAAATCTCTCCGCGAACCATTATTCCCTGCAAATTTCTGTCGTTTTTCAGTATTGAGCCGATATATTTATTTATCTGTGTAACTGTGATTACAGGCATTATTTTTCTCCTGTGCTTTTTAAATAACCGTATATAGCCACTCCTGCTGCATTATCACAAGAAAACTGAGGCTGTGCAAAGCTTGCTGACGGGTATCGGGAAATTATCCTGTCGCGGATAATAGCGTCAGACATGACTCCGCCTGCGAAAACAAGCGGCAGCTCGCCGTATCTGCCGACAGCATGGTCAGTCATGGCAAGTATAGTCTCAGCAATAAAATCAAGACAATACTTTGCTATATTCTCGGGAGCTTCACCGCTGTCAAGCATATTTCCGCATTTGTTCTCAACTCCAGAAAGACAGCAGCTGCCGTCCTTCAGCACAGGCTTTACCTTGAAGTGTTTATTGGCATTCACGGCGAGCTTTTCAAGCTCTGCGCCGCACGGAAACCGAAGTCCGAGCATAACGCCAGTACGGTCAACAGCCTGTCCTGCCTTTAGGTCAAGAGAAGTACCTATCTCCGTTATCCTGAGTACGCAATCATCATCGGGCTCGCAAAGCAGGCAGTCAGTAGTTCCGCCGCTGACGTGAAATGCAATAAACCGCTCTTTCACAAAGCTGAGTCTGTCCGACGAATAAAGTGCCGCAAGGATATGCCCTATCTGATGAGATGTAGTATAGAGCTTAGCTCCCGTAACAGCCGCATAGGAACGGGCAAAGCCTTCTCCGCAGAGAAAGCAGGGCATATATGAGCCCTCGATGTTTCGCGGTCTGGCAGAAGCTGTTACAGTTTCGGGTATAGCTATGCTGTTTTCGCCGAAAAGCTGCTCTATCATTTCAGGAAGCTGCTTAGTGTGGTGGAAAACTGCATCACTCTGACGAAGCCCAAGCTCCCCATCCTTGACAGGAAGAAGCTTCTTGGACTGGTATATCCTGTTCTCCTCACTGATATACACCGCCGCAGAAGTCGTGTAATTGCTTGTATCGACTCCCAGATACTCAGGCATTTTCGCCCTCCGACTTCTGTGTATCACGTGAAAATGCGCCAAGTACGCCGTTGATAAAGGCTGTGTCCTCCTGATATGTATACATCATGGAAAGCTTGATAGCCTCACTGATAGCCGCATTCATTGGAGTATTGTCATCGTACAGCGACTCAAACATTGCAATTCGGAGAATAGCAAGATTCAGCTTTGAGATTCTCGAAATGCTTCTTGATTTGCTGTATTTTGAGATGATCTCATCAAGCTCAGAGGCGTGTGCAAGAGTTCCCTCGACGATCTTCTTTACCTCATCGTTTACAGTTATCTCGTCTATTTCCTCAGCTATCTCATACAGCTCGTTTATATCATCATCGCGCAGAAGCTGCTCGAAAACCAGCTTGAATGCGCTGTCTCTTATTTCACGTCTTGTCATTTGAACACTCCTTATTTTTAATGGGGCGATACATAAAGATCATTGTATCGCTGGCTGTAAAACCGTTTTTTATGTAAAACCTCTCACTTGGATAGCCCCGGGTAGTCAGAAGGACCATTGCAGCAGCGCCCTCACCTGTAAGCTCCTTGCTGACATGATCAAGTACAGCCGAACCTATTCCGCTGCGCTGAATATCGGGAGACACGCAAAACTCGTCTATAACATACTCAGCGCCGTGAAGGTATGTGAGCTTTCTGCCGCAAAGTATAGCCTGTACAGCTCCGTTATTCTCTGATACATATCCTATAGACTGCGGTGCTGACATAAGCTCATTTATCCTCGTTTCCGCAAGCTCAAGCGTCCAGTCCTCGTTCCACGGCTCAGCAGCAAAGGCTGCGCGGAATACCTCGGCAGCCTTTTTCAGATCAGACGGTCTATATCGCCTTATCATTCAAAAACTACTCCGCTGACGATAACGTTGACTCTTGCAACAGGAACACCTGTCATATTCTGGACATTTTCCTTGACTACAGTCTGTACCTCTTGTGCAACGTTTACAGCCTTCTCTCCGCTTTTGATGACTATCTTCATATCTATGGCAGCTACATCGCCCATCATGCTTATTTTTATAGGACCATTTCTTCTCAGCTTGCTCATCTTACCGATCTCTCCGCCAAGACCTGCCACTCCCTTGACATCAAGAGCTGCAAGCTTGGCGATAGCGATAATTACGTCGTCTGATATCTTAAGTCTGCTTGAAACCTCAGGCTTCATCTCTTCAACTTCCATAGTGGACCTCCGTCGGCACTTATTTGAGTGTATCTTTTAATCATAATCATATTTACACCCTGACTATTATATTATAGCATATAATTTAGAAAATAGCAACAATCGCGGAAAAAAAGTGGTGCGGATATTTATCTCAGCGCGAAAAAGGCGGCGCGGGCTCCGCGCTTATAGCATATAATTCAGAAAATAGCAACAATCGCGGAAAAAAAGTGGTACGGATATTTATCTCAGCGCGAAAAAGGCGGCGTGGGCTCCGCGCTTATAGCATATAATTCAGAAAATAGCAATAATCGTGGAAAAATGTAGTGCAGATATTTATCCGCTTATTACTTGACCTCAAATATCCTTATATTTTCCGCAGGTATCTCTGTTTCTCCAAGAATTATCTCTTTTATTGAGGCTGCCTGCGCCTTGTCGAGTCCCTCAGTCTTGACTACAACCTTTGCATTCTCACCGTCAAGATATGCCACACAGTCCTGAAATCCCTGCGCTTTTACCAGCGATTCGATAGTTCCCTCACTTTCGATAAGCTTTGAGACCTGCACTGCATCAAGAGCGTTTACAACCATTTCGTTATCGGTAACATCTCCACCGCCTATCATAGTCTGCAAGGTCTGGACAGCTTCATCTCTGTCCTTTAACTTGTCAAGTCGAGCCTGTGCAAAATAGTCCTCGGCGGCAGGCTCCGCAGGTGCATTCACAAACTCGGTCTCGCCGTATTTTATACTGTCTTTGTCCTTTCCGAAGGTCATTGAGGTGCTGTCGGCAGCAAGCTTCGGCGAGGCGGCATAGTTTATGTAGACCGCAACCGCAAGCATAAGCGTCAGGCAGGTCATGATTATCTGTTTCTTTCCGATTATTATTGATGGCTTTTTCATAATTATTCTCCTTTATCTGATTTTGGCAACATATATCCTTGCCGTTGGTATCCCAAGAGCAGCCGAAGCTGCTTTGTAGATCTGTTCACGTACAGCAGCATCTCCTCCTCCGCCGCATACTATCACCGCTCCCGTTATCTCGGGAGCCTGAACTGTTTCAATAAGTGCATTCTTCTCACTTCCGCCGCCGACTATAACATATTTCTCTTCCTCCTCCGTTTTATTGTCCGAACGGCTGTGCCGCCCCTCTGTAGCGTATACGTAGCGCTGCTCGCTGCCAACAGTCAGGTATACCCTGACCTCACCTGCGCCCTCGATCTCACTTAGAAAAGCTTCGAGCCGACTTTCTGTATCCTTACAGTAAGCTGTACTGTCACATACGCTCTTATGCTCCGCTTTTACAGCAGGCGAAGCCTTTTTTTCAGGCAAAAGCGACGATATCATTATCAGCAGCAGACCTGTAACTCCGCATACGGTCATAAATACAGCCCATTTCCTGTTTTTTAGAAGCTCTCTTATTCTTTCAGTCACTTCCATTTATGACCTCCGTTTCTTGTCCGATACTGCCGCGGATGATCTCGGCTGATGCCTCAAAGTCCGACGTGCTGATAATGACTCTATTAATATTTATGCTTCCATCCTCTGAAATATTAACCTCGGTATGGATTTTTTCGGTTGTTATCCCTGCCGAGCTGAGCTGCTCCCGAAGCACAGCTGAAATATTCTCGGAAAGCTGATTTCTGAGCTCATTTTCATAGATCTCTGATGTATAGCTGTAGTCCGTTCTGTCAAAGGCACTGAGGTCAGGCAGCTCAATGTTGAAAACTCCGCTGACTATGGGAGCTGTAACAGTCACGGTAAATACAAGCTTCATGATAAATCCTGCCTGTGAGCGCAGCCTTGTCCCGTCGGTAATGCTCTGAACTATGCATATTCCCACGGAAACATAGCATACCGCCCGAACTGCCGCAATAAAGTTTTCCATTTAACCACCTGCCGTCTGCATAAGTATCCCGGTACAAAGCACAAACATCACGCCATAACACACAAGAACGCTCTGAGCTATGGCAAGGGCACTGTCGAATGAGCTGAGCAGCTTTTTCATATGCTCTGCGCCAAAAAGCTCCGCCGCAGCCACTCCTATCCACATAACAAAGCGAAACAGAACAATCTGTATCACAGGCGGAAGAATAATGAGCAGAACAACTATACAGCCAACTGTTCCCACAGTTCCGCGAATCAGATCAAAGCTGCTGCGAACCGCAGCATAGGCGTCGGAAACTGCTCCTCCTACCACGGGAACGCTTCCCGAGATCACAAAACGTGCCGCTTTTGTGGCTGCACCGTCTGTCTTGCCTGCAAGACTGCATTTCAGCGTAACAAAACCTATAAAAACAGTCATTGTTATGGTCATCGTCCATGTAATGACCTTTTTCATGAGCTGTACGATGCCGCTCATATCATTAGCTGTAAAAACACTTCCCGTTACAGAAAGCATGGCTGCCGCACTAAGAACAGGCATCAGGAAGCCCGACACCAGCTGAACTATAAGCTCCGATGCCGCTAATACAGAAATATCATAAACTGCGGCAGAGGTTATATGTCCCGACGCAGCGGCAGCTCCCGAAAACACGGGAATGAATACAGAAATGAATCCGCCGCTGATGTTCACAGCCTCAGCTGACTGAGAAAAAGCCGAAAAAAGCTGCGGTGAGATCACCGTAACCGAAGAAAGTACACTGACCAGACCGTAAATGCTTCCGGAGCCATTGAAGTTCACGCTCCCGACGCTTTTCAGCATAGCAGCCAGGACCATCACAAGCAAAATAGTACCGAGAAGCTTGAATGGAGATGCTTCACTGACAGAAACCTTTTCTGCAACAGCCCTTACAAAACCGCCAAAGCTCAAAGACTCTATATCATCGGAGCTTGTCTCAAGCTCAAAGTCTGCAAGAATATCATTAAGCTGCTGAGTATACTCGCTTTTGACACTCTGCTCATCTACAGCATATACTTGTATCGGTACAGTTATTATAAGCAGCAAGATAATTATAATAATTGATATTCCGAATTTTTTCATAACACTCCTATATCAGCTTTTCTATAAGCTGCAAAAAGCCCTTGAACACGGGGATCCCCAGAACCAGTACAGCGCCTCTGCCCCATAGCTCTGCCGCAGAGGCAATTGCTCCTTCGCCGCTGTCGCGGCAGAGCTCGGCTGTAATATGGGTTATACAGCATATGGCAAGAGTCTTGAAAACTATGGAGATATAGCTATCAGCTATCCCTGCCATTTCAAAAATGTCTCTTATCTCAGCCATTGGCTCATCAAAGAGAAGTACAAAAAAGCCCATTACACCGGCACACACCGCCAGAGTTACTGACATAGAATGCTCAGTGCAATATTGTTTTAAGATCACGGATATGAGAGTTCCTGCGAGACAGAAAGCTCCTACCGAAAAACAGCTGTCTACCATAGTCCGAATACATTTTTGACCTTATCGAAAAGGTCACTTATCTCGTCTATTATTACCACGAGAACTACAATGAGCCCTGCAAGTGTGGTCATCATTGCTTGTTCCTCACGCTCAGCCCGTTTAAGAACCAGATTAAGCACAGCAACTATGATCCCCGTGCCTGCGATTTTAAATATAAGATCAATTTCCATTCCTCAGATCACCATAATTCCTACCATTACTCCGGTCAGAACGCCCACGCTCCTGTATAGCTTAGCCTTACTGTGATATTCCGCTGAACGCAGCTCGTACCTCTCCTGCATAAGCGATCTAAAAGCTGTGATGCCGTCAAGCTGTCCGTCGATGTCACTGGTTCCCAGAAGCTCACCGAAATCAAGCAGTATTCCCTTTTCCTCATGTGGAATATCTGCCTCATTCGTCAGAAGACGCCTCCATTGGCTGTGAAAATCAATTTCTGCGGAATATTCATCTGAAAGCTTGCTTATAAAGCCAAGCTTTGAGAAGTTTTCACGTTTTAAAACAGTGAAAATACTGAAAATATCAGTACCGCAGCTTCTTATCAAGGTTTCAGCAAGTCTGAAAACCTTATCAGATTCAGTACAGACAATTACGTATTTTTTTAGCTTTTCAGAACGGTACAAACCAAAAAATGCTCCGCAAAACATGGCTAAAACCGCTGCAATTAATCTAATTCCCATTTCTCAGCCTCTTTATCTCTCTTATCTTTGATGGAGCCGCAGCACCCTTGAGTATAGCAATAGTATCAAAAAGACCGCTATCGAGCAGGCAAACTATCTCACTGCGCTTAATAAGTTCATCATAGCAGCTGCCATGAGCAGTAATAATGAATTTTACTCCGCAGCCAATACCGTCGATTATAGCTTCAGAATCTGACAATGAGGCTATCTCGTCGCATATAATGACCTCAGGAGACAGAGTTCGGATCGATGAGCTGATACCATGAGCTCGGCTGCAATTGCTGATAATATCAGTCATTGCTCCCACATCGTGCTGAGGAATACCGTCATGGAGACAAGCTATCTCATTTCGCTCATCAATAAGGGCAGTTTTTCTTAAATTGCCAGTAAGTCTGCATATATCCCGAAGAATTGTTGTCTTACCCGAATTTACTCCGCCGCATATAATAATGTTTTTGTCGTAATTTGAAGAAAATAACTCCTCCCCACAGCCCTCAACAGATCTTGAAACACGGAAATTCAGCGATGTAAAATCCGTGAGAACAGGATCAGTTGTGGAGGAATATGCTCCGGAAACACCTGCTCGTACGCCATTCTCTACAACAAAATACCCCATAGAAAGCTGTTTACGACAGCTGTGTACCGAATAATGACACAGCCGTTCGACTGCTTCTCTGATGTCAGCTGAAGTCACATTATAAACTTCTTTCCTATTATAATAGGAAGTAAGCCCACCGTCACAGCGAAGGAAAGAAATCTTGTCCGGATAAACAAGATATACTGCTCCCTCAGCACGAAGCCTGACTTCCATTAAACCGTTCAGCTTATCACGTGGGATATTCAGCAAAAGTCGGCGAAGCTTCTCAGGAAGATAGGCTGTTATAGTCTCAAAGCTTGTACTACCATTCATTTTCATCACTCCTTACATTAAATACTATTCGGCTGTACAAGTCTTTAGAACAAAAAAGGACGCCGAAGCGTCCATAAAAAAACAGCACACCGAAGTGTGCTGTGATTTTTTGTGATTATTCCTTTACACCACCAAGAGCAACACCAGCGATGATGAATCTTGAGAGGAATACATAAGCGATTATGATAGGAATAATTGCAAGTGCAATTGCAAGGTAGATAGCACCATAGTCATTCAGCTTATCAGATGACTGAAGAGCAGATACCATCATTGGAAGAGTCTTCTGCTTCAGATCAACACTGATGAGGATCATGTTAGGTGTATAGAAGTTGTTCCAGCTTGCGATGAATGCGAAGATAGCCTGTACAGCTATAGCCGGCTTCATCATTGGAATAGCAATTGACACGAAAGTTCTGAACTCTCCGCATCCGTCGATACGAGCAGCTTCAACAATATCCAGTGGGAATGAAGACTTCATGTATGATCTCATGAAGTAAACAACACCGGGTGCTGCAATAGCAGGAAGGATAAGAGGCCAGTAAGTATTAGTCAGTTTAAGGTCTGACATAAATGCAATGAATCCGGCAGATGTTACCTGCATAGGTACCATCATTACAAGGAGAATAACTGAATAGGAAATCTCCTTGAGCTTAAAGTCATATACATGGATTCCGTAAGCTGTAAGTGCTGAGAAGAAAACTGTAAGGAATGTAGAACAAACTGTGATGATCAAGCTGTTCTTATAACCATGGAATGCACTGAAAATAAGCTTGAATTCAGGCTTATTAAATACTGTGTTCCAGTTTTTCTTCAGATAATCACTTGGAAGAATGCTGAGTCCGTTTGCTATATCCGTATGTGAACGAGTTGCGTTGATAACAAGGATATAGATAGGAAGCAGACATATGATCGTAAGGATAATAAACCAAAGAACAAGTATACCCGACTTTAATTTGATCTTAAAGGAGTAATTGTCCTTTACATTTCCGTACACACTTTTCATGTTATCACTCATATACTGATCCCTCCAAACTGCTTACTTTCTCTCTTAGCCTGCTGAGCGATCTTTTTACGCTGCTTCTTCTTAGCGATCTCGTCCTTGTCACGTGTAAGATAGAACGCAATAAGACCGAGAGCAAGAGTAATGAAGAAGAGAAGTACTGATGTAGCACCAGCGTAACCCATCTTATTCTCATCAGCCTGAGCATGGAAGTACTGGAAGATCATTACCGCCACTGTCTTGATATGATCCTTAGGAGTTCCTGTCGTATTATACAGGAAAGGAATATCAAACATCTGGAGACCGCCGATCATGGAAGTGATAAGAGTATATGCCATGATAGGAGTCAAAAGCGGAAGAGTGATCTTTCTGAATACCTGACCTGAGCTTGCACCGTCGATGCTTGCAGCCTCGAACAGTGAAGGATTGATACCCTGAATACCTGACATGAGCATGATCATGGTATTACCGAACCACATCCATGTCTGGATAAACATGATAACGAAACGTGAAAGCCATTCACCATCAATAAATGGCATACAGTCGTAAAGTTTAGAACCTGGGTCTCTATGTACGATGCCAAGCTTATAAAGAATAAGATTGATCGCACCCGGAGTCTGTTCTGACTGTCCGCAGAGCTGAAGGAAAAGAACAGCTACTGAAGCGGCAGTAATTATGTTTGGAAGGTACATAACAACCTTAAAGAAGCCCTTTCCCGGAATCTTTAACTGTGCCTCTGTAAACCATACAGCCAGTGAAAGTGAAAGAGCGAGCTGAGGAATAAAGTTACCGACCCAAAGGATAACAGTATTTCTCAAGCACTGGAAAAAGCTCTCGTGGATAACTCGAACTTTTCTGGTTCCGCCAAAAAGAATATCCTTATAGTTCTGAAGTCCTACCCATGCTTCAACGTTCTTACCGTTGCCATGGAAACTTACGATAAAGGTGTTGATCAGCGGCCACATTTGGAAAAAGAAATAAACAAGAAAAAACGGCAAAATAAAGAGATAGCCATACTTTGCATAGCTGATCGACTTTATGCGTCTCTGCGCGCCTGATGCCATAACACACACCCTCTCGGTAGAATTAATATAAATATAAATAAATATACACCTACGGAATACATGAGTATTCCGTAGGCATATTTATTACATTGTAATGTTAGACTATTTTACTAAAATTAGTCTTCCCACTCGAGATCAGGTATTGACTCAGCAACCTTGTCCTTGAATGCTTCAACTGTTTCATCCCAAGACTTGCCGCCCTCAAGGTAATTATCTCTTACAGCTTCAGCGAAGTTGCCCTTGATTGTTGCATCGTAAGGTGTGATAAGTCCCTTGAAGTCAATGCTCTTAGCATTCTCAGCGAGCTCTGCGAAGTAGTTCTGCTTGTCAACGAAGTTACCAGAGATCTTCTCGTTGAATACTGTGTTAGCAGAAATGAGGTCGTCCATAACCTTAGAGTTGTTTACATACTCAGGCTTGCTCTTAGCGTATTCAGTCATCTTAGCCTCATCAGATGTTGCAGCAACGATGAACTCTCTTGCGAGGTCGCCGTTATCAGTCTTTGGATTAACAACCATCCAAGTACCGCCCCAGTAGAATGGCTGAGGTCCCTCACATACAGCCCACTTGCCGTACTGAGCACCGCCTTCGCCGCCTGCAGCATCGAGGAAGAATCCGCCGAAGCCCCAAGTTGAAACGAAGTAACCCATTACATTACCGGAAACACCAGAAGCAGTCCAAGCCTGATCTGTCCACTGGTTGTTCTTTGTGATTCCGCCGCAATCCCAGAGAGCCTTTGCTGTCTCAGCAAACTTCTTGCAAGAATCGTCGATAACGAGCTTGTTGTCCTTAACCCAAGGCTGTGTACGTCCACAAGCAAATGCCTGCCACATACCACCGAGTGAGTCAGCAAGAGCAACGCTGCCGCTTGACTTCTCAGAAATTGTCTTAGCAGCTGTTACGAAGTTATCCCAGTTATCGATCTGCTTCTGCATATCTGCTGGTGTCTCAGCACCGAGGTACTCCTTAGCGAGGTCAGCTCTGTAAGCGAAGCCGCCTGCTGCAGCCTGCCATGAGATACCCTTACGAACGCCGTTGGAATCCTTACCGATCTCATCTGTGTAGCTGTAGATATTTGGGAAATCCTTATCACCAAGACCGAGCTTGCTGAGAGGAAGTGTCTTTGTATCATCGTTGATGTACTTGAGTGCCCAGTCAGCCTCTACGAAGTAAACGTCGAGGTCTGTACCGTCGTTGAAGAGCTGGTCATAGTTCTCAGAAGCCTGACCGCCGCCTACACCGAAGTCGATAAACTTGATGCCCTCAACCTTGCCGTCTGCGAGATCAGCAACGATTGTATCAGCGTTAAGGCCCTTCCAAGAAGCGATAAGAGCAGGAACGTCATCGTGGTTCCAAGCTGCAACTGTGAATGTGTCGCCGCCTGTCTTTACTGATGGATCGATTGTCCCGTCGCCCTCTGGCTCAGTTGTTGTCTCAGCAGGAGTTGTTGCCTCATCGTTACCAGATGTAGCAGCCTCTGTTGCCTTTTCGCTTGATGATGATGAGCCCTTGTCGCCGCAGCTTGCGAAAGCTGTAGCTGTCATTGCGAGTGTAGCTACTAAAGCTAAAGTTCTCTTAAGTGTGTTCATGAGATTTTTCCTCCTTAAATATCTATATTATACTTGCGTATAATATTTACGTGGGTAATAAATATTGTTTGCGGGTAACATCGCGGTCTTATTTCTGTCCGATGATTGTGCTCACCGCTGACGTCCTGCAACCGTTCTGTCAGCCTTTGCTTCTGTTCCCGTGAAGTCATTTTTACTTCACATATATCTTTTTTGCATCGCAGATGAATTTTATATTTCCCGAAGCTTCATGTCAGGGCGGCGATCATTTGTGAACGTACTTCACATCTGACGTCATAAGAGCCTTTACACTCTGCATACGTTCCATATCATAATACTGTGTCTGATTGATTCCGAAAGTAATTCTTCCTCGCACAGATCAGCAGTTTTATGCAACAATTGCTTTTGCATTTACAAATATACCGTATTTTGCGGTCAAAGTCAAGTCTTTGAGTCATTTTGTAATGTTCTTTAACCTTTTTTGGTCACACCTTACAAACCTCGCTTCCGCTGATTGTGCAAAAACACAACGCGCGCTTTGCTGTTATCAGAACATTCATTCTGAATGTTACAATTCAGTAACAGCACATTGACGCTTATTACACAATGGGAAGCTTATTCTTTTATGGCTATTGCCGAATACATAAAATTTTTTCTTCTCTGCTTGTGCAGTTTTGCGCGTTTTTATCAAATGTATATTTGGCTTTGTTAAAATTTGCCAATAGAATTGAAAGCATATATCTCAAGTATCACAGATGCGTCCACAGCATTGGTATGTCCGTCACCGTCCATATCGCCCATTCTCACCTGTGATTCGGTGAGCTCACTTTGTTTTCCTGTAGATATTGCCGCATAGTGGCTCAGTACTGCCGAAGCATCAACAGCATTCACATGACCGTCAAAATCAACATCGCCTGCCTTTGCTCCATACTGTTTCGGGACAAATACAGTCCTTGAAGCGAAAGATCTGTCGGTAGCCGAATATCTGACATAACAGCGTGTTTCATATTTAATGATGTTGCCTGTCTTGTATTCACTTCCGATAACTTTATTAAGCAGCTCTCTTCCGAGACCTGTCCGCTTTTCCATAAGAGCTTCAAATTCATCATAGGTATAGCCATATTCATTGGCTATCTCCTCGATGATCATCTCCGAGAAGTATCCCTCGTAGGCTATCTCGTATACATTTTCCTCAAAGGCACAATGGTCTGCATCGTACTGCCTGAGTGAATCTATATCAGGAACCCTTGCGGGAGCGTCCGGTATATCATACCTGATGATCTCGCTGGGAAATACTCCGTTTTCACCCTTTGCTCTCAGCCTGAAGGACTCACCGGGGATTATACCTATATAGTATAAGCCGTAATCCTCAGAAGATACATCAGCGCCGCTGATAATCCTTCCCTTTGCAGAGCCGAATCCACTGTTATCGGACTCACCTACAGCTATTTCAAGCTTTTCGCTCATCTCACGGCTGAAGGGTCCAAGAGCTTCCGCAAAATAGTTTATTTTGAACCCGGATACATCAGCTCTTTCGGGAACAGGAACAGGTATCTCCTTGCCGTCCTTTACAGCGGTCAGAGTCTGCCCTGCATATTCCAGAACACTGTCATCTGCTGAGAGTGCCTTTCCGTCAGGAGTAATAATGCTGTCTGCAAGTGAAGTGCTGATAACGCCTTTCTGAACATCGAATCTTACCAGTGAACGTATCACATGAAGGGTAACTGTATTGTCGATACAGTTCTCCCCTGACAGCTTTAGTTCAATATCTATCAGTCCGTAATCAGCAGGCACAGCCTCTATCACGTCATAGGCACCGTACTTTTTACCGTTATACTCAACATTATTCACTGTACCGAGAGTAAGCGAAATGGAATCATATTCCTCGGGTATATTTATAGTATATTCATGATCAGATATACGCTTTGCGTATCTCAGATCACTATCGTAGCTGTCGGAAGCAGTCCTATAGCCGATCCAGTTGAACGCGGCATATTTCGGAGTAAAGTATCTCTCCGAAATAACATTGCTCTTTACGCCTTCGGTCACTGCATAGGCGCTGATTTTAACTGCATCGGTTACAGCAATGGGAGCTTCATATCTCACGCTCTCCTGCTCGTTATTATATGTATAGAAGATATCGCTCTGCGGACTTCCGCAGGTAAGCTCTACCCTTTCATTTGCAGCTCCCGCAGGCTGTGAGAACTTCACCTTTCCTATAGGCTCTGCATAAGCTTTCAGGGTAAGATTACCAAAATTGGACTTTATATCGCCCATAGCAAATATCTTCCTGTAGTTTTTTTCGCCCTGCTGTGCGTCTCTCCAGAGCTCGGTATCGCTTTCGTCAATGCCGTCGTAGAGCTGTTCGATAAAGGATTCAAGCATAAACTGCTTTTCTTCCTCGGAATAAGTCACGCTCTCGTCACAGACGTCTGTCCATGTTTCGCCGTCAGCACTGAAAAAGCTTTCACCTCTGCCTGTCAGACTGCGCATTTCGCTGTCTGTTACATAGGTGCTTATATCGTTTATAGAATTATCCTTGCTCTCTACGTAGAGACTGCTCTCAAGCGGCAGAACAAATGGCGAATCCTCGCAGAAAAGCTTAACGACAACGCTGAAATCCTCATTATCATTAAGTATTACAGGTTCATCAAGATCTATCGTAAAGAACCCCGTCATATCACATTTGCCCTTAGTAACCGCTGAGGGAGTTCCCGATGAGGGATCATTCCTGTCCTTGAGTGCGGAGTATACAGTCACCTCATACTCGGTGCCTGCATTATATATGTAAGTACCCACAGTACTCAGCTGTATATCACCAACTGAGGTAAAAACATCTGCCATATAGGACGGTCCATTTTCCTCAGCTGTATCATAAGCTGACATTGTCTGTATTGGTATAAAGCTGTCGTACTGATATATGATGTCGTGCTCGTCGCTGTTTTCCAGCTGATACACCGCAAAATCGCTGAGCGTACCGTCGTAATAGGAAAGCCAGAAATAGCCTTCGTCACCGTCATGTGTTCCCCAGCTGTTCTGACATAGCCATGCGCCGTCGCCCTCGGGCTTCTTCTTGAAATGAGAAGCAGGAAAGCTGTCGTCCCAGCCGACTATAGTCACGGCATGGTTGGCAAATCTCGGCTTGCGCTCACAGTATGAGCTGCTGTACTGACTTGACCAGTTCTTTTCCTTGTCAGACATATAGGATACATCAACTGCCTGTCCATTGTACAGAAAATCCTTAACGAGAGCGTTTATCTCGTCAAAGTTGCCTCTGTCCCTGTCATATTCAAAATTATATGCGTTTTTGAGGTGATAATCCGACTGAAAATTCATAAGCTCGGTGTCAGTTCGGTTATCGAAAAAGCTCGTATTCTCATAGGGGAGCTTATCCTCACTGACAGGTCCTATCCACTGTGACCAGAGATTGGTTATCATACGGCCATTTCCGCCCTCAGACAGTATATCAGAAGTCTCATAGGATACAGGTGTAAGCTGACCTGAGCCAAAATAGTTATAGTAAGCTGTATGCAGCTCTGAAAGATCAATATGCGGAACATAGGGAAGCATACTTGACTCTGCACTGGTTATTGCCGCGTGTACCCAGCAGGTACCGTAGGAGCCCTGATTCTTTACAGAGGCAGAGCCGTAAACCTTGCGCATATCAAAAGATGAAGGAAGCTCTGCCGTATCTGCCTCTTTGACATTGTTTGTACCTATAGGCATATACGGAGCAGCAGGCTCAAACTTTACGCCGTCCTGTGCCGCAACTGAACGAAGAACGGGCATAGATAGCGTACCGCTGTGTGCTGATACTGCGGCTTGTTTATTACTGTGTCCGATAAACGGACTGATCTCAGCATAAGCAGCCGAAGGCGCAGAGAAGCAGACTAACGCTGCCGCTGTAAGGAAAGCAGTTGATCCGCTGAAAAACCTCTTCATAATTTCGCCCCCTCGCTCACATAAAGCAATTATAACACAAAGCTCGAAAAAAAGCAAGAGAAAACCCGTACTTTCTTGAAATACGGGTTTAAAAAAAAATATATATCCTTTTAAGCAGTTACAATACTATCTGCCTTGTGGAGCTTGAGCTTTTCAACAGCCTGCTCTCTCATCTTGTACTTGAGTATCTTACCAGCTGCATTCATAGGGAACCCGTCTACGTAATCAACGTATCTCGGGCACTTGTGCTTCGCCATTCTTGCAAGACAGAAGTCCTTGATCTCCTGCTCGGTAGCTGTCTCGCCGTCCTGGAGCACGATGCACGCCATGATCTCCTCGCCGTAGTCCTCATCGGGAACACCTATTACCTGAACGTCCTTTACCTTGGGATATGTGTAAAGGAAGTCCTCTATCTCCTTTGGGTAGATATTCTCACCGCCGCGGATTATCATATCCTTGATACGGCCTGTGATCTTGAAGTATCCGTCCTCTGAGCGGCGTCTTGCAAGGTCTCCTGTGTGGAGCCAGCCCTCGCTGTCGATAGCTGCTGCTGTAGCCTCGGGCATCTTGTAGTAGCCCTTCATGATATTGTAGCCTCTTGCCACAAACTCGCCGTCAACGTCGTCAGGAACTTCCTGATTGGTCTCAGGATCAACTATGCGGCACTCAACGCCGAAGATAGGTCCGCCGACTGTATTTACGCGCTGTTCCAGTGAGTCGGTAGTCTTGCTCATAGTTGTTGCGGGAGAAGCCTCGGTCTGTCCGTAAGTTATGCATATCTCGCTCATGTGCATCTTCTCGACAACTTCCTCCATTGTC
>NZ_JAIKXF010000130.1 GCF_024684275.1 Ruminococcus sp.
TAAGTACAAAAATTCCTTAAATCCTTGACAATATGCTGTATGGGGAGTATAATTATATGTGCAATATTTATGAATATCAGGAGTGGAATTGAAAATGAATAATATCACTATAGCGGAGCTTTATGATCTTTCTCATACAGCTGCCAAGGATTACCTCAGCAGGTTCACATACCCATGGGAAGCGCTCAAGGGCATCAGCAGCTTCATTATCGAGCTCGGAAAAACACTCAGCAGCGACGAGTATGACAATCCGTCGGAAAACGTATGGGTGCATAAGACAGCAAAGGTTTTCCCCACAGCATACCTCGGAGCTCCGTGTATAATCGGTGCAGGCACAGAGGTACGCCACGGAGCTTTTATCAGAGGAAGCGCTCTTGTTGGTGAGAACTGCGTAGTCGGAAACTCCGTCGAGCTCAAAAATGTTATCCTCTTCGACAATGTGCAGACTCCCCACTATAATTATGTCGGCGACAGTATTCTCGGCTATAAGTCGCATATGGGCGCAGGCTCCATAACCTCAAACGTAAAGTCAGACAAGACCAATGTGGTCATCAAGTCAGGCGATGAGAAGATCGAGACAGGTATCAAGAAGATCGGTGCAATGCTGGGCGATCATGTAGAGGTCGGCTGCAACAGCGTTCTCAATCCGGGTACAGTTGTCGGTTCAAATTCAAATATTTACCCTTCAAGCTGCGTAAGAGGAGTTATCCCGTCTGACAGTATTTACAAGACAGGCGGAGTTATCGTACATAAAAGCTGATCCTATCTGTAATACGTTAAAAGCTGCCTTCGGGCAGCTTTTTGTTTACTTTTTTTGCGGTAAATATTGTAAAATAAATCAAAATGTGGTATTATAGAAATAGTATTATGTATCGCCGATGGCAGAATGGAGGACTGTATGGAAAATAAGATAACATTTGGCGGCAATATGACTGCTCAGATCAATTTTGCAATGCAGCAGAACTATGTTCCGGTATTCAGAAATATGGTAATGACCAATAATACTGATGAAGAACTGAAAAATGTTCGGCTCAGGATAAGCTTTGAACCTGAATTTGCAAAGGTATTCGAGTCTGTGCCCGTTGACCTTAAGCCGTCACAGCCTGTGGAGATCTCTCCTGTGAATATCATATTGCTGTCTGACTTTCTTTTCAGCCTTACGGAAAAGCTTGTGGGAAGCGTTACCATACAGGCTTTTATCGGCGACGAGGTGATCTCCGAGGAAAGCAGGAGCATTGAGCTCCTTGCCTATGACCAGTGGTCGGGAATAAACTTCATGCCCGAAACTGCGGCTGCATTTGTTGCTCCCAATCATCCGAAGGTGCAGGAGATAGTAGCAGCGGCAGGAGCTTACCTGAAAAAATGGTGCGGCGATCCGTCATTTACAGGCTATCAGACTAAGAACCCAAATATAGTAAAACAGCAGATGGGAGCGATATATGCGGCATTGCAGGAGAAGAATATCGCATATACCATGCCTCCCGCAAGCTTTGAGGAAGCTCAGCGTATACGTATGCCCGATGCAGTCCTTGAGACAGGACAGGGTACCTGCCTTGACCTTGCCGTGCTCTACTGCTCATGCCTTGAAGCTGCGGGACTCAATCCTCTTATGGTGATCGTACAGGGACACGCCTTTGCGGGCTGCTGGCTGGAGGAGGAGACTTTCTCCGACTGTTTACAGTATGATATGTCAGCTCTCACAAAGCGTATCGCTCATGGTATAGACGCGATAAGTCTTGTGGAGTGTACTGATTTCGTAGCGGGCAAGAACACGGATTTTGACAGCGCGGAAAAGCACGCTGCCGCTCACCTTGACGACGAGGCAAAGTTCTGCTTTGCAATAGATATCAGCCGTACACGTTCAAGCGGCATACGTCCCGTACCGTCAAGAGTTTCCGAGAACGGAACCTTCAAGGCAGTGGACTACGGCGCACGTAAAAAATCGGAGATAACCTCAGCTCCCAATGAGATAGATATTTCCGCACAGGCTGTAAGCGGAGAGGCACGGGAGGTCACAAAGCAGGTAATGTGGGAGAGAAAGCTCCTCGACCTGAGTTTAAGGAACAGCCTTCTCAACTTCCGTGCAACAGCAATGAGCGTTCAGCTCATGGTAAGCGACCTCGGCGTACTTGAGGACGAGATGACCAACGGCGAGGACTTCAAGGTAATGCCCATGCCCAACGACATGACATTGCAGATGTCCGACAGCAAGATATATGAAATAGAGAACGAAAAGGATATCATCACAACTATATCTGAGTCCGAGTTCAAAAGTCACCGTCTGCGTACTTTCCTTAAGGAATCAGACCTTGAAAAGATAATGAAGAAGCTCCACAGACAGGCAAAGGTAAGCATGGAAGAAAACGGCGTAAATACAATTTACCTTGCACTTGGCTTCCTGCGCTGGTACGAGACTGAAAAAAGTGATAAGCCGCGCTATGCTCCGCTCATACTTGTACCGATTGATATTATCCGCAAGGTTCAGGAGAAAGCCTATGCTATCCGTATGCGCGACGAGGATACTCAGGTAAACATTACCATGCTGGAGTACATACGCCAGACCTACGGTATAGATATCAAGGGACTTGATCCCGTGCCCGAGGACGAAAACGGCGTTGATCTTCAGCTCATACTGAATACCGTAAGACAGAACATCATGTCACAGCCCCGCTGGGATATAGTTGACTATGCCTTTATAGGGCAGTTCTCTTTCAACCGCTTCATTATGTGGAACGATATCCGCAACCGTGCGGACGAGCTTGCCAAAAACAAGGTAGTTGCAAGCCTTATCTCGGGTAAGACCGAGTGGGCAGGGGACGACCTCTATATATCTCCACTCGACCTTGACAATAATGTAGCTCCTACAGATCTTGTAGTTCCGCTTAGTGCCGATTCTTCTCAGCTTGCAGCAGTATATGCAGCCTCACAGGGCAAGAGCTTCGTGCTTCACGGACCTCCCGGAAGCGGTAAGTCGCAGACTATCACGAACATGATAGCAAGCGCACTGTATCAGGGAAAGTCCGTACTCTTTGTCGCTGAGAAAATGGCTGCGCTGTCCGTAGTTGAAAAGCGTCTGAACAAAGTGGGACTCGGACCGTTCTGCATAGAGCTCCACTCCAATAAAGCCCAGAAGAGAGCCGTTCTCAAACAGCTTGAGGAAACTCTTAATGTAGGCCGTATCAAGAAGCCTGCTGAGTATAAGGCACAAGCAGACAGGATAGCCGAAATGCGTAAGGAGCTCAACGGCACTATGGAGGAGATACACAAAAAGCGCAATTTCGGCTGCTCAATGTACGATGCAGCGGTAAGATATGAAAAGAACAGCAGCTCCGGCGGAAAGTTCACATTCACCAACGAGCAGCTTGACGCCATGAGCGAGACTTCCTACACTGCATGGAGAGATACTCTTGAAAGCCTTGCGGCGGCAGGCCGTGAGTTCGGAGATGTTACGACAACAGCTCTCGGTGTTTGCGAGCTTTCGGAATGTACTCCCGAGACACGCGGAGCTATGGAAGCAAAGCTCAAGGAGCTGAAAACAGCTCTTACGGCAGCACAGGGCGATACTGCTCAGCTTGCGTCGTTTACGGGCAGCAGTGAAATGACCTTTGAGGAATGCAAGCTTGCAGCTGAGATAATCACAGCCTCTGCAAAGGGTGAGCAGCTTCTGCCGAATATCATAAGTGACAGCCGCTGGAACGGCTTCAAAGAGCCTGCACAGGCACTTATCGGTACAGGTAAGTCCCTTTCTCAGGTAAAGGACGAGCTCCTTTCACAGTTTGAGCCGTCAGTGCTGACATACAACGCTTCCGATGCCCTTGTAAGGTGGAAAACCGCACAGGGCAAGTGGTTCCTTGCAAAGAGCATGGGCAGCAAGAAGCTCGTAAAGGAGCTTGCTGCTCACGCAAAGTCAGCTTCGGCGGTCACAAAGGAAAATATAACACAGTACTATGACAAGATAAATCAGTTCAACGCTCTGAAAGAACAGGTAACATCGGCACAGCCCGAGCTTGTGAAGTATTTCGGCACACTGAAGCTTGACGAGAATGCAGACTGGAACGCTGTTGAGAGCATTGTCGCACGTTCCTCCGAGCTTGGTGAAAGAGTGGCTCAGTCCACCTTCTCTCCCGAGATAAAGCAGAAGCTCTGCGACAGCCTTACAACAGGTATTAACGGCGATACCTCAAAGATAGTTGCCGACTATTCTGCTATTGAAAATGTTGCTTCACAGCTCCGCAGCAATTTAGGCATAAATACGGACAAGCTCATAACAGGCGAGAACTGGGGCAGCGATGCTCAGATGAAAGCAGACGCAGTTATTGAAGAGCTCCCGCAGCTCAAGGAATGGACGGGTATCATCACTATATGCAACAAG
>NZ_JAIKXF010000131.1 GCF_024684275.1 Ruminococcus sp.
GCCCATTCCCGGTACCGTAGTTCTCTCTTTATTTCTTTGATCGTTGCCATGTGCTCAGCTCCTTTCAGCGTTTTCCGCTTCGGAACTATTTTACTGCTTTTTCATTATGCTGTAAAGGGCTGAGGGTGGTTGGCGCTTACCATAATTAAATGGCCGCTTTAAAAAGGCGGTCTTTTCTTGCATCTTGACATATTAATTCTCTTGTGATATAATAAAAACAGAACATATATTCTATTTTATGAATTGAGAGGTGGTATTCATGTGTATGTCCTTAAGAATAGAACCAAAGGAGATGGCTGAGATTCTCATAAAAGTGAGGAAAATGGCTTTAGCTCATGATATGTCGCTTAAGTTGGGAAAGAGCCTTATCATGTATGGAGACTTGTACCCAGCCGATATTGCACCTGTCCTTGCACCTAATAAGTATGGGAACATGGCTATATTCCCTATGGCATGGGGATTTACACATCAAGCTTCACCTAAACCGCTTGTCAACTGCCGCGTGGAGACTGCCGATACAAAGGTACTGTGGAAAGATTCATGGTATAGGAGAAGGTGTGTTATCCCTGCATCATGGTATTATGAATGGGGATATCCTGTATATGAGGACGATAGCTGCAGCATGAAAGAGCATCGCAATACCAAAAAGGCCAAATTCGCCATACAGACCGAAGGTTCAGATAGAACATATATCGCAGGACTATACCGATATGAGGAACATAGCGGCATGCAGCTGCCTATGTTCTCAATACTTACGCGAGAAGCTGCAGGCAGTGTAAAGGATATCCATGACCGTATGCCCCTTATACTGAATAAAAATGACGTAAAGGAATGGATACGCCCTGACGGAAATCCATGTATTATAGCTGAGAAAGCACTGACAAATATGGTCTTTGAAAAGGCTGTAGAGTACTATAAATCGCCAACTGAATTCATTGCAATGTAAGGAAAAGATAATTTGAAGGCGACTTTATGCCGCCTCATTTTTTATATACTTAAAAAGGATGAAAACAAAAGCAGCCTGTTTTTCTACAGGCTGCAATAAAACTAATTATTGAATTGCTAATATTCAAATCTTACTCTAAACCGAGCAGTTTACTCTGTATCGCCAGTGCGTCGCCTACTGTCAGTCCGTCACCGTTCATATCACCGTTGAGTTTGCCCTGTTCGGTAATGTGATTCCCGGCTGTACCGTTTAATCCGTATTTATTGGGATTTGCAAGAGCCTGCATGATAAGTACTGCGTCTGCCATATCGACCTGTCCATCGCAGTTCGTATCGCCCGCCATTATCACATTGGACTCAGAAGTTGTTGTAGTTGTAGTTGTAATCGTGGTTGTTGTTGAAGCTGCGGTGGTCGTAGTTGGAACTTCGTCATCATTGCCCATATTATTCTCAAAGAACGAAAGCATCCACGCAAGCGCTGCCTGCCACTGAGGTGTGACTGAATTGCAGGTCCACGCTTCGGCTGAATCTGCATATAGCTGCTGATCGGGCACCTCGCCTATCTTCAAACCAATACCCTTGACGAAGCTGTCACTTATACCATCAGGACTTCCTGCTAATCCGGTAGGCCCGCCTACCATTATACCATTCGGAGCTGTGGGAAATCTGCTGTCTACCTCATTCAGCCAGAAACTGCTGCTCGGCTTATTGGTATGATATGTGCCGTAACCTGTTACATATGATATACCGAGACCATTCCTGCCGAAAATATAATCAAGCGCATAACCTGCGTATTCCTTGTACTTCACATCGCCTGTCGCCTCATAGGCATATGCCATAATTACAGCATTATTGACAATTGAGGAGTTCGAGCCGAATTCATAAGTATCCCATCTGTCCGCAGGGTAAGTGTACTCATCCAATCCGAAACCACATGATACCTTTCTGTATGGTGTATCCATAGCATTGGCGTATATGTTATCCTTTACATCATTTGCAGCGGCAGCCACAAAATTATCGGCTGCTTTACCGATATTTACGTTTATCAGCTTTCTGTCCTGTTCAGATATCTTATCGCTCAGATACAGTGATAATGTTCCGAAATCGTATGTATTGGTCTCGCAGAACGCCTTGAAGCTGTCTTCAGGATATGGCATGAATATAACATCACAGGAATCGGGGATGCATTCTGTAAGGCTCAGGTCGGAGTTGAAAGAAGTAAGATAATCATAATACTCCTTATCGCCTGTAGTCGCAAAAAGCTCGCAGGCAGCCCAGTATGCCTCATCACTTAAATTGAAATCACCAAGGTCATGATCATAAAAATCAAAGCAATCAATGCCCAGATGCGAAGCAAAGTTTTTATCTCTTATGGACCTATTTGTCCACTCTTTTTCATGTCTCTTTACTGCGTTCCATGATGCTTCCGCCTGTTTCAGACACTCAGCAGCAAAATCGGGATCTTTTTTCTCCCAGAGACGCGCAGCCTGTGCCGCACACGCTATCATATCAAATGTTGCAGCATAAGTCGGAGGATTAACTACCCTTTTCAACTTTTCTTTATCAGTAATGAGTCCCAGATCAACGGGATTATAGCTATTCGTATATCTAACTCCGTGATATACCATGTCGGCAAAATCCTCGCCCCATATGCTGTCCTTTTCGGGATCAACCACCATATTAAGCATAAATTCGAGCTCGTATCTTGCTTCATCAAGAATATCTGCCAAATTTCCGTTTGCTGCTTTATATCCGTTCTTATAGGAAAGCTCATACATATTCTGCAAAAGCCATACTGCATTTGCTCCTGCAATAACATTTTTACTGCAATTATCGTCGGTATACCAACCGCCGGCAGCGTCCTTAAAGATCTTTTTTTCTGTGATCACGTTCCAGTCTGAACTGACATATGCCTCGTCCTTTGCATGAAAAGCTTCATGTGCCAGCTTAGCTCTGTTCTCTTCAGAAGGCTCGGAAACGATCTTTTTCTCGTCTAGATCAATATCAGAATGCTGCAAATAGAAGAAATTCATCGCATCTCTGAATATGTCACTGTAAATCTTATCTCCGACCGTAAATTCATGACTTATATACTGCTTATAAACCTCGCCGGTATACGGATCGGTATAAACATTTCCCTCATCATCGATGACAATTGTGTATCTACCCGGCTTTTTAACAGCCGAAAAATCAAGCTTATGGAAGTAACCCAAGCCGGCTTCATCGTCCATGCCTACAGGCTTTGTCCTGCCTTTATAGACCTCTTCGCCCTTTTCGTTGAGCACTCTGAAATCCATAGCTTCCTTGTCGGAATCCGTTTCATAAGTTGCAACCTTAACCGAATCGGGATAATAGCCCACCTGATTAAGGCGTACATCACTTCTTGGAATCACATAACCCAGACCTTCCGGGCAGCTCCATTCACAGACAGGGTCATCAGACTCCTCACAGGTAAGACATTCCACTACTATATCATCAAACCATATCTCGTCTCCGCTGCTCGCATTGCCCTGATATTTGGTACCTTGTGCGTAATCAAATGCCCATTCTACACCTTCGAGATCCTCTGTAGGCTTGAATATTCCTTCAAATGTCTGCCATTCATTCGAGAGCTTTACGGCAGCCCCAGCCCATTTCCCGCCCATATGAGGTCCCATGTGCATATCTTTTGTCTGACCGTCAAGCGTGAAATATACATTGCCGTTCCGGCTGTCGCCGATCTGTGAGCAAAGTTCAAGACCATTCCTGTTGCTCTTAGCTTTAAAGCTTACCCTATACTCATGACCTGCTTTGAAATTCAGATTTTTATGTTTGAACTGAAGATCCCACTTTTCATGGTCAGCGCCCTGAGGCATATATATAGTAATGTGAAAAGCTCCGTCATCAAGATCAAAGGCCTGCTTTGCAGGGTATGCCGCACAGGTACGCCAAGGCAGAGACTTTTTCTCAAATGTGCTCTCACCGATAACGGAGACAGCTCTTTCGTTCATCGGCTCAGCTGCTGAAACTGTTGATGACGCTACCATAGCCAGCGACATGATTACTGCGGCAAGCTTACTTGCTTTTTTATGCATATGAAACCCTCCCTGTTACTTAAATTTATAAGTTATGAAAGATAAAAGGCTAACATAATTATTATTCAACTAAATTACTAGTTACACATGAAAAAACGTCTCTTTTCCTTTATCAGAATTATAACATACAAAAAAACAACCGTCAACATCTGTTCCTGCAAATAGGAAAAGGAACACCCATTGTGATAATTGACGCTGGCATGGCACACCAGCTTAAACTTAGTTCATCTATATTCTTGAAATGGCGTAATATTGGCAGTTGCATTCCCTTGCCAAACACAAATACTTTCCTTATTTTCGCATATTTAAACCGATACAGCTCCCGAACGGGAGCTGTCGTAATTTATATCATTATGTTCAAAATGTTTAGATTAACATTTAAAATTTTATTATATCATTTGATTAGCTTGACAAGAGTATTCTTTTTATGTATTATTTGCACATAAGGTTATGTATAAACCTTAAATATATAGAAGAGGAATAAATATCATGAAACTAAAAATCAAAAAAGCAGTCGCTGCAATGTTATCCATGACAATTATTTGCAGTACTATGACGCCAAGGATTGACAGCAGAATTTTATTAAAACCTGAACTCATAGCTGACGCAGCAAACTCATGTGCTTCTTTTGATGAAGCAACAGGTACCCTTACCCTCAGCGGTAATGTTGTAAAGGAAGAAGTACAGGCATGGGCAGGAAATCAAAATGTAAAAAAAGTTACATGCGCTGAAGGAACAGTATTACCGGCAGACTGTAGCTATCTATTTAGAAGAATAGATGGTCGTTATACTGCTTACTTTTATGCTGAAGAACTAGATTTTTCAAACGCTGATACATCCAGAGTTACAAATATGCAATGCATGTTTTGGGGTTGTATCAACCTTCGGAATATCAATTTAACAGATTTTGATACAAGCAATGTTACAAATATGAGTAACATGTTTGCTGCGTGTAAGAAGCTTGAATATGTCGATTTAACAGGTTTTGATACTAAAAATGTTACTGATATGTCCAGTATGTTTTTGGCTTGTAACTCTTTAAAAGAACTTGATTTGAGCAGTTTTGATACAAGTAATGTTCAACAAATGGGTTCTATGTTTTGTGATTGTGAAAATATCGAATATCTTGATTTGAAAACTTTTAATTTCGAGAACGTTACTAGTATGGAGTATATGTTTAACAATTGTTTTAAATTGGAGCATATTGATTTTGATAACGAAATTGATACAAGCAAAGTTACAAATATGAGCAGTATGTTTCATGGTTGCCTTGAACTACAATCACTTGATCTAAGCAATTTTGATACAGGCAATGTAACTAATATGGAAGATATGCTTGATGGCATTCGCCTTACAGTTCTTGATGTATCAAGTTTTGATACAAGTAATGTTACAAATATGGCTTTTATGTTTTGTGGGTGCCCAAATTTAGAATCCATTTATGGTCTAGATCATTTTGATACAAGTAATGTTGAAGATATGCATGGGATGTTTTATTGTAGTAAACTACTTAAATCTCTTGATTTGAGCAGCTTTGATACAAGTAATGTCACTAATATGGAATATATGTTTGGTCAATGTAAAAGCATTAGGGCACTTGATTTAAGTACATTTGATACAAGCAAAGTAATCTATATGTATGAAATGTTTGCATATTGTGATAGCCTTAAAAAAATATTTGTTTCAGATAAATGGACAACCAAATCATTAATACTCGATGATAGATATCATGATGAATCAGAAATTTTCCGTGATGACACAAATCTTGTAGGCGGTAATGGCACTAGATATGATCCTTCATGTAAAGGCTATGAAATGGCTTGTATTGATACACCTGAAACACCTGGATATCTGACGTCTGTTAAAGATATAAATAATACTCCGATCATCCTTATTCCAGGAATTATGGGAAGCAGATTGTTTATCGATCCCAACTGTAATATACGTTTTTGGGATCCAGAAATTCATCCTATTTTCAAAGATAGAGAAGTCGAAATCTTTCAAACTGGATTAAACCAGAAAGATGTTTATGTAAAGAATGTTTATGTAAATCAAAATACTTTAGATGAAAGCAAACGTGAATATGGTGCTAGGGAAAAGATGAAAACATTTGTAGATAGATTATGTACGGATTATCCTAATAGACCTGTCTATGTTTTCAGTTATGACTTCAGAAAAAGCAATGTTGATAGTGCCGAAAGGTTAAATGAATTAATCGAAACTCTTTGTCCATCTAACACCAACAAAAAAGTTGATATAATTGCACATTCTATGGGCGGAATAGTTGCATCTCAGTATTATAAGAAATATGGTGATGATAAACTTAATAACGTTATTACTTGTGCCACACCATATGAAGGAGCACCTAAAATTATTAACGTTCAATATTCTGGAGATGTTTTAGATAAATGGTATGAAAATTGGTACCTGCAAAGCATTGGCCTTGATACAGAAGCTATTAAAAAATTTGTTACCACGTCACAACTTGTTCCTACAGAAAGGTATTTTAACGAACTTCGTCGTATTCATAATGCTTTTCCCGATATTATTCCTATGCAAGAATATGATGGCTTTTCAAATGTATATCCCATCAAATCTTTTGAAAATTATAAGAATTATCTAAAAGCTATTTTCGAGATAGATGATAAATCTACAGCAATTGAGAATGCAATTAATTTTCAGAAATCTTTATTAGGTGTCTCAGATTGTAATTGCCTTTATGACTATGAAAAAGCTTACTTTGTAATAGGGAAAAATATAAAGACAATTTCATCTATGGATTTTGCTTATGATGAAACTGGCTCTTGGGAAGGACTTGGACCAAAATACTATTTAATTAATCTAAATTACACCAATAATGGAGACGGTACTGTTCCATATCTTTCAGCATCTATGTTAAGTAAACTTGACCCGGATTCAGACAATGTGGAAGCATTTAAAAATACGCATTTGGGCCTTTTACAGGATAAAGATGTAATAGAATGGATAGAAAAAATTTTAGATGGTAAACCTGCTCCAGTAAAGTCTTCAGTTAGTACTCCGTCTCCATATGCTGTTATAAGAGTAGCTTGCCCAGTTGACGTTGAAATATCTGACGGAAATGATATACTTAGCTCTGTTGATGGAGCAGAATCATTCGATGCTTCATTTGGACGTCTTGATTTAATAGGAAGAAACAATGAGATCAAGATGATATGTATGGATGAAGATACAAATCTTGACATTAATCTTACTGGAACCGGAACAGGAACAATGGACTATACTATACAACACTATTCGGCGGATGAAAAGCTTCTAGATGAACGAACATTTGAAAACGTTCCGATCACTGATAAAACAATAATAAAAACAAAGGCTGATAATAATGAAGTTACTGTTCTAAGTATAGATAACGATGGTGACGGTGTTGTTGATGATACATGGACAGCTAAAAAGGATGAGATTATTAAATGTTCAGATTCTGAAAAAACTGAAACTATAACGTCATCTACAATAACAGTAGCAACTACCACTACAACAACCAAGACATCAACAGCCGCAGTTACCACAACAACTACTACGACTACAACTGTTAAACCGATTGCAACTACCACAACAGCTTCTACAACTACAACTGCTAAACCGACTGCAACTACCACAACAGCTTCTACAACTGCTAAACCTACAGCAACTACCTCAACAGCTTCTACAACTACAACTGTTCAGTCAACGACCGTAAACACAACTACCGCTTCGACAACCACTACAACTGTACCTGCTACTAAAAAAGTGCTCGGAGATATAGACGGAAACGGCATACTCGACGCAGTTGATGCTTCAAAGATACTCGGCAGCTATGCTAAGTATTCAACTGGTTCGAAAGCTCCAACAGAAGGCGATTTAGCCGTATGTGATGTAAACAAGGACGGCTATATAGATGCAGTAGATGCATCTAAAGTACTTGCGTTTTACGCACATACATCTACAGGTGGAAAACTTACTTTTGAAGAGTTTATAAAAATCAAGTAAAATCCTAGTACCTTTGTAAGCATCAAATATGAGTCACGTAGGATACAAAATACACTTGTCAGTATTATAACATGACTCCTACCATGCAGAAAGACTGCAAAACAATAGATTTGAGGACGGCTCTCGCCGTCCTCTATATAAACTATATAACCTCAAAACACGGTATATACAAAACTATCCTTACCACTTTTACCACTTTTTTCACGCAAAAGTTTTTCCAGGAACAAAAAAAGTCCTCAAAGTCGATTGGGGAGTTTGGATAAATCGTTTCCGTGATATTTCCGTTATTGCGAAAAATTACGATGTATATTTGAAGTGAACTGTGCAAACACTGCAGTTAGAAAATGGCTAAAAATAGGGGAGTATGTGAACTGAGAGAAACAATGAAGTTATGTCATTCTATTCTGGCAGTGTGGGGGTCAGGGGTTCGAATCCCCTATGCTCCACCATTTTAAAGGCTCGGGAATGGCTATATATAGCCATTCCCGAGTTTCGCTTTTTTGAGAAAAAGGCGGTTGTTCTTTATTTGTTCTTTATTAAATGAT
>NZ_JAIKXF010000034.1 GCF_024684275.1 Ruminococcus sp.
AATGCATTGAATGTTTAGTCAGATTTGTTTGAACTAAGCCAAGCCCTGCTTGTTGCATCAATTCCGATTGCACCAAGTGGGGCTGTAATCAGTATTGCAAGAACTGCAACAGAAAGTATGATTTTTCCGCAGGGTAAGCCCAGTGATAACGGAACGGAGCCGATTGCTGCCTGAACTGTTGCTTTCGGAAGGTATGCTATTATGCAGAACAGCCTTTCTTTTAAAGAAAGATTTGTTCCGATCATACAGAAACACACGCCAATTGCGCGAAAGGCAAGCGCAATGAAAATCATAATAATGGCTGAAATACCTGCTGTCAATGTATAACGAATATCCACAGCAGCGCCGACCAGAACAAATAACATGATCTCGGCGGCAATCCAAAGCTTTCCGAATTTCTGAGAAAGTCTCTCAGATACAGATTTGTCTGTTTTTATTTTAATGACACAAGCCATTGCAACTACTGCGAGAAGTCCAGAAACAGAAATATGGGTTTTGAGAGCCGTTTCAACGGACATCAGTACAAAAGCAGTTGCAAGCAGAATGAGCGCTTTTGTGCTGTTTCGTATTTTATGTTGCGTCTGGTAGCATTTTTCAAACAGAATGAATAACACAGCTCCCGTGATGATACCGAGTGCAATGCCGAGGATTATTGAAATGGGAATATTAAGGAAATCAGTAATCTGAGCTGAACCGCCCTGTGCCATCGTTACAAACGTACTGAAAAGAACAATTACAAAGATATCATCACAGGAAGCTCCGGCGAGAATCATTTGCGGTATGCTTTTATTTGTTCCGCGTTTTTCCTCTATAAGTTTTAACATTCTTGGTACTACTACAGCAGGAGAAACGGCACTCAATACAGCACCCATTACAGCAGCTTCGATTTTGCTGACATTCAGAAGAATTGGTGCAAAGCAAAGATATCCAAGTATTTCAAAGCAAGCCGGAACAAATGACATCATTACAGCAGGTCTGCCGACCTTTTTTAAATCAGACAAATCAAGTGACAATCCCGCTTTAATCAGAATGATAATAAGTGCAATCTGGCGTAATTCTGAAGAGATACCGAGTATAGACGGATCAAGCAGGTCAAGCACATACGGTCCGGTAATGATTCCGACTGCAAGCATACCTATAATTCGCGGAAGTTTAAGTTGCTGGACAATCGCAGAAACAGAAAGACCAACAAGAAAAACAATAGCAAGTGATAATAACATTATATTTCCTCCTGATATAACAAAAAAGCTGACAACATCTGCGTAAAATGCAGACGTCATCAGCTTAATTAGCGGTTTAGTTTTCACAAGGGAGAACATCATTCCCTGAATATTCATTTTTTATATTATAGCACTTTCCCAGCGTGTTGTCAATATAAAGAACGGAGGTGTAACCATGTTTTCCAAACTTATCCTTGAAAATGCCAACGGCGACTCGCCACAGTTTTGCTTGGCAAATTCACTGTCAGCGGCTGTTTGAATAATTATACCATAGAAGAATCCATATAGCAAGTACTAAATACTATCAAAATGCACCGCAGTAGCTCTCGTAGACTTCTTCACCACAGATATACTTCACATCCTTGAGAGCTTCTCGGAGCAGGCTGTGATCTGTGAGCATGTCCTCGATCTCATCGCAGGTGTAGCCGTACTCAAGCAAGAGCTCTACATCCGAGCTATCCACTCCATAGCAACCGCAGTAGGCGAGAAGTATCTTCTCATGCATATTAAAGTATGAAGAGTCATCATAATCGTACCAGCTCATATATTTGGATCTATATATTTTAGGCTCGTATCGTGAGCGTGTGATTTTACCGTTTCTGTCAATAGCCTGAAAACATTTTCTAAAAACTTCATCATCCTTCACAACGAACGCGAATGTATTTTCGGCAAGATAACCAAAACGATATCCCAGCTGAGTGATATGGGCATAGAACAAAAGGAAAACCGCCCGTGAAGGGCGGCAATGAATTGAAGCTTTAAGTTATAATAATCCTGATTTGGGTGATCTCAGTAATCAAAATAGATAATAATGCCCTAAGCATTTAGTTATACTTAGGGGATAAACTTCTATACTAACATCAATGCAATTGATATTGAAAACGTAAACAGTTTGTTTTGAGAACACTTGACAAATTGACGAAAGCTGTGCTATACTGTTTATGTTAGTGCCGTAAAACAAAATCTGTTCTTTAGCAGATAAGCTATTTTTGATTGAATATTAGTTAATCCTATTAAATAAGGAGTGAGAAATTGAATATTGTAATGATAACCGCCGCTGTTTGCGGCGTAATACTGATTATCCTGACAATCATTAATAAGATACGACACGGAGGTAGCTGCTGCGGTGAACATGAGGCTGCGGCTACAAGAATCAGCGTGGCTGACCGAAATTTTTCACATTATCCATATCATTATACAGCTAAAATTGAGGGTATGGTCTGCTCCCACTGTGTTCGAAATGTAGAAAACGCTTTTCATTCCGTGGAAGGCGTTTATGCTGTTGTTGATCTATGCAATAAAACAGCAAAGTTATATGCCAAGCATCCGCTGACACGCAGAGAAACGGCAGCGATGCTTGGCGACACAAGCTATACACTGACAGAATTCAAGGAGGAAAAAAATGAATCTAGGAGAGCTCGATGAAAACACAGAAGCGGTGGTCAGCAATATCACAGGAGATGCGCGTTTCATTAGTCGTATCACCTCAATAGGTCTTACGCCCGGGTGCCGTGTTCAGATCATCAAAAACGATAAAAATCGTCCGGTGCTATTGTATTCACGTGATACGATGATTGCGGTGAACCGTAACGAATGTTCAGGCATAACAGTTACGGAGGTGAGAAAATGAGTGCAACGATTGCTCTGCTCGGACAGCCTAATTCAGGCAAATCCACGCTTTTTAATTCACTGACCGGCCTTCGTCAGCATGTCGGTAACTGGCCGGGAAAGACGGTCGAGAAAAAGGAAGGTACATTCACTCACAATGGTGATACATACTCCGTTGCTGATTTGCCAGGCTCCTACAGTATGTCTGCAAACTCTGATGAAGAGGTCATCACACGTGATTTCATTGCGTCTGGCAAGGCGGATGTAGTATGTATTCTTGCTGATAGCTCACAATTGGAACGTAGCCTTTTCATGCTTGCTGACTATGCAGGTCTTTCAGCACCATGCTTTCTGGTGCTTAATATGGCTGATGTTGCAAATGAACGCGGTAAGAAGATAGACGCAAAGAAAATAGAGCAAAAGCTTGGTATACCGGTCATGCTCTTTTCTGCAACAGATAAAAAGGCTTATGATACATTCTATGCAACGTTGGAACGCGCTCTGAAGGAGAAAGCACATATCAATATCTCGGCATTGGAAGCAGAATATGAGAAGATTGGCGGCTATCATGATATCATGAATTGCATCTCAGACTGTGATATTCCGGGATATACACCGATGTGGCTGACAGTCAAGACTCTGGAGCATGATAAAGTGGTAACTGCAAAGCTGAAAAATACATTGCCGGAAAGTTCAATGCAGCAAATAGAAATGCAGACTACAGGTACAGAAACGGCAATTTTAACCGGAGAATGCAAATTCAGGTGGATAGACAGTATACTCAGCGGAGCTGTAACTGAAACCAAAACAAAAGCTGCACTTGGCAAACTTGATCGTATCTATACGCATAAATTCTGGGGTAAGCCGGCAGTTGTGCTGACAGTCTTGTTGGGACTTCTGGCATCGTTTATACCTGCACTGCCAATCATGGGTATTGGTTCAGGAGTGGATGCACTTAATGCTGCCATTCGTTCATCACTTACCGATTCAGGAGCATCTACATTTATGACCGGAATACTTTGTGATGTGCTGATACAGTCGCTCTCATATGTTATTAAAATGCTCGGCTTCGTATTTGGTGTCACGTTAGTATTCGGTCTGCTTGAAGAAGTCGGTGTAATGGCTCGTATCTCCTATGTGTTTGACAACACAATGGGCAAGCTTGGTCTACAGGGTAAATCTGTTATGCCATTTCTTGTCAGCTTCGGCTGTACAATGGGCGGTGCTGCAGGAGCAAGAGTTATTGACAACTGGGGGCAGAAAGTTCTGACAATTGCTCTTGCGTGGGCAGTTCCATGCGGCGCTGCCTGGGCTATCATCCCGATGCTATCAACTGTATTCTTCGGCGCAGGCGCACCTCTGATCATCATCGCACTTCTGTTGACCATGATTCTGCATATGTGGATAACGGCAAAGATCTTTGGCAGAAAGCTTGTTAAAACAGAGGAAAAGTGCGGCATGATCATGGAACTACCACCTTATCACAAACCTAAGTGGGGCGCACTTATGCGTTATGTATTCGGCAGAACAAAGGATACTTTTTTCCGCGTTGTGAAGGTCGTACTGTTGGTATGCGGTATTTTCTGGCTGCTCAGCTACGGTGGCCGAACAGGCGAGAATAGTATTCTGGAAAAATTCGGTCTGGCAATTGAACCTGTTACAGAATTTTTTGGAATGCCATGGCAGTTATTTCTTGCATTCATTGCATCATCTGTTGGAAAGGAAGGCGCAGTTGGTGTCATTACAGCTCTTTATTCCGGTGGCTCTATCGGCACAGCCTTTTCTGAAGCAATGGCTGGAGGTGAAAGAGCAGCAAATCTCAACGAGTTGCTGCTTGCAAATGTAACACGTCCAGAAGCACTGGCATTTATCTTTGCGATAACATTTAATCTTCCATGCGTTGTTGCTCTTGCTGCTACATATCAGGAGATACATTCAATAAAATGGACTGCAAAGATTGCACTGTATTATACGGTATCGGCACTTCTTCTTGGCTGCATCGCATACCATATCGGAATGCTTATTTGGTGAAAAAGATGCAGAAATTATTGGAATTGCTAAAAGACGGACGCTCCCGCACTATTGAAATGCTTGCGGCGGAGCTGAACACTTCTTCTGATGACATACGCCGTCAGATCGAGTATCTGGAGCAAATCGGAACCATTAGAAGGATTATGTTTCCATCGGGGAAAGGCTGCAGCGGATGCACCGGCTGTGAGGGTGGAACAGGCTGCAAGGGCTGTATGCCAGCAGATGCGGAGAGCAATATGGGGGAAATGTGGGAGATCGTTACGAAATAATCCTGATTACTTATTCATATCGAATAAGTTTAAACTTTGCTTTTCGCTGTAAGCAATTATGACCGCAGCAAGTAGAGGACTTTTTCTATATCGAGTTTGTGGCGAAAATAGCTATTTATTTGAGTTTCCCTGCTTCCTATCCACAGTACAGGCTGCAATAAGCGAAAGCAAGTAATTCGGAAATACACACAAATTAGCTATTTTACGTTGAATCTGGACGATGCTAAGAATTATCTCTATGCAAAGTCCACCAAACGTAGAATTCTGAACTGGCACGATATTCACGTTAATGTGTTTATCTGAATAAAACAACAGAGTCCTCACAGTTACGGCTGTGAGGATTTTTTGTGATGGTTAAGCATAAAAGTAAGCCCTGCCCCAAACGGGGCAAGGCTCTTATCATATTAACTCTAAAAGCTGATCGATATTCTTCTTTCCAAACATAGGTTTTCCGTCATTGATGATCATGCAAGGCACGCTCATAACATTATATGTTTCTCTCCACGCTGGAAAATGATTGAGATCATATACTTCTGTACTCACATTCGGGTTCAATGCAGCAATGCGCTGTGCGCTCATGACAAGCTCTGGGCACATCGTGCAGGACAGCGACACCAGAATGCGAATATCCGTTTGCTTGTTGATGCTCTGTGCCTTTGCTTTCAGCACATCATCAAGTGGCTGACCAGGACCTGCCGCATTGTATAATCCAAGCATGAAAGAAGTAAACTCATGACCACCTGGGACTCCATGAAATGCCAAGCCCAAATAGTTTCCGTTTGAGTCACATATCTGAACCATTGGTCTGTCATCAACCGGTTCTTGATTCTCCTGTATAATGAGTTTGTCTGTCAGCTTTGCCATTTCGTACATATAAGTCTTCAATTCAACAGACAATGCCGAATCATCTAGATACAGCTTCAACAAGAGCTGTCTTTCCATTCTTGCAAAGACAGTCTGCATTTGCTGAATCATATCTGATGAAAACAACGTACTGTCTGTATTCGTATCTACTTTCGATTGTGAAGATACGCTTTTTGCCGCTTCAGGCTTTTGCGGAATGTGACCGGTTTTACGCTGCATGGATTGTGCGTACTTTTCAAGTTCCGTTGCAGCCAATGCCGCATCGCCAACAGCAGTAACGACCTGACGTAACGGCTTTACACATACATCACCGGCAGCATACAAACCGGGGATATTTGTTTTCTGTGACCTGTCGGTAATAATATACCCTTGTGAATCAAGCTCTGCAATGTCCTTGACAAGTGCCGTAGAGGGTTCGTATCCTGCAAAGACAAAGATACCGAAGGTATCATTCGTATCCGCCGTATAGGTCGTGATCTCGTCGGTTTTGTTGTTTCTATACGTGATAGTTTTTAATGAATCCTCTCCAGTCACTTCAAGCACTTCGGTATTGTAGAGGATGGTAATATCCTTGTGTTCCTTTGTCTCACGAGCAACTGCCTCGGCACAGGTAAAATCATCTCCACGGACAAGAATAGTCACATGACTTGCATATTTTGTGAGGAATACACTTTCTTCCGCAGCAGCATAGCCGCCACCAATTACGAATACCGGCTTCCCAGTGAAAAACTCACCATCGCAAGTCGCACAATACGCAACACCGTGTCCTCTAAATTCTGCCTCACCCTTAAAGCCAATCATTCGTGGATGCGCTCCCGTTGCCAGCAGGATGCCAAAGCATTTCAGATTTCCCTTTGAGGTTTTTACCGTCTTAATATCGTCAGTCACATCCAGTGAACTTACCTCTGTAAGCAGGAATTCTGCTCCGAATCGTTCAGCCTGTTTGCGCATTGTGTTAGTAAGGGTATTGCCGTCGGTGTGCAAGATACCAGGATAGTTGACCACCTCGGACGTGATTGTAATCTGACCGCCGAATTTTTCTTTTTCAACGACCACAACCCTGTACCTTGCTCGTGCAAGATATAAGGCTGCTGTCAGACCGGCAGGTCCGCCACCGATGATTACAACATCATAAAGCTTTTTTTCATCTATATCCAGCATTACAGCATCCCCACAAGGTCAAGGCTGGGCTTGAGCGTTTCCGCACCGGGCTGCCACTTGGCTGGGCAAACCTCATCGCCGTGTTCATGAACGAACTGTAAAGCTTGTACCTTTCTAAAAAGCTCCTCTGCATTTCTTCCGACATTTCCGGCATTGACCTCATATGCCACGATCTTGCCTTCTGGATTTACCACGAAGGTGCCGCGTTCAGCCATTCCGTCCGCTTCAATCAGAACGTCGAAATCTCTGCAAAGTGCATGAGTCGGGTCTGCAAGCATCGGGTATTCAAGCTTTTTAATGCGTTCGGAGGAATCGTGCCAAGCCTTGTGAACAAAATGAGTATCCGCAGATACGGAATAGATTTCACAACCGATTTTCGTGAATTCTGCATACTTGTTCTGCAAATCTTCTAACTCTGTCGGGCAAACGAAGGTGAAATCTGCTGGATAGAAGAAGAAAACACTCCACTTACCTATGATATCACTCTTGCTGACTTTCCTGAATTCTCCGTTCTGATATGCCTGAACAGAAAAATCGCTTACTTCCTTGTTGATCAATGACATTTAACATCACTCCTTGAAAAATAAAGTGCAG
>NZ_JAIKXF010000035.1 GCF_024684275.1 Ruminococcus sp.
TCAGTTGGCTAGAGTACTCGGTTCATACCCGATTGGTCGTTGGTTCGAATCCTACTGCCGCTACCATATGGCCCGTTGGTCAAGAGGTTAAGACATCGCCCTTTCACGGCGGAATCATGGGTTCAATTCCCGTACGGGTCACTTCTGTAAGAGCTCGGAAACAACGAAATATCGTTGTTTCCGAGTTTTTTATTTCTGCCCATTTTGGTGCTTGTCCGCTATTTGTCCGCTACTGCTCATTTTGGTAGCGGACTATTTGTTTTAAGTTGTTGTATCCTGCGGAAGAAAACTGAAGGCTCCGTCCATCGCCTGAGCCACTTTCGCCTGTGCAGTCTGGAACATATGAGAATAAATGTTCAGCGTAGTTCCTGAATTGCAATGTCCTAATGCTCCTGATACCGTTACCACATCAAGTCCCGATGAGATCAGGGCGGAAGCTGCGAAGTGTCGGAAGCTGTGAATACCGTAGAAAGGCATATCGTTCTTCTCACAGAACTCTTTCAGCCAGCCGTAAGGAGTCTGGTTATTCATGGGCTCACCGTTCCATTTAACGAATAAACGGTCAGTTTCTACCCATTTGTCGCCCAAACGGAGAGCTTCTTCGTCCTGTTCGGCTTTCAATTCTTTGAGTATACCCATGATGTACGGCGAGATCTTCAGCACACGCTTTGAACGCTTAGTCTTTGTGGTGTCGGTATATATGCCACGCTCTGCTGTATAATTCGACGTCCTCTTGACACTGATAATGTCATTATCAAAGTCAATGTCTTTCCATTCCAAGCCCAGCATTTCACTTCTGCGGAAGCCACTATACGCTATAAGGAAGAAAAATGCACGATATTTCGTTGACTCCCCGTTTATAGCTGTCAGGAGCTTTGCTATCTCTTCCTGAGAATATATAGGCTTCTCCTTGACCTCGCCTTTAGGAATTACAACTTTTCTGCATGGATTGTCTGATACTATGTCCATTCTTACCGCGTAGCTGAATACGTCCGATATAAGACTGAGATTATGACGGATTGTCTTTGGAGCGAGAGCTTTTCCCGTTTTTTCACTTGCTCCCTCTTTTGCGAGAGAATTCACGAAGCCCTGCAGCTGCCTTGCAGTTATCTTGTCGATACGCAGATGACCAATAGCAGGGTAAACACGGTGCTTTAGTTGTAGCATTCTCTCATAAGTCGTGCTTCTGAGAGTATTCTTTGCGTAGCTCTCGAACCATTCCTCAGCAAGCTCCTGAAACTTTACCGCCGAAGCTTTATAGCCGTGATTGCAGGCTTCTTCAAACATTACAGCCTGACGGTTCAGCTCCTTCTCTATCTGCTTCTTGCTCATGCCCTCGTCGGGCTTCCATGTAAATGATTGTTCCTTGTGATTACCGTTAATATCGTAGCCGCAGCTTACCCTTATAAGGTAGCTGTCGCCGCGTTTCTTTATGGTTGCCATAAAATACCTCCTATATTTATGACATACCCTTGTACATATATAATCTTACCGTAATATGATATATATGTCAAGTAACTTAATGTATCTTTCGGGTGTGTGTCATTGTTTTTAGTATCTTTCGCTGCAATCGGAGAAGAAAAATGCTATAAAACCTTATAATTACTAAGTGCTGCGAACATTTCCCTGACCTTATCCTCGTCTTTACTCTCATATGCGATATTGTACAAACTTTTGTCCTCTTTATTAGTAAAATAGGCGAATACAATGTCTGAGCCCATAAGAGTATCAAGCTGTGCCTTTGTCAGTTTCGCCTTAAATCGTAGTTTTTCTCCGCTAAGTGCAGCATTCTTTTTAAGATTATCGTATATCCGAGCGTTTTTCTGCTGCGGAGTCTCGACTTTCTTATCATCTTTTTTCTGATATATGAGCTTTTTTATCAGCTCCGACTTTTCGGGAAGAAAAGCGATATTGATCTTATCACCTTTATCAAAATAAGCTAACTTTATGCAGTTATCCTCCAGTATCTGCTTCTGTTCCGCCGTAACAACAAGATATTGCAGCTTTGTATTCTCCTGTGCAGCTGTCTCTTTAAGTTCCTTATACATGAGCTGATTTTTGATACGCTCACTTTGATCATCGAGTTGTTCGGACTTGCTCTGCATTTCAAGCAGCTCCAACAGGAACTTCCTGTCCTTGTCTTTGATAGTAATAGTCACGCTGTTGTCGGCTCTGCTTAGCTTTGCTGAGTACAGTATAGGCTGATTTATCATATTAAGGAGCATTTCCACGCCGACTTTGATACTGTATATATCTCCCGACGTTTCTTTCAGCTCCCGATAGCTTATATTCCCGTATACAAAATACGGCTTGGGCTTGGTAATTCTGAGCTGTCCCACCTTCCTGTAACGTACAGGAGGGGCTTTTTTCTTTTTCCGCTGCGATAACAGTGACAGCCACAGTATAGCTTTCAGCACAAAATCGAAGATATTATGAGAATACAGAATTTCGCGCTTTGCAGCGCTTATAAGCCGTTCCGTATTATAGTCACGGACGATATTGCCTGATGTTGACGGAAAACAACCGTTTTGTTTGAAAATGTTCTGTTCATAGTATTCCCAGTTGCTTTTCCCTGCGGTATGAAACGTTTTCGTACTCTTTTTTACTGTAACAGGCTTTTCCGTATTTGCCGTATAGTATCCCATGCTGCGTTCAAGATTCTCCTTAGTGTATTTACTGCCGAACTGACGGGCAAGAGTATCAACTCTTATGCCCTTTTTCTCACCGTTTTTCGTAACAGTGATGTGATTATCGGTATATCTTACGGTATAGCCCTTTTCAGTCAGAAAAGAAATGAGATCATCTTTGCTCCTGCAGCATTCGATAGCCTTATCCAGATCATGAACGAGGTTGACCTTCCACGACTTTCCCTTTAGTCCGAGCTGATATGTAGTCCTGTCAATGCCCTGATACTTATTGTTCTTTTTTATGATACCAAGCCCGTTTTCAAGGCAGAGTCGATCACTTTCCCTGCGTATATCGGAAAGGCTGCGCTTGTTGCTGTACCATTTCTGACCTGTCATGATATTGACCGAGTTGACTAAAATATGGTTATGGATATGTTCCCTGTCAATATGCGTTGCTATGGCTACCTGATAATTTGGAAACATTCTTTTAGCAAGCTCCACTCCTATTTTGTGAGCTTGCTCGGGAGTAATATTATCGTCCTTCTGAAAGCTCTGATAGTAATGATGTGCTATTATGCCCTTATCCTGATCAAAGGCTCTCCTCATAATCTCAAACTCCATGTATGCAGTCTGAGGGATACAATTGATAAAAGTCGTTCTCTCTCCTAAAGCCGTATCTACTTTTTTGAGATGCGAGAAGCTTTCCTCAAGATACTTTTTCATCTGTGAGAGCGGCATCGCCTTTTCCTGTTTGGCGATATACCCGATAGCGTTCTCCATGTGAGAACAGCATTTAATAGACGCTTTTCCTATGTATGCCATATTACACCTTTATTTCGTCATTTGTATTTCGGATAATATATATCAGCTTTCTTATCAGCTGCTGCACCTGTATGAGATTCTCATTAAGAGTTTTTATCTGCTTCTCAGAAACGCTCCTGTATGTATTTGCCACCAATGCCACCTGATTGACGTTAGTACCTATTTTTATTAGCTGCCGTATAAACTCCGACAGATCTTCTACGACTATTATTTTCTTCTGCTCTGAAAGTGCAAGAAGATATTTTGACATACTCATACGAGCTTCGGCAGCTCTTTTTATAAGGTTATCCTTTTCCTCAGGCGTGAGCCGCAGCTCCATTCTTTCTGTTTTGATTTTTGTCAATTCTTATCACATCCTTATTTTTTTATTCTCCATGTGCTGTTTTCACTATCGCGATCTCCTGCGGAAATCACGATAGTGGCAAGCACAGAATTTGTACGGACCTGTCCGTACATCATTCGCTTGTCAGGTAGAGATCCCTGATACCCTTTTTGCCGTTTTGGTAACGGCAAATATAAATCGCTTCGCTCACTTTTTTCTAAAATGGTATCAGCACTGCTGCCAGTGATAGCTTCACTTGGAGAAGAAAAAGTATAGCTTTCTCTTATAAGCGCTGATACCATTTTTACTGAAAAAGATCATGCTTCTTTCTTGCTGAAATATGCCACAAGGTCAGCTTTGTTTACAAGTATCTTTCCGTTTCTGCCTTCACCTGTGCGGACAGACTTCACCTTTCCCTGCTTTACAAGCTGACGTACTGTGTGTTCGGAAAGACCGCTTATAAGCTCTGCGCTTTCCTTAATTGTGAGCAGCTCCACCTTTTCGGTTGCAGGTTCTTTTGTCTTGTATGCTGCACCGACAGCGCCGCCATCAATGCTTTCCTGCAAAGCGAAAAGCTCATCAAATATATTATTGATAATAGTCTTTGTTGTATTATTCATAATGATAACCTTCCTTTTTTATAATTATAGTTTCATGAACTATCAGCATTTTCAGCACTATCGGTTCCCGAAAATGTCGATAATGTCGATAGTTCAGACATTGGGATTTATGAAAACCATAACTCCGCTCTTATTATTACCGTTCGCTCCTGATACTATCTCCCGACGAATATACCCGTAATCCTCAAGCATATCCACTGTTTCAGCGAAATCCACAGCATTTTTGAAAAGCGTACATCTGCACAGCTTGTACAAATCGTTCTGTCTGATACTATCAATATGCTTGGAGCGTATCTTATTCAGGACTCTCTCCGCCTTGACAGTCGCAATATCCACATCGCCCAGGCTGTATGCGTATATCGCCTGTTCACGGTAATACTCCGCAATAGCAATGGAATCGGTAAGTGTATCTATCCCTACATCTACAATATCGGGAAAATCTCCGTTTGAAAGGCATTTAACGCAATGAATGATACCGCATAGCCTTAGTATCAAGCCGTGATACTTGCCGCCCCAATCCTTGCAAAATGCCATATCCGTGAGCAATCTCGGTTCAATATGCCCGTTATAGTAGTCAACGAATTCTTTGTACGCCCTGTCATCAAAACGCAGATACATTTCGTCACCGTCATAACTGCAAAACTTGTTGGTCAGCAGATCAAATATCAGCTGTTGATATTTCTCAGCTACCGATTCAGGGACAGGCTGCGTATCATACCGCCGTGAGCCGATATTGCTGACGGGGAAACAATAAACAAAACGAGCTATAAGACCACTTCCGCGAAAGGCAGTATTGTTTATCATACTTTCAAACACATAGGGCTGACAAGCCAGACATATAGACATATATGGCTTTTTCAGAATAATGCTCGATCTTGAAGCGCGGTCACTTATGTATGTTTCACCGTTCCATGACTTCAGCAGCAGATCAAGATTGGGGATATTATTGTTATACCGTCCGCTGAAATTACCGAGCATTCCTGCCTCATCGGAGATCATAAGCAGTGTGCCGTTTTCTTCAAGCTGCGTTACAAGGGACTCTGGAGTAATATCGTCCACAACGATCCTGCGGAAATTGGCTGTAGGGATATTACTGATCTGAGTTTGTAATTCAGCCATTTCTTCGGCGGTAACATCTTCCTTTTTCTCAATAGCAAGTAGTTTATTCTCCAGTATTTTCTTTTCTGCCTGCTGCCTATATATATCTTTTTTGAATTTCTCGTTCCAATCATGGGCGAACAAAACATACGGGCGCTTTACCATTGCTATTACAGGAGACTTTTTGAAGCTCGGTTCTGCAACCGTCAGAGCATCAAGCACAAGCGGTTCAGTATGATCTCGCTTCGCAACTATTCTGTATACGCCTGAGAAGCAGTAACTCACCGCTGATATTATCGCCGTTCCTGCCATAGCAACGTCCGTTGATGTGGTAGTTGCAATAGCAGCAGCCATATCTCTTAGTACAGGCGGCATTGAATTTATTGGGAATGGTATTAGTTTAGTTCCGTCGGAACGTAACGGTGTGGGCTTTGCCCACGATATTTCTTTGTCCAAAGTTAAATCACATCCTTTTGCAACAGAGTACATAAAAGCGCTTTAATATGCATTTCTTGTAGCTTGTTTTATAATTGCAAACTATTGATTTTTTGAAGCTTCTATGCTAATATTATACCAACAGCTTGCAACTTTCAATAGTTTTGAAAAAGTAATACATGTACTATTTTTGGAGGTAGCATATGAAAAGAAAAATTGATCAAAAACTAACCAGAGAAAGAATCCTTTATTTGCGAAGAAAAAGCGGATACAAACAAAACGATTTAGCAATATTATTAGAAGGATCAAGAACCTATTACAATGCAATTGAAAAAGGAAGAAAAGAAATAAACGAAAAAATCATACGACGCCTTGCAAAGTTTTATAATATTGATTATGATGAAATCTGTATTTACGAAGAGTCCGAATATGATAAGCTTGAAAATACGATGAATATATTAGATTCTTATAGACCAACAAATTACTATATGGTTCGCCACGGTAATCTTGAGGAAGACATTGCTGATTTAATCAAATACTTTGAAAAATCAAATATTACTGAATATAACCTTCTTGATCCTATGCTTAATAATATTGGTTATGATGTTAAACTTATTAACATCAAAAAATACATTGAAAATTGGAAACATGAGGTGAATAACAGCATATCTATAGTGGATATTATTAAATCAAAAAAATTTCTTTCTTATTTAGGTAACGATTGTCACGACGCATGTATATTATTAGCTTATAGAGGAAATCAGTATTCAAGGTACTTAATTAGTATTGATAGATATCTCGAACTTGAAAACAAACTTCATGGTTTTCTTATATTCAACCTCGAAGATATTTTGGATGAGTACATTCAATTTAAAAAATCAATTCCAAAGCCTCCAAATACAACGGATGAAATTGATAATATAATAGCTGAAAATACGAAAAAGGAAGATCATGACAACGAAATCGATAGTCTTATAGGCTATAGTCAGGCAAAGCTACATCTTCTTAAAATAAACGAATATATAGGAAAATTTCTTGATATGGAAGATGAGCTAAAACGGAACACAAAAGAAAAAAATTAATAACCTGACCGTTACTTCAAAAAAATTTCCATAAAGCTATTGACATTTACGCTTTAAAGTGATAAACTGTATTTTAAGGAGGAGATTCTTATGGATTATTTTATCACACTGGAAATCGAACTTATGAATGAGGACGCCGCAAGTATAATGGCAACAATTTCACGGTATGTTATAGCCAAGAATATTCAGAATGATGAAAAACACCCACTTAATATCCTTGAAGATATGCTTTTTGATATTAAAGACTCCCTGATCGGCAGTAAAGAATACACAATGGAAGAATTGGAGCTAATTAAAGCAAAATTTGAATTTGCCCGTGAATACGCCGATAAAGTCATAGAAGCTGCAGAAAAGGAGGACTGAACATGAATACTGTCAACGAGAAAAGCTTTCCCATGGAGAAAGTAGAGAATGGAATTACCTACAGATTTCATGAGGAGACACAGACTTACCGTCCGTACTTCGCAGGAAACGAGGAGGAAGAACCTGTAGTAATAGGTCGCTTCGGTAAAATGAGAGAAAAATACCTGAAGGAGCATTACAAAGGAACTTACACTACAATGCTGCTTCTCAATCAGTTGACTCCGCACTTGAAAGCGATAGATGATCAGGCGTGGGAGCGATTTGACCAGATAGTGGAGCAGTTGGCAGAAGCGGACGGAACGGACGAGGAACTGAAGATGAACGATCAGCTCGAATGGGTAGGTCGAATGAATAATTATAGGGAGACAGCTCGGGAAATGGTTATCAAGGAATTAATAGAAACAGGCATTTAAGAAACTGTTGACTATTAACTCTGTTTGTAGTATAATTATCTAAAAGAGGAGTGTCCTGCCGTATAAGTGGAAATCATATAAAGCGGTGTTCCCTACCGTATAAGTGGGAGTTGTAAAAGCGGTGTGTCCTACCGTAAAGTGGAAGTTGTAAAAGCAGTGTTTCCTACTGTGAGTGGAAGTTGTAAACGTTAAGGGCTGTGATTATCACAGCCCTTTTTATTGTATATATGATATTATGTTTTTCAATTGAGCGTACCAAAACTAATGCTATTTAAAATAGTACCAAATCTTAATACTCAAATATACATTTTCAGTATTACTATCAGTACCAAATCTGACGTTCGTCTGATATGGTACAAAAAAGCGGCTCATAATGAACCGCTTCTTTATTATTCAATTATCATAGCCGGATCACACTACACCTTTCTCTCGCAGTAAACAATATACCTCTGACTATTGACTCCGTAGGGGTGACAGGTGTAAAGCGTGAGCATATCCTTGCCGTTCTGGATGAGTATCGGCTTTACGTCATCAGGCTCGATTATCATCGCCTTTTTGACTTCATATTCAAGAGTATACCAGAAATTCTCTATCTTGACTATATCTCCGGGCTCAAGCTTCTCCACATAGCGGAGAAAGTCCGAACCGCCAAGACCGCGGTGAACCGCTATTACGCAGTTTGTGTTTATACCGCCGATAGGATATGAAGTATTGGTAAGATGTCCGCAGCCTGCCATCATAGTATCATCGTTTGCGCCGAGGAATATGGACAGCTTCTGATTCAGCTTCTCGATCTCAAGAGTTCCCACGCTCTCTGACTTTATCCCATAGTCCTTAAGATTAATCTCGGGATACATATATGATGTCGAACTGTTCAGCGATTTCTGATTAGTATCAAAAAGCTCCTTATTGCGCCGCCGCATATACTGATACAGCTTATCCAGATAGGGCTGTTCTTCATCGGGTTCGGGATTAGTCAGAACCACCTTATACGGCGCAGGCTTACCCTCGTCGTCCACAGGCATTTTGTCTGCGTTGGGGAGCTTGCCGTTTTCGATAGCCTCCTCGATGAACTTGTCTCTTTCCTCCTCGAAGACCTGGATATTATCGTTTACCTTTTTTCTGATTATGATCCTGCTGACATAGGGGTACAGAAAAAATCCAAGTCCGATAAGAAATATCAGCAGCAAAAGAATTATCAGGATTCGTCGCTTTTTCTTCTTTTTGTCCTTTTTTTTCAATGTTGAGATCACTCCTAAAGGGGAAATGCCGCTTATAATAAGCGGCACTCCCTGTTGAATAAACCTTAGAGGTATCTAAATAGCATTCGAGAGGGTGTTTAATGTTGATTTAGCCTATTCGGTTCAGTTGTTTTCCTGCTCTTCCTCGTCATCGTCTCTCTTCTTGAGGATAATGAAGATGAAGAATGCTGTGCCAGCCATTAAGAGTATGCCTGTTATTGAGAATACTATTGTTGCTGTTGTTCCTGTGAATGGGAGGTTGAAGCTTGTGCTCTTAGGCTCGTTTACGAATTTAACTCTGTTAGCTATCGGATTATCACTATTTTGTCCAGTAACGGTATTGGAAATAGGTGCTGTAGCTGTATCGCTATCATAGATATTTCCATCTTTGCCAACATATATAGTTATTGGTACATCATTTAAGAGGTGATCTGGATCAACACCTACCTGATAAATCTTATAATAACCAGGTGCAAGATTAGAAACTGTAGCTATATAAGGTTCACTTGTTGAGTCAACTGGTGAAGCATATACTGTATTTCCAGTCATATCTCTAACTTCATAGCTTGCTCCGCCAAGTTCGCTATTACCATTTACGTTAGATATAGTAAATGTTCCAGGAGTTACCTGATCTTTAGGAGAAGTCGGATCATCAGGATCGGGTTCTGTGCCGCCTGGTGTAGGATATGTTATCGGAGTAGGATAAGTTGAACCAGGATCATCTGGATCGGGAATATCGGGAATATTAGGCGTAGGATTTGTATCATCAGGATCATAAGCATACTCATATCTTATGGAAGCTGAGTTGGTAGCCGTTGTATGTGTTGAATCTGTATTCTGAGCAGATGTTATATCGATAATCACTTTTGTCTTGCCTGTAAGTTCGGAGAGATCATCAATTGTAACTTTAACTGTTCCAGTGCCCGATACAACACTATAATCAGTTCCTGACGTCAAATCAGTAATTGTTGTTCCATCAGTAACACTTACCTTAGATACAGATACGCCTGACAGGTAAGTATATGTATCAGTAACGGAATAGCTTATAAGGTTTGAAGCCTTTGATGGAACGTCAGCCTCGATTTTCCAGTTATAAGCTGTTCCTGCACCGTCTTTGGCGATATTCTTACTAACTTTCAGTTCCTTATCGTTAGTTGCATTAACCGTTGCAGCGGTTGAACCATTAATCGTAAATCCAAGAGGTGTCTGATCGAGCAGATATCCAGTTGGCACAGGTGTTTGCTCTACAAAGTAATAATCACCCAAAGGTAAACCTGTAACAACTATCTGACCACTTTCATTTGTGGTATATGTCGCTGAGCCTGCTACCCATTTGTTAGTAGCATCTTTATAATATAATTTATATTTTGCATTTGAAACATAAACAGTTGGACTTGAACCTGCTTCAGTTTTTGTCAGTGTTACATTATGTTTATCGCCTGATTTAGGTGTTTCCTGGCCAGGATCTGTCGTTCCACTATCGTTATCATTGTTGTTCGTGTATTTAGGGTAAATATGAACATCTCTGTTTACGCCTACGCCATCAGGAACCGGAAGCTGTATGATAAATGCTTCTGCATCTCTGAAACGAGCATCTGTATCAGTCTTATCTGCTGGAGTTATTTTATAATATCCATTAGGAAGATTTGTTGCAGAAGCCTGAGAAGAACCACTGGCAGTAGCAGCGACTGCAGATACATCTGTTAATGATACAGCAGTACCAGAGCCAGTATAAGCCGAGCCATCAGAATCAACCTGAATAATATCAAACTTCATATTCGTATCTACAGAATTTCCAGACGGAACATTACCTTCATCTGCTGTTTTACCTGTCGGCGGCTTTGAGGCTTTTTGACCTTCCGCAGTATCATAGTCATTCTGATCTAAAATATATGGATGGATAAAAAGGTCATTCTTATCTGAATCACGCGCTACTGCGCTAAACGGAACGTACTGTGCCAGCATAAACGCTGAGATAGCTAAAGCTGACGTCTTCTTAATCATTTTTTTCATAAATTCAACCTCCTAAGATTATTCCTTTTCATT
>NZ_JAIKXF010000016.1 GCF_024684275.1 Ruminococcus sp.
CTCTCAACCGCACTATCAGAGGCAAGCTCACAAAGATCTCCACACCTGATTCAAAGATCGAGGTATGGATCGTTCCTACAAACGAGGAGCTCCTTATCGCAAGAGATACACTCGCTCTCATTTCTAAGTAATTATATCACAAAAAACAATATAAAGCAACATAAAAACCTCGATGCACTTATCGCACCGAGGTTTTTTAGTTGTCAGTCGAGAGTTTAGAGTTGAAAGTTTCGATATCGCCTGCGGCGATACAATTTGAAAAGTGTGAGCCAATCAAGCATACTTAACTCACAACTCTCCACTCTCAACTCTTAACTATAGCTTTAGCCGCAGACTATCTTTGTTCTTGTGACGTCTACGTTTTCATTTTCCATGATCAGCTCACCGATAGATTCAGCAACGATAAGTCCGCCCGAAGGATTCTTTACGCTGTCTATGCCGCCTCTTATGTCAACGCTGATATTATCAGAATACTCAAAGGCAAGTGTAGTATTTGGCAGTTTGCAGTTTTTAAGCACAAGATTTTCCATGAAGCACATTCCCTGCAGGCTTTCAACAGTGCAGTTCACCAGCATGATATTGCGTGAATTCCAGCCAAAACACTTTCCCTTGATAACCGAATCATGTATGGTTACATTCTGACAGTTCCAGAAGCAGTCGCTTCCGTTGATGACAGACCTGCGTATAGTTGCATTCCTGATACCGTCAAAGGCGTTGCTGCCGTTGAGCTCAAGTCCGCATATCTCCATTCCGTCGCAGTCCATAGCAAAATAATCACCGTTTACCTTTACGCCGTCCATGCGTATATTCGCACACTTCCACAATGTTTCGCCGCCATTGGTGAATGTTACGTTTTTCAGGCTTATGCCGTTTGTATGACGGAAGCACTGAGCTGACTCAATATTGGTGTCGTAAATATTTACCTCTGTCGAATACCAGATGCCCTGCTTTGCTGTCTCGCGGATAGTGCAGTTGTTCAGCTTGACCTTTTCGCTGTACCACACAGGGTACTTTGCGTCAATAGTACAGTCAGAAAGCTCAATATAGGCATTGTGCTTCAGCGGAGATTCTCCCTCGCCGAAAACAGTGCCTCTGATCCTCAGACCATTGCGCTGAAACAGAGCTCTTTCCCCCGAAAAATGCTCGTTAAGTATTTCTTTCATTGATCTCACTCCTCATAAAAAATACGTTAAAAGTTGCGGTATTTTTTTATAGTATAACACATATTTTTGTAAATTGCAACTGTTTTTCACTAAAGAATTGCTATTTGCATTATTCGCCGAAAAAACATTTTTAATTTATGCAACACTTTACTTATCTGCTCCGTATGTGTATAATGAAAGCAGAACGTATACGAAATGCTTGAAGGAAAAGGGGGGTGGGACTATGACCGACAAAGATATAAAGATGCTGATAAAATCCTCATCAAATGATGGCTTCAAGGCACTTTTCAATGAGTACTGGAGCTATGTTTATACCATAGTTTTCAGTATTCTCCGCGGCATCGGCAGCAAAAACGATATTGAGGAATGCACCGCAGACGTACTCAGTGACGTAATGATGAATTACGATACCGACAACGAGGGTTCTCTTAAAGCCTACCTCGGCACCTCGGCTAAACGGCGCGCCATCGACGTGAAGCGCTCTCTCAGCTCTCACAGGAGCGTATCCATTGAGGAGGACGAATACCTGACGCTGCGCTCCGATGAAAATATCGAAGCTGCCGCCGAAAGCTCCCACATATCCGCTTTGCTCCTGCAAAGGATAGAGGCGCTTGGAGAGCCCGATTCCACCATAATAATACAGAAGTACTTCTATGACCGAAGCTCCGCCGAGACTGCGCGTATCCTCGGCATGAATCCCATAACCGTGAGAAGCCGTCTGAAAAGAGCACTGAAAAAGCTTAAAGGAGCTCTCACCGACTTGGACATAACGCTGTAAAGGAGGATAAATATGAAAAGGAAATTAAGGGATATAATGCACAGCGCCGATAAAAACACCGTTGAGCGCATTGCAGACCGCGGCAGCGCCGCCGACTCAGAGACCGCAAGCCGCATTTTCAATAAATGCCTCACCCGAATGGACAATGACGCTGAGCATATAGAAATGTTCACTGCCGAGACTGTCCGCAGAACTCCGAGATTTGCAGGGGCGTTCATTGCCGCAGCAAGTATATTTGTAGTTCTGGGAGCTGTTGGTCTGGCACGGAAAATCAAGGCTCCTTCTCCAAAGCCTGTAGATACTGAGCCTGTAATAGCCGCTACGGGAACTACTGTAAGCGCAACAGGCGACGAGTACAGAATAGTTGATACAACTGAGACAAAGGCTGTGACTGTATCCGCAGCAAACACAAAAGCCGCTGAAACTGCAGTAACTACTGTCACTGCTAAAAACGAGCTGTGGAAGTCTACTGTACCTGCTGTGGGTGCTTTTATAAATACGACCAATACCACCGCAGACGCTCCTAAGTCTACAGCTAAGACCACAAAAGCCCCCTCGAAAACTACCGCTGCAAATACAGTTACCACAGCTAAATCCGGCGAAAAGCACATGACTTTAGCTGAAATAGAGGAATGGGAGCGCAAGAATGCACCTTCTACCCTTGTACGTGAAAGAGCTATCCTGAATGGCAAAATAAGCGCAGATTCGCCCCGTGTTACTCTCGCTCAGATAAAACAGATAATCACTGAGAGCTCCAGCACAGACGAAATATACAAAAAGATACAGAATATCCAGCCCTATCCCGATGTTGAAGGCGGAAGCGGTTTTACCCTCATAGAATACTGGGTGAACGGGAACAGTGACAATTATGTTTTGCTAAGTCCCGATGGAAAAGGTGTCCAGCTTATGGATAGAGTCAGCAGAAAGGTAACAGAGGTTCTGTATACCGAGCCGCGCGTAACTACTCCCCCTGTTACAAATAAACCCGAATACGCAGGTGAAATTACTATTGATGAGGTATTGAAGCTTGCAAAGAACAGCAATGATATACAGTTCAGTGACTTCAAAAAATACTGTTCTTCTCCTGATTATTATGACACTTCACATATGAAGTTCAGGATCTCTGACCGTGAGGACTGGTATCTGAAAGTATCTGCCAATAACGGCGGAAGCGGCGTCATATGCGGCATTGGAGACAATATTGGTCACTACCGTATGGATATTCTCACAACACCTTATGATGAAGTACTCAAAAACATAAACGACTGGGCATACAAAGACGCTGTTATAATAGCTCCCATAGCCGGTAAAATAAGCATTGACGACGTTATACGCATTCATCAGGAAAAGGGCGAAAATCTTGATCCTTCGGACTTTGCGGATTTTACCGACAGCAGTTTCAGACTGAATGGCAGTCACATTGTCAAGTATCGTGTAACAGACGGCGATAAATACAAGGTATCAAAAGTGAATGAGGTTTATCTTACATTGTTGTTAGGCAATGGCAGACCGCTGTTAGATGCTTCACTTCACGATCAGAACTTCATATACAAATCGCACCTCATTAATTCACTTGATGAATTTGAATACAGAGGAACATTTATCAACTCTATCGACGGCGAACTGGAAGACACCAAAACAGGAACTTGGTTCTTGGATAATCAATGATATTAGCATAAAAGCTGCTGTTTTTACGGCAGCTTTTTCTTTTATCGTATTGACAAAGGCTCTTATTTGGGGTATAATCAAGAATTGATAATATATATCGAAAGAATGATGAATATGAAAAAGATCGTTTCTATACAGGACATCTCCTGCTTCGGCAAATGCTCCCTGACCGTTGCACTGCCTATAATATCGGCTATGGGTATCGAAACTGCGGTAATCCCCACGGCTGTGCTGTCAACTCACACAGGCGAGGGCTTCAAGGACTATACATTCCGTGACCTTACAAGCGATATACCTGCTATAGCAAGGCACTGGAAAAGCATGGACTTAAAGTTTGACGCACTGTATACGGGCTATCTCGGCTCTATGGAACAGGTCCAGATTGTCTCGGACTTCTTTGACGATTTCAGCACAGAGGATAACTATATAATCGTTGATCCCGTTCTCGGCGACGCAGGAAAGCTCTATGCAGGCTTTTCTCAGGAGTTCGTAACAGAAATGAAAAAGCTCTGCGCAAAAGCTGATTTCATTATGCCAAATATGACTGAGGTGTCTTTTCTCCTCGGTATCCCCTACACTGAAAGCTATGACGAAGCCTATGTAAAGGACGTTCTCCGCAGACTTTCCGCTCTCGGCTGCAAAGTGCCCGTTATTACGGGAGTACATTTCGATGACGAGAAACAGGGCGCTGCCGCATATGACTCGGTGAACGACAAGTTCTACTTCTCCTTCGACAAGAACGTTAATATGCGCTTTCACGGTACGGGAGATATTTTCAGCAGCGTATTCTCGGGCGCCTGCGCTCTCGGTATGGATATTCAGCAATGCCTTGATATTGCGGTAAGATTCACTCTCGACTGCATCGAAGCAACTGTTCCGAATATGCAGGAAACATGGTATGGAAGCTGCTTCGAGCTGTGCCTCGGAAAGCTCATAGAATACGTAAATAAAAAGTGATATCAGAGCAGCTTCGGCTGCTCTTTTCTGTTATTCCAGTTATTCCCTGTGATTACTGCATACAGAATCGGCAATAATATCCTCGTAATCTTTTACGGAGGATATGGCTCATGGCATATAATAAAGTCGTTATCGCAGGAATAAATACCTCTGAGCTGACAGTGCTCAGGGAGGAGGAAAAAATAGCCCTGCTAAAGGAAATAAGAGCTACCGGCAGCAAGGCTGCAAGAGACAAGCTCATAAACGGTAATCTCAGGCTCGTTCTAAGCGTGATACAGCGGTTTACAGGGAGAGGCGAAGATATAGACGATCTGTTCCAGATAGGCGTTATAGGTCTTATCAAGGCTATCAACAACTTTGACCTGTCAAAGGAGGTGCGCTTCTCAACATACTGCGTACCCATGATAAGCGGTGAGCTCCGCCGTTATCTCCGCGACAGCAGCCACGTAAAGGTGAGCCGCTCTCTCCGCGATCTTGCCTACAAGGCGATACAGGCAAAAGAACGGCTGACAATAAAGCTCCAGCGAGAACCCAGAATAGAGGAAATAGCCGAGGATATAGGCGAAAAGCGAGCCGATGTGGTCATAGCTCTTGAAAGCATAAGTGATCCCGTATCTCTATATGAGCCGGTTTACTCTGATTCAGAGGACACCCTCTACATCATGGATCAGATAAGCGACATGAACGACGTCGAAAGCCGAATGGACGAACTCACTATACGTGATGCTATCCGCGATCTCGGAGAACGCGAGCGGAATATCCTTTATCTTCGGTTTTTCTGCGGAAAAACTCAGGTTGAGGTCGCAGGCGAGATCGGCATATCTCAGGCTCAGGTCTCGCGGCTTGAAAAGACTGCTATCGAACGCATAAAAAACAGTGTGTGAACCATGCTCTCCTGCGGGAGAGCTTTTTGTTATATTCTTACATTTTTCTATTGATTTCGATGAGATAATAGTGTATAATTAAATATATCAGTTTTATAGAGAAGATTACAAAAGTCATTATATTTGAGTTTGAGGTCTGAGAGTATGAAAAAACTTTTCAAAGCCGCAGCTTTATGCTGCGCACTTATGCTCTCCGCCTGTTCAAGCAGAAAAAATAACTCTGTCACCGCTCCAGACGGCAAGCTGGATAAGTGTACCCTGCGCTTTTCATGGTGGGGCGGCGATGACAGACACAAAGCAACTCTGGACGCTGTCGAGCTCTGGAACAAGAAACACCCCGATATATCCATAACCCCTGAATACGGAGGCTGGGACGGGTGGACGGAAAAGGTCTCGGCTCAGATGCGAAGCGGTACAGAGCCCGACATCATGCAGATAAACTATGACTGGCTCATCTCCATGTCAGAGGACGGCAGCAGATTCTATGATCTTGACAGTCTCACTGATTTCCTCGATCTTTCGGGATATGACGATGAGATACTGTCCTTCGGACGTATGGACGGCAGACTCAGTGCCCTCACTGTATCAGTCAGCGGCAGAAGTCTGTTCTATAATTCCGAGGTGTTCTCATCACTGGGGGCAGAATACCCGAAAACGTGGACGGAGCTGGCTGCTTTAGGAAAAAGCTTTGGAATGGAAGATATGTATCCCCTTGATCTGGATATTCAGTCCGGGGGAACTGCATGGTATCTTGCAGTTGTTTATATTCAGCAGAAAACAGGCAGGGAGTTCATCTCCGACGACGGAAGGCTCGGCTTTACCGTCGATGACATCAGTGAAGCACTTGAATTTTACAAAAGTCTTGAAGAGGACCACGTAATAAGAAACGTCAGGACAAGAACTGATGAGGACGGAAATGCCGCTCTTTACCAGTCATCAGAGTTCATTGACGGCAGAGTTGCAGGTGTTCTCGAATGGGGAAGCGCTGTGGGCAAATACGAATCCGTTCTGCCTGACGGCGTTTTAGAAGCAGGTCCCCTTCTTGCTGACGACAGCGGCAATAACAGCGGCTGGCTGATAAAGCCTACTCTGCTTTATGCTGTCTCAGGCGATACAAAATATCCCGACGAGGCTGCGGCATTTATTGACTTTCTCGTGAATGATGAGGAATGTGCAGAGCTTCTCGGTACTACACGCGGCATACCTGCTTCAGACAAAGCTGCTTCTGCTCTTGAAAAGAGCGGCAGACTGTCAGGACTTGCAAAGGAGTGTGATGATATGCTGCATAATGCCGATACAGTCACCATAAGTCCGTATATGGAGCTTCCGCGAATGAAGGAATTCTACAATACCGCCATAGAATCAGTATCCTACGGCACTGCCGACACGGATACTGCTGCCCGTCAGATGTACGACTCTATTACCGATCATCTGGAGAAAATAAGAAAATGAATACCCGAAAATACCGAAACCCCGTCGGTGTCAGCAAATACACAGGTCTGCTGCTTATATCGCCATTTATAACAGGCGCTTTGCTGTTCATCGCATATCCCTTTGTATGCTCATTTATCATAGGACTTACCGACAGAGGCAGCTTTGCGGGCTTTGATAATTTCCGTGAAATGCTCAGCGGCAAAGACTTCGGACAGGCGGCAGGTGTTACGCTGAAATACTCAATTATACTTGTTCCGCTGAAGCTCATAGTGTCCCTGCTTGTGGCATTGCTTCTCAATACAGAGCTAAAGTACATAGGCATATTCCGCACCATATTCTACATACCGTCTATACTTGGAGCCAATCTTGCTGTCATAATCATGTGGCAATACCTTTTTACAGCGGACGGACTTGTAAATCAGCTTCTTGAAGCTGTGGGGCTCACACCTGTAAGCTGGTACGGAGAACCAAACGCAGCCATATTCATGATAGTTCTGCTGAGACTATGGGAATTCGGCTCGACTATGGTGATATTTCTTGCGGCTCTCCGTGATATTCCACGTGAGCTGTATGAAGCAGCAAAAGTAGACGGCTGCGGAGGCTTCAGAGCATTTTTCGCCGTGACTCTGCCTCAGATAAAGAATGTTATCTTTGTCAATCTGATCTTGCAGACCATTGCGGCTATGCAGGAGTTCAGCGCTCCGTATATGCTGACAGGCGGAGCTCCTATGGGAAAAACAAGAACTATCGGTATGCTCATTTATGAAGAGATGTTCACATATGGCAGCGAAGGTATGGCAAATGCGGTATCATGGGTGCTTTTCGTGATCATCGCTGCTGTTGTGGCTCTTATTTATAAGCTGACAGAAAAAGCGAGGAGGGACGTGCTGTGAAAAAGCTGTTTCTCTTTCTGCTGCTGACAGCTGTAGGAGCTGTTATGCTCTATCCCCTGCTTTGGCTAATAGGAGCTTCATTCAAGACCAATGAGGAAATATTTTCATCTATATGGTTCATGCCCAAAAGCTTCGATACCGACTCCTACAAAAACGCATGGATGACTGTCACTCCGTACAATATGGGACACTATTTCCTCAATTCCTTTGCGATTATTATCCCAAAGACCGTTTTTGCCGTCACTTCCTCTGTGATAGTTGCTTACGGCTTTGCAAGATTTGATTTTCCACTGAAGAAGTTCTTCTTTGCTCTGCTCATCTGCGGTATGCTGATGCCCTCTATCGTTACCATCATGCCGCGGTATCTCATGTGGAGCAGACTGGGGCTTCTGGATACATATATACCGCTTACACTCCCTGCCCTCTTTGCCGAGGAGGGAATGTTCGTGTTCATACTTGTACAGTTCCTAAAGGGAGTACCTAAGGAATTCGATGAAGCGGCAAGGATAGACGGCTGCGGCACATTGAAAACGCTGTTTTTCGTGATCCTGCCGTGCATAAAACCAGCCGTGATCTCCATAGCGGTATTTACTTTTTTATGGACCATGAATGACTTCCTTGAGCCGCTGATAATGATACAGTCAGTGGAGAAATACCCTCTTTCTCTTGCTCTGAGGCTGTCCGTGGACAGCACAGGACAGGGCTATGAACAGCGCAAGGTCATTGCCATGTCAGTCATTGGTCTCATTCCCTCTATAGCAGTGTTCGCACTTGCTCAGAAAAAATTTGTCAGCGGTATCACCGCAGGAGGTCTTACAGGATGACTAAATCTGAAAGCATCGTTTCAAAATATATCGACAACTTAATAATCCCATCAGAGCCTCTTTCTCCCATATGGAACAAGGAGAACGAGCTTCTGGAAAAAGCTCCGAAATGGAATTATATCGACAATTGCATGATAACCGCCGTTCTGATGATGTATGATATTACAAAGGACGAAGACCTTCTCGAATATGCCATGAGATTCATGGACGCCTATGTTACTAAGGACGGCAATATCCCTACTCTCAATTACGCCGACTATAACCTTGACAATATCAACGGTGCAAAAAATCTGTTCAAGCTCTGGCGATTAACAGACGAAGAACGTTACAGACTCGGATTTGAACGCTTCTGGACTGAACAGCTTTTACGTCAGCCGCGCCTTGACTGCGGAAGCTTCTGGCACAAGGGCATTTACCCAGATCAGATATGGCTGGACGGCTCATACATGGCTCTGCCGTTTCTGATAGAATATGGTCTGCTCCATAAGTCAAGGGGTATAATCGATGATGCTATCCGCCAGCTCTGGGATATGCGAAGGATACTCCGCGATCCTGATACAGGGCTGTTCTACCACGGCTACGACGATACCAACACTATGTGCTGGGCAGATAAGATAACAGGCCTTTCCCATGAATTCTGGCTGAGATCAAACGGCTGGATATGCGCAGCTCTTGCGGACTGCTGTGAAATGCTTCCAGATGCCGAGCTTATCAAAAAAGAGCTGGCTGAGATACTTACTGCTCTCTCAAAATACTGCATGAAGGACGGTATGCTGCTTCAGCTCCCTGCACGTCCCGAGCTTGAGGGGAATTATCCCGAGACCAGCGGTTCACTGCTCTTTGCATACTCTGCACTTAAAGCTGCACGTCTCGGCATATGCGGTGATGATATACGCTCGGCAGGCAAGCGCACATTCGATACTGTAACTGAAAATTTCATTGACAACAGCGGCGATATACCCGTACTAAAAAATATCTGCCTTATGGGAGGCCTCGGCGGAGAGAATAACCGCGACGGCTCTGCGGAATACTATCTCAGTGAAAAGATCGTCGAAAACGACGCAAAAGGCATCGCTCCATATATCATGGCGTATACAGAGACCAAAAAGTTTTCATGAATATACTTTAAGGATAAAAATATTGTCGAAATGCCGCGGTTTGTACTTGAAAAGTTCATACTTTCATGTTATAATATTTGCTGTAGGGATTACTACAAATATTATGTGAAAGGGGGAGCTCGTTTTGAATGTACTGTTCTGGGCAATAGCTGTTATCGCTTTCGTTATAGCTGAGATATGTACGGTTCAGCTGGTTTCGATCTGGTTCGCCGCAGGCTCTTTTATAACGATGATAGCCTGCTATCTGTGGAACCTGTCAACTCTGGAGCAGTTGGGCTTGTTCATAGTCTCGTCTGTTCTGTTCCTGCTTATAAGCCTGCCGTTCATAAAGCGGCGAAAGCAGCAGGTCAGGATAGCGACCAATGCCGAGCTTGACGTTGGCAAACACGCCACTGTCATCGAGGTCATCGACGCAGACAAGGGTACGGGGCGAGTCACTTTAAACGGGGTAAACTGGAGTGCTGTTCCCGAAAACGAGAACGAAATAATACCCGATGGTACTATCGTTATCGTCAAAAAAGTAATGGGCGCCAAGCTTATGGTTGCACCTGAAAACTGAATCCAACATTTATTTCACAATTTTATCGGAGGTAGATCAAAATGGACACACTTGGAATCATTGTTTTAATCGTTATCATCGTTCTTCTTTTCCTTTTCATCAGATGCTTCAGGATAGTTCCTCAGGCTCATGTATTTGTAATTGAGCGACTCGGTTCTTTCCACGCTGAATGGGAAACAGGACTTCATATCCTCGTTCCTTTCATCGACAGGATCGCAGGAAAGGTATCACTTAAAGAAAAGGTAGTAGACTTCAAGCCGCAGCCCGTTATCACAAAGGATAACGTTACAATGCAGATAGATACTGTCGTATTCTATCAGGTTACAGATGCTAAGCAGTACATCTACGGCGTTGAAAGACCTTTAGCTGCTATCGAGAACCTTTCAGCTACAACTCTTCGTAACATCATCGGTGAGATGGAGCTTGACGCTACACTCACATCAAGAGATGTTATCAATACAAAGATCACATCTATCCTCGATCAGGCTACTGACCGCTGGGGTATCAAGGTAAACCGCGTTGAGCTCAAGAATATTCTTCCTCCTCGTGAGATACAGGACGCTATGGAGAAGCAGATGAAGGCTGAGCGTGAGCGCCGTGAAAAGATACTTCAGGCAGAGGGTGACAAGAAGTCACAGATACTGGTCGCAGAAGGTGAAAAGGAGTCACAGATACTCCGCGCACAGGCTAAGAAGGAAGCTCAGATACTTGAGGCTGAGGCTCAGAAGCAGGCAATGGTCCTCAGAGCTGACGCTGTAAGAGAGCAGAAGATACTGGAGGCTACCGGTGAAGCAAAAGCTATCGAAATGGTACAGCAAGCCCTCGCTGAAAGTATCGTAAAGCTCAATAACGCTAACCCGAATGAAAGAGTTATCCAGCTCAAGTCGCTGGAGTCCTTTGCTAAGGCTGCTGACGGCAAGGCTACAAAGATCATTATCCCAAGCGAGATACAGGGACTTGCAGGTCTTGCAACAGGCCTTAAGGCTATCGTAGAAAACGATAAGGCTCCAGCTGCACCTGCTGCTACTTCCGCTCCTGCTGCAAACAGCAATTACAGCAGCAACACAGGATATCAGGATTATAGCATAAACTGATGAGATACCACTTATACTCCCCGAATTATCGGGGAGTATTTTTTATTAATTAAAAAAGCTTTAACTGAAAATCAATATAATAACATAGATTTCATATGTTGCTTAATTATATAATGGTATAAGGAAAAGTTTATCCGCCTTCTGCCATATATAAAGGGGAAATCAATATGAAAAAAGTCCTTTCTGTAATCATTTCATTACTGACATTAATCTTCGTCTCCTCTTTCGGCGTGTCTGCCGAAGAAAAGGTATATCCCGATACCTCGGATGATACTGTATTCCACTGCACCAGTACACGATATTTAGCCGATGTAAATAACGATAAGGAATTCAATATCGGTGATCTGGTCACTCTGATGCAGTTTCTCCGCAGTTCTGAAGAATACTTTGATTCGCTTGTTTACGAAGATAAGCTCAATTATCTGGATGTTAATTTAGACGGAAGAGCCGACATTTTCGATCTGGTCGAAATGAGAAAAGCATTGATTGATCCGGAAAATGCTTTCAAGCAGGTTAGCAGTGTAGATATCCTTACCACGGCAGACAAGTCTACAACAAAATCATCTTTTATCAGCACGCCAGAAGAACTCACGGCTTACCTTGCAGACATCGGTACCGATGATGATGAGATACAAAAATACCTTGAACTATTTAATGATGAGTTTTTCAGAAAAAGCGATGTTATCCTCAGCACTTACGAGCAGGAATACGGCGAAGGAATTCACTTTATTCCGCCTGTCGGCAATTTTGCTGACGGAACTTACTTCGATGATTCAGAGCTGGAAAGTCTATGCAGCTATTTTGGTACTGATCCCGATGTCATAAAAAAATCCGGTATATATTATCTTCTTACCTCTCATCGCTACAATTCCCATCCTATGTTATACCCGAAAAAGAAGAGTATCCTGCTTTTTCAGGCAACTATTCCAAAAGCTGTAAAAGAAAACTCAAACGGGTTCACCTTCTTGTTTGATTTTGATTTATTCTCTCCTGATTACTATGCTCATCAATTTGACTCTCCCGATGGTAAGCACAAGCTGTACATTACAGTTGATGAAATGCATTTTATGGATGATACCTGCCATTATCATTTTTATGAGATCCAAAATGACGGTTCATACGTCTATCTTGGCGAGTATTATGACGGATATGCGGAAAAAGATCTGTTTGCCCAGGAATACACTGTGACAAAACAAGGCAATATTACTGCATATAATTTTGGCACGCAAGTTATGATAAAATGGAGCGAAAATGGCATTAATTTAGCAATAGCCAAAAGTACTTCATATGTTGATGGATACTGGATAACTGACTGGGATGATGTCAGCATGTATTATAGTTAATATTATTTACGCTATCAAGTCCCCTTTCCATAACGGAAGGGGGATTTTTTATGTAGAAAAAGGCTTTGATTTATACTGATATTTTATGCTTTGATACGATTTTTGCGAAATACTTCCGAAAATACAAAATCGCTGTCTTTTGGACTTGCATTTAATACTATTTTGTAGTATAATATTTTTTATAAAGATTTCATAAACTATGCTTTTTATTTTATTTTCTCCGTCGGATTTTAAGCGGTAAAACTACAGATATATAATACATTCCTGCAAGGCGGTAGAACAATGGTTTTTTCGAGACTTTTCTTTATATATATTTTCCTTCCCGTATGCCTTTTGTGCTATGCACTGGCAAGAGGGACGAAAGCAAAAAATCTGGTGTTGATAGTTTTCTCGCTTATTTTTTACGCTTGGGGCGAACCCGTCTATATTTTTCTTATGCTGACAACTGCCGCGGTGAACTATGCCGCAGGACTGTTCATCGGAAAATATCAAGGGCAAAAAGGTGATACCGCCGCAGCTGTTATTGCTGTAGCGTATGACCTGCTTATGCTGGGCGTATTCAAATACAGCGGCTTCATTGCGGAAAACATCAACGCCCTTTTTTCATGCTCGATACCTGTCCCCGATATAAGGCTCCCTATCGGCATCAGCTTTTATACCTTCCAGACTATCTCCTATATCATAGACTGTCACTGGGAAAAGGTAAAACCGCAAAAAAGCTTCGGAAATTACCTGCTTTTCCTTACTCTGTTCCCACAGCTCGTTGCAGGACCTATTGTTCGCTACAGTACCATTGAAAAAGAAATTAATGACCGCAAAACGGAGCTCAGCGATGTTTCCTACGGACTCAACCGCGTCGCTCTCGGTCTCGGCAAAAAGGTGCTTCTTGCAAATCAGCTCAGCATCATCGCAGACAGCTTCCTCGGAAATATCGGAAGCTCCACCATGTTCGGAGCATGGTACGGCGCTGCTGCCTACGGCTTGCAGATATACTTTGATTTCTCGGGCTATTCCGATATTGCCATAGGTCTCGGACGTATTTTCGGCTTCCACTTTGACGAAAACTTCGACCACCCATTCATTTGCAGAGACATCACCGAATTCTGGCAGCGCTGGCATATCTCACTCAGCACATTTTTCCGTGACTATGTGCTATATATCCCAATATTCGGCAAACGCAGAAAATACGGCGGTCTCTTCCTCGTATGGCTATGCACGGGTATATGGCACGGCGCAAGCTGGAATTTCATCATATGGGGTCTTTACTACGGTATTTTCGTATTCATCGAAATGCTCATCGGCAAGAAGCGCATGAAAAAGATACCTGTTGTTCTGCGGCATATCTACAGCAAGCTTGTTATCATCATCGGCTTCGGCATATTCTATTTCGAGAAGCTGGGCAGACTCGGCACATTTTTTAAAACCGCATTTGGCTTTGGAGAAAACGGCTTCCTTGCAATGCAGGACAAAATATCTGTTGTCAACAATATGTACCTGCTGACCGCTGCTGTTATATGCTGCTTCCCTGTTATCAAACTGGTGAAGCAGACTGCGGACAAGCATTTTGTCACAAAAGCCGCAGTTTCCTCAGCCGCCGCCGTTGCAGCCGCACTTCTGCTCATAGTTACAAGCATTATGCTTGTAGCTTCTACGACCAATCCGTTCCTTTATTTCCGATTCTGATGAGGCGCTCACATGACCAATAAAAGCAATAAAGACAGCCGTTCTTTGCCTGCTATATCCATAGAGGCTTCAGACCGTGCAAAATCCACCATAGATGTGCCTATAAAGGCAAAAAAGCTCAAAAAACAACAGCGAAAAAAGGCCCTGAGCCTAATTTCACTTGCTAATATAATTACAATAAGCGCTATTTTCGCAGGCGGCTTCGTATATGTGGTACTTCTGCCCCACGAGACAAAAGCAGATGACGAGAACCGCTATCTCACAAAATTCCCGAAATTTTCCGCCAAAAGCTACGCAAGCGGCGAGTTTACTGAAGGAATTGCGGATTACTTCGACGATACCGTACACGACAGAGCTCATATAAAGGAATTCATATCCGACTACATTATACAGCTAAAAGGCAGGAAATACGGTGATGACGGTGAAGAAGCCGAGCTTTTCGGCAGCGGCTTTGAGAAAAGATCCCCCGTCACCACTGCTGCTCCTGTAACTACAGCAGCTTCCGTGTCTACTTCGGTCACGACCGCTGTTCCCGAGGCAGCTCCCACAGAGGAGGCTCCTGCTGACGGCGAGCTCACCAACAATATACTCATCGTCAACAAGCGCGGAGTTACTCTTTACGGCGGCGCATGGGGCACGGAACAGGAATATGCCTCATATGTCAGCCTTTACAAGGAAAAGCTGCCCGATGTTAATGTTTACTCAATGGTGCTGCCGACCTCCAGTTCCTTCTATCTTCCCGAAAAGTATCAGAACCTTGCCTACAGCGAGAAAGAGGACATTGACAGGCTGAACGCCGCTCTCCATAATGTTATGCCTGTCGACGCCTACAGCATTTTGAATGCTCACAAGGACGAGGCTATATACTCACGAACAGACCACCACTGGCAGCCTCTCGGCGCTTATTATGCCGCAGAGCAGTTTGCACTGACCGCAGGCGTCCCCTATCCCGACCTTTCGGAGTATGAGACAGTTACCCTGCCCGGCTATGTGGGTACCCTTTATATGTACACACAGAGTGCCACACTCACAAATAATCCCGAGGACTTCGTTTATTACAAACCCAAAATACCCGTAACAGTAACACAGTACAACACACGCTTTGAAACCCCTGTCGCTGCTGAGCTTCTTCTTGATCCGTCATATATGGCAAATTCAGGCTATTATATGGTCTTCGGTTCGGACGAGAGGATAGTTCACGTAAACACAGAATGCAAAAACGGAAGAACTCTTGTCATCTTCAAGGACAGCTACGGGAACGCCCTGCTTCCGATGCTGACAAGCTCATTTGAAAACATATATCTCTGCGATATACGTTATTTTGACCTTAATGCTGTTGATTTCATCAACAGAGTCGGCGCTACCGATCTCCTTTTTGCCATGTGTTCGTTCTCCGCAGTTGGCGGCAACAGAAACTGTATTTACAACAATCTGACAAAATAAGGTGATATTATGAGAGAACTCAACTTTCCATTCGACGGCAAGGATATAATCCGCAGACGGCTCGCCATTCGCAAGCAGCTGCTTTCTGACGGCTGTGTCCGCATAAAAAAGAGGATCGCTGTGCTGGGGGGCTCAACGACAAATCATATTGTATCCGCACTCGAGCTTTTTCTGCTGAATTTCGGCATCGAGCCCGAATTCTATTTGTCAGAATACAATAAGTTCTATGAAGACGCCGTTTTCGGCAATCCCGAGCTTGACAGCTTTGATCCTGACGTTATCTACATACATACCACCTCGCGCAACCTCACTATGCTCCCTGAAAGCCCGGCTGAATCAGCAGGGACAGTTGAACATAGGCTCAACGATCAGTTTGCATACTTTAAACAGGTTTGGGAAAGCCTTAAACAGCATTTCTCATGCCCTGTAATACAGAATAACTTTGAGCTGCCGCTTTTCAGACGTACAGGCAGCTACGACGGCTGGAGCACTTCAGGTCATGCTGCATTCATTCAGCGCATGAACATCATGCTGTCGGACTACGCCAGAAATACACGCGGACTCTATATCCACGATATAAATTATCTCTCCGCAGTCTGCGGTCTGGCAAACTGGCACGACGCTGAGGCATGGTATCTTTACAAGTACGCCATGAGCACTAATGTTATCCCTGACCTCGCATACAGCCTTGCCTGCATAATAAAGTCCATATACGGAAAAAATCACAAGGTCATCGACCTTGACCTCGATAACACTCTCTGGGGCGGCGTCATCGGCGACGACGGTCAGGAGGGCATAGAGATAGGTCAGGAAACCGCCATTGGACAGGCTTTCAGCGAGTTTCAGAGCTTTATCAAGGGCTACAAGGACTACGGTGTGCTTTTATCAGTCTGCTCTAAGAATGACATGGGAAACGCCCTTCTTGGTCTGGATCACCCATGCGGAGTGCTGCGATCTTCCGATTTTGTATCTATTAAAGCTAATTGGGAATCAAAAGACCGTAATATCGCAGAAACTGCCGCTGAACTCAGTCTCGGACTTGACAGCTTCGTTTTCATCGACGATAATCCTGCTGAATGTGCTATCATAGAGGCACAGCTGCCTATGGTGCAGACTATAAACCTCAGCACTGTTCATGAGGCTATGTACAGACTGACACGAAGCGGCTTTTTCGAGGTGACAGCTGTTTCCGAAGATGATATGCACCGCTCGGAGATGTATGCCGCAAACGCTCAGAGAGCCGCACAGCAGCGAAGCTTCGAGAGCTATGAGGATTATCTGCTGAGCCTTGATATGCACGCGGTCATATGCGGCTTTGAGCCTGTCTATATACAGCGTATAACTCAGCTCACCAACAAGAGCAACCAGTTCAACCTCACGACCCGCCGTTATAATGAGGACGAGATACAAATGGTCAGCACAAGCATGGAGCACATCTGTATTTGCGGCAGACTTCTTGATAAATTCGGCGATAACGGCATAGTTTCAGTAGTTATAGGAAAATGCAGGGACAGAGAGCTTGACATAGAGCTATGGCTCATGAGCTGCCGTGTACTGAAAAGGGACATGGAGCTGGCAATGCTGGACGAGCTTGTCCGCCGCGCAAGAGCAAAAAATATCACCCGTATAAACGGCTTCTATTACAAAACTCACAAAAACAGCATGGTGGCAGAGCTTTACGGCTCATTCGGCTTCACTCTTGACAAAAAGCTGGATAACGGAGATTCCGTATGGCATCTCGACATAGAAAACTATGAAAACAAGAACAAGGTAATAAAAATACGTGATAAGGAGAATCCTGAATGAATAATAATGAAATACTCCCCCGTTTGAATGAGGTATTCAGAGATGTTTTCGGTGACTCGTCACTTTCGGTGAACGAGAATACTACATCTGCCGATATTGAGGACTGGGACAGCCTTGAACACATCAATCTCATTGCCGCAGTTGAGAACGAGTTCGGACTGCGATTCAAGATGCGTGAGGTCTCTGGCATGAAGAACGTGGGAGAAATGTTAGCTATTATTGCTGAAAGAGGTAAATAATGTCAAAAAAAGCCAGAAAAAGACTTATTATCGCCGCTGTGTTTGCAGTCCTATGTGCTCTCAGCGCATGGGGCTTTGCATTAAAACCCGTAAATTACACTGTCGAAGCAAAAAAGCTTGATAAAGGCTTGCGTATCGTCTTCATTTCTGACCTTCACAACTGCTTTTACGGTGATACAAGCAACTCAAAGCTCATAGACGCTGTCCATAGTGCTGAGCCGGATATTGTCCTGTTCGGCGGAGATGTCGTGGATATGTGGGGCGGAACAGAATATGCCCTGAATCTTATTTCAGCTCTCAGCGCAGAGTATCCCTGCGCATATACTCCCGGAAATCACGAGGGAATGCGCGACGATACCGAGGAATTCTATGATGAGGTAAGAAAAATATGTCCTGTTCTGCTCGGAGATAAAGAGGAATTCAGTATAAAAGGGCAGAATATAAGGGTATACGGAGTGGTTGACTCTCTACAGTGGGGAAAGAAAAAAACTCAGCTCGAGGAATGTATAGACGAGCTGGACGATAACTATTACAATATACTGCTTCTTCATCAGCCCGAGCAGATAGACGACTGCTTCGGCAGTGATGGCAGGAGCTTTGACCTTGTGCTTTCAGGCCATGCTCACGGTGGTCAGTGGAGACTGCCCAGAATACTCGAACAAGGACTTTATGCCCCTGATCAGGGTGTTTTTCCGAAACATACAACGGGAATGTATCACTATGATGATACCACTCAGATAATCAGCCGCGGACTGGCAAGACCTATGCGTATGATATTCATACCGCGTATTTTCAATCGTCCCGAGCTCTCAATTATAGACATAAACAACTAACAATGCAGATATATAGCAATTTTATGCTAAAAGGTACTTGTAATTTCAATTCAATGATGATATAATTGAATTGGTGTTTTCATTTACGGAAACAATAAACAGAACAAAAGGAGCATGAGCGTTTCGCGCTCGCTGTTAAATATGGAAAAAGAGAAAAATATCAATGAAATGCCCCGGAATATCATCTGCGGACGAAATCCCGTCATAGAGGCGCTGAAATCAGGAGCCAATCTCGATACCGTCTATATCGACGGAAACGGCGGCAGCCTTAGTGTTATCCGCCGCCTTGCAAAAGAAAAAGGTGTCGTAGTCAAGGACGCTGACGATAAAAAGCTCTCACGCCTGTCAGGCGGCGCTTCTCATCAGGGAGTAGTTGCCGAGGGTGCCTGCGGAGAGTATGTTACGGTAGAGGATATCCTTGCCGTTTCACAGAAAAAGGGCACAAAGCCATTCATCATCATATGCGATGAGATAGAAGATCCTCATAATTTGGGAGCTATAATCCGTACTGCCGAAACATCAGGGGCTGACGGCGTCATTATCCCAAAGCGCAGGAGCGCCTCGCTGAACGCTACAGTATATAAGACCTCAGCAGGTGCTGCAAGCTATGTGCCTGTGGCAAGAGTATCCAATCTTGCGGCTTGTATCGATACCCTCAAGGAGAACGGTGTATGGATATATGGCACAGACGCCTCGGGCACTGACTACTCCGAGACCGACTTTACAGGCGGTGTTGCCCTTGTCATCGGCTCTGAGGGCTTCGGCATGAGTAAGCTGATACAGAAAAAATGCGATTTTATGATAAAGCTTCCAATGCTCGGAAGGATAAATTCACTCAATGCCTCCGTGGCAGCAGGTATCTTCATGTATGAGGTACTGCGCCAGCGCAGAGGCTCTGAATAAGGAGATAAATATGTCAGAACAGAAACCGTCGCTGGAGGCTATTCTTGACGAATACTCTCCCGACTCTCTTGAACCTAACAATGTGGGCAGAGTTGACGCCCAGAAAATAATAAATTCTACGGTAGACGCTCCTGAATTCGTTGAAAGACCTAAATCAAGACCGCCTATCTCACATGAAAAATCCGCTCTATTCGATAATGCACACCGAAATGAAACTCCTGCGGACGAGGTAAAGCCTGCCGATCTTTCAAGACACAAGGTGGCTGTGGTAAGCTCAGATGCCATGAGCGAGATACGCACCAATCCTCAGCGTAAGGTGATACCATCGGGCACTATCACTCCTGTGCAGATGAATCCCGACGAAGCACCGAAAATAAGACGTATGAGCGAGTCAACACGCGCTAAGGAGATCGAAAACAAAAAGAACAAGAAAATACGCCGCGGCAAAAAGGATAATTATACCTATGCCCGTGAAACTCCCGAGGGCGAGTATATGTATACTCCTCCCGAGTTCAAGAAGAAAAAGCGAAGCCGCATACAGATAATCAACGAAGCAGAAAGCGCCGAGGGCAGAAAGCAGATAACAGACATCGTTCCCTCACCTGCTGCTGTTGAGGCGGCAAAGCCCGTTGAACCTGCGCCGCGAGCTGAGCTTACCAGTATAAATCTCAGCGAAAAGGCTGATATTGACGCACATCAGCTGGACGTACATATTACTCAGGGTGCCGATGAATATATGTCAGTGCACTCCAAGAACAAGCGTACAAAAAGGATAGTTGACTTCAACTACTACGGTGATGTCGAGGACGTAGGACGCGATATATACGAGCTGAAAAGCACTATTTCAGTACGTGTTGTGATACTTGCAATGACAGCTTTTCTGAGTCTGTTCATGACACTGGCAAATCAGTTCAATGTGCCGACTCTTGACATATTCAGTATGTCAAATATCAAGTCATACCTGACAGTACACCTTATACTCGGTGCTGTATCAATCATTTCATCAATAGCTGTCATAACAAAGGGACTGCGAAAGCTTCTCAGCTTCAAGGCAGACGGAGACTCTATGACCGCTATCACCGCACTGTCCTGTCTGATAGCGATAATCCCCGCTTTTCTAAGCCCCGACCTTGTGAGCTCTGAAAATATACACATTTATATGCCTGTAGGCATACTTGCACTGCTTATAAATGCGCTGGGCAAGCACCTTATAATAAGGAGAGCTGCCCGAAACTTCAAGTTCGTGTCGAAAAACTTTGACCGTCACGGCGTTACCTACGTCAGGGACGAGGACAGGGCTGAGCGCATAACCCGCGGAACTCTCGGAGACTTCCCTATCCTTGCTTCAATGCGCAAGACAGACTTTCTTACTGATTTTCTGCGGTATACCTATTCATCGGATATGACAGATGACTTTTGCAGAAAGGCTTCTCCGCTTTGCCTGTTTGCTTCAATAGTTGTTGCACTGTTCCTCACTATATTCTGCAAGGGAACTATAGCAAGCCTTGACGCAGCTGCATTCGGATTCTCTATATTCAGTATGCTGATATGCGCTACATCCTGTATCGCAATGCCTTTCGTGGTTAATATCCCTCTTGAGAACGTTTCCAAGAGCGCTATCCGCAACAAGGGCATAATGCTTGGGTATCAGAGCGTTGATGACTTCTATGATACAAATTCGATACTCATAGACGCAGGTACTCTCTTCCCTGAGGGTACGGTCAGACTTGACGGTATCAAGGTATTCTCAAATACAAAGCTGGACGAGGCGTTTCTCGAAGCCGCAAGCCTTACGGCTGCCTCGGGAAGCATAATGTCACAGCTGTTTACCGACGTAATAGCCGGCAGAAACGGTGCACTCTATCCCATTGAAAACTACTCCTACGAGGAAGGAATGGGTATGTGCGGCTGGATAAACAACAAGCGCGTACTCTTTGGCAACCGCGAGCTTATGACAAGCCACAATATAGAGGGCGTTCCCACAAAGACTCAGGAAACTGAGTTCGTTGATGAGGGCAAGGATGCACTTTATCTTTCAATATCAGGAAATCTTGCAGCAATGTTCGTTGTTGACATAGTTGCAGACAGATACGTGAAAAAATGGGCGAAAAAGCTCTGCAAGAACAAGATATGTATGTTCATCAAGAGCATTGACCCGTGTATAACGCTGAAAAAGCTGAATAAACTCTTCGGTATCCCCGAGGAAATGGCAAGGATACTGCCAAAGAAGCTCCATGAGGACTTTTACGAGGAAACCAAAAAGGCTGTCCGCCTCAGCTCATCAATGGCTACGACAGGAAAGTTTTCCTCACTTGCCGAGCTTCTCATCGGTACAAAGGTAGTCCATTCCTCAGCAATAATAGGTCTTATTTTGCAGACAGCTTCAATACTTCTCGGCTTTGTACTGTGTATGCTGCTGATACTTTCAAAAGCATTCCGCTCAAATTACGTTTATATGTCAGCTACAGCCCTTGTTGTTTATAACGCAGCATGGACAGTGCTCACATATATAGCCGTAAGCCTAAAAAAAACATGACGTAACAAGAACCTGTGTCAGCATCGGCACAGGTTCTTCAAACATTGAAAGGAGAACAAAATGCCAAACAGATATAATGGCAGGGACGAGGACAATATCCCAAACACTGATAATGAGGATACCATGCTGCTCCCCAATGGAGTAAGCGGATACAGCGCTCCCAAACAGGAGCTTCCGCCCCTGAGAAAGGTAAACCGCAGAGCTTCATCACAGGTTGGGGGCAGTTCTCCGCAGCAGCAGCCTCCACAGTTCCCACATTCAGAGCAGCCGCCTCAGTTCCCTCACTCTGTTCCACCGCCGCCGCCAAATTACAGCGAGCCGCAATATTACGATTATAACCGGCAGTCACCACAGGAATACAGCGGTTACAGCGACGGCGGATATTATCCTCCTCCTGCTGCTCCACAAGCAGCACCGCCTCCGCCGCCAAGACCGCCGCAGAAACGCAAAAGGCCTGCCGCTCCTCAGTCTGAGCATGAGGAACGACCCAAAAAGAAAAAGCGCCGCCATAAGTCGCTTCTCCGCAGGATAATCGGCAGATTATTCAAGACAGTCCTTGTACTTTTCCTGCTTCTTTTCGGACTTTACTCCTGCACCTCAGTGTCTCTCATAAAGAAAATGGAGTATAAGCCCTCAGAGAGCCGTAACCACTACGCAGACAGCCTCGGCAGAGGTCATGTCCGCAGCATACTCGTTATCGGTACTGACGGCAGAACAGCCGACGAGGTAGGACGTTCAGATTCAATGATACTGGTATCCCTCAACAGCAAGACCAATGAGATAATCATGACCTCATTCATGCGTGACTGCTACGTAGAGATACCGAATAACGGCTGGAACAAGCTCAATGCGGCTTACGCATTCGGCGGAGCTGACCTGCTCATGGACACTCTCGAACTCAATTTTGATGTTCGTATCGACGACTATGTTTCCGTCGATTTTGCTTCATTCGTATCGCTTGTTGATTCCGTAGGCGGTATAGATATCGAGGTAAGCGACGCAGAAGCCGAGGAGATAAACGTTATCCTCATCTCTGAGGTAAACCGTCTCATGGGCGATGATCCCATGTCTGACCTGCTCAGCGGCGGCGGAAAACTCCACCTCAACGGCAAGCAGGCTCTCTCTTACTCGCGTATACGCAAGGTAGGCAACAGCGATTTCGAGCGTACAGAGCGTCAGCGCAGAGTAATGTCACTTATCATCGCTAAGTTGAAGACCTTCAAGCCTTCTCTCTTCAAAAATCTTGCTTCCGATGTTATACCAGATGTAGCAACGAATATGTCAACACCAAAGGCATATCTCCTGTCTCTGAGAGCTCCGTTTGCTCTGAAATACAAGACAAAGCAGATACAGATACCTGCTGAGGGTACCTATTCAGGCGCCGATGTAGACGTCGGAAACGTACTACAGGTCGATTTTGGCGCTAACAGAGAGATCATAGACAAAGAAGTATTTGCAAAGGAATAACTTAAAAGCCCGAAAGCTTAAAGCTTTCGGGCTTTTTACTGAATTATACAATGCCGATCACTTCTTGTGATCGCATTGAACATCTTTTGGGAGTATTTACAGAGAGGCTATTACACCAAGAAGGAAGAGCTGTATCTCCAGAGCATCGCCGCTGGTGAGACCGTCATTGCCGCCTGCCACGTCACCATTATCTATTCCCTCACGTGTGATGTGGTGCTCGTCAGTACCATTTTCGCCGAACTTATTTGGATTTGCAAGTGACTGCATTATCAGTACGACATCTGACATATCAATATCGCCGTCACAGTTTACATCGCCCTTTTTACCAGCCTTTGGAGCTGTAGTCGTTGTAGAAGCAACAGGCTCGGCAGTTGTTGTTACTCTGGTGGTAGATGTGGTTGTCTCGGCTGTAGTTGTTACAGTTGTTGTAGTTGTGGAAGATGTAGTAGTTGTTTTTTCTGCTGTAGTCGTGGTGGTAGTAGTTGTTGTGGTTGTCTCCGCGGGAGTCTTTGGCTTGAAGCCCGATATCTCATTAAAGAGCTTCTTCAGCTCCTGATCCTCCATTTTGCAGGTCTTGCGGTTGTAATGTCCCTTGATAACAGTACCGTCATCTGTAGTTGAATCAGGAGTAGACCAGAGTATCGGGCAAAGTCCGCGCTCATATGCAGACCTGCATACAGAGCTGAGGAAGAGTCTGACTGAATCTGCCTCCTTGCCCTTTGTCGGACAGCCGTATTCACCTACGATAACAGGGATACCCTTGTCGATGAAGCCATTTTTCATCATATCCATGTTGGCATTGAGTTCCTTGTAATCCTCGTCTGTACCCCATGTTGCACGAGCCTTAGCCCATGATTCGTCCTTATCCTCAAGGATAGCAAAGCCTGCAGGAGTATAATAATGAACAGATACTGCCATGCGGTTTGCAGGATCGTCAGGCATTTTGAAAAGCGGATCGCAGGTGCGGTCAAAGCCGGTATTATATCCTGATATAAGCAGATGACGCTTTGGATTGTTTCCGCCTGAGCTGCGGATAACGTCAACGAACTTCTGGTTAATCTCATTTACAAGACCGTATGACTCAGCTTTTCCGTCGGTACTTCCCCACGGATTCCATACGCTTTCCCAGCCCAATTCCTCATTCTGAGACTCGAACATAAGCTTATCGCCGTAGTCCTTGAAGCTGTCGGATATCTGCTCCCACATGGTCTGATAGCGCTTCATACATTCGTCCTTATTGTCGGGGAAGGTGTTTACCCAGCCATTATCCCAGTGGATATTGATGATACAGTACATATCTGCGTCGATGACCCAATCAACTATCTCGTGAACTCGTGCATCAAGGTCTGAGCTTATATTGTAATTGTCACCCATGAGGTTTGACCACGCAACAGGCACACGCACTACTCCGAAGCCTTCGTCAGCCATGCCCTGTATCATTTCCTGAGTAATAATGGGGCTTCCCCATGCTGTTTCGTATTCATCAACAGTAAGGATACCGTCGCCCCACTGCTTGTCCACATCAGCTATCCAGTCGCCGCAAGCCTCCATAGTGTTGCCAAGATTGATACCTATACCCATGTCCCTGACCAAATCCATTGTGGAAATATCGCGCATGGTGTTGTCTGCGGCATAAGCCTTCTTCTCGCTCTGACCGAACGGCTGTACTGTTGACGCAAGTACCATAAACGCCAGAGCTGTGCTGATGAACTGTTTTTTCATAATGATTCCTCCTGAATAGTAATATCCCGTGAACATATTTCACATTATGTATTGATTATAGCACAATAAATCACATCTGACAACATCATTTTGATATTTTTAAATATTTTCGGTATCAAAATTACTATTTTGTCGTTTACAGCGGCGTTTTATGCACTCAAAGTGCAAAAAGCGATACATAAGATTATGCACCGCAGGTTTAAATTTCGTATATCTATGTACAAAAAAGACGTTCCCGATAAGGGGAGCCCCCTCTGGCGGAACGCAGGTTACATTTACGAGACTGAAATTTCAGGCACGGTAACCATATTTTTCCGTTAAGAGGAGGCACCTAATCGGGAACGCTTTTTATCATTTCGCGTATTTCTTTGAGATACGCAGCTCACCTGAGTCAAGCTTTGCTCTCAGCTCTTCAAGAGGCAGCGGCTTGCTGAAAAGATAGCCCTGCGCACGATTGCAGCCTATCTTCGCAAGGAAATCAAACTGCTCCTGAGTTTCAACACCCTCTGACAGTGACAGCATATCGAGCTGTTTCGTAAGGTCTACGATATTTTCCAGGATAGGTCTGGTCTTTTCATTGCTGTCAAAGCTCGAAAGGAACTTCATATCGATCTTCAGGACATCAAAATGATAATCCTTTAATACATTCAGCGATGAATAACCGCTGCCGAAGTCGTCAAGCCAAACCTTGTAGCCCATTTCTCTGAGGCTCTTAATGGCTTTCGGCAGGAAATCCTGCTGATCGGTAAGAGCGCTTTCAGTAACCTCAACATCTATGAATTCCTTTGGCACATCATATCTTTCGATTATCTCACAGAGACTTCCGACTATATCGCAAAGCTCAAAATCAAGGCGTGAGAAGTTGAGAGAAACCGGAACGAAGTGCTTTCCGCTGTCAACAGCCTCACGATAATCTCTGCATACTGCTTCGACCATACAGAGGTCAAGCTTGTATATCTGACGGTATTCTTCAAGTATTGCGATGAATGCTCCGGGTGAAAGAAGTCCGTAATTAGGATCCTGCCACCTTGCAAGGGCTTCAAGTCCGCATATAGAGCCGTCAGCAGTATTCACAACAGGCTGATAGAATACCTTTATATAGCCCTTTTCAATAGCCGTATCAATATTATTGACGATGTACTGCTTCTGCTGGAACTTATCCTCAAGCGACTTGTCATAAAAGCGAAGCGTTCGGTCGTAATGCTTCTTTATGCTGTTGCAGGCAAAACGTGCTCTGTCACAGGCCTGACTTATATCGACCTTATCATCTAAGGGCTTATACGCGCCGCATTTGAGTTCAAGGTGTACTTCCTTCTGGAGCTTCTTTATCTCACCCGAAAGCATTCCTATCTTATTATGGGCTCCGTCAACATGAGTCAGCACAACGAAATGGTCATCAGAAAAACGTGAAACAAGAGAATCCTTGAACTCATCATCTATCATATGAGCAAATTTTATAAGCAGCTCATTTCCTGCCTTAAAACCATACTTTTCGTTGTATGATTTAAAGTTTTCAATGTCAAAAAACAGAAACAGAAGATGTTCCTTATCAGTAACCACATAGTGCAGTACCTTTTCGCCCTCTGAGCGGAAATACACCATGTTATGTATGCCTGTAAGTTCGTCCTCAACAGATATTTTTGAGAGATACCCGTTTATTTTCTCAAGATTTTCGTCCTTGACAGCCTGCAAACGTGTATTATTATAGTTTGCAACACAGACCATCATGGTCGATATCCACATGATAAAGAAGTTTATCTGAGTTGCAACAGTAGTCCCCTGCTCCCCGGTATTAACTGCTACCATATCATCGATGCGCATGAAGAAGTAAAGATACGAACCGCCTGAGATAAGAAACGCCGCAATAGGCTTCCACGTAAGCAGACACAAGGAGAAAAGCTCCATAGTCAGGAATGTAAGTATCTGCTCGCCCTTTGAATAATCATTAATTGAGATCTTGATGCCGAAATATATGCATATAAAGGTAAATACCCATTTTATAGCCTGTCCGAGAGCAGTATTCTCTGTCTTTCCCCTTATATATCTCAGAGAAAAAATAAGCATAAGCACACCCGATGTAAGGAGTATGATATAATTTATATAGTACTTCTCGAAATAGTGCATGAAATTGCTCTGGAGATGATTCACCAGTATGGTATTTGTCATGCGGATTATCATCCATATCTCAAGCACTATTACAACAACGGACATATATATGCTTGCACGCATATTCGCTCTGAAAAAATAATCCCTGACGTATTTGCTTTGTTTTGCAACTCCGAGACCATTCGCCACCCATTTCATAACCTTTTCCATATTTAGTCCCCCCTGCCGATGAAAAATGAAACAGTAAATATTAAGGCTGTGCAGAAAATAGATAATAAAAAAACAATTTTTTAGCCGAAAACTTATCTTTTATAAGCAATTCTTTTATAGTAAAGTTATTGAATACAAAATTATTATAACACACCAGCAGTAAATTGTCAATGGTCTACAAAAAACTGTAGAATCAGCTTATCTCACAAAGCCGCATTTGTCTGAACTAAGCCCGATTCACTTGAAAGAACCATCGCTCTGTGGTATAATAGTATCTGTTATATAACATTTTATTATAGGAGGGATACCGTGAAAAGATCATCGCTGAAAAATATCGTCGAAGCCGTAAAAGCACAGCTAAAAAGCTTGATAAACAGCCCTGAGCTAAGATTCGAGGCTTTTTTTCGCGGAGCTGCCCTCCGATACACAGCAGCAAATAATATGCGGACAGATGCAGCAGTGCTAAGTTATGCTTTCCCCGATGTATTTCCTAAGCTTGATGCTGAAAGCGCAGTCATATCAGCTTCTGAAAAGGTCTGCGGTGCTCTTTCAGAGATTCCCGATGACTCATGGAAAAATAATGTTCAGCTCATAGGTCGGTTATATCAGTACTTCAACAGTGACGCAAAGGAAGCTGCGCTCAGCGGCTTGAAACGAAATGTCAAGATAGGCGCAGAAAACATCTCCGCCGCTACACAGATATTTACTCCCGACTGGATAGTTCGCTATATGACGGAAAACACCCTCGGTCAGGCTTTTTCGTCAGCCTACGGCTTTAATACTTCTAAGCTGACTTACTATATCCGCAGAATAAACAAATCTCTCCCATGCGCTCCCGAGGATATAACATTTCTTGACCCCTGCATGGGAAGCGGAAATATCCTCGTTGCTGCCCTTGACCTTTTCATGGAGCTGTATATATCACTCGGCTATGACCGCCTTGAAGCCGCAAAGCTCGCTCTTACGCGGAATATCTTCGGTCTTGATATAGACAGCCGCATGAGAAGAATGTCGCATTTTGCGCTGATAATGAGAGCAGCGGACTATGCCCCAGAGATACTTGACAGTCATATAAAGCCTGAGGTTTTCGATACGGAGGGCTTAGCCGGCGAGGACGATTTTTCACGTCAGTTCGACGGCTCAGAGCTCTTCGGCAGTCTTGTCAGACCTTTAATCCCCCCAAAAAAACAGGACACAAAGGCAGCAAAGGTATACGAGCTTCTCACACGCAGATACGACGCTGTGGTAACGAATCCGCCTTACCTGAGCTGTGGAAATATGAGTGCCAAGCTTCTCAGCTTCGTAAAATCCAACTATCCCGACAGCCGCGCAGACCTGTTTTCCGCCTTTATACAGCGCTGCACCGAGCTTGCAAAGCCCGAAGGCTATCTGGGATTCCTCACGCCTTTCGTCTGGCTGTTTATTCAAAGCTATGAAAAGCTCCGCCGTATGATGTTCACCAATTGCACCGTCGAAAGCCTTGTACAGTTTGAATATTCCGCCTTTGAGGAGGCTACTGTACCTGTATGCGCCTTTACAATGCTGAACCACAAAACCGATGCCAGAGGCGTTTACTTCCGTCTTACCGACTTCCGCGGCGGTCTTGAGGTCCAGAGAGAAAAGCTTCTCGAAGCAATATCCGTGCCTGAGCGAAACTATGTGTTCAGAGCTGACACTGAGGACTTCAATAAACTTCCAAATGCTCCTGCTGCATATTGGCTGAGCGAGAATGTCCGCGGACTTTTCACGAAATATCCGCCTCTCAGCAGTATTGCTGCTCCCAGAAAAGGCAACTCGACCTCTGATAATGACAGATTTCTCAGACTTTGGTTCGAGGTCGACAAAAACAAGCTGAATCTTGACAGCACCTCCATAAACAGAGCCGAAACACTTAAAAAGCGCTGGTTTCCCTATAATAAAGGAGGGGGCTATCGGAAATGGTACGGCTTCAATGACTATGTCATCGACTGGTTCGACGACGGAGCGGAAATAAGAGCTATACCTACTGCGGTCGTAGCAAATTACCGCTATTTCACCAAGCCGGGGCTCACATGGTCTACTCTTACCAGCGGCAAATTCAGCATCCGCGAGTTCGGGAACGGCTATATCTTTGACAATGGCGGGTGCTGTATCTTTGACCTTGACGATAAAAAGAACTTCATCTGCGCACTGCTAAATTCCAAAGTCTTTGCATATATCTTCGGTCAGCTCAACCCTACTCTGAATTTTCAGTCGGGAGAAGTGGCTAAATTTCCGATAATATATAAAAGATCTGCCGAAGCTGACAGGCTTGCGGCAGAATGTGCAGAAATATCAAAATCAGAGTACGATTCATTTGAGACCAGCCATGATTTCAAAAAGCACCCGCTGATATGAGCATCACCTCATTATCTGCGAGTGCTTTTTCTTGTTTTTAACGGTATGGGATTATTTCTTTCAAGGTCGATAGTACGCCTGCGCCAGTCATTTGTAGCCATAGAATAGGCTTCATTGAAATAGCTCTCAGCCTGCTCCGTTCTGCCCATTCGCATAAGGCAGCGCCCCTTATCCAGCAAATAGCCGAATCTCAGCTCCTCGTTATCCTTGTATTTTTCAAGGAGCTTATCGGCGTTTTCGTACTGCTCGTGCACTAAAAGCGACTCAAAATACGCCGTATCTATAAGATAATTCATCATTTCGCTCTTGTCACGGTATAATGCAAAAACCTTTTCTCCGCTGGCTACGCGCTCCTCAGTAAGCTTTATATCACCGCTCGCGGCAGCAAGCTGAACTCTCAGAACGTGTATAAGCAGGATATTCCGCTGTAGTGAGATGGTATTTGTGCCGCGGAGCTCGCTCTTCATGAACTCATAGTCCACACAGCCCAGCTTTTCCTCGGCAAGCTCATACTCATGAAGCGACATATAAGCCTCTGTCAGAAACATTGCATACTGATTCCTGTATGTAGCGTAGCTTGCAGGCATAGTCATGCAGAATTGCAGCTGAGCCTCCATATCCTTTATTACAGGTCCTGAATATCCCTCGTCGGATATTCTTGACACTATTTTCCGGAATATGCGAAACTGCTTATTAACTCGCGGTATCACTAAAAAATACATGATGAGCGTCAGCGGAACGGCTGAAAGCGCCGAAAATGCCGCGCGGAACATCAATGCTTTGCCGACACCTACGCCCTTCCATGCTGATGACAGCAGGTCTATGACCGTTGTGGCTGAAAAGATAATGGAAAAGCCCAGTATCCACCAAGCCGCAAGGGCTCTAAGTATTATCAGATTATCCTTTGGTTTCTGGAAATCATTTTTCATAATATCCTTTCTCCGTTTCTGTAAAGCCCTTTACTGTCGGTGTACACAGTGAAAAAGGCTCTGATAGACGAAGCGAGAGCCTTTTTCACATTTTTACTGAAAGAAAATGAACGGTATAACGTGTTACTTCGCTATGCCGATGATAAGCAGCTTTCTCATGAATACGAGGTCAAATGAATCCGTATTGCCGTCGCCGTTTGCGTCACAGGAGTGCTGAGGCTTTATTTTGCCAAGCACTGTTCCCTGACAATATACAAGGTCTGCAACATTTACATCACCGTCATGGTTAAGATCGCCTATAAGAGGCTTTGGCGGAGCAGTTGTCGTTGTCGTTGAAGTCGTTGTCACAGTTGTGACCTTTACAGTTGTTGTTAAAGGCTTTGTCGTTGTTGTAGTAGTCGTAGTCGGCTTGGCTGTAGTCGTGATCGAAGTAGTTGTGGTTGTTGAAGTCGGCTTTTTAGTAGTTGTCGTTACCGTAGTTGTAGTAGTTGTGGTCGGCTTCGTCGCAGTCGTAGTTGTTGTGGTGGTAGTAGTCGCGGAGGTAGTTGTAGTCTGCTCTGGCTGACTTGTCAGAACGTAGTCAGTTTCCGAGATCTCGGGGTACTCAAAATGAGTTATTTTATAATCAGACTCGGGAGTATGCTTCTCAAAAAAGCTCTTTGAGCCCTTGAGGAAATATTCATACTTTAGCTCCCTGCCATATTTGCCGTCAAGGTCGTCCCATGTCACGTCCATTCCGTACCATATGCCGTCCTCCATCTGGACATAATTCCACATATGTCCCGTATTGTCTGCCTCAATAAGATTTCCGAATACGCACACACAGGGTATATCCAGTCTGTCGCACATGAGCTTGAATGCCTCGGCATAGCCCTCGCATACAACTCCCGGCTCAACAACAGCACCCAGTGCAGAGCTGCTGAACCGTGCATCAAGGTCATAGGTCGTAAATTTGGCTATATAGTCATGAATGCTTTTGAGCTGTTCATATCTGGTCGAACCTTTGACGGATACCTTGTCCAGCCCCTCCTCAAGGAGCGGACCGTAGCTTTTAGCCTCCTCAAGGGAAGTAAAGCCTTCAAGGTATGCTGGAGTTATTTCCAGAGACCTTATCTTCAGAGTATAGCCGCCTGTCCAGAAGCTTGAAGTAACGCCTGTATCATCGCCAAGTGCGATATTTATACCCGATGGCTCTATCCAGTATATCTCAGGACAATCAAAGAGCGCTGCGTCGATGCCGGGCTTGCAAGCACTGAATACTGCCGTCTGGTATTGAAGCTGGTCATCCTCTGTAAACCTTGCAGAGCCCGGCAGAGCTGATACCTTCAGCGTAACAGTCTCAGGCAGCTCAACCACGAACGGTTCGATATCAGGAACAGTTAGCTTGATAAACCTTTCGTAAACTGCCGAATTGTTAGCGTCAAGCTGCTCGCCGTAATTATAAGACCCTTTTCTATAATTTGACTCAGCCTTCGGAGAAGCAGGAAGCGTCAGCGAACCAAAATCAGCATCGCCTAACGTAACTTCATATCCTGATACATCTCCCGTACTGTCAACTGAGTATACCACGCCTGCTGTGCCTGCAAACGCAGTCATAGCTATTGCTGTCATAAATGAAATTGTCGATGAGATTAATCTTTTCATACAGAACCCTCCTATTGAAACAATTAATACCCATCCCCTTAGTTTATCTGTATAATTATATTATATATAAACTGCCTATAAAAGTCAATAGTTATCACCTGATTTTCATTGAAAATTAACATCGGTATTTTAGTGCAATTTGCTATTCCAAATGAGAATATCGCTATATATAGGCGAATAATGCTGAATATGCCAAAAAAAGGAGCTATCTCTCAGTATAATTTGTTATATTGACACTTGCAAATGTCTGTTTGCTGTGATATACTGTTATGTGGAGATTTTGTGCATATTACTGCACTCATTAAATATTTGAAAGGTGAGATCCCGATAATGTATTTATCCAAGATGACAAAAGAAGAGCTTGCTTCGTTCAAAAGCGAAAACGAAAAGCTGTACAATGACTTCAAAGGTCAGGGACTCTGTCTCAATATGGCAAGAGGCAACCCCTGCAGCGAACAGCTCGCCCTAAGTCTTGATATGCTCAAGACCTTCGACGACGGTGACTTTATGAGCGAATGCGGCAATGACGTCCGCAATTACGGTGTACCTGATGGTATACCCGAAGCAAAGGAACTCTTTTCCAAAATGATCGGCGTAAACACCGATGAGATCATCATCTTTGGTAATTCAAGCCTCAACGCTATGTTCTTCGCTGTTCAGTGTGCCTTCAACAAGGGTATACTTGGCAGCAAGCCCTGGTCAGAATACGACAAGGTAAAGTTTCTCTGCCCCGTACCGGGCTATGACAGACATTTCAAGGTAACTCAGTTCTTCGGCGTTGAGATGATAAATATCCCTATGACTCCTACAGGCCCCGATATGGACATGATAGAGAAGCTTGTCAAGGACGACGAGACTATCAAGGGTATCTGGTGCGTTCCTCAGTACTCTAACCCTGACGGTATCTGCTACAGCGACGAAACTGTAAAGCGCTTCGCAGCTCTAAAACCTGCTGCAAAGGACTTCCGTATTTTCTGGGATAACGCTTACTGTATCCATCATCTCACCGATTCACCTAAATATATCCTCAATATCCTCGATGAGGCAAAAAAAGCAGGCAACGAGAACATCGTTTACATTTTCGGCTCTACTTCAAAGATAACTTTCCCGGGTGCCGGCATTGCAGTTATGGGCGGCAGCAAGGAGAATATCGACGAGCTCAAGAAATATCTCGGCATAAGCATTATCAGCCACGATAAGATGAATCAGCTCCGCCATGTTAAGTTCTTCGGCACATTCGAGAATATGCTCGATCATATGAAGAAGCACATGAGCATTATCGCTCCGAAGTTCCGACTTGTTTGCGACAAGCTTGAAAAGGAGCTGGCTCCTTACGGCATAGGTCAGTGGACAACTCCAAAGGGAGGCTACTTCATCTCATTCAATGCTCCGAACGGCTGTGCAAAGAGGATCGTTTCACTTTGCAGCGAGGCTGGCGTAACTCTCACAGGCGCAGGTGCTACATTCCCTTACGGCGTTGATCCTGATGACAAGAACATCAGGCTCGCTCCTACATATCCGCCGATTGAGGACCTCAGCAAAGCAATGGACCTCTTTGTTATCTGCGTAAAGATAGCAGCAGCTGAAAAGCTCTTAGCTGAATAATAAAAATATCGCCCTTCCGATATGATCGGAAGGGCTTTTTTCATTGATTTGAATCTTGGTATAAATCAAAATTTGTATTTGTAGGGGACGGCGTCCTCGACGTCCTATTGTAGGGGCGGATATTATCCGCCCGTTTAGGGAACGCCTTCGTAACTGTGGGGTTACTCCCCACAGTGTGGGGAGATGTCGCACGGCGACAAAGGGGACGGGCTTGTTAAGCTTGCCCCACACCCCACAAGGGCTGTCAGCCCTTGACCTGACCAAAGGAACACAGTCCCTTTGGAATCCCGTTCATAGGCTCGGCAAGTTATCGCGTTAAACTTTTATTCAGCTAACAATAATTGTTGCTGTGACCTTTTTGTTCGCCGCAGAGAGCTCTGCTTCATCGCTGAGATTGATTACGGGATCGCCGTTTCCGTCAAAAACCACTCGCTTGATACGGGTATGTCTGCACGGATCATACAGCGGATCCTTATTATATGTGCCGCAGCCCTGTGACGCATGGCTGTCTGGGCGGGCATGATACACAATGAGGAGATTCCCCTTCTCGTCCTTTACAAAGCTGTTGTGTCCTGGACCTGATCTTCCCTTGACATCTGCCGTTGAAAGCACAGGCTCAGTAAGCTTTTTCCAGCTCTTAGTGTTCATAAGGTCGGCATTTATATCAGCTTCAAGACGCCCAACACAGTACTCTGAACCGGTTCCCGAAGCAGAGAAGAACACGTCGACCTTCTTGTCAGTCTTTAGGACTGCCGCTCCCTCGTTTACGCGGTTGTTCACAAGCTCCCATTTATACTCGGGCTTGGTGAGAAGTATAGGCTTTGAGATAAGCTTCCACGGCTCGGCAGGGTTTATCTCCGCCATAAACAGTGAGGAATCGCCTTTTATTTCAGCCCATATAACATAGTGTTTGCCATTGTTTTCAAAATAGGTCATATCAAGAGAGAAGCTTCTGAATGAATCACTGTCACCTGCGCTTGCCTGCATCTGTCCGCATTCCGTCCAGCTTCCGGTGTAGGGATCGCCGTCACATTTCAGCACGTAGGGACGTATCGCCCATATATCACTGCTGGCGCCTGCCGCAAAGAACATATACCATGATCCGCCGATTTTATGCATTTCAGGAGCCCAAATGTGCTTGGCAAGTATTCCGCTGGAGTGTGCTTTCCAGATAGTCTTTTCCTCAGCATTCGCAAGTCCGTCCACCGTATTGCTCCTTCGGAGGATTATGCGGTCATAACCCTTGTCAACGCTGCCGTAAGCAGGATAAGACGCCGTAAAATAGAAGTATCCGTCGCCGCCGTCCACTACATAAGGATCGGCTCTTTCTTTTATAAAAGGATCGGAGTAGAGCTCTGCGCTTGTTCTTACTGTACCGTTTACAGTATATGTCCCAGGCTTTGATGTGTCGATATTTGCAATATCAGAGCTGTTCCAGTCAACACTGAGCTCGCCTGTACCGCCGCCTGTGTACTGCGCTGTGACGGTCTTTGGCATATTCAGCGGCTCACCGCTCCTGACGCTGACAGTTGCCGGCTTTATTCCTGTATTTATGGGAGTAAGCCCTGCTGAGGGATAAGCGCTTATAAGTGCATTATACTGATCGCCGTTAATCGGGATAACATATCCGTGACGGGGCGTAAAATTGAAGCTGTAGCTGTTTCGGCTCACTGTCCTGAAGTTGGTGAGATCGTTAGTCTCCTGCATTACGTAGTATCCGTCGCCGTATGCATCGGACATCATCAGCCACTTGTCAGTACCGATAAGATTGTAGATATTCGGTCCCTCAACGCCGATATTTCCCTCAGAGACCTGCTTTATCTCACTGTAAGGACCGCTTGCATGGTCGGCTGTGGCAAGATAGATACGCTTGTTGGTCTCGTTCTTGTAGTACATATAGTACTTTCCCTTCTGACAGATTATATCAGAGTCAATTGCGTCATTGCCGTTTTTCGGCGCAAACAGCAGCTGCGGCTCTGTATCAAGCTTTTTCATATCCCTGCTGTAGGCATAGTACATAATAGTTCTGTCATCACGCCCAGGGACTCTCGCCGCAAAGTATATCATATAGGCTTCCTTTTCGGGATCGTATATAGCCTGCGGAGCCCACGCACGGTCAGCTCCCTGCATGAGCGGATACTTATTGGCTATTTCAATGCTTGTCTCATCAAACCAGTGTACAAGGTCCGTGGACTTTGCACTAAGGAGATTTCGGTTGCTGCTCCAGCCAAGTGAGGACTTCATATCCGTAGCAAGCATATAGTATAATCCGTCCTCGCCCTTGAAGATATACGGATCACGAATACATTCCGTGCCTACGCCTGACTTCCATACAGCTCCGCCGCCATTGAGCGCCTTGAAGTTGTAGCCGTCAGTGCTGACAGCATAGGAGAGGCGCTCCTGCTCGGGAGCATTTCCGAGGAAGTATGCAAAGAGGTAAGCCACATCTGGCTTCTCGGTGGAAATGGTGCTGTATGTCTGTATATCGGCTTCTTTGCCGAGTATAAAGCTTGTAAGCAGAACTAAGTCAGCAGTATTTACTGCTTTGTCGCCGTTCATATCGGCAATGGCAGACATGGTATCATCAAAGCTGCTGATAACGCCCCGCTGCATGATGATACGGTCGAAGCTGTCAACAGCTCCGTCAAAGTTAAGGTCACCGCGGACAAATTTAAAATCACCGTCAACAGGACGGATATAGAACTTCTGTCCCTCGCCCTGCCAGTAATCCCACTGGTCGATATTAGCACCATTCTCATAGCTTATGTCATACACGTCAAGAGCAGCATTCCCCGAGCACTCCGCTGTGATATAGTAAGCATCATCGGTGCGGTGGAGTATGAAATGCTGAGCCGCAGTGTCCTTGTACTCCGAAAGATAGATATTGTTGCCATTTGTTGAATCGCCGTTTTCCACCGTAAGCGCAAGCTTTCTGTCCCTGCCTGAGAGTATGCAGCATTTCCCGTCACCTGCACTCTCGATATGCCATACCTGTGAATCGTCGCCAAGCTTCTCCCACTGGTGGACATTTCCGTCACTTGCAGCAGTTATGTACTTTCCGCTCAGACGAACCATGATAGTATAATCAGCTCTGCTTATGACCTCGCCGTACTCATCTGCAAAGTCCGCAGTTACCGCCGCCTGTACGCTGACAGGACAAGCCGCAAATGCAAGCGCAGCCGCACTTGCGGCAGCCATCAGTCTTTTAAGACAATTCATACTCAAAACCTCTTTTCTTCATTGTGATAATAACCATAGATCAAGCGAACTATCAGTTCAGCTCCGCAGCTTTACCCTACAAACATAAATGCAAGCAGATCCCAGTACATATGCAGTGCAATGGGAACAAGTATATTTTTGCTTTTGAGAAATTCAGTGCTGAATATCACACTCAAAAACAGAATTATAATAAATCCGAAATGCGTAAATGCCGATACAAAAGAACCTGTCCTTATCCAGATAGGAAAATGTATAATAACGAACATGACAGCGTTGAGAAGGATATACTGCCGCTTCTTATCCTCTTTGACTGTTGCGTTCAGCAGCCAGCCGCGGAACACCATTTCCTCCTCCAATCCGACAAACAGAACGGTTATGATACTCGCTATGCCGAAATCGCTTTGTATTTTTATTTCACCATACTGACTATACGCATTGACCAGAATGTATGCGGTAAAAAATGCAAAATAGGGAAGATATTTCAGCCAATTCACCTTAGCTGCAAACATTTCCTTCAGCTTTACGTGAACATCGGAGGAATACTTATGTATAAGAAGCACGGCAGGCAGCGTCCATACAAGGTTCTTGATAACAGTCTCACACAGTTCAACAATTAAATCATTATTTATTGCACTGTCCAGATGCTTTCTGCAAAGCATCTCATAGACTGTCCAAGCAGCATAAAATAATACTATATAGATTAATAAAGCTTTTTTCAACGTTAGTTTGTTAGTTTTGAGTTCCATTTATTCTCCTTTTAGCAGTGTATTTATTTCTTTTTCTTTGGCAGAGGCAATTCGCTGACCATTGCCTCAAACAATTCCCTGAGAAAGGATTTGTTCTCAACGTCCTCAACAAGAAGCATTTCCTTTGCGCCCTCATAGGGAAGTTCAAGAGGCACATCGGGCATAAGCGCCCTTGCATTCTTTGTATTCTTCACAAGGAATCTGTCATCGTAAATACCGCCGATGACTCTGCCCTGATAGTAGATTATGTACTCCCCCATCATTGCCCTGTAGGAAATATCGGTAAGCTCCGATAACTGTTCAAGTACAAATTCGAGATATTCCTTTGTTGATGCCATAGACTGTCCTCAGCTTTCTTAACAATTTATCAATAATATTCTATACTATTTTCTCCTGAAAATCAATAGATTTTTGTGTTTTTTATATCATTTGGCGCAAAAAAAGCTCCGACACACGATCGGAGCTTTTAATGGATTTTTTTTACTTTATGAGACCTATACCCCATATAGTGAAGCTGCCGCTTCCGCTTATAGAAACATCAAGGTCACCTGTTGTATCCTGATAATAGCCAAGCTCTGCGTCCGGACCGCCCCATGTGTACTGCTTATTTCCGTTGATCTTTGTAGTCTTGCCATTAACA
>NZ_JAIKXF010000052.1 GCF_024684275.1 Ruminococcus sp.
AGCAAGTAAAGAATCAAGTCCGTTTTGTACATAGGTGATACCGTTACGCATATCTGCTTCAGCCATAACAGGAACGTCTGTCCATTTCTCTTTGTCGTAGTATTCGGGAACAGACGTCCAGTTCTGAGGCAGCATATCCCAGGCAATGCGGCGCTGACCGTTCGGTCCGATAATAAGGCTGCGGTCAAACTCATGGAGCCAGTCCAGCGTCTCTGCTGAACGTCCGCATTTTCTCAGAGTATATTCCGCAGTAGCCTTAGCCCTCCCAAGCGGAGACACATAATAAGCTGCGATATCCATAGGGGCTATACGCTCGGCAAGCATTTCAGCCTCTCTATGACCTTTGTCTGTAAGCGAGTCGATAGTATAGTCAGGATCACCGTGTCTGATAATCAGCAATTTCATAGTACTCTTCCTTTCTTGTTTTACCAGGCATACAACGTAGCTTTGTGATATACGCATATGATCTTATTGTTTGAATAGCTTTATCGTTCTGAATACCTGTTCGGTTGTATCGGCGAGATTACGATAGGCAGTGGTCTTATCCATAGCCTCCTCAAGTGTAGATACTTGCCTGAGTATAGGAAAATATGCGTCTATGCCATTCTGGTTGCATAACTCCGCTCCGATTTTGACTGCTCCGCTGAACGCGATGACAGGTTTTCCGTATTTCTGTGCTATCTTTGCGATTCCAACGGGAGCTTTTCCCATAGCAGTCTGGCTGTCGAGGCAACCTTCGCCAGTGATAACAATATCTGCATCTTTTACAGAATCTTCAAGCTGAGTTTCGCGCATTATCAATTCAATGCCTGATTCAAATTCTGCGTTAAGATAATATATCAGCGCAAATCCAAGACCGCCTGCTGCCCCTGCACCGGGAGTATCAGGTGAAGCGGTGGCGTTATATTTTTTTGTCAGCTCAGCGAAATTTCGGAGATATCCGTCCATTACGGGTATAAGTTTAGCTTTTGCGCCCTTTTGCGGAGCAAATACTGTGCTGCACCCATTTTCACCGCAAAGAGGATTTGTGACGTCGCAGGCTACTTTGAAACTGCACTCCTTTAGTTCTTGTATAACATTCGTGTTATTTATTTCTGTAAGCTGCGAAAGCCCTTTTGCACCGAAGCTTACCTGCTGACCTTTATCATCAAGCATACCGAAACCGAGAGCCTGCAAACAGCCGATACCGCCGTCATTAGTTGCACTTCCGCCTATACCGATTATGAAATCACGGCAGCCATTGCGTATCGCTGAAAGAATGAGCTCGCCTGTTCCGTAAGTGGTAGTTAGCATTGGATCACGTTCATTATCAGAAAGAAGTGTAAGTCCCGACGCCGCAGCCATTTCAATAACTGCGGTATTGTTTGGGAGAATGCCATATTTGGCGGTTATCTTTATGCCGAGTGGATCTGAGACTTCGGCTTCACTCAATTGTCCGTGCAGTCCGTTGACGAGGGCTTCAACAGTTCCTTCTCCGCCGTCTGCAACAGGTTTTATTATTGTATCAGCATCGGGAAAAACGCGGCGTATTCCTTCTGCAGCAGCATTTCCTGCTTCAATTGAAGAAATGCTTCCCTTAAATGAATCCATTGCGATAACTGCTTTCATTTTGCGCCTCCGATAGTATCATTGATACTATTATAACATTTTTCAAATGTGTTGTAAATCCTTTCAGGGTATGCTATAATGTAATCATCAAACAAAAAAGTTTCCTTTCAGGTGATGAATATGAAGATATTTATAGATGCAGACGGCTGTCCTGTGGTGAATATCACGGTGAGGGCTGCTAAGAGATACGGGATAGAGTGTATAATTATTTGCGATACATCCCATTCCATTCATCGTGAGGGAGTTAAAACTATCATCGTTGATAAGGGTGCTGACAGCACTGATTTTCGTCTTGTGAATCTTGTAAGTGACTGTGATATCGCTGTAACTCAGGACTACGGACTTGCAGCGATGTGTCTTAGCAAAAAGGCTATTGTGCTCAATCAGGACGGAAAGCGCTACACAGCGGAAAACATTTCGGGACTACTGGAATTTCGCGCGATCTCCTCTAAGATACGCAGGAGCGGAGGCCGTACAAAGGGCTTGTCCAAACGAACAGTTCAGCAAGATAAAGAATTTGAAAAATCTTTGACAGAGCTGATAGGAGCAGGAATATGAAAATACTGAATCTGCACGGCTTCCTCGGAGTTGCCGACAACAAGAATTACAAGGCGCTTTGCGAGATATTTCCTGCGGAGGATATCATCTCGCCGAAGCTTGATTACCAGGAAACGTCCCC
>NZ_JAIKXF010000059.1 GCF_024684275.1 Ruminococcus sp.
TATCAAGCAGGCTGCACAGAACGGCTCACTTGAGGGTGCTATCGTACTCTGCCACGAGACATATGCAAACACAGCAGCAGCTATGGAAGAGGTTCTTCCTTGGCTTGCACAGAATGGTTACCAGAACGTAAACATTTCTGACATGGCAAAGGCTCACGGCAAGACTCTTGCAGGCGGTCAGGTTCACACACGCGCTTGATCGGTTTGACATTATAATATCCGTTATAAAACTCCCGTACATTTGTGCGGGAGTTTTTTTATCTGCGTTGAAATACCGGGATATAGAGTTGAAAGAATGTCAGTACCGTGCTATAATTGAAATGAAAAATATTATTTTGAAAAAATTTCTGTTTTTTCTAAGACATTTGCCCTGCAAAACTCGTCTAATAAGTGAAAGGCAAATTATTTTCCGGAAAGGAGCCGTTCAATGGATAATGGTGCAAGTAGCTACAGCCGTTATCTTGTCGGAGATGATTCAGCTCTTGGAGACATTGTCCGTGAATATAAGGACGGTCTCACGATCTATCTGAATAGTTTTACCAATAATATTCATGACGCTGAGGAGCTCATGGAGGAGACATTCTTCAAGCTTGCTTACAAAAAGCCGAAATATACAGGAAAAAGCTCATTCAAAACATGGCTTTATTCTATTGGGAGAAATCTTGCTATCGACTATCTCAGGCGCATGAATAAAAAACGGGATACCTCGCTGGATGAGTGTTCTGATCTCAGCTCTGGGCTGGATATCGAGGAAAACTATATCAAAGAGGAACAGAAGCTGATGGTGCACAAAGCACTGAAAAAACTGCACAGCCAGTACAGTCAGGCTATATGTCTTACTTACATAGAAGGTTTCAGCAATTCAGAGGCGGCGTGTATAATGCATAAAAGCAGCCGACAGATGACAAATTTATTATATCAGGCAAAAAAAGCTCTCCGTGAAGAGTTGGAAAAGGAGGGGATAAAGTATGCGGGAATGGGATGAAATAACTCGTGATCTGCTCAGAAGACGAGACGAAAAGATAGCTCGGAAAAAGGCGCAGCTGCGCACCGTGAAAAAAACGGCGATGACAGCTCTGTGTCTTTGCGCAGCTGTTGCAGCAGGTACTGGGGTATGGAAAAATATGCCTGAGCGCACAAAACCGATTGGCAGCCATATCGAGTCGAGCACTGAAACTGACGAGCCGACTACAGTCTTCAATGAAACGCCATCTGTTACCTCATCGGTAAACAGCATTGGAGCTGTAACACAGGCAAATCAGCATATCGTCACAACTGCTGCGGTAAAAACAACATCTGCCCGTACTACTCTTACAGCAGCCTCCGTTTCTGCACAGCGGACCACTGCTGCGAATCCGTCAGCTCTTACGAACAGGCATGAAAACATAGTTACGACTGATATTTATGTATTACCGAATGAACCTCAATCTGACAGTGAAAGGAATGTTGTTATGAGAAAATTTCTGGCTGTTTTAGCAGCAACTTCAGCAATGGCAAATCCAATACTTGCAAACGCTTCACCTATAGTCCGCTTTGATCCGAAAGAGGATTATATGTATTCTGCTACATTAAATTACAGCAAGATCGAATCAGGCGAGCTTGATCCCGATTTCAACGGCGACGGAAAATTCGATATCTTCGATGCCCGTGACGCCTATGCGGCAAAAAGCCCTGATATGAACACCATTTACAATTATTATCTGCTCAATAACGGTATTGTTCCCGAGGATTTTGACGCTTACAGGTATAAGGATGAGAACGGCAGGGTATCAGATGATTCATGGCGTTTTATTGACTGGATCTCAAGTATGCCTCAGCCGAATATGAAATACGATTATGCTGTAAAGTACGATCGCGAGAATAACGTAAGTCTTGATTTCAATGAGGACGGCGTTGTAGATTACAAGGACTGCCTTGATTACTGGATGTTTGATAATTATCTGGTAGGCTATGTATTATGGAACCTTGACTTTGACATACGCGATGAATTTGCCGAGAAATACGGCGTTGATCCTGATAACAGAGGCTGGGCGATCGAACACAGACTGGATTCCATACTTGGAACCGAGTCCGAGGATATAGGCTTCTGCATTCCTGCCGATATGTTTTATCAGGACTTCCCCATGAAGGAGGCTACGCTGAAAAACTGCGCTAAGTATTACAGAGAGCACAGATATATCGGTCATAATTTCGATGCGGGCTCAGTCCTTGTTACCAAGGAGATCATAAACAACTATGATTTCACCGAGGAATGGCTTGATCCCGATAAATGCTATGAGTATCTCATCTCAAATGCCGACGAGAAATATCTGGACAATATACGCTTCAGAGAGTGTGTAGCTTGCATATCAGGACATGATGAAAAATTCACCAATTCAAAGGGTGAATTCTTTGAGAGGATAAAATATGAGTATGATTACATGGGCGAGGCAAGAGTTGACGCTATCGAAGCAGGTCTTGTAAAGTATGAGGACTACTGCGATATACTCAGCTGGCACAGCAACAATCAGAACTATATGTCAGCTACCTACCCCGAGTACGAAAAGGCTGTCAGGGAGGGCAGGACAGCAGCTCCAGATATGAACGCCGACGGAAAGCTTGACGATCTGGATATGGAGATACTTTCCGTCTGCTACAGAGTCATCACTGTCAAGGAGTACACTACAGACGAGGTCGTAGATACAGTAAAGCGCTGGTATGATCCTAATATGTTCTCACGCGCAAACAACGGCAGATACAACGTGAACTTTGACAGACCTGACTGGAATCCTGACGGCAACGTCATAGCTTCACTTGACTGCAACGAAAACGGTATTATCTGCGACGATTATGATGTTCTTTTTGCTGGTATCTATATCTCAAAATACGGCAATGTGGATTTTGATCTGTATAACGAATTCTTCGCATCAGAGATATATCAGGAGTATGAGAACAGAGACTGGAGATATTATGACCGTAATTCAGGCTTCTTCCAGGATTTGCCATACGGAGTTTACTATGATTACATAGTGTCGCTGGGCGATCTCCTGTTTGATATGGACAAGGCTAACAAAACCGAGCCGAAGGCTCCGAAAGCCGCTCCCTACAGAACAGGCGATGCAACTGCTGACGGCGATGTCAAGATGAACGACGTCGTATTGGTGATGCAGTCTCTCAGCAATCCAAATAAATACGGACTGTCATCAAGAGGCGAGTTCAATGCTGACGTAAATAATACAAACGACGGTATTACCCTTATGGACGCTCTTGTGATACAAAAGAGACTTCTTAATCTATGCTGAGGTGAATAAAAATTCAAAGCTGTCGGGATATGTTTTTCCCGACAGCTTTTTTTTGCAGTGCGCCTTGTCAGCTTTTGTGAGAAATAAAATGTCCTCAACAGCTGTTTTTAGTCGTTTATTGTTCGTAACTTTGTTCAGATGACGCAATTTCTTTATGTTTTTAGGGATTTGCGCATCGCATTCATTTATGTCATGCACATTTTGCCATTTCGGGCAAAACAAAGTGCAGGAGGAGCTGAACAGACATATTGATGAAAAACAGTAAAATGGCTGTTTTACCGCAAAAAAGGATTGAACTGGATAAAGTTATGTGATATAATAGATTTAATATTAATAAAATGAGAGGCGTATTATATGAAAAAATTTAAAAAATGGGGCGGCTTTGCGGCGGCGCTTCTTATGACAGCTTCACTGCAATACGCATTTCCGCGTACAATGGCTGTGCAAGGCGCTGACGGACTTTTTATAAACGAGGTCTGCACCCAGAACAAAAGCAGCTACACTGACAGTCTCGGCGGAGCCGCAGACTGGATAGAGCTATATAACAGCGGCAGCAAGGATATTGATCTGTCAGGCTTCGGTATATCTGACAGCGCAGATACACCGCTGAAATTCGTGTTTCCTTCGGGAACTGTCATAGAAAAGGGAGGTTATCTGCTCATAGCTGCCGATAAAAAGTCTGAGGGACTGAAAGAGCTTAACATCGGCTTTGGACTGAGCAAGTCGGGTGAAACGCTTATTCTTTCGTCGCCTGACGGTACAGCCATTCAAAGCCTTGAGGTGCCTGCACTTGCGGAGGACTCAACCTACGGACGCATATCTGACGGCAGCTTTGCGGTAATGCAGCCTACTCCTGCTTCTGCAAACAGAAGTGTACCTGCTGAGCCTGTATTCTCGCTGGAATCGGGCTTCTACAGCGCGGACAAGGTTAAGGAGCTGACTATCAGCTCATCTGACACTGTATACTATACTCTCGACGGCTCTGATCCCACGACCTCTGCAACAGCAAAGGTCTACAGCGGCGCAATACCGATGTATGACAGAAGTGCTGACGAGAATGTTTACAGCAAGTATCAGCATGAGGAAAACAGTGCCTATTCCATAACACCTACTCAGTGGTTTGAGGCCAATCCCGAAAAGATGGACAAGGCAACTATCGTCAGGGCGGTTTCAAAGGCGGCTGACGGTACTTTTGGCAGGGTGTCCTCAAAGACCTATTTTGTAATGAGCGATGACAAGCTGGATTATTACTCGGATATACCCGTAGTTTCACTGGTTACCGATCCTGACAATCTTTTCGGCAAGGATAAGGGCATATACGTGACCGGTCAGCAGTATCTTGACTGGCTCAAGACCAACGGCGCAGCAGGGATAGCTGCTAACTTCCTTTCAACAGGAAAGGAATGGGAGCGCGAGGCGGATATAACATATTTCAAGGACGGAGAGCTGGGCTTCTCGCAGAAAATGGGTATACGTATCAGAGGCGCATCGACGAGAAACAGTGTTGTAAAGAGCTTCAATGTCTATGCAAGAAGCGAATACGGCGATTCAAAGCTGGACTATAAGATAATTGACGACAATTATTCCGAAGCTGACGGCAAGAAGATTAAGCGCTATGATTCATTTGGCCTGAGAGCAGTATCATGGGCAGACAGGCTGAGAGAGCGTGTGGTAAATTCATCGATCCGCGATATGCCTGCACTTGCTACCTATGCAGGTGACAGATGTATGCTTTTTATTGACGGAGAGCTGTGGGGAATGTATGAGATAACCGAGAAAGCCTCGGATTACTACATACAGTCCAATTACGGCGTTCCTGCGGAAAATGTTACCATAATAAAGAATGGCGAGCTTGAAGAAGGTCCTGGTGATGAGCCGCTGAATCTACAGCTTCTGGGCGATTTCTGCCGTGATAATGACCTGACTGTTCCCGAAAACTACGAATATGTCGCTTCACAGGTAGATTTTGAGAGCATTATCGACTGCTACTGCACAGGTCTTTACCTCGGTACATGGGACTGGCCGAACTACAACTATCTCGTGTGGAGATACACAGGTGACGCAGTTGACGGCAATCCTTACAGCGACGGCAAATGGCGGTTCGGCGCATTCGATTTTGATTATTCTGTGGGACTTACCTATGATGATTTTGGCGATGTTGAGTCATATCAGCATGACAGCTTCACAAAAATGGACGGTGTTTCAGACGCTATCCCCACTGTGATATTTGCGGAGCTCCTCAAAAATCCCGAATTCAAGCAGATGTTTGCGGATAAATTCTATTCTTATGCATATTCTGTATTTGAGTCATCAAAAATGCTCAGAGAGCTTGACGACGAGGAAAGCAAATACCTGGACTATATTGCCATGACTGCATGGCGCTGGTGTGACGGAGCTCCCGAAACGGATTTTGACACGTTCATAGCAGAGCAAAAGAGCTATTATCACGACGAAATGGACGTAATGCGCACATTTTTTGCCAACCGCGCAGAATATGCTGTTGAGAATATGCAGAATTACCTTGGTATCCCGAATAATACTGCAACTGTTACCGTAACAGCGCAGGGAAAGGGAAGTATTTCCGTGGATTCGGCTGATACTGCACTTTCGGGAAATGTCTGGACAGGCTCTTTTGACAAAGGACAGAAGGTGACTATCACTGCCGTTCCTGCTAAAGGATACATTTTCTCAGGCTGGTCGGGAGCTGTAGACTCTGATTCTCCGACAATTACCGTTGATGCTGATAAGGCAGTAAAACTGGTCTGCAGCTTTAAGGAGGACTACAAGTCAGGTGATGTTGACATGGACGGCAAAATAAAGGTAGCTGACCTGCTTCTGATGTGCAAATACCTGCACGGAGGCGAAAGCTTCAGTCAGATGCAGTTCATGCTTGCTGATATGAATGAGGACGGCGCCGCTGACATATTCGACCTCGTTCTCCTGAGAAAGGAACTTCTCAAATAAGAATAACGGGTTACAGCTCCCTTCGGGGAGCTGTTTTGCTGTAAAAAAGGCTCTGCTGTCATACATTAAGCAAATTTACACGCTTGGCTGTGAGCAGGATAAGTTTTTATAGCATTGGCAATGAGATTCATGGACAATATCAACAAAAACAGATTTTTACATGATTTGATGAAATGTATGAACAAAATGTTGCTGAAATAGTTTGTGACAGTAAAAATAATGTCAAAATCCTTGTAAAAATATCATTATTTTGCGATGATATCAACCAATTATTGCGGACTAATAATCAAAAATTGCGGTGTTGTTAATAGCTTGTTTACTTTTCTCTTATAATATTGTATATTTACATTAAAGATATTAGACAATTATGCCATACATTAGGCATAATAACAGTTTTGGGTGGATTATTTAATGCAATGTTTCTTTCTGGCTGGGACATTCAGAAGTCAGCTGTACCCTCTCTTATACGTCAGCTTCTGCAATTAAACCAGAAAAGAATGTCCTGATTATCGTTACCGAGCGCTATTCAGGACTACAATAAAATTGATGTATCAACTAAATCTTGAATCTGATGCTTCGGCTGAATTTCAAGATACGATTGCTGCATCAATAGAAGGAGTGATTGAAGTGAAACTATCAAAAATGAAGAAGATCATCAGCGGAACCGTATCTGCAATGATGATCGCAGCGTCCGTTCCACTTGCAGGTCATGCAGGAGGTTTTAATTTCGGCGGTGATAACGGCGGCATGACATGGGGCGGCTGGGGGAACAACGGCGGACAGCAGCAGGGCGGCATGGATTGGAGCGGCTTTGCAGGCGGCTTCGATACCAACGGAAACGCTAATATCGGCTCAGATGCAGGAAACGGCGGTAATGCTCAGTCAGGTCTGAATGCTAAGATCAAGGGCGATATGCCTACTACGGTTCCGGGCGGA
>NZ_JAIKXF010000004.1 GCF_024684275.1 Ruminococcus sp.
GGTACAGATCAAGCTCCTTGAGAGTAAAATCATACTTTTTTATCTTGCCGAGAAGTGTTTTCTGCTCATTCATCTGCTGTCGCCTCCTCCCGAAAACGGAAGATCAAGCTCGGGGAAAAGTGTTCCCCTGCTCAGAGCCTCATCATCGCCGTAGGTCTCTCCCCACTGCTGAAATGGCACATACGCCATAGCGAGAGGAGTTTTTTCGGGAAAGCGTGAAACTCCGCCGTTCCCGTTATTCTGCAAATAAGGTCTCATATCCGCCGTGTTGGCAGAGCTTTCACGCTCACGGAAAAACAGACCTTCCATATCGTCAAAAAGATCGAGTTTCATTGATGTGTCCTCCTTTCCTGCGCGGAGAACGTGTGCAGACGGCCTCCGCACGTTATATATTATGATATTTTGTATGCCGAGGTTACAGCAGCGGACACGACAAGTTCAACCCTCGGAAAATGTATCGGTTTCTGCACTATAGGATATGCTCCGTAATATTTTCAACCTTTTGCGTTATTTTATGGGTTGCTGTAAGGGAAAATATAATATAGAATATTATTGGATATTAAAATTTAAGGAGGAATCCATATGAGACCAAAATTCATGTCTCGTCTGACATCATTTGGATTATCCGCTGTTATGGCTTGTACTACGGCAAGCTTTCCCACTCTCGGAGCTTCAGCAGCGGATAATACCGACATCATGAGCTTCAGCCTTGCAGACGTCACGATGACTGACGGATACTGCACGAACGCATTTGAAAAGGAGCTGAAATATCTTCTCTCATTTGACAATGACAGACTTCTTTCAGGCTTCCGCGAAAATGCAGGACTCAGCACCAAAGGCGCAAAGCGCTACGGCGGCTGGGAAAACACAAATATCGCAGGCCACGCCGTAGGACACTACCTCACAGCGCTTGCACAGGCTTATCTTCACCCCGAGCTGAACGACTCACAGCGCAAGGAGATAAGCTCGAAGATGTATGCCCTTGTGGACGGACTGCGCGAGTGTCAGAAGAACTCAAAGGGAAAGGCAGGCTTTGTATGGGCAGCTGCTCATCCAAACGGAACAAGTGTTGAGGTGCAGTTCGACAATATCGAAGCAGGCAAATCAAACATCATCAACGAAGCGTGGGTACCGTGGTATACCATGCACAAGCTCATTGCGGGAATAGTTGACATCTACAATGCCACAGGCTATGAGCCCGCAAAGGAACTGGGCTCGGCTCTCGGAGACTGGGTATACAGCCGATGCAGAACATGGGACAGCAGAAAGCATAATACCGTCCTTTCCATTGAATACGGCGGCATGAACGACTGCCTATACGACCTTTACATGATAACAGGCAAGGACGAACACGCAGCGGCAGCTCACTATTTCGATGAGACCAATCTTCATGAGGCTGTGCTCAAGGGCGGCGCAAATGTACTCAACAACAAACACGCCAATACAACTATCCCTAAATTTCTCGGTGCTCTGAAGCGCTATATCGCTCTCGACGGCAAGACCGTGAACGGCGAAAAGGTCGATGCTTCACGCTATCTGCAATACGCGGAGGCTTTCTGGGATATGGTGGTAACTCATCATACCTACATAACAGGCGGCAACAGCGAATGGGAACACTTCGGCATGGACGATGTCCTTGACAAGGAGCGCACAAACTGCAACTGCGAGACCTGCAACTCCTACAATATGCTTAAGCTAAGCCGCGAGCTTTTCAGGATAACAGGCGACAGCAAATATATGGACTTCTACGAGAATACTTACTATAACTCCATTCTTTCCTCGCAGAATCCCGAAACGGGAATGACCACCTACTTCCAGCCGATGGCAACGGGATATTTCAAGGTATACAGCTCCGAGTTCGACCACTTCTGGTGCTGTACGGGAAGCGGTATGGAGAGCTTCACAAAGCTTGGAGATACCATATATATGCACAGCGATGACACGCTTTACGTCAATATGTATCAGAGCTCGGTACTCAACTGGGCAGACAGGAACATGAAGATAACACAGGAGAGCTCCATTCCCGAATCGGATACGGCAAAATTCACCATCAACGGCAGCGGCGCGGCAGAGTTCCGCTTCCGTATCCCCGACTGGACAGCAGGAAAAATGAAGGTAAAGGTCGGCGGCGAGGATTACTCCTACAAGACCGTAAACGGCTATGCTCAGGTAACGGGCGACTTCAAAACAGGAGACGTCATAGAGCTTACCATGCCCGAAGCTGTCAAAGCATATCCCCTCCCCGACAACAAAACCGTATACGGCTTCAAATACGGTCCTGTAGTCCTCAGTGCGGAGCTCGGCAGGCAGAATATGGTCACAAGCTCCACGGGAATGTGGGTAACTATCCCAAAGGACAAGGTAACTCCGTCCGAGACCATACATATATCGGACAACAGATCGTCCGTAAGCACATTCATGGCGAACATAGACAAGCATCTTGTGAGAGACGGCTCGTCAATGAAGTTCACACTCAAGGATACGGATCAGTCCCTTACCTTCTCACCTCATTACAGGCAGTATGAGCAGAGGTACGGCATCTACTGGAATTTCAGCAGTGACAATACTTCCGTCGAACGTCCGCCTCGCTGCGAAAAGACAGTTACCGATACCGTTCAGCCAGGCTACGGGCAGTATGAAAATGATGATCTTCACAATATGCAGGAGTCAAATACTCAGGGCGTGACCGACGACAGCACCTACCGTTACGCAAAAAGCGGCGGCTATTTCACATACCGCATGGCAATAGACAAAGAAGCAGATTACAATTATCTTACCGTAAAGTTCCGCAAGTCCGACAATAATAAGACTATACGCATAACTGTCGGAGATACCATCCTTTACAGCAATACTCTTAACTATACAGGTACGGAAGATGTTTACGCTGTCAATATCATGCTCCCGCCCGATATTATTGAGAAATATTCGGAGCACATAACTTCTGACGGCAGCGAATATGATGTTGTAACAGTCGGCTTCTCATCGGACAACGACGAGGACTCCGCAAAGGTATGCGATTTCATCTACATGACAGCTGCAAGACCTCTCTATCAGTACGACAGCAGCATAGCCTACTTCGTTGACTGCGGCGACCACGATCCTTATACCGTAACAGGTTCGGACAAGCTTGGCTGTTACAACAGCGTGACCGAACAGATATACGGCTATGACGAAGTAACGGGCGCTGAATGGGGACTTGTGGACGATCCCACAGATCAGTACAGCGGCAGTTCAAAGAGCTCAGGACTTTACACTGCGAATACATGGTGCGATGAATACAATACCGCAGACGGCAGGGACAAAACAGCGACCTTCCGCTATACCAAAAATCAGTACGAAAACAATATTGATCGCCGCATCTCTTATCTTTTCACTCTCCGTCCGGGAAAGTATTCCGTTGAGATGTGCTTCAGCGACCCATGGAACTGCTCGGCATCTCCGTCTGTATATACGAACTATGATACAGACAATGCGGAGTGTATCATGAAGGACTGCATCACTGACGGAAAAACAGTTTCAAAGGCTGAAGTGACTCCGAACAGTCAGGGCAAGCTGAAACTCGATATCGTTTCACAGGATAAGGCTATAAACATTAATTATATCATTATCCGCGAGCTTGAAAGCTATCCTCTGCCTACCGTAACAGCAACAGCCTCACCACAGCCGACAAAGCCCGGTGACGCAAACTGTGACGGTGAGATAGATATGTCTGACGCCGTGCTGATAATGCAGGCACTTGCAAATCCTAACAAATACGGTATAGGCGGCACTGACAAGGACGCTTTGACACAGCAGGGATACGCAAACGCCGATGTCGATACGGGCAGCAAGGGACTTACCACAGGCGACGCACTGCGTATACAGCAGTATCTTCTCCACATGATCTCCTCATTTGAGTAACAGAACAGACTTAGAAAAGCTCCGTATCCGCGGAGCTTTTCTGTTGCATAGTAATCTTTTAACAAATGCATTTTTTGTTAAAACACAGCGCTTTTTATTATGAAAACTACACTATCATTTTATGCATTATCACATAAAAATTCTGCACAAATTAGTCTAAATGCCGTTTTTTAGCGCAGCTGCACCCTTTGGATTGACAGTCAAAAAACAGGGTGATATACTGAAATCATGGGATTTAACTCATAACTTCATTAAAGTACGGGAGGAGTAATGTATTATGAGAAACATGAAAAATTTTACCAAGATCACAGCAGGCATCATGAGTCTTGCGCTCACTATAGGCACCGCAGGCTATCTTCCAAAGAGCAGCTCTGACATATTCAGCGCAAGTGCTCAGACAACACAGCAGCAAATGTATGAGTATGAGCTGAAGAACATATGTATATACAATGCTTACGATTTTGACGGAGAATTCCGCATTGAAGCTATTCCAAAGGTCGGCGGCGTATATTCCACATGGTATCCGTCACGGATACTGCATTTAGTCGTACCGCTAACAGCTGACGATGGAGCCGACGCCGCAGAAAAGAAGAAAATTGAAAGAAACAAAGCAATGATAGACGAATTAAGCGAGGGTACCATCGTTACTCTGAAAATAAGATGTCCGAGAGAGTATCAGTCGCTCCGCGAAGCAGAG
>NZ_JAIKXF010000128.1 GCF_024684275.1 Ruminococcus sp.
GGCTAAAGGACCATTCTCATATTTTCAAGAAACTGATGGCAGAGAATTTTTTGCTGTATTGATCAATGATGCTACTGCCTGTTGTTCTCAGGGAATAGAGTTTGTACTTGACGGTGACTATACCTATCCTGATGATTATCCTGATATTGGTACGGAGATAACTGTTGTGGGAAAATTCAATTCTTATAAAGAGGATTTTTATACTTATATTCAGCTTACTGATGCGACTATGGAGGTGGATACATCTTTGTCGCAGGAGTAAAAGAATGTTTATTTCTCACATTGAGTGACTTGGCACATTTCTCTTTTTTCTGTTTTATTTCAAGAATTAACGATTTGAATTTCATTACAACATCGTTACACTACCATTAGGTTCTGGCGGAGCAATCCGTGCAGGTTCAACTCCTGTTACCCGCACCAGCGGGGAGCCCCCGCGGGCAGTTTCGCGTCTCAGTTTTTCTGGGACGCGAATTGTTTTTCGCGCATGAAAGTCTTCCATTTCGTATAAATGACACATTCAAAAAGTCCGATTATTCGGGCTTTTTTCTTTTGCTCTCTTCTATTCCTATCTTTGTACCGGCTAATGGAACGCATAATGTGTATTTCGTGTGTATACCTATAAATAGCAAGCCGCAGGTCTCCCTGCGGCTAATTCTTATTGCTTCTGGTTTTATGTTCCGCTCTCGCCATAATTTGACAGCACACGGGCAGAGGGATCATTAACATTGCAGCCCTCCCACTCCTTATTCGGCATCCAGAAATCAACTACCATTTCACTGTTTCCAGGATAATACTTCTCAAATATCTCACGATAAAGCAGTGATTCTTTTGTAAACGGCTTAGCGTGTGAATATTTAGTACAGAGCAGTTCATACTCCTCATCTGAGTAATAATTATCTGCATATTCTTTAAGGTAATCTACCATTGAATGTCCGACAGCGTCAGAAAAAGCTGCCTTTTCGCGGTAAAGAATATCGTGGGGCAGATAATCTCCCTCAAACGCGTGTCGGAGAAGGTATTTTCCCTTATTGTACTTGTTAAGCTTCATCTCAGGCTCTATCGCCATAACATATTTCACAAAATCAAGGTCACCGAAAGGTACTCTTGCTTCAAGAGAATTTACGGATATACACCTGTCCGCGCGAAGAACATCGTACATATGCAGTTCGCGGACACGCTTGACCGACTCAGCTTGAAAAGCCTCTGCTGAGGGAGCAAAATCAGTGTATTTGTAGCCGAAAAGCTCATCGGATATCTCGCCTGTAAGAAGAACACGTATGTCAGTCTGCTCATGGATAGTCTTGCAGAGCAGATACATTCCCATGCTTGCGCGGATAGTTGTTATATCATAGGTGCCGAGGAGATGTATAACCTCCTCAAGTGAATCAATAACAAGTTCTTTTGTGATAATGACCTCTGTATGCTCGCTTCCGATGTAATCTGCGACCTGCTTTGCGTATTTCAGGTCGATAGCGTCGGTATTCATACCGATAGCAAATGTACGTATCGGCTTATCACTCTCACGCTGTGCAATGGCGCATACCAGTGAAGAATCAAGTCCGCCTGACAGCAGGAATCCGACCTTTGCATCTGCGTCAAGACGCTTTTTTACGCCTGCAGCCAGCTTATCATGTATATTTTTGCATACCGTGTCAATATCGTCATGAATTACATTATCCACTGCTGTAATATCACAGTAGCAATGGAACTTTCCTTCCTTATAGTAATGTCCTGGTGGGAACGGCATTACCTTTTGGCATAACTTCACAAGATTTTTGGCTTCACTTGCAAATACTATCGTATCGCCAGCATAGCCGTAGTACAGCGGACGTATACCTATAGGATCACGGGCAGTTATAAAGCTGTGCTGCTCATGGTCGTAGATGATACACGCAAACTCCGCATCAAGCATAGAAAACATATCCGTTCCGTATTCCTTATACAGCGGCAGCAGTATCTCACAGTCGCTGTCGCTTGAGAAGCTGTATCCCTTTGAAATAAGCTGATCGCGTATCTTTCTGAAGCCGTATATCTCACCGTTGCAGACAACATAATTCTCTTCAAGCTCAAAGGGCTGCATTCCCTGTGGAGTAAGTCCCATTATTGAAAGGCGCTGGAATCCAAGAACACCGTCTTTTAGGTCAATTATCCTCTCGTCGTCGGGACCTCTCGACACTGTTGCCGTAAGTCCCTCCGAAACCTTTTGCATACCGCCGCCTGCGCCGCAGTATCCCATTATCGTACACATTTTCTATTCCTCCGAATTATTGTAATATTAAGAGCCTGTATCGCCATTGATACAAGCTCCGAAAAGGAGAATCTTCTCCGGCGGAACGCAGGTTACATTTGCAAGACTATAATTTCAGGCTTGGTAACCATATTTTTCCGCTAAGGAAGACGACTGATGTCACCCGTGTATTTTTTCGTCAAATTTATTTTTGCTGCCTGCTCCCGAGATGTCAACGGGATAGTCTCCCGTAAAGCATCCGCAGCAATAGCCGCACTTTCTGTCTATTAATTCTCCCAGAGCATCTACGGGAAGATATGCAAGTGAGTCTGCACCGATGTACTCCGCAATCTCCTCAGTAGAATGGCACTTGCCAGCAATGAGGTTTTCTTCTGAGTCAATATCTGTTCCAAAATAGCAGGAGTGCAAAAAAGGCGGAGATGATATGCGAACGTGTACCTCTCTGGCACCTGCGTCACGCAGAAGCTTAACTATCCTTGCACTGGTAGTGCCGCGGACTATAGAGTCGTCTATCATTACAACACGTTTCCCTGCAACGCTCTCCCGGACAGCGTTCAGCTTTATTTTTACAGCATTCTCACGCTGTTCCTGCTGAGGCTGAATAAAGCTTCTGCCGATATACTTGTTCTTGATAAAACCAATCCCATAGGGAATACCGCTTTCGTTAGCATAACCAAGAGCCGCATCAAGTCCTGAATCGGGAACACCGATAACTATGTCAGCATCAACAGGACTGTGCTTTGCAAGCAGCTCGCCGGCTTTCAGTCTTGCATGGTGAACTGACACACCCTCGATAACTGAATCGGGACGGGCGAAATAGATGTACTCAAATATGCATATATTCTGTTTTTTGCCGCAGTTAGTGCGTATTGACCTAACACCTTCACTGCCGATAACAACTATCTCTCCTGCCTCAATATCGCGGATAAACTCCGCTCCCACAGTCTCAAGCCCGCAGGACTCAGAAGCCACAACATATGCGCCGTCGTGAGTCCTGCCGATACACAGCGGACGAAAGCCGTCAGGATCACGAAATGCAATAAGCTTTGTAGCAGTCATAAGTATGCATGAGTAGGCGCCCTTCAGATTTGGCATTGCCCGCTCCACAGCCTCCTCCGTTGAGTGGCAGTTAAGGCGCTCACGTACTATTTCATATGCAATAGCCTCGGTGTCAGAGGTGCCGTGAAATATGGCTCCTGACATCTCAAATGAGCGTCTCAGCTCCGCTGCATTGACAAGATTTCCGTTATGTACAAGTGCCAGATTTCCCTTGATATGGCGGATAACAAGGGGCTGTATGTTATTGGGATTATGTCCTCCTGTGGTGGAATAGCGGACGTGTCCAACAGCCATATTGCCTTTTCCAAGCTTATCAAGCTCCTCACGGCTGAACACCTCAGAAACCAGACCGTCAGCCCTTTTATGCCTGAAAACTCCGTCATCGCTCACTGCAATGCCGCAGCTCTCCTGTCCGCGGTGCTGGAGTGCATATAGTCCGAAATAAGCCGAGGAAGCAGTATCAGCACAGCCATTTTCGTATATGCCGAAAACTCCGCATTCCTCATGTATGGAATCAAACATTTTTATACCTCTTATAAATACTGCTCGTTTATCCTGTCTATCAGTTCAAGAGCCGCAATACTTTTCTTTTTCCGCTTGTTCATGGCGTACTGCTCCAGATATGCATGAGCCTCAGCTTCTGTCATTTCCTTGTACTCCATGAGCATGAACTTCGCCTTGTCGATGGTCTGTATCTCTCTGATCTTTTCTTCAAGCCGCAGATTTTCGCTGTAAAGCTTCAATGAGCGTGTAACAGCTATATCCAGCGTTTTAACAAGCTGATAGAGAAGTGTTCTGCTGAATGGCTTACCGACTATGATGATACCACACTTTTCCGCATGGTCGCTCACCTTTTCAATGTGTTCTTCCTTTATCATAAAGATACAGTTTGCAGCTGTTTTTTCAATGATATACTCCGCAAGCTCAAAGCCTGATTCGTCCATAAGCGGTGAATTTATCACTGTAAGCTCCACAGACGGATCGGAATCGAGATATGTCTTTGCCTGATAAGCCGACTCAACAAGCTTTGGCGTACATCGGAATGAATCGCGGAGAAAACTAACGAGAGCTTCAGAGGCGCTTTTACTGCTTGAAATTACAAGTACCTTTTCCAAAGCCTACCTCCGTTATAAACTGTAAAAATACTTCTGGTTTTCAAATGCTTCCTTATCATAAGCAGCTGAATATTCCTTCCACTCTGCTCTGCTGAAGGATACAAGAGTTTCAAGAATATTTGCAGGCAGATATTTTCTGACGAATCCCGAGGTCCCGGCGCAGTCGGCTGCTTCCGCAAGTGTTGTGGGAAGTCTGCCGAGGCTTTCGCTTTCCGCAGGAAGCTGAGTCTTTTCAGTCACGCCCTCCAATGCAGCATATATCATAAGTCCGAATGCAAGATAAGGATTGCAGACACAGTCAGCAGCCCTCAGCTCCACAGCAGCTTCGTCGCTGTCGGGATTCATTCTTATGAGCTGTGAGCCCTCGTCAGACGCCCAGAGTATATCACGCGGTGCTGTGAACTCACCAAGTCTCTCATAGGAATTAACTGTAGAATTCGTAAACAGAGCGAAATCACGTATATGCTTCATTATACCTGCTGCTGCACTTTTCAGCTCGTCACCTGTTCCTGGGCTGCGCTCCTCAAGAAAATCGCTGTCTGGAAAGATATTAAAGCTTATATGCATACCGTTGCCGCAGTCTGTGCGAAGTGGCTTGGGCATGAAGCTTGCGTGTACTCCATGAGTTTCAGCCACGGATTTAACAGCAGATTTGAAACTCAGGAATGTGTCCGCAGCTTTCAGGGCTGATGAGGCATTGAAGTCTATCTCGTGCTGACCGCAGCCGCTTTCATGTCGTGATGATATGGGGTGAATGCCCATTTGTTCAAGGGTAAGGCAGACATCACGGCGTATATTCTCACCCTTGTCATCAGGAGCTGTATCGCAGTAGCCTGCGTTGTCGTGGGGGATCTTCGTGGGGATACCATTATCGCCATTCCTGAACAAGGTAAACTCACAGGAGGTGCCGAAGCGGAAACAATAGCCTGCTGAAACTGCCGCCTTCATAGCTTTTTTGAGGAAGTACCTGCTGTCTCCCTCGAAGGGTGTCCCGTCCTTGTAGCGGATATAGCAGAACATTCTGATAACTCTCCCCTGCTGAGGTCTCCAGGGAAGCAATGTCATAGTCTGTGCGTCCGGAAACAGGAAAATATCCTTTCCGTCAGCGACCTCAAAGCCTGATATTTTCTTTGCGGTTATCCTTGCGCCGCTTTCAAACGTTGCAGCAAGTTCACTCGACAATATGGAGATGTTTTTCAGTTTTCCGTGAAGATCGCAGAAGGTGAGCTTCACGAATTTGACATCATTTTCCTCTATATACTGTAGTATTTCATTTTCTGAATATATCATTTCGTCCTCCGTTAAAGATTTGTATAGCCCATAAGGTATCTGTCCGTTTCAGCTGCGGCGTCCCTGCCCTCACGGATAGCCCTTACCACAAGGGACTGTCCGATGTGCATATCGCCTGCGGTAAATACCTTTGGAACATTTGTGGCATGGCTGCCTGTTTCAGTCTTTACATTTGTACGCTGGTCAAGTTCAACTCCGAATGCCTCGGCGACATAGCTCTGACAGCCGAGAAATCCTGCGGCGATAAGACAGAGCTCGCACGGAAGTATCTCCTCACTGCCCTGTATTTCCTTAGGTATCTTTCTTCCGCTTTTCTCATCGGTGACAAACTCAAGCTTAACTGTTTTTATTGCCGTAAGAGCACCTTTTTCGTCCTTGATGAACTCCTTGACTGTAGTAGTATATATTCTCGGATCGTGACCAAATACAGCTATGGCTTCCTCCTGACCATAATCTGTCTTGCAGACTCTCGGCCACTGAGGCCACGGGTTGCTCTCGGCTCTTTCGTCGGGGAGCTTCGGCATCATTTCAAGCTGTGTCACTGATTTGCAGCTGTGACGTACTGCTGTTCCTACACAGTCATTACCTGTATCACCGCCGCCGATGATGACTACATTCTTGTCCTTTGCGGAGATGAATTTTCCGTCATTAAGTTCAGAGTCCAGCAGGCTCTTTGTAGTAGCCTTCAGGAAATCAACAGCGAAGTAAATACCCTTTGCGTCTCTGCCCTCAGCCTTTATATCCCTCGGATTCGATGAGCCGCAGGCAAGTACAACGGCGTCAAAAGTTTTCATAATATCTTCCGCAGAAATGTTATCACCGACATTTGAATTTACCGCGAATTCCACGCCCTCAGCCTTCATAAGCTCAGTGCGGCGCTCAATGATGTGCTTTTCCAGTTTCATATTCGGTATACCGTACATAAGAAGTCCGCCTATACGGTCTGAGCGCTCAAAAACAGTGACGCTGTGACCACGCTTGTTAAGAGTGTCAGCGGCAGCAAGTCCCGACGGACCTGAGCCTATGACCGCAACCCTTTTGCCGCTTCGCACCTTTGGTATCTGTGGCTGCATAAGACCGCTCTCAAAGCCATGCTCAATGATAGCTTTTTCGTTTTCCTTTACAGTTACGGGTGAGCCGTCAAGTCCACAGGTACAGGCTTTTTCGCAGAGCGCAGGGCATACTCTCGACGTGAATTCGGGGAAGTTATTGGTCATCAGGAGTCTGCTCAGTGCCTGCCCCTTCTGTCCGTGATAAAGCAGGTCGTTCCACTCAGGTATCAGATTATTCAGCGGACAGCCCGATACCATGCCGCAGAGTATTTTTCCGTTCTGACAAAACGGCACTCCGCAGTCCATGCATCTTGCCGCCTGTACACGACGCTGTTCATCATCAAGCGGAATGTGGAACTCGTTAAAATCCTTTATGCGCTCAGCCGGTTCTTTTGCGGCTGTTTCACATCTTGTATATTCAAGAAATCCTGTTGCTTTTCCCATTGCTCACGCCTCCTTTCTTATGAGCTCAAAGGCTTCTATCTCAGCTTGTTCGTGTGATATGCCTGACTTTTCAAGCTTGCTTACAGTGCTCTGTATCTTAGCAAAATCATGAGGGATTATCTTCTTGAACCTCGGGATATAGCTGTCAAAATCAGCAAGTATCGCCTTTGCCTTTTCTGAACCTGTTGCCTGTGCGTGTTCCTCAATTATAGTTTTCAGCTCTGCAATATCCTCGTCAGCTGTTACAGCTTCCAGAGATACGAGAGCCTTGTTCAGACGGGTGTACAGGTCATGCTCCTCATCAAGAACATAAGCGATTCCACCCGACATTCCTGCGGCAAAGTTCTTGCCTGTTCTGCCGAGGATAACTGCACGTCCGCCTGTCATATACTCACAGCCGTGGTCGCCTGTGCCCTCGCAGACAGCGACAGCTCCTGAATTTCTTACACAGAAGCGTTCACCTGCAATGCCATTGATAAAGGCTTTTCCCGAGGTTGCACCGTAGAGTGCCACGTTTCCGACGATGATATTTTCGTCAGCCTTGAAAGCTGAATTTTTCGGCGGATAAAGTACAAGTCTGCCGCCTGAAAGTCCCTTGCCGAAGTAGTCGTTGCTGTCTCCGCAGAGCTCCAGTGTAAGTCCCTTTGGAACGAATGCACCGAAGGACTGTCCGCCGCTGCCGCTGCATTTTACTGTAAATGAATCGTCAGCAAGAGTATTCTCGCCGTGGATACGTGTTATCTCCGCTCCCGTAAGAGTACCCACAGAGCGGTCTGTATTGACCACATCTATTGATATGCTTTTGGGAGATCCGCTTTTAAGATCACTTCCCAGCTTCTTCATTATAACACGTCTGTCTATGGTGCTGTCAAGTGCGAAATCGTAAATATCAGCCACATCGAAATGCTGTTTGCTGTTAAGGGCAGATGCTCCGAGTATTGCCGAGAAGTCGATACCATGAGTATCCTTTTTAGGTACAAGCAGGTCTGTGCGTCCCACAAGCTCATCAACAGTGCGTATGCCCAGCTTTGCCATATACTCACGGAGCTCCTGTGCGATGAAGTGCATGAAGTTCACGATATACTCAGGCTTGCCGCGAAAACGCTTTCTCAGCTCGGGATTCTGTGTAGCGATACCCATAGGACAGGTATCAAGATTGCATACTCTCATCATAACGCAGCCCATAGTAACAAGCGGAGCTGTTGCGAAGCCGAATTCCTCCGCACCGAGAAGTGCAGCCACAAGAACATCTCGGCCTGTCATAAGCTTTCCGTCAGTCTCTATGCGGACTCTCGAACGGAGACCGTTGAGCATGAGAGTCTGATGAGCCTCAGCAAGTCCAAGTTCCCACGGAAGTCCTGCATTATAAATCGAGCTTCTCGGAGCTGCTCCCGTTCCACCGTCATAGCCTGAGATAAGTATTACCTGAGCTCCTGCCTTTGCAACGCCTGCGGCAACAGTACCAACACCTGCCTCAGAAACGAGCTTTACGGAGATACGAGCCTTGTCGTTGGCATTTTTAAGGTCGTAGATGAGCTGTGCCAGATCCTCAATCGAATATATATCATGATGAGGCGGAGGTGAGATAAGCCCCACTCCTGCAGTAGAATGACGTGTCTTTGCTATCCACGGATATACCTTACCTGATGGCAGATGTCCGCCCTCGCCCGGCTTAGCGCCCTGTGCCATTTTGATCTGTATCTCCTGTGCGGAAACGAGGTATTCGCTTGTAACACCGAAGCGTCCGGAAGCGACCTGTTTTATAGCTGAGCAGCGGTCAGATGTCAGCCTTTCCGGACTTTCTCCGCCCTCTCCGCTGTTGGATTTTCCTCCGATACGATTCATCGCAACCGCCATGCATTCGTGAGCCTCCTGCGAAATAGAGCCGTAGGACATAGCGCCTGTTTTAAAGCGCTTGCAGATACTTTCAACGGACTCTACTTCGTCAATGGGGATACCTCCGTTTTCATCAAAACTGATGTCAAGCAGGCTTCTCAGTGTAAGCTCATTATCCTCTCTGGTGAGACACTCGCTGTATTTTTTGAAGGTTTCATAACTTCCCGTCATAGCAGCCTGCTGGAGCAGATGTATGGTCTCGGGTGTATAGAGATGATCGGACTTTCCGCTGCGCAGCTTATGACTGCCTGCGCTGCCGATATTTTCATTAACGGCAAGTCCCAGCGGATCAAAAGCAGCAGTGTGAAGCTTTTCGGTGCGGCGGCTTATATCTGAAAGCCCTATTCCGCCAATACGGCTGACAGTTCCCGAAAAATACCTGTTTATCAGCTCCGATGAAATGCCCACAGCTTCAAAGAGCTTGCTGCCCTGATATGACTGTATTGTAGAAATGCCCATTTTTGAGGCTATCTTGACAATACCGTGGAGAATAGCAGAATTATAGTCGTCCTCTGCTGCGTAGAAATCCTTGTCCAGAGTGCCCTCATCAATGAGTAAGCGTATAGTTTCGTGGGCAAGATATGGATTTACAGCACAGGCGCCGTATCCGAGAAGCGCAGCAAAATGATGTACCTCTCTTGGTTCTGCGGATTCAAGTATCATTGCAACAGCAGTACGCTTTTTCGTGGAAACAAGGTGCTGCTGAAGCGCTGAAACTGCAAGAAGTGACGGTATAGGACAGTGGAATTCGTCCACGCCGCGGTCAGAGAGGATAAGGATAGACGCACCGTCGCGGTAAGCCTTATCAGCTTCGATGAATAGTCTTTCTATTGCCTTTTCAAGCGGAGTTCCTATATAATAGATTATTGGGATAACTGCACTTTTCAGTCCGTCACGGTCAAGTGCCTTTATTTTGAGCATATCTGTTTCAGTAAGTATAGGATTCTCGATCTTCAGCACATGGCAGTTCTCAGGACGCTCCTCAAGAAGATTACCGTCCTTGCCTATGTAAACGCTGGTATCGGTGACTATCTCCTCACGTATAGCATCGAATGGAGGATTTGTCACCTGTGCAAAGAGCTGACGGAAGTAGTTGAAAAGGCTCGGTGACTGCTTATCAAGCGGCGGCAGAGGTATGTCACTTCCCATTGATGCAATAGGTTCAGCGCCTTTCTCAGCCATTGGGAGTATACTTGTGCGTATATCCTCGTAGGAGTAGCCGAATGCCTTCTGGAGCTTTGCAAGCTCCTCTGCCGAATATGTCTCAACGCCCTTGTTTGGAATATGCAGGTCGTGGAGACGAACAAGATTAGCATCGAGCCACTCGCCATAGGGCTGACGGAGAGCATATTCAGACTTTATCTCGTCGTCCTCGATAATGCGTCCCTGCTTTGTGTCAGCAAGAAGCATTTTTCCCGGACGGAGGCGGTCTTTTTTCACGACCTTATCCGCAGGAATATCTATACAGCCTGTCTCCGATGAAAGTATGAGATACCCGTCACTTGTGACGCAGTAACGGGACGGACGAAGACCGTTCCTGTCGAGAACAGCACCCATTACCTCACCGTCCGAGAATATGATAGAAGCAGGTCCGTCCCAGGGCTCCATCATAGTTGCATAGTACTGATAAAGGTCGTATTTTGAGCGTGAAATGGTCTTGTCATTCTTCCAGGGCTCCGGAATGGTTATCATGACCGCAAGCGGCAGCGGCATACCTGACATTACCATGAATTCCAGTGCGTTATCAAGCCTTGCGGAGTCCGAGCCATTCACATTTATAGCAGGAAGCACCTTATACATATCATTTTTCAGTGCTTCACATGACATACTCTCCTCACGGGCGAGCATTTTATCCGCATTGCCTGTGATAGTGTTTATCTCGCCGTTATGGACTATAAAACGATTGGGGTGAGCCTTCTGCCAGCTTGGATTAGTGTTCGTGGAAAAGCGTGAATGTACCATTGCGACAGCAGAGGTGAAGTCGTCACTCTGAAGGTCTGTGTAGAAACGTCTCAGCTCGTCAACCAGGAACATACCTTTATATACTATAGTACGGCTGGAAAGTGAGCATACATATGTATTCTCGTCAGAATGCTCGAACTCGCGCCTTGCAATGAATAATCTGCGGTCAAAGTCAAGTCCTGCCTGACAATTCTCGGGACGCTTCACAAATGCCTGCATTATATAAGGCATACTTTCAAGGGCCTTTTGACCGAGAATTTCCGATGAAACAGGGACTTTTCTCCAGCAGATGAGCTCCATTCCGCTTTTATTCACGATAAGCTCAAAGAGCTTCATCGCCTGTCCGCGCTTCATTTCACTCTGAGGGAAGAAGAACATTCCAACACCGAAATCTCCCTTGCTGCCGATGTCATATCCGAGCTTTGCGGTCTCGCTTATGAAAAAGCTGTAAGGCATCTGCACGAGTATGCCAACACCGTCGCCTGTCTTGCCCTCAGCGTCCTTGCCTGCACGGTGCTCAAGCTTTTCAACTATTGTGAGAGCACTGTCCACAACATATCTTGACTGCTCTCCCTTGATATTCACTACAGCACCTATGCCGCAGTTATCGTGTTCAAATCTGGGATCATAGAGTCCCTGCTGCTCATATGGAGCTTCGTTTCTGAATAAATCCATATCCTTCACTTGCCTTTCAAGTGCAGAGCGCCATTGATCTGCACCGATTATAATAAAAAAAGACGTTCGGGCAGACAAATAGTCTGCTCAAACGTCCTTGTTCTTGTATATAATCTTAGCACTTTAAACCGGTGTTGTCAAGAGAATTTTTGAAAAAATACGTAAAATGAAGCAAAAATCAGCACTTTTGTAAAACTGCAAGTACTTTTTGCATTTAAAGCATCAAAATATATTGATTTCCAACAAAATTCAAAAAAGTGCTTGACAAATGGTTTTCCATGGGCTATAATGGCATTGTAAACAGCAAGGGAGCTGCGGATATAGAGTCCGTAGCTCTCTTTTTTTGGTTTATAGCGCTAATTCCATACACAAAGGGGTGTATGATGTACTGAATTATCAGTATGTTGTACACCCTTTTGAAATTTATGCTGTAACTTTTTAAGGAGGTATTTTTATGGACTCTCAGACGATCTTACAACAGGCCATGGACGAGACAAATGGTATAGTCTTTGGCGTATGGTTCCTTATCGGCGCTTCACTCGTATTTTTTATGCAGGCAGGCTTTGCAATGGTAGAAACGGGATTTACCCGTGCAAAGAATGCAGGCAATATCATCATGAAAAACTTAATGGACTTCTGTATCGGTACAGTAGTTTTCATTCTCATAGGCTTCGGTCTTCTCTTCGGTGAGGACCTCGTCGGTATAATCGGACAGCCCGGATTTGATATTTTCACTTCCTATGGCTCATTCGATTGGTCAAACTTCGTATTCAACCTTGTATTCTGTGCAACGACAGCTACTATCGTTTCTGGTGCAATGGCTGAACGTACAAAGTTCTTATCCTACTGTGTATACTCAGCTATCATCAGTGCAGTCGTTTATCCTATCGAAGCTCACTGGGGCTGGGGCGGCGGCTGGCTCAGCCAGTGGGGCTTCCACGATTTCGCAGGTTCAGCACATATCCACATGGTCGGCGGTATCGCAGCTCTCGTAGGTGCGGCTATCCTCGGTCCAAGAATAGGCAAGTTCCACAAGACCAAGGACGGCGAAGTCAAGGTAAACGCTATCCCCGGTCACAACCTTACAATAGGTGCTCTCGGCTGCTTTATACTTTGGTTCGGCTGGTACGGATTCAACGGTGCCGCTTGTACTTCTATTGATCAGCTCGGTTCCGTATTCCTCACAACAACAGTTGCTCCTGCGATCGCAACAGTTACCTGCATGATCTTTACATGGGTAAAATACGGCAAGCCTGATGTTTCAATGTGCCTTAACGCTTCACTGGCAGGACTTGTTGGTATCACAGCTCCCTGTGATGTAACAGACTGCTTCGGTGCTACAATAGTTGGTATCGTTTCAGGTTTACTTGTTTGCTTCGGTGTTTGGTTCCTTGACTATAAGCTCCACATCGACGATCCTGTTGGTGCAGTAGCAGTACACATGATGAACGGTATCTGGGGAACAATCGCAGTCGGACTCTTAGCAAATCCTGAGGTCCCCGGATATTCTCTGGTGGATCAGAACGGTGATCAGCTTGCAGGTCTTTTCTACGGCGGCGGCTTCGGACTCCTCGGCAGACAGCTCACAGGCTTTGCAGCTATCGCAGTATTCACAGCTATCTCAATGGCAATAGTATTCTATGCTATTAAAAAGACTATCGGTCTCCGCGCTTCCGAGCAGGAGGAGATCATCGGTCTTGATGTTACAGAACACGGACTTATATCCTCTTATGCAGACTTTGCTCCCGCACTTTCAGACATCGGTATGAAGGGCTATACAAAAGACGACGCTAAAAGCGTTAAGAAGGTGGGCACTCCCGGAACTCCTGCTGTTCCTGTTGACAAGGCAGTCGAGATCGAGAATTACTCAGTTCCCTCACCTGACGGCGCAAACAAGCTTACAAATATTGTTGTTATATTCAAACAGCAGAAATTGCAGCAGTTCATTGAGGCTATGGAGTCTATCGACGTCAAGGGCATCACAGTTACTAATGTTCTGGGCTGCGGTATGCAGAACGGACAGAAGAATTACTACCGCGGCGCAAGTGTTGAAATGAATCTGCTTCCTAAAGTCAAGGCTGAGATCGCAGTCTGCGCAGTACCTGTAGACAAGGTAGTCGCAGCAGCAAAAACAGCTCTCTATACAGGCAACTACGGTGACGGCAAGATGTTCATCTACGACATCGAGAACGTTATCAAGATACGTACAGGCGAAGAGGGCTACAACGCACTCCACGATTCGGCAGAGTGGGAAAAAGCATAAGCTGACAAGGGCGTCTGCGGATAAAATAAAAAGTATATCTTAAAAATCTCCCAGATTCCGCAGACTGCCTTTATCATAAATGTATTTCAAGGAGCATATGCAAATGTCAAAGTTCATTTTTGTAACAGGCGGAGTCGTTTCAGGACTCGGCAAGGGTATCACAGCAGCTTCATTGGGCAGACTTCTCAAACAGCGCGGCTATAAGGTCACTATACAGAAGTTTGATCCATATATCAACGTCGATCCGGGAACGATGTCACCATTCCAGCATGGTGAGGTCTTTGTCACAGACGACGGTGCTGAAACTGACCTTGATCTTGGTCATTATGAGCGTTTCGTTGATGAAAATCTGTCAGTTCACTCCAACGTGACAACAGGAAAAATTTATTGGAACGTCATCACAAAGGAGCGCCGCGGCGACTATCTCGGCGGAACAGTTCAGGTTATTCCCCATATTACAAATGAGATAAAGGACAGAGTCTACAGCGCGGCTAATGAAGCTAATGCAGATGTGGTCATCACTGAAATAGGCGGTACAGTAGGCGATATTGAGTCTACGCCGTTTCTTGAAGCCATACGTCAGGTCGGGACCGAACAGGGACGCGAGAATGTATGCTATATCCATGTTACTCTTGTCCCATATATCGCAGGCTCAGAGGAGCTGAAATCCAAGCCGACTCAGCACTCTACAAAGGAGCTTCTCTCAATCGGTATCCAGCCTGATATAATCGTCTGCCGGACAGAAAAGCGTATCCCCGACGATATGGCTGAGAAAATAGCTCTTTTCTGTAATATTCGCAAGGAGGACGTTATCCAGAACCTCACAGCGCCGTCCTTGTACGAAGTTCCTCTGTGGCTGGAAAATGAAGGCCTTGCACATTCGGTATGCCGCCATCTCGGGCTTGCAGACAATGCTCCTGACCTGACAGAATGGACTGAAATGGTGCATAGGGCAGAGAATGCTCACAAAAATGTAACTATAGGACTTGCAGGAAAATATGTAGAGCTCCACGACGCATATCTCTCGGTAGCTGAGGCGCTCCGTCACGGAGGTATCATAAATGATGCGGCTGTGGAGATAAAATGGATAGACTCGGAAGAAGTCGCTGCTGATAATGCAGAAGATGTATTCGCCGATTGCGACGGCATAATAGTCCCCGGGGGATTCGGTCACCGCGGAGTCGAAGGCATGATAGAATCAATACGCTACGCCCGTGAAAATAAGGTACCGTTTTTCGGTATATGTCTCGGTATGCAGATGTCGGTTATAGAATATGCGAGAAATGTCTGCGGACTTGAAAATGCAAATTCTGCTGAGTTCGGTGAAACTCCCTACCCCGTCATAGACATCATGGACGAACAGAAAAATATTGACCAGAAAGGCGGTACTATGCGTCTCGGACTGTATCCCTGCAAGCTCAGTGAGGGATCCGGATGCCGCAGTATATACGGCGACGAGCTCATTTACGAGCGTCACCGCCACCGCTATGAGTTCAACAATGCATACCGCAAGATACTGACTTCAAACGGACTTAACATTGCAGGTCTTTCACCTGATGAAAAGCTCGTTGAAATAGTTGAGCTCCCTGACCACCCGTGGTTTATCGGAGTTCAGTTCCACCCCGAATTCAAATCAAGACCAAACAAACCGCACAGGCTGTTTGCGGATTTTATAAGAGCTTCGCTCGATAGAAAAGGAGAATAATTATGGAAAAGGTAACAGAATATTTTGGTTCAATGGTGTTTGACGACAGAATAATGAAGGCAACACTTTCTGAAAAGGTGTATAAATCACTTAAAAGAACTATCGACAGAGGAACTCCTCTCGATATTTCAGTAGCTAACGCAGTTGCTGCCGCTATGAAGGACTGGGCGATCGAACTCGGTGCAACACACTACACTCACTGGTTCCAGCCAATGACAGGTGTTACCGCCGAGAAGCACGACAGCTTCATTTCCCCTGCTCCCGACGGCAGAGTTATCATGGAGTTCTCAGGCAAGGAGCTTGTAAAGGGCGAACCTGACGCTTCCTCATTTCCTTCGGGCGGACTTCGTGCAACTTTTGAGGCAAGAGGCTATACAGCATGGGATCCTACTTCATACGCATTCATCAAGGACGGCACACTCTATATCCCTACTGCATTCTGCTCATACACAGGTGAAGCACTGGATAAAAAGGTTCCGCTTCTCCGCTCTATGGAGGCTATCAACAAACAGGCTCTGCGTATCTTAAAGCTTTTCGGAAACACAAGCGTAAAGAGCGTAAAGACCTCTGTTGGTCCAGAGCAGGAATACTTCCTTGTAGACCGCGATATGTGGAAGAAGCGCAAGGACCTCATCATGACAGGACGTACACTTTTCGGCGCTATGCCTCCAAAGGGACAGGAAATGGACGACCACTATTTCGGCTCGATCAAGCCAAGAGTTGCCGAGTATATGGCTGACCTTGACCGTGAGCTGTGGAAGCTTGGTATCCTTGCCAAGACAAAGCACAACGAGGTCGCTCCTGCACAGCATGAGCTTGCTCCTATCTATGATACAACGAATATCGCAGCCGATCACAATCAGCTCACTATGGAGGTAATGCAGAAGGTCGCTCTCCGTCATAACCTTGTATGTCTCCTTCACGAAAAGCCATTTGCAGGTGTAAACGGCTCAGGAAAGCACAACAACTGGTCTATCTCAACAGATCAGGGCGAGAACCTTCTCTCCCCGGGTGAAACACCTGCTGAGAATGCACAGTTCCTGCTGTTCCTTGCAGCAGTTATCAAGGCTGTTGACGACTATCAGGACTTACTCAGACTATCTGTTGCTACCGCAGGCAACGATCACAGACTCGGTGCTAACGAAGCTCCGCCTGCTGTTATCTCTATCTTCCTCGGTGACGAGCTCACAGCTGTTCTGGACGCTATCGAGGCTGACAAGCCATACGGCGGCACAAAGAAGGAGAAAATGCAGCTTGGCGTTGATGTTCTGCCAAAGTTCAGCAAGGACAGCACTGACCGTAACAGAACTTCCCCGTTTGCATTCACAGGAAACAAGTTTGAGTTCCGTATGCTTGGTTCTTCAAACAGTATCTCCTGCGCTAACATCCACCTCAATGCAGCTGTAGCAGAGGTACTCAGACAGTTTGCAGACAAGCTTGAAAAGGCTAAGGACTTCAACAAGGCTCTCCATGACCTTATCCGCAAGACTATCAAGGAGCACAAGCGTATCATCTTCAACGGCAACGGCTACGATGACGCATGGATAGCTGAGGCTGAAAAGCGCGGACTGATGAACCTCAGAACTACTGCTGATGCAATGCCGCATATCTGCGATAAGAAGAATGTTGAGATGCTCACCTCCCACGGTATCTTCACTGAAGCCGAGATTTTCTCACGCCGTGACATTATGCTGGAAAACTACGTAAAGACTGTAAACATCGAAGCTGTTACAATGACAGACATGGCTCGCAAGGAGATAATCCCTGCTGTTGCAAAATTTGCAGCTGATACAGCTTCTGCGGTATCTGTCAAGAAAAGCGTTTCAAAAGCAGCCTGCAAGTACGAGACAAAGCTTGTTACCGAGCTTTCAGAGCTTATCGACGAAATGGACGCTGCAGCAACAGAGCTTGAAGCTGCAATCGCTGAATTCAAGGGAATAGCTGAGATAATCAAGGCTTCAGAATTCGTCCGTGACACTATGCTGCCAGCAATGGATAAGCTTCGTGCAGCTGCTGACAAGGCTGAGACAATTACAGCTGAGGATTATTATCCATTCCCGACATATGACAAGCTTCTTTTCGGAGTGTGATATAAATGAGATTCACCAAAATGCAGGGCTGCGGCAATGACTATATATATGTCAACTGCTTTGAGGAGAGCGTAAGCTCTCCTCATGAGCTTGCCCGTTCAGTAAGCGACAGGCATTTCGGGATCGGCTCAGACGGGCTGGTGCTGATATGTCCCAGTAATATTGCGGACTGCCGTATGCGTATGTTCAACTCTGACGGCAGCGAGTCCGAGATGTGCGGCAATGCCATACGCTGTGTGGCAAAGTACGTCTATGACCGTGATATTATTCACAAGCGTGAGCTCTCTGTAGAGACTCTCGCTGGAATAAAGTACATTACTATAAATGCAGATGAAAATGATATTGCACGGACAATGACCGTAGATATGGGAGCTCCGATAACCGAAGCTTCCCAGATACCTGTTAAGGCAGAAAATTCTCCTGTAACAGACCTGAGACTGACCGCATTCGGACGTGAGTTCACATTTACCTGCGTGTCAATGGGAAATCCTCACGCTGTCACCTTTATAGACGAGGAGATCGGCAGCTTTGAAACAGAGCGTTTCGGAAGAATTTTTGAAGTAGACGAACATTTCCCACACAGGTCAAACATTGAGTTTGCAGAGGTGGTCTCACCTACTCACCTTAAAATGAGAGTATGGGAACGCGGTGCCGGTGAAACACTTGCCTGCGGTACAGGCACCTGTGCAACCTTTGCGGCGGCTTGTCTTAACGGGATCTGTCCGCGTGGACCAGTAACAGTTGATCTGCTTGGCGGTAAGCTTACCATTGAATGGAACGCAAATGACGGACACATCTACATGACAGGTCCCGCAGAATTTGTATTCGACGGCGAGATATAACGGAGGAAATATGGCTAAATTTAACGAGAATTTTCTTGAACTCAAAGAGAGCTACCTGTTCAGCGAGGTGGCAAAGAGAGTGAGCACATTCAAGGAGAATCATCCCGAAAGCTCGGTTATACGACTTGGAATAGGCGATGTTACTCTCCCTCTCGGTAAAACAGTTGTTGAGGCTATGCGCTCTGCCGCTGAGGAAATGGGCAAGGCTGAGACTTTCCGCGGCTACGGTCCGGAACAGGGCTATGATTTTCTGAGAATTGCTATACAGAAACATTACAAAGCATTCGGAGTTGATATTGACACCGACGAGATATTTGCTTCAGACGGTGCCAAGTCCGATACAGGAAATATCACCGACCTTTTCAGCATTGACAACACAGTACTTATCCCTGATCCTGTTTATCCTGTATATGTTGACACTAATACCATGAACGGCAGGAATATCGTCTATATCAACGGAACTGCCGAAAATGACTTTCTGCCAATGCCCGACAGAAGCGTTCATGCTGACATAATTTATATATGCTCACCTAACAACCCCACAGGAGCCTGCTACAGCAGGGCTCAGCTGCGCGAATGGGTGGACTATGCCCTCGAAAATGATGCTGTTATCCTTTTTGATTCAGCCTATGAGACTTTTGTTTCAGATGATAGTCTTCCTCATTCCATCTATGAGATAAAAGGTGCAGAAAGCTGTGCTGTAGAATTCTGTTCACTGTCGAAAACAGCAGGCTTTACAGGCACACGATGCGGATATACTATTGTTCCGAAGGCAATAACCTCAAAATCCGCAGACGGCAAAGAAATGAGCCTCAATAAAATGTGGAACCGCCGCCAGTGTACAAAGTTCAACGGCGTTCCCTATGTGATACAGCGCGCCGCAGAAGCAGTATTTTCAGATGAAGGTATGGCGGAAGCAAAGACAATGACCGCAGCATATATGGAAAATGCACGTATCATCGCAGAAACTGTGGAGGAGCTGAATATCCGCTATACAGGCGGAATAAACTCACCCTACATATGGTTTGAGTGTCCATTTGGCATGAACAGCTGGGACTTCTTTGACTATCTCCTCGAAAATGCCGGTGTAGTAGGAACTCCCGGGGCAGGTTTCGGAAAAAACGGTAATAACTGGTTCCGCCTTACTGCATTTAACAGCAAGGAAAACACATCGGAAGCAATGAAAAGATTCCGCTCACTGATAAAAAAATAATAATTGCAGCAATGCTGATGAATCATTACACACAGGAACGCGCTTCACATAAAGTGAAGCGCGTTTGCTTTGGGATATGCACATATTTTTCTGCGATCCGGTTATCGTAAATCCCGTAATATCAGTCCTGAGTTGACAAATTATAACGTCTTCTGTATAATCAATATTAAATGATCTCTTTAATAGGAGGCAAAAATGGAAAACGTATATGAAAACTGCCCGACATTTGAAAATGACAGATTTTTACTCAGATTTGTAAAAAAAGAAGACACTGATGATCTTCTGAAAGTCTACAGCGACAAAAATGCTCTTCCTTTCTTTAACAGTGACAACTGTGACGGAGATATTTTTTTCTATCCCGATAAAGAAAGAATGGAAAACGCAATTGATTTCTGGCTGCGCTCCTATGAAAAAAAATGGTTCGTAAGGTGGACTATATTCGACAAGACAATTTCAATAGCAATAGGCACAATAGAAATGTTTCACCGAATTGCTGATGATGATTTCAATCATGTCGGTGTCATGCGCCTTGATGTAAGAAGTGATTATGAAATATCTGATATATTGCAGGTGATGTTTAAGCTTTTTATTCCGGAAGCCTTTGCACTTTTTGAATGTAACGAGATAATAACAAAAATACCTGTCTATGCTGTTGAGCGTATCAATGCTGCACTAAAATTCGGCTTCATAAAATCCGAGAAGCTTTTGATAGGCACAAACGATCACTATGCATATAACAATTACTGGACAGTAAATAAGGATAGATCATTATGAGTATTACCATAAAAGCACTTACTCCCGATATGATAAACGATTATTTTGATTTCTTCGATAACCGTGCATTCTCAGATAATTCGCCTTTTTACCCATGTTACTGCAATGCTTTTAATATGAGTCTGGAGCAAATAAAAACGCAGCTTTTTGCTCGTTCTGAGCTATACGGAAAAGGAACAGAGGGCTGGAGAAAAGTTCTCCGTGAATCCGCTTGGGAAATGGTGAAAAGCGGAATAATTCATGGGTATTTAGCCTATGATGATGACCTTGCCGTTGGCTGGTGCAATGCAAATGACAGAATGAATTATTATCGCGTAGGTGAATTTGACATGGATAATATTCCCGAAGATGTACCGCCCTTTAGCTGCTCTGAAAGAGGGGATGTCAAATCTGTGGTATGCTTTGAAATATCTCCAGAATATCGCGGCAGTGGTATTGCGGGAATGCTTTTGACGCAGGTATGCAAAGACGCAGCTGATGAGGGATACTCGTTTGTGGAAGCTTATCCAAAAGATAAGCTTGAAGACGACAGTCCTGCATTCACAGGACCGCTCAGGCTTTATGAGAAATTCGGCTTCAAGGAATATGCAAGGATCGGTTCTGATATAATTATGAGAAAAGCATTGAAATAACGAATCGGAGGAATTAATATGTCAGTTTCTTACAGAAAAATAACAACAGCAGACCTTGATACATTTATTGAAATGCGTATAAACCAGCTTCGTGAGGAAGGTGCAAAGGAGGACATTGATCTTCGTCCCGCGCTTAAAAACTACTATACCCGACACATGGCAGACGGCACATTCATATCATGGCTGGCTTTAGATAATGAAAAGATTATCGGTACAAGCGGTATGTCCATTGTAGAAAAGCCTCCGTATTTCGGCTGTCCCAGCGGTAAGATAGGGCTCCTTTCAAGTATGTTCACCGACAAAGCCTACCGCCGTCAGGGTATTGCGAAAGAGCTTCTTGCAAAAGTGGTAAATGAAGCTCGTGAAAAGGGCTGCGGAACTGTTCAGATAACGGCTTCGGATATGGGAGTTTTGCTCTACACAAATTTCGGATTTACAAAGAATAACAATTTCATGCAGTACAAATTATAAAGAAAAGCCTGAAAGAGTCTATCCTAAAATTTGTGTAAACCTCTGAAGTAGTGTATAATAGAAGAGACACTACTTTGGAGGTTTTAATTATGAGCAGAAGACGAAGAAATGAAACAGAAGAACAGCGAGCAAGAAGAGAGCTGATAAGCGAT
>NZ_JAIKXF010000012.1 GCF_024684275.1 Ruminococcus sp.
CTTACAAGCAGCGTAAGGAGTATCAGAGCTGCCGCAAAGCCGAGCTGTATCAGATAACACTGTATGACACCTTCCGAACTGAACGGAATTACATCGGCTATCATTTCATTGGCATTTATGTACCAGTAAGCAGGCAGGAACTTTGCAACGGAAAGCACCTTGTCGCTGAGGATCTCTCTTGGGATAAATACTCCGCACAGGAAGCTCATGCCAAGTCCGAGCACCTGTGTTATAAGGTTAAGGACATTGTCCGCAGGCTCAAAGCTTGACACGAACACGGCTATTGCCGCAACGACAAACGAGAATATCAGGCTGTTGAATACAGCATACCATGCTCTGCCCGTATACATCTCCTCATTGAGCACGATACCCACTGCCATCAGCAGGAGCCATACCGTCAATACGAAAAGGCCGCTTCCGAAGAAAAGCTGAAATGTGTATGTCGAATTTTTGATACATGAGCAGTTCGTGCGGAAGCGTATATCCCTCCTGTTCATTGTAACAAGCACCTGACATACGATTATGAATACCGCTGATATGAGTATATATGGCATATACTGAAAATATGCCGCGAAGTCAACGCTGTAATGAGCATCTCCTCCCTTGTCGTTCCTCAGCATACTTACATCCGTTTCCTGAGAGAGAGCCTCCTCCGTACAGCTCAGAGCCTCGTCTATTGGCATACCCATGCTGAGATAAGCCTTTACGGAATTGGTATACTCGTCAAGGAACTGTCCCATATACACCGTGGAAAAGCTTTCGTCGAGGCAATAGCTGCCGAACACATCGGCGGTGTCCCCTGCCTTGAGCTTTTCCGCATAGCCCTTGTTTATTATGAGGGCATAGTCTGCTCTTTTGTAGTAGAGGGAGTCTATTATAACGTCCCTGTCGTTCTCTATTTCGACTATATCATGGTTTTGGGCTATAAGCTCCGAAAGTTCCCTGCTTTCGGAAGTATCGTCCTCGTCAAAAATGCATATCTTCAGCTTTGTCATCTCGAATTTGCTGTCCTTGCTCGCATTACTTGAGGCTATTACGGAAATGACGATAAAAACGATAATATATGCCAGTGCAGACGGAAGACGCTTTTTTGTTATCTTGAACATCGCCTTAAATACTTGCATATTTCTTCCTCCTTGACGCTAAAAATCCCAGCACTGCAAAGATCACAGCCGTTACAGCCATAGTTATGAGCTTTGTGATGAAGCGGTCATAATCCTCATAGATGTTGAGGCAGTAGAAAGAGTCGGATATTACCGCTACAGGATTGATATTATTGAACCACGGTATCTTTGCGGCGATAACAGCCTTCATATTGCCCATCATAAGACCGCTGCAGAAGCAAAGGCTCATGGTCACCGTCATAAGTATGGCAACCTTGGTCTTTTCTCCCACGCGAGCCAGTGAACCTACAAAGAAGCCGAATGTTACTCCCAGTATGCCGCCGAGGACTGCCGTCGGATAGACCAGCCACAGTCTGTCGCCGAAGTCCGTTTTCAGCACGAATGCAAGAAATGTCACGCACAGCAGCATACATATCGTCTGCAAAATAAAGCTGCCCACAAGACAAGCGAGGACACTTTTTGATTTCGGTACGGGGGAGCAGTTGTTCCTTGCTCCGAGAGCCGAAAGGTCAGCCTGATTCTGCATGGTTATGTGCATTCCCGTCATGCAGCCGAACATCGCCACCATAGCGATAAGATTGTAGAAATACTGTATATACACATCGGGATTGCCCTGAGTCAGCGGTATCTTTCTGCAGGAGCTCACAGTCTCTGAGGTAAGTGAGGAAATGACCTCCTGTGCCTTTTCGGGAGCTGTATTTATCGCGTCCATAGCGATCTTTTCGCGTATCTTGTACTGTTCCGCAAAGGATTTGAGCATAGTCTCGCGCAGTCCCTTTTCCTTTACGGTAAGGCTGAGCTCACCGTCAGAGATGATGATACCCTCAACATCTCCGTTGTCAAGGAGCTTCTCTGCCTTTTCTCTGTTTACAAAGTTCACCTTAAGAAAAGGCTCATCGGCGTTCTCAATGCTTTCAAGAACCTGCCTGAACGCTTCATTCTCTTTTTCCTCGACTACCGCAACAGGTATCGAGCTGAACTTCTCGGTCTTTTCGTATACGCTTCCGAAGGCGACCTTGAAGAATATACCGAGAACTATGGGGAAAAGTATGAGCCATATGATAAGGTCCTTGTTTCTCAGACCGACTTTAAGTTCATATTTCAGCAAATGCAGGAACATATTCACTCCTCCTTGTCTCTGAGAGCTGTACCTGTTATTTCAAGGAACACATCATTCAGTGTGGGCAGCTCGGTGTATACCCTTCCGAAGCCCAGCTCCTTCTTCTGGAGCACATCAAGTATCCTCAGGAGATTGTGCTTGCCGCCCGAGCAGTATACCGACAGCTTTCCGTCGCTGTAATTCGTATCGTATACATGGTCAAGTCCCGAAATATCTCTGAGCACATTGTCGGGGAGCTCCAGTATCTCGATGGTTATGGTCTCGGTATTCTTTATCATGCGCTTGAGCTCGTCCTTTGTGCCCTCAGCGACCTTTTTGCCCTTGTCCATGATAGCGATGCGGGTGCATATCTGCTCAACCTCTTCCATATAGTGGGAAGTATAGATGATTGTAGCCCCGTTTCTGCTGAGCTCCTGTATTCCCTCGAGTATGCGGTTGCGGCTCTGAGGGTCAACTGCCACAGTAGGCTCGTCGAGTATTATTAGCTTGGGCTTGTGGGCTATGCCGCAGGCAATATTCAGTCTGCGGAGAAGTCCTCCCGACAGCTTTTTTGGATAGAACTTAACAAAGTCCTCAAGTCCCACAAACTTTACAGCCTCGTCGATGCACTTCTTTCTCTTTTCCTTGTCCTTTATGTAAAGGCCGCAGAAATAGTCGATATTCTCATACACTGTAAGCTCGTCGAAGACCGCCACATTCTGCATGATAATGCCTATCTCTTTCTTGATGTCGTAGCTTACGGGAGTCATTTCCCTGCCGAATATCTCAATGCTTCCCTTATCGTAGGAAAGCAGGGAGAGCAGACAGTTTATGGTAGTGGTCTTGCCCGAGCCG
>NZ_JAIKXF010000082.1 GCF_024684275.1 Ruminococcus sp.
TTCCACGGTGTTGCAAACACAGTTGCTCCAAGCTTCTGTGCTCTCTGAGCTGTCGGGATAGCGTTCTTCCATGCGTTCTTGTCATCGCTTACGAAGATACGCAGGATCGTCAGACCAAGCTCATTGTCGCCATTTCCGAACGCTGTCTGCACCTGTGCGGCTGTCATATCTCCCGGAGCTCCGTTCTGAGCGTTGTAGCTCTGCCATTCCGGGTGATTCATTCCGCCGAAGCCGCGGATCGTCTGATACTCTTTGTTTGTGTTGATGCTGCACGCACTGGCAGCGTCTGCCACCATCGGTACAGGTGCCGGGATCGATGACACTGTGCCTGCCAGCATCGCTCCCGCCATGACTGCTGATAATGCAGTCTTGAGTTTACTTCGCATTCCCATTAAGTAATTCCTCCAAATTTTAATATTCGTTCCACAAATAATATCCCCGTAAGTTTATGGAACTGTAAATATTGTAATATTATTTAATGGTGGTGTCAACACAAAAAAGTGATACAAAGGTGGATAAAACGAGATATTTGATGTAATTAAAAAGAGTAAAAAAATTCTTTTTAAACAAAACGGCTTATAGTTAAAAAGTTGACGTTTTATATTCGGACAATACTAAGTGAGCAAGGTTCGGAGGTAATCTAAGCCATAAAGCTGATATTGAATTTGCATTTACCCAAAGCTTTGATCAAGCGTAAAGCTTCTATCAGGAAACTATTCTGTCTCTAACTTTATTATGTGTTAGATGAACCTGAAAATAGTTCACAAAATTAACAGGCAGATGTGAGGTCGAGATTCTTCCAATTGTGCAAAAAACTGAAATATTGTATAATAGCAATTTATAAGTTGACAAGCTTTTGAATATTTTTTATAATAGTTTTATCAATAAATTTATAGGAGGTAAAAATGAAAAAAATCACATTAAAAAAGGAGAATGATGTATGCTAAAAAAAGTCTTTTCCGGAATTCTCAGCTTAGCAATATGTTCTTCCCTTGTCACCTCTTTAGGTACAAGCAGCGGAACAAACAGCGCTAAAAATGAGATCACAAAATCTGACTATGAATTGACAGGTTCCAACTCACTCGGTAAGTATCTCACCCAAATGTCGAACCAACAGCAGAATTTAGCTGACATTAAAGCAGATACAGCTCTTTATTCTGTTTCATCTCTTGATTTCAATGCTGAAACAGGCGATATCTCTATATGTTCTTCACAAACCACCGATTGTAATATCAATGTGATCATTACAGATGAGATCAGCGGTGAAACAGCTTACACAAAAGCATTTCCTGTTGCCAGAGGCGAATATGTTGCAACAAATGAAAAACTCGAAAACGTAAAGCTTCCTGAGTATTTTATTGTAAAGGCATATTTAAGCGATAAAAAGGGCAAAAAAATATCAAACGAATTTGTCCTAAACAAATACACAAAGGAAATGCAGGAGATCCTCACGGCAGATATCCATGATTTCCCTGAAGCACAGGTCATCAATTTTGACGAATCCGAAGAGACAAACTTCATAGTTCTCAACGAAGATACCGTCAAGGCTGAGACCACAGAAGATGAAAACATCCTCGTTTCAGCTGATTATGATTCAAATGTTTTCGTTTTTGAGAATGCCGATCCTGAAATAGTATCAATAGAATACGGTCAGTATCTGTACATACAGCCGAATGAAGACGATATAATCGCTGTAGCCGTCGATTCTGTTGAAACGGACGGAAATATCACCACCGTTACAGGTCTCGATCAGGATATCGATGACATGTTTGATTTCATCAAGATAGAGCAAACCGAAGATGAAGCGCAGATGAATGTTGACACATCTGATATGGACGAAGATTTTGAAGTTGTCGGTCATGAAGATGAAACTGAGTTTACTTTGCCTGCTGATGCTGAAATCGCTTTCAGAAATGGCAGAAAAAGATACAATGCTTCATATGAATACAGTTCAAATCCAAGTTTGGATATCGGTAAAGGCATTATTGGAAAACTTGTAGATAATCTTGATGATAAACTTGGAAATGCTGATCTGTCAGGTACGATAGGATTTGAGATAAAACTGAATTTCTATAAAAAGTTCACTCATATAAATGTTACTTTCTCTATCACACCTAAAGTTGTATTATCTGCATCTTTCACATTTGGTGCAAAAACAGACAAATCCATTTATGATGCAAAGCCAGGAGAGCTTGCTAATAGAATAATAGAAGCGCACGAGAGGAAAGCAGAAGATTGCATTAATAAAGAGATCAAGCTTTTACACCTCTCTTTCACGACGCCTATTCCAGGTGTGCTTATAAGCACTGATCCAAGAATCGAATTTGAACTTAGCGGTTCGATCACTATTTCAATAGAATTCTCACATACTTACGGATTTGAATTAGACAACAAAGAAAAATTTGATAATGGCCGACATATCAGGTCGATAGGTGATGATTCAGAGTCAGTAAGCAAACCTTCGATCCAAGGAGAAGGAAAGGTCGCTATTAGATTTGTATTTGATCCAAAAATGAATCTGATCCACAAAAAAATTGCGAGTATTGGATTGAAAGCTTCTCTCGGTCTTGAGCTTACTTTGGGAAATGAAGACGAGGACGGCAATTATACTGATTCAAAGTGGAGCAGAGCATCAAGCAATGATGCACAAACCGTATTTATATATGAATCTGATGAGGAAAAACTGCATGGCTGTAATGTTTGTCTTACATACAGGCTTGCACTTGTATGCGGACTGTCTTGTACTGCAACTATAATAGGCTTTGATTTTGAACTGCCTGTTATAACTCGCAAATTTGGAATAGCTTCATTCCATATATCGGATCACTGTGGCATGGAAGCAGGAGGCTGTAATTATTACAAGTATAAAACGACCTTCCACGTTATCGGCGAGTCGGGGTATCCTCTTGTAGACGCCAAAATTGATGTTGATGGAATTACAGTTTCTACTGACGGTAACGGTTATGCTTCTGTATTCTGTGACAATGGTTCACACCCGTATACAATAACAGCATACTCAGAAAAAGTTGCCAGCGGAACTGTCAATGTAGAAAATGCTCCTCAAACAATTGAAGAAAACCTTAAAGAGACCAAGGACGATGACGGAAATATTAAATATTCTCATAACAAAACAAGTATTGACAGTGGTACACCTATTGTTACTACTACATATGTAATAACAACAAAGCCGTATGTTACTTCAACATTGCCTGTAAATCCACAGTACAAGGTTCTTGCAAGCGGAGCTCTGGGAGAGCATATCGGATACCATGTATATGGCGATGGCACTATGCTCATTACAGGTTACGGCGACATGGACGATTCTTTAACAGCAGGCGCAGCAAAAAATGCCATTGATAAGGTTACACAGGTCATCTTTGAGCCATGTGTGCCTGATACATTCGATCTTGACACAGGTGAACGCACAACAAAGGACGTAGCTGAAAAAGATATCATATTCACAAGCATAGGAAACGGACTTTTCAAAAACTGTACAAACCTTAAATCTATTACATATGAGGGCTCGCCCAACGAAGGAAAGGTAGCAGTTGATATTCCTCCAACGATCACAAAGATCGGAGACAGCGCCTTTGAAAACTGCCGCTCACTGCCTTTCGGTGATTATAAGGTACATGACGGAGTTACTGAAGTTGGTGCATATGCATTCGGTCAGTGCCACCAGCTGACATCATGCACTCTGCCTCAGTCTGTTGAAAAGATCGGCTCAGGTGCATTCAACAAGTGTATGAATCTCAAAAAGCTTAGTCTGCCATTTGCAGGAGCTACAAGAGACACTGCGGCAGGTACTCTTATCTACCAGCTCTTCAATATCGAAGGCGCAGGACTTGGAGGCAAATTCGACAGTGAATACGAGGACAAATTCATTCACCACGGCTTCTGCTCAATGGGTCCCGATGATACTAACGAGAGTATATGGGCACCAAATCATGTAAGTGCAATTCCGTTTGAGCTTAAAGAGATAGAGATCACAGGCGGTGATACTATCCCTGAAAACGCATTTGCATACTGCTCATTCCTTGATAAGATCACTCTGTCTGATTCTATTGAAAACATCGGTGTAAACGCATTTTTCGGCTGCAATAATATCACAGAGCTTAATCTTACAGACAATATCAAAACAATAGGAAACGGTGCATTCAGAGAGTGCTCAAAGCTTAAAACCTTACACATCTCCAAAAATCTTGAAACTATCAACGGAAGAACGTTCGCTTACTGTTCTTCACTTGACAACATAAAGATCCCCGGAACTGTCCAGGGTATAGGAGATACTGCTTTCATTGGCTGTGTATCACTTCAGCACTTTGAAATAGAAAACGGCATTAAGAGCATTGGCACACGTGCTTTCCAGGAGTGTCACAGCATTAAGAAGCTTGTTATCCCTACATCTGTAGAAAAGATCGGTCACACGATCATAAATAAGTGTGAGAGCCTTGAAGAGCTTTCAATACCGTTTATAGGCAGTGAACCAGGTCTGAAAAAAGCAAACTTCATTTATTCATTATTTGATTATGAAGGCGCAAATCAGGGCGGTAAATTCCCTGCTCAATATGAGGACAGATTCATTCATCACGGCTATAACAGAAACGATCCGGATAACGACTATGGCGGTTGTATAGCAGCTATTCCGTTTAACTTCAAGAGAGTTGAACTGACAGGCGGAGACATCGTTCCTGAGGTAGGATTTGCAGAATGCTCATTCCTTGACGAGATCATTCTGCCTGAAGGAATAAAGTCTATCAACTATTATGATTTCTGGTATTGTTCAGGTCTTAAAAAGCTGTATATCCCTGAAAGTGTTACAGAGATCAGCGGCAGTGTATTCAGAGGTACAAACCTTACTATTTATGGTAAGAAAGGCAGCTACGCTGAGGAATATGCAACAAAAAACAATATAAAATTCGTTGAATACGGCTCTGATGATTATAAGATCGAGCATATTACTGCTGAAAAGGCAGTAACAGGAACCACTACGGTAACCACAACTGTTACAACAACTAAGACAACTACAACAACAACTACTACATCTAAGACATCAACGACCACTGCTCCTAAAACTTCCACAACCACTTCATCAACACCGGCAGCAGTAACTGTTCGCGGCGATGCAAACGGTGACGGCGAGTTAGATATGTCAGATGCCGTTCTGATCATGCAGGCACTTGCAAATCCGAATAAATACGGAGTCACCGGAACAAGTCCGACACATATCACCTCTGCCGGCTTCAAATCCGCTGATACCGACGGAAACGGCTTGACAGTCAATGATGCTCTTCGCATACAGAAATATCTTTTAGGGCTTATCAAAAGCTTTGATTAAACATGAAAATCTCCGGCCATATGGTCGGAGATTTTTTCATATACAGTATATTTTTCCAATATAGTTCAGTGACTGATCATTTTAAAATCAATAGCCGACTGAGACTGTCAAATAATATTGCGGAACGCCGAGGGTAACTCCACACAGCGCGGAAGATGCTGCAAATTATCGGAAGGATCAACCGCCTACCGCTGCGGAGTATATTTTTTCAATAAATTGCAGCGCTCCGGTATACCCAATATATGTACGGTTAAGGACTACTTCTTCAGTAGCTATCGTACCGACTTCCACAAGCACAGCCCCTTTTTCCTTTGCTACATCCTGTTCCCATGACGAACCGAGTATAAGCGGTGTACTGCTGCCGAAATCATATTCGGATATTTTCTGCTCAATGAGATAACCGTCCTCGATAAACTCTACATTTCCGTAAACGCCTTCGGAGAGCTCGTCATAAAGAGCAGCAACCTCCTCGCGGTATTTTACAGGCGTATTATCAGAAATTATCTGTCCGACAGGTATCAGTCCTATCTGATCTGCGAGAAATTTAGAGAGCGCGACATTATATGCTGCATCGCCGACAATAGTGAACTTTGAGGGGAATCCGAACCAGTATTCTGCAAAAAAGTCTGCAAAATGGTCGAAGAAATAATAGTATCTTTTAGCTTCCTTTTCTATGAATTTTTCGGCTTTTGTGTTGTCTACACCTGCAAATTCCACGACCTGACGCAGAAAAGCAGTCGTTGCCTCCTCGCCGACAGGGATAACAGGTATATGCAGATAGGGCTGACCGTATTTTTCCTCAAGGTGCTTTGCCACTCTCAGGTTCAGCCACGGAGAAAGCACAAGATTGAACGCCGCTTTCGGAATACTCTTCCACTCAGAAACGCCGGCACTTTCGCTTCCGAAAAATACGTTTACTTCAAAGCCTGCCGCTTCGAGAATACGTTTTATCTCTATCATATCCCCACGCCAGAATGTATTGAAGTATGGAGCTCCCATCCATAGATTGATAAGCTTCCTGCGGCGGTGAACTCTCTTTGCCTCTCCTACAAACTGATCTATTATTGCAAGAACAACTTCCTCATGTCCCCATAGATTGTTTCCCTTGAATCCGGGGACCTCGGCATGGACGATCGGATAGCCCTGTTCACGGTACGGCTTTATTACTGATGCCACATCATCTCCCACAAGCTGCGGAGAACAGCCCGACAGCACCACGAACAGCTCGCCTTTCATAATTTTAAGTGCTGACTTGATAACTCCGTCCAGTTTCTTTGCACCGCCGAAGACTATCTCGTTTTCACCCGAATTAGTACTTGGTATATCGTCTCCGCCTGCACCTGCAGAGCCCTGAAAGCCGTTGCAGAATGACATGGTAAAATACTGCTGATCCACGCAGCCGGGACCACAGTTGATTATGGGAACTGCTCCCGGGATAGCCGATACTGTATACGCTGCACCAATGGCACACGCATAATGAGGATGAGTTATCGTTGTATGCTTTTTCTTAGCCATTAGTCCTTCACCTCCTTAGTTGTTTCGTCAAGCACCTCAGGGTGCTTAGCCAGAATAAACGGATCCTTCTGACTGAGCCACCAGTCACTGTACGGCAGTTCAACGTGACGTTTCAGCACCTGATTCATTTTTTTACGCGCAAGGACTTCAAGAACTGCTTCTCCTACACGTATCATGCCGTCATATCCTACAGGGAAATGTTCATCGCCTATAGCAAAAGACGGTATACCCATTCTTGCAGCATTGGGAGCAAGTCCATTGTGACGAATGATAATGAAATCCGCTTTCACACGGCTAAGCAGTGCAGGAAGCTGGAATGGCTGACATTTGCTGACAGTAAAATTCGGAATATCACCGTAGTTGTCCACGAGAGTCTTCAGCGTGTTCTGCTCCTCATATCCCCCGTCATAAACAGGATCGTGGTGGAATACTACTGAGCCGTCAACTGTAACTCCAAGATCACGTAAAACCGATATAAGACCGTGCGCATAGGACGAGCCTGTAAGCACAAATCCGTTTACGCCCTTCAGCTTTTCTCTCAGCGCTTCTATTTTAGGCTTGACACGCTCATGCTCGGCTGCAATGAATTCCTCCGCTTCCTTCTCTTTTCCTACCTGCTTGGCGATAGCACGGAGCCACGCATCAGTTCCTGCAAAACCATATGGCTGAGGCGCTCTTATCTGAGGCACACCATATACTTCCTCCAGAGCAGTAGCAAAATAAGAACCAAGAGTATGACAGAATGTTGAAGTACAAGCTGCTTCTGAGGTTTGTGCAAGCTCGTCAAAGCTTGCTATATCCATGATATAATTCACCCTCAGACCAAGAGGCTTCAGCATATCAGTAAAGTAATCAGTACCCCAAAGTGCAACGATATTTATGAGATTAGGCTGCTTTTTGGGGTGCTTGTTTACGATATGCCTCAGAACAGCGTGCTGTGAAATATCAAAGCCTGTTGACCAGTGCTTTGAACGGAAGCCCTCGCACTGCATAGGTGCAACAGGTATTCCCAGTTCATCTTCCATTTCAGATGCGATACTGCTCAGGTCTTCGCCGATTATAGCCGTAGAACAGCTCATCGAAAAGAAGATAGCTTTGGGAGCATAGCGTTCAAAAGCTTCTCTTGCGGCTTTTTTCAGCTTTTCCGATGCACCGAACACCATATCATTTTCAAGCAGATTCGTGGTCATTATATTGATATTACGAGGCTCTATGCCACGGCGTTCAAGACCGTTGCGGAATGCCAGATTGAATTCCGGATTTCTCGCTGTACAGCCTACAGGCGAATGCTGTATAAGTACGCAGTCACGGATATTACCTGCCTGACAGGCTGCAATGGAATTCGCGCACATACTCTGCTGATTAAAAGGCATATTAAGCTCGCACAAGCGGCAGCCCTCGCCGTTTTTTCCTGCACCGGGACAGCCCTTATGTTTGAGTGCACGTTCCTCATAACGTGACAGCTCCACAAGCTCTGAAGCTTTTCCGTCCCATGATATTATCGAACCAAGACGCATTTCACGGTTCTCAACTGTTTCAAGATCAAGTTGTATATTTTTTGCCATATTTATTTCCTTTCAGTTTATTTCTGTTATTTTTTCCAGCGCAGCAGATACGCTTCTATAGTTTTCACCAGATTGGTAACTAATGTTACTACCGTTCCGAGGAATACGATCCCAACCATTATTCGTGTAAAATTCCCGAAATTAGTATAATACTGTATATAAAATCCGATACCGCTGTTTCCGCCTATCATCTCTGCGGAGGTAAGAAGTATGAACGAGAGCAGCAGTCCCATATTACAGCCGTCAAATATCTGCGGCAGTGAAGCAGGCAAAAGTATCCTGAACAGCATAGTGGGTTTTGATACACAAAGCGCCTTTGCACTGTTGACAGTCTGCTCACTTATATTCTGTACACCGCTCATACTTCCTGACAGTATCGGAAAAAAAGCTGTAATGAAAATGACAAAGACAGAACAGCTTTTGAAGGTCGGAAGCAATGCAAGTGAATACGGAATAAATACGATAGGCGGAATTGATCCTAAAAAATTCGCAACCTGTTCACTTACTTTACCGATCTGAGAATTCCAGCCGAGAAAAAGACCTATGGGTATTGCAGTTGCAAGCGCAAGGACATACCCTATAGTAATAGTTATCATACTTGCAGCCAGATCATTCATCAACCGCGGAAGGTCCTTTACAAATTGCTCTGCAACAATATCAGGTGCTTTGAAAATATCCTGCGGAATAATGACCAGTTTAGCAGTAAGCAGCGTCCAGATACCAAGAAAAGCGAAAATAACGCCGAATACACCGTTCTGTGTCTTATGATCTTTCTGAGCAGGCTTTACTAATGTAAGAACAATAAACAATACTTCAAGCAGCAGTAATAGCTTTACAGCATATATCGGATCACCGAGCTTTTTTGTTTTTGTCGGAAGGAACTGCACAAGAACTGCCGCAGCAAACAGAAGATGCGCCGTTGAGATCAGCCTTTTAAGCCTTTCCATCAGTCTCTCTCCTTATGATATTCAAGAAGATACTTATATACCTCATCATCAGGTAATTCAGCTGCAACGGCTTTCAATGCCTTATCATAAAGCTCAGCGGATAATCCCTGCGATATATCGAATTCTTCCACAAATCCCGTATCTACAAGCGCATCATAAAAATTCTTCATGCCTGTGATATCAGGATCGGGATTTGCGATCTGCGAATCATATTCATAAGTATCCTTTTTTAGCGATCCTTCTTCAACATCAACATATTTCTGAACGTCTTTTATAGTTTTATCGGGTTCTGTCATATAAAACCGATAAGCACGTATAAGCGCCCGAAGAAATGCCTCGTAAGTATCGGGATCTTTCTCAAGTGAGGAGGTAAGTGAAGCCTGACGGCAGCATACATGATTTTCAAAGCCTGAGACTTTACCGCTGTTTGAAAGAATGACATAGCCCTCGTCCTCAGCAAGGATACGATAAGGTGCATAAAGCACCGCTGCGTCTATATCATCATTTTTCAGCGAGTTGTAAGCATCTGCGCCGTCGGCAAATACATTGAAGTGTATCGAATCCTCAAGTCCGAGCTTTTTCGCTGCGGAACGATAAACGATATGTCCCGAATCCACACCCTCAACGCCTATGTTCTTGCCTTTAAGCAATTCCAGAGACCAGTCTTCCTGCGGTATTCCCTTAACAAGCTCGGGCTTGACAATAAGTCCATGACCGGCGATCATAGCACCGCCGAATACTGTTATGTCATGTCCGTCAGCCAGAAATGTAATAAGCTCACTTGAACCGAATGCGCCGACGTCGATTTTTCCGGATTCAAGAGCTGCAAGCTCACTGTTGTTTTCACCGAACATGACAAGCTCTGTGTTCAGTCCTTCATCTTTGAACAAGCCCTCCTCCTGAGCTACAAAATAGAGAAGATGTCCGGGTGACGGCAGATACCCTACCTTCAGCGAAGTACCTTGTACCTGCGAGTCACTCACCGAAGTGCTTCTTTCCGCACAGCCTGCTGCTGCCGAAGCAAACAGCAGTATTGCTGCAAATAAAGCTTTTGTTCTTTTCATAATTCTTTTCAATCCTTTCATAGTTAGCACATCTGTTTACTACGTTTATTAGTCTATCACATAATCCTATATCTGTCCAATTGTTATTTTTGAGCATTGATTCTCAGAAAAATCGATATCGGGATACAGCAGGATAAAGCTTGCGATAATTCCGTTGTATTTAAATGTATAAAAGAGTGGGTATCGGTTTTCCCAATAATCAAGTCTCAGTAACAAGTATTGGACAGAGCTGATTTGTCCATGTATAATAATCACATACCCTAAAGCAAAGGAGGAAAAATATGGCGTACAGAATAGCTGTCGCTTCAACCGACGGTATCGTCGTAAATCAGCATTTTGGTCATGCAGAGAGATTTCATATAATCGAAATCGATGATAATAATTATAATTTCATCGGCACAAGAGAGGTTGAGCGTGTCTGTCAGGGACATTATCACAATGACTCGTCATTTGACAAGGTGATAGATGTACTCAGCGATGTTCATGCGGTGCTTGTGGCAAAGATAGGCTCAGGCGCTTCACAGCAGCTCGAAAGCCGCGGACTTACAGTCTACGAAGCACCGTTCCCTATTGAGCCGCTTATTGAAAAAATAATAGCCGACAGGCTGTGGGAGGTGGACGAATGGCGATCTCCTACGAAGAACTGACCGACAAGCACCCATGCTACGCACGAGGAAAGAAAGGTTCAACTGGAAGAATACATCTTCCCATAAGTCCCACCTGTAATATTGAGTGCCGCTTCTGTGACAGGCGCATCAACGACTACGAAAAGCGTCCCGGAGTTGCGTCAACGGTGATAAAACCCGAAGAAGCAATAGACGTCATCAAAAAATCACTGGAACTTTGCCCTGCAATAAAAGTTGCAGGAATTGCAGGTCCGGGAGATACATTGGCTTCTGACTATGCTCTTGAAACATTTCGGCTTATTAAAAAGGAGTTTCCCGATTTGATCAAGTGTATGAGCACAAACGGACTTCTCCTTGCTGAAAAGGCAGACGAAATAATCGCAGCCGATATAGATTCACTGACGGTCACAGTCAATGCAGTTGCCCCCGAAATAGAGGCTAAACTGAACCGTGGAATACTCTGGCACGGCAAGCATTACACAGGAGTCGAAGCAGTTGAGATACTCATTAAAAATCAGCTTGAAGGCATAAGAAAAGTCAGTGCGGCAGGCATTACCATAAAGGTGAATACAGTGCTTGTTATCGGCATAAATGATGAGCATATCGAGGAGATAGCGAAAACTGTGAAAGAAGCAGGCGCTTCGATCTACAATATTATCCCGCTGATACCTCAGAATGAGCTGAAGGACTATCCCGAGCCCACCTGCGCTCAGATAGAGGCAGTCAGGGCTAAGGCTTCAAAATACATAGATGTATTCAGGCATTGTCAGAGGTGCCGTGCAGACGCTATAGGAGTTCCCGGCGAAAAGGACTACGGCGACCAGATATATCTGAAGCGTATCGCGCATAAGGATACATTCTCACACGGCTGACAGTTTCATGTCCGCAGGAACTTTATCCTGTACTGTGCCGCTGCATCTCTCTGCTCGCAGCGGTACAGTTTATCCTAAAAAATACAAGAATGAAAGGTGAATAAAAATGGCTAAGGAAATAAGACAGATCGCAATTTACGGAAAAGGAGGTATCGGTAAATCCACTACAACTCAGAATCTCACAGCAGGACTTGTTGAAAGAGGAAACAAGGTCATGGTAGTTGGCTGTGATCCGAAGGCTGACTCCACACGACTGCTGCTCGGCGGACTTGCTCAGAGAACGGTTCTTGATACTCTCCGTGAAAATGGTGAGGACATTGAACTTGAGGATATTCTCAAGGAAGGCTACGGCGGCACACGATGCGTAGAATCAGGCGGTCCCGAACCGGGTGTAGGCTGTGCAGGACGCGGAATCATCACATCTATCGGACTTCTTGAACGTCTCGGCGCATATACAGATGACCTTGATTATGTATTCTATGACGTTCTCGGCGACGTTGTGTGCGGAGGCTTTGCAATGCCGATACGTGAGGGCAAGGCTAAGGAGATATACATCGTTGCAAGCGGCGAGATGATGGCGCTCTATGCGGCAAACAACATTTCAAAGGGTATCGCTCGCTATGCTAAACAGGGCGGTGTACGTCTCGGCGGTATCATCTGCAACAGCCGTAATGTTGACCGTGAGCGCGAGCTTGTTGCAGCATTTGCAAAAGAACTGGGAACTCAGCTTATACATTTTGTTCCCCGTGACAATGAGGTTCAGCGTGCAGAGATACACAAAAAGACTGTCATCGACCACAAGCCCGATGCAAAGCAGGCTGACGAGTACCGCGAGCTTGCAAGGAAGATAGAAGAAAATACACAGTTCGTTATCCCTAAGCCCCTTTCTCAGGAGCGCCTTGAGGAAATACTCTTTGAATACGGTCTTTTTGACTCTATCAAGGAACCAAACTATCACATCTGAGGTGTACCATGAAAATAGATATAGACAGAGTTGAAACAGTAACTGCTGATACAAATATTGGTGATCTTGTACTCTTTCACCCCGAAACTGCGGAGCTGCTTTTCAGTATCGGTCTGCACTGTTTGGGCTGTCCCTCGTCGGGTGTTGAGACTATCAGCGATGCGGCAGATGTTCACGGACTTGATGCAGAAAACCTCGTTGCACAGCTTAATACTATAATAAGCTCTGATAATATATAGCCTGTTTTTATAGCTTCCGATAAATCATTCGGATTGGACAAAATATAAAATACGGGTTATAATATTGATATGACAATTAAATCTTGAAGTTCAGACGAAGACAAAAATGGAATTTATCAAGGCACAAAAGTGCAGGAATACTTCCGTATTTCAAGCTTTTGCAACGCAGAGAAATTTCATTTTTGTCAAGTATCAGATTCAAGATTTAGTTGGTACATCATATATACATACCACACAGGAAAGGAGCTGTACAAATGGTAACAAGTAAGTATTCCATACAGCACATTTTCCGCTCAGTGCTCATTTGTACAGAGCGGATGTGGAAAGCAGGACGATGTTGAACTGAACGTTCTTAAATGACCTTCCGTAATAATATGTGCCATAAGAAATATAAAAAGGTGTTGATCATGATGATAAAGAGTTCCATTAGCTTGCTGAAAAAACTGTTTGAAAACGATATGTATTTCATTAGTACAGAAACAGGGACTGTAGTGTTTCATCCCCAAACAGTTTCCAAAGATGACATCATGACTGATACCGAAGAAAAATAAGAAACCGCCCGAACTTTTATCAGGTTCGGGCGGTTTTTATGTTCAGCTTATCCCACAGCTATAGGATCAGTCTGCTCGATCCTCCGATACTTAGCAGCTTCGTCGAATGTTAGAGCATTATTGAACGCAAAATCAGTTGACAACGATTTTTATTTATTCTATAATATTTTTATTAATAATTTTTTAGAAGGTAAATGTCAAAACAGACACAGATCATTCTGTTACACTTTTTGATGTCACTTTGAGTATATATAATGAAAGCAGAAATGCGCATAACTACTTTTCAAATAAAGGAGGGAGAACTGTCATGACAGACAAGGAATACCACATTCTATTCAACAAATCTCCCAGAGAAGCACAGGATACGCTGTTTGAGGAATACTTCAGCTATGTTTACACTATAGTTTTCAATAAACTGCGAAGCTGTGCTGTCAAGGAGGACATCGAAGAATGCGTCAGCGATGTTTTTGCAGATGTATTTGAATACTTTGACAACATTTCTGAGGGCGAAAGCAATATCAAAGAATTTATAAGCACAGTTGCGATAAGAAAGGCGATCAATATGTTCCACAGCCTCAGCAGCAGAAACGGCAGGACCTTTTCACTGGAGGAAAGCGGAGCAGACAGTATAACAGACAGCGAGAATATTGCTGACAATGCCGAAAGAGCCGATCTCCGCAGGACACTTCTGCGGCTAGTAGAGGAACTGGGCGAGCCTGATTCATCTATTATCATACAAAAATACTACTATGGTATGAAATCAAATGAAATAGCGAAAAATGTTTCTCTTGCGCCTGCCGCTGTCAGAGTAAGATGTTCCCGTGCCATAAAAAAGCTAAAGGACAAACTGATCGATGTGAATATAACATTAAAGGAGGCAGAATTATGAAAAACAGCAGCAAAGAAATAGATTTCGGTATTATGGAAAATGCTGATATAAAGGAATTAGCTTCTCTTTCCGAAAAGGTCCAGCCTGTCAGCGATGATGAAAAGAAAAAGATACTGGAAATGAGCAGAAAAAAATATGATATAAGAAAAAAAGACAATTCAGAGCTCCATGAGGAATATGTAAGCGGCTCTGAGCCTTACCGTCCGCGAACTCTGTGGAAGGTATTGTCTGCTGCCGCTGCCTGTACTGTACTTATCGGCGGTATCGCAGGCAGCGTATACCTGATGAAAGACAGAACCCCTAACAACAAGAACGAGCACAGCTCTTCTGCCTCAGAGCCTGCGTCTCTCGGCGAGGAAGGCAGCATATTCGACGCTGTTTCATGGGACAGAATGCGCTGTACGCCTTTTCCTGATTATGCGATGATCTATGAAATACCGGAGGATATAGCGCAGAAAACGGGAGAGGCTTTAAAAAGCGGTCAGTGGAACGAAATGCCCGATGATACAAAGCTCGATATTTCTCCTGTTAGTTTGTTCATCTATAATCAGGGAACGCCGTTCAGACTTGATATGTACCTCATAGGCGAGGACTATACAAGTGAAGGTTGGCTTGAAAACAGCGATTTTTATATCATGTTTGACAACGGCGAGATGAAAAAGCTTTTCAAGGGCGACAACACCGCGAAGAAAGCATTCGAGCTGATCTATACTTTAGATATATATAGCAACAACTATATCGAAGTTGAAGAACCATTCGATGACATGATCCACAAGGTCTGGGATTATACCGAGACCTATGAATCAGTCCCTCATATGAGTTATTCCGCAGATGAAGTTGATCTTACAAGCTATGATATGACCGATACAGAGGGGATTGTCGGCAGAATGCTCAACAATTTCCATTACTGCGACAAAATAAGCGGAGAGCTCATTGCTCCTGACTCTATCACCTCATTCCAGTTCGACATCAGTGCGGACACCGGATTCTGGACTCAGGAACCATTCCATGTAAACATCATATCCAATGATATCATGGACGAAAACTGGTACGAAATAGGCGAGCCGTATCTCTCATCCAATGGTTACCGCTCCAATATCAACTATTTGTTTGAAGGGAAGGCCCTGTACTCAAACACCGACAGTGCGCTTTACGGCGAGGAATTCCCGGGCAATACGAATATGTCGGGGCTCAGAAATTACAAATTTGACCGTGATTCATGCTACTTCAAGGCTGATGAATTCATTGAATATAACAAGGACAAAACAACGCTTTCAGAAGATGATTTTGAAAAGAAGTATAAAAACTCAACGATATATAATACTTTAATAAGAAATGACTGCGTATATAAGGGAGCTCCGTTCAGTGCACTTAGTCAGCTTTGTTCAATAGACATCTCATCTATGAAGGTTGAGGACGGCAAAACTTATATGGGCAGAGAATGCCTTCTTCTCAGAGCGGATATACCTGATAGATACAAAGCTCCTCTGACCTATTCTCAGGAAAGCTACTCGGACGGTGTCCATGATGAAACAGGAGATTTTATATATAATCCTATGTCGCTTGTAGACTATACTGAAATGCTGGTAGATAAGGAAACAGGCGTCGTGCTTAAACAGCTTTTCCTGAATGAGAACGGCGAGGCTGTATTCGCAACCGGATATTCCGAGATAGCCTTCAATGAAAACGCAAAGCCATTGCCTGATACTGAATTTACTCACCCATATTGATATGATATATAAAAAACCGCCCGAACTTTCATCAGGTTCGGGCGGTTTCTATGTTCAGCCTATCCCACAGCTATAGGATCATTCTGCGGCTGCTGAAGAAGTATCATGGTATTCATATTCAACATCTTTCTGCTCGATTCTCCAATCCTGAGCATCTTCATCGAATGCTATTCTGAATGTTACTTCGCCCTTTGATGGCTCATATACCTCATTTCCATCATTTTTAAATTTTCTATTCAATGTAAAGGAGCCTTCTGTAACATCAGATATATCTATCTGCTCATCTGTCCAATAATAACCGCCAAAATAGCCTTTACCCGGACAATACTGGTATAATTCACCCTCATACATGATGTAGGTATATGCACGATCCAATTTGCCGTCAGCAGGAAGAGTATCTGCTGTAAATGAAGGTCCGAATAATTCATTGTTATTGGTATATTCAGCATTTACAGAATAGAATGGATCGTAGTTTTTGCTGAAATAAGTATTGTATATCTTCTTCAGACCGTCCATAGTTTTCTCTGTAAGTCTTTCATCAATAGTTTTGTAATAAGTAAGCTCAATATCAGGTGTATATCCAGCATACTGCATAGTATAATTGAACTTTAAACTTTCAGCATCATAATCAGCCTTTGTATGTGCAACACTATCAAAGAAGCACTCATAATCCCAATAACTATCTGTAAGCTTATGCGCTGCCTCTTCAGGAGTCAGTCTCTTTGCCTCAGTTGTCGCTGTAGTTGTCTCAGCAACTGCTGTAGTTGTGGTAACATTTGTTGTCACAGAAGATGTGGTAGTAACTTCTGTCTCTGATGATGAGCTTACAGGCGGAGCTGACATCTTCATATTGTGGAGCAGATAGCCTCCGCCTCCGATGCCGCCTGCGATTATAGCAAATGTCGCTGCCATACTTACAAATTTTATCCATCTTGGACGATTGTATCTTTCTACACCATATACGCTGTTATTGTTTTCCTCATCAGTATAATCTGATATATTCATTTTTTTCTTAGTCATATTAAACATCCTTTCTCTGGCTGAATCTGACAGGGACGGATACTCTTTCGCAATTCTGTTTGCAGTTTCAAGATCAATTTCAAACTCATTGAACATTTCGTCTTTCTTATTCATAATATCCCTCCTTAATAATTAATGCCGACTTCACAAAGCAGCTTTTTCAGCTTTTGTCTTGCACGGACGCTTCGTTTCTGTACTGCGGCTGCTGTCATTGAGATTGCTTTTCCTATTTCAGTTACTGTCATATTATAGTAGTACTGTTTTATTATTATCGTTGTGTCAGGTTCGCCTAATTCTTTTATTTTATTAAGTAAGATGGAATTACGCTCTGACATCTCAGCAGATTCAATTATGTTTTCGCCTGACGATATTTCTATGAAGCCTTCATCGTCAGTAGAAATCGTTCTATCAGCTTTTACATTTAGTTTTCTGTACATATCTATTGCTTTGCGCTTGGCAATTACTCCGATAAATCCTTTCAGGTCTCCTTCACGCTCACCAATAAAATTTATCTTTTTGAACACCTCTGTAAAAACATCACTCACACATTCCTCTATATCTTCCTTAGTACCGCAGCTTTTAAGTTTATTTGCAGCTATAATATATACATAATTGCAGTATTCATCGAAAATTGCTCTCATGCACTCTTCCGGAGATCGTTTCATGTGTTCCTTGAGCTCCTGATCTGTCATATGCATTCCTCCTTCTATTCTGTTCAGCGATCGCTTTCATTATATACACTCGTACTTGTGACAACAAGTAGGACATTTTTTCCAAAAAATATTTTATCACTTTTTTAAAAAGCTTTCAATACCTTGTTATACATATTTTGGCTTATCCGGAAATACCTTTTAAATCTTATCAAAAGCTTTGCTAAGGCATGAAAATTTCCGACCATATGATCGCAGATTTTGCATATATAATGTGTTTTTTCCATATAATTCAGTGACTAATTTCTTTAAAGGAGAACAAGATATGAGAAAAACACACAGAAAGATAGTCAGTGGAGCACTGCTGTGCGGCTGTGCGCTGTTCACGCTGTACGGAGCTTCGCGTATCGCCGAAAGGGCAGAGAAAGGAGCTCTGCCGACAGCACTGACAGACCTTGACAATGAAAAGCCCATAATCGTGCTTGATGCAGGGCATGGCGGTATTGATGGGGGCTGTACATCGGCGGAGGGGGTGCCTGAGAAGGGCATAAACCTTGATATACTGCTCAGGCTTCGTGACTTGCTGGAAATAAACGGATATGAGGTCAAGGTAACGCGTGACACTGACAGGTCTATCCACGATGATGGGATAGCAGGCATCGCGGAGCAGAAAAGCTCTGACATGGACAACAGGCTGAAGCTGTTCAACGAAACAGACAGCGCCGTGTGCATTTCCATACACCAGAACCAGTTTACGGACGCCAAATACAGCGGTGCCCAGATGTTCTACTCGAACAGCAATAAGAACAGCGAAGCCCTTGCACGTGCGCTCCAGAGCCGATTCAAGGAGCTTTTGCAGCCCGAAAACAGCCGTGAGATAAAGCTCTGCGGAAAGGAGCTTTTCCTGTGCTACTACAGCGAGAACCCCACGGTAATGGCTGAGTGCGGTTTTCTCTCTAACCCCGAGGAGGCGGCTCTGCTCAATACCGAGGAATACCGCGAAAAGGTAGCTTTCACGCTGTACACAGGCATAAGTGACTTTGTGAACCGAAAAAAATGAAAAAATGGCAGCTTAGGCTGCCATTTTTAGCATAATTTAAATATATATCAAGTAAGATTCAGGGCTGCCTGTGGCAGCCCCTACATTCTCAGATCTAAGTTCTAAGCTCTTAGCTCTTATTACTCCTGTGCCTCATAAGCCTCTCTCACAGCCAGACAGAGCTGATCTGCGCATGAAGTGGGGCGCTGACCGCAGGTATTGCCCTTGAGCTTTGCCTCTATCTGCTCAACAGTCCAGCCGTCAAGGACCTTTGACAGTGCCTTGAGGTTGCCGTTGCAGCCGCCGCGAAAAGCGATATTGGTAATAACGTCTCCGTCGATATTGAAGCTTATCTCCTGAGCACAGACCATTTTTGTCCTATACTTGTACTCCATATTGATCTCTCCTGTAATAAAATAGATATTGCAATAATAATTTTATACTATAAGTCAGGGCTTGTCAATGGAAATAAGATGAATTTTCAGTGAAAACGCCATATAGTGACGAAATTGTAAGAAATTTGAGGTTTACAAACTGCGAAAAATGTGGTATTATATACTTACAGACAAATAAAACCTGTAAAGGAGAAAACAATGGCAGACAACAAAAGACGTATCCGCTTCAAAAGCATTGCGCTTGTCGAAGCTGTTATAATCCTGATACTTACCATCCTGCTGATATGGGCAGCATTTATCCGCGGCAAAAACGAGGCTGTCCCTGCAAATGCAAGCACAAAGGAGATACGCAGGAGAGCGGTAATAGAAAAAGAAGAGACCTTCTATCAGCTTGACGGTAAGAAGATACTCATGAACGACGGTACATACGGCGAAGTTTTCGTTCCTGTTTATGCAGACGTTCCGGCAAGCACAATTGATCTTAATGAGCTCACCATGCGCAACGGCTATGCTTACTACAAGGAAAACGGCGAGGTGGTATCTACTACAGGTATCGATGTATCCGAGTTTCAGGGCGAGATAGACTGGGAGCAGGTAAAGCAGGCAGATATTGATTTCGCGTTCATACGTGTGGGCTATCGTACATACGGTGACGGAATAGTTACCTATGATTCGGCATTTCAGCGTAATATCGAGGGGGCTCTTGACGCAGGCATAAAGGTGGGAGTATACTTCTATTCTCAGGCTACAGACGCTGACGAGGCTGTAGCAGAGGCTGACGCAGTTATCGACGCTCTTGCTGATTATAAGATAACATATCCCGTGGTTTACGACTGGGAGATAGTTCACGACGCGGCAAGAACAGACAATGTCAGCGTTGAAGCTCTTGCAGACTGCTGTGTGGCGTTCTGCGAGAGAGTTAAGGACTCGGGATATACTCCTATGGTATATCAGAACACAGGAACTGCAATGCATAAGCTTGACCTGCCGAGAATAAAGGACTATGACTTCTGGCTTGCAGAGTATGCAGAAAAGCCATCATTCTACTATGATTTCAAGATATGGCAGTACTCCAACACGGGAAGAGTCCCCGGTATCGAGGGAGATGTAGACCTGAATATCTGTTTCAGGCCATATGACGGCAAAATAAAGGAAACCGAGAAAAGCACCGAGCAGAATTAAGAGCTGATAGTTAAGAACTAAAAAAGGACGGTCACTGACCGTCCTTTATTTTATGCGTTAAGATAAGACCTTACCAGAACCTGCAAAAGCTCATCGCGGTCAATATGACGGATAAGACTTCTTGCGTTGTTGTAGGTCGTGATGTATGTAGGATCCTCCGAGAGGATATAGCCTACTATCTGATTTACGGGGTTATAGCCCTTTTCTGTGAGTGCATCGTAGATGATAGTGAGATTCTTCTTGAGTTCAGCTTCTTTGTCCTCATTTACGGAGAAAGTCATGGTTTTATCGAACATAATATCAGCCTCCCGCTGCTTGGAATACATTTACATATAGCAAACGACAAAAAAGGATTTGGCGTTTGCTATTTGCCGATACGCACGGAGCAAACGTAAGTTTGCGAATGTGCGAGGCATTTTTAATCTTTTTATTATAATGAACGTCAAATTTTTGACGTTCATTATAATAATATTATACCCTAAAATCAGCGGCAATGCAAGGGCGGAGAGGAAATTTTCCTGATTTGAACGAAATTCCCCGTTGATTTTAGGAATTTTGCACAGCCACAGCACCGCGAAAAAAGTCCTATTGCTCCGATGTTCCACAAAGATACGAAAACCCTTTAAACAAGTATTTCACATATTGATACCACAAATCTGCCATCCTTGAGTATATGCTGACGGAAACGGCAGTCCTTGATGTCGGTAACGATTTTTTCGCCGTCAAAGCTGAACTCAGCCGTGTCCATAGGATAGGAAATACCTATGCCAAGCGCCTTTACATAGGCTTCTTTCAAAGTCCACAGGCGGAAAAACAGCAGATCTTTCTCACCTTCGGGAGCTTTTTCGACCATTTCACGCTCATTTTCGGAAAAAGCCCGCTTCATCACATTCGGACGGAAATCGCGGACATTCTCACAGTCTATGCCGCATTCGCAGTCCGAAACCATACAGGCGGCTATACCGTCGGCATGGGAAAGATTATAATGTATATCAGGGTGATCTGCAATAGACGGCTTGCCAAGTCTGCCTTTGATGATCGGCGTATCCTCGCCGTATTCAATGCATTTTTTACGCAGACACTCTCTGAGCATTTTATGTGCATGGCTGTGAAATTCACGTTTGTCCAGATCTATCATTGAGATCATAAGCATATATTATCACCCTTGCTTATTTTAGCATAAAATGCCTGTTTAGTCAATGAGATCATATGGAAAGAGCCGTTTTCCTTTTTGCCAAACAGCGTATTTTCCGACTTTTTTACGCCGTAATTGCTAAAAGCAAACAGCCACTCACAAATGTTGCAAAAATGTTAATTTTATATCAACTTTTATTGGTATAAATTGACGAGAGCAATGATAATATGATATAATATACATATAATATATGTTTAGTTTTTTAGCTTGCAGATTGAGCCTGTTCCTAACAAAAAAACTATCGAAGGGAGGCGGTATCATGACCAAAAAGCAAATATTTTCAGCATTTTTCACTGGAACTGTATTATTCTCCTCCGTTGGCTGTTCATTCGGAAAAAACAAGGATCAAAAGCCCGAGATACAGAAGTTCACAGGCTTGTACTGTGCGCGCAGCGACGCCAAATTGGACGAAGATAACGAGATCAGAAATATCATAGCTGAAAAAACAGGCTATATCCTTTATGAAGAATGGATGGAGGACCAAGCCGATATTGACAAGATATTCAGTGATATGATAATATCAAGAAAATATCCCGATTTTATCTCACCTGACGGTCCGAACTGTCAGCGTCTTATCAAGGAAGGCGCTTTTATTCCGCTTGATAATTACTGGGACACATACCCAAATCTTAAAGCATTGTATACAGACGCAGAATGGGAAACACTTCGAGCCGAGGACGGCCATATCTACTATATACCGCTGTTTTCTGCGGTAAATAAGCAGGTGACAGGCAATGTTCACGACGGCGAAGCATTCTGGATACAGGTCAAGGTGCTTGAATGGGCAAATTACCCTCAGCTAAAAACGCTGGACGACTATTTTGACCTTATCGAAGCTTATATCGCCGCCAATCCTGTTGATGAAAACGGCGAACCCTATATAGGCTATGAGATACAGGCAACTGATGTCCGTATGTTTGCACTGGACAATCCGCCTATGTTTCTTGACGGTCATCCCAATGACGGCTGCTGCTTCGTTGATCCGGATACTCTGGAAGCAAAGGACTACAACCTCCTGCCCACGGCAAAAAAGTGGTTCAGCAAGCTTAATGAGGAATACCGCAAAGGCATAATAGACCACGACTGCTTCTTTATGGAGACCGCTGATTATTACGATAAGCTTGCTACAGGCAGGGTTCTGGGAATGGTTGACCAGCACTGGAATTTTGGAAGCACAGAACGTCTGCTCCCTGCCGAATGTACATATATCCCATTCGGACTTACTATCGACGGAACTCTTACAGAGCGGTATCGTGACAATCCTGCTTTCAACGCTTCAACAGGTGTAGGAGTCAGCATCAGCTGCTCTAACCCCGACGGCGCCGTTGAATTCATGAGCAAGCTCATCGAGCCTGAGATACTCAATCTCCGTTACTGGGGAGTTGAGGGAACAGATTATTTTATCAATAAAAACGGCTATTTTGACCAGACCGAGGAGCAGTACAACAACTGGCGCGACGACGCTTACTCGTTAAAGCACAAATGTGAGTACAGCTATATGCCACATTACGGCGGTATGGCACCTGACGGAAAGAACGCCTATACTCCGGGCAATCAGCCCAATATCTTCCACGATCACCTTGCTCCGGCTATCAAGAAGTGCTTCGACGCTTACGGAAAGCAGACCTACACCGATTTTCTCAATCCCCCGCTGGATAATCCTGATTGGTACCCTATGTGGTCATTTGAAAGCTCAGTTACAAAGGAAACCGATTACGGAAAGGTAGCAAGCCTGATAAGTGATCTGAAGCGGAAATATATGCCTCTTATGGTAATGAGCAATGATTTTGAGAAAACATGGGAGGAATACAATACCGAATACAACAAAGTCAATCCTCAGATATACTTTGACGCCCTTACGAACGAGGTACACAGAAGATGCGGTATAGCCACAAGCATGAATAAATGACATATACGCAAAAAGTGACTTTTCGCAAATAGATGATCCGCCTTTCAAAGAAAAAGTTAAAACCAAATGGTAATAAAGGCGATACCTGTATTGGTTTCGCCTGTCTTTTTCTGAAATTATTGATGTAAATATTAAATCTTGAAGTTCAGGCGAATATATGCACAATAGCCGCTTTAAACACTTTATTTTTTCTTTTTGAATCAGCCTTTAAAGCATGGCATTTCTTGCAAAATCAACAATTGGCACAGTTTATTTTTGTTGAAATTTTTTCTATGATTTTATTGATAAAAATATAAACGTGTGTTATAATTAATACATATTGTAATTCATTTTTGACAAAGGCGGGATAAAAAATGTCAAAAAAGGAATTTGGAAACCTGAACAAACGAGAACTCGTTGACCTCGTTTATTCAATGGTGAATACCACAGACGAAAAAAGCTCAGAATTTCCGCCTGTTGAACAGGTTGCGGCAGAACGTGCAAGACTTGATCGCAAGGCAAAATTCCGACGCATCATCAAAAGCACTGTTTCCACGCTCCTTGTAGTCGCTGCTGCCGCAGTTCTGATCTCTATGCTCTTCCTGCCTGTAATTCAGGTATCGGGAGACAGTATGCAGCCTACTCTGAGCAACGGAGATATTATACTACTTGTAAAAACTAAACATTTTTCTACAGGTGAGCTATGCTGCGTTTCATGGCAGAACAAGCTTCTGCTCAAACGTGTCATAGGACTTCCCGGTGACAATATCGACATCGACGAAAAAGGAAATGTATATCTTAACGGAAAGCTTCTTGACGAGCCCTATGTAACAAATAAGGCTCTGGGTGAATGCGATATAGATCTTCCCTATACCGTCCCCGAAGGGAAGCTTTTTGTTATGGGAGATCAGCGCGAGACCTCTATTGACAGCCGCAGCACCGCTGTAGGCTGTGTAGATTACGACCAGATGGTCGGCAGATACCTCTTCAGGATATGGTCTGCTGACTGATCATTATATTACATTTCAATATGAAAGGGGGGATGCATTTGAAAAACTCCTTGAAGAAATATCTTAATGAGCTTCACTTGGAAAAGAAACAAAAACGACGGCTGGCATCATTTATAACAGCCATGTCGGTATTTGTTTCTACAGGCGTTTTCTGGCAGCTTCGCGGTATAGGAACCGCAATGACAGATAATACGCTTGATAATACTGAAAATGGCACAGCAGCTGCACTGTCAGCTCCCGATGCCTCATTATGCGAAACTGATAAGATATGGGTATCGACACTTCCCGAGCTCACAGATGAGCTTGCGGAAAATACCGCTCTTATAGCAGCTTCGCAGTTAGGCTATACCGAAAACACTCAGAATTATATTGTCGGCGAAGACGGCTGTACACATAAGAATTACAGCCGCTACGGCGCTTGGTTCGGAAATCCGTACGGTGACTGGAATACGATGTTCACCTGTTTCTGCCTGTATTATGCAGGTGTAAAGGAAACAGACATACCTTTCAGCTCAGGCTGTTGGGCATGGTCGATGAAGCTGAGCGAAAAAGGAGTGCTCTCACCTTTTAATAAAGGCTCGCCCAAACGAGGAGATGTTCTTCTGTTTGATACAGACCTTGATGGTAAGGCAGACCGCTCGGGAATCATTTCCGAAATATCCTCCGATACCGCTGAGCCATGTATCACCACCATTGAGGGACAGGTCAGCGGAGCTGTAGCAGAATGCAGCTGGTCTCCCGAAGATGAGCATATCGCAGGATATGTACCTGTGGAAACGCCCGAAACAGAAAATGCATCTCTTATAGAGTTTTCGGCAGAAAGCGGCTCGGGAATAACTGTATTTGCTTCGGCTGAAAAGGGTATATTCCCAGACGGAACAAAAATGCTCGCCGCAGATGTTTCCGATGATACAGTTCTTGAAAAAGCAGCAGGAGCTCTTGGAACAGGGACAAATGACATCAAGGCAGTTGCCGTTGATATCTCATTCCTCTCTCCCGAGGGCATTGAGCTTGAACCTGCCGACAGCTCTGCGGTACACGTTGAGATAGGTCTTCCCGAAGAACAAAAGCTCAGCGGCAAGGAATTCAGCCTGCTCCATTTTGATGACAGCGGCGGTGCTGAAATAGTTGAAAATGCCGAAGTGTCTGAAAGCAGTGCTGTTTTTGAAGCAGAAAGCTTTTCCATATATGTAGTAACCGCTCTCGGTGAAGTCGAAAAAGACAAGCTCCATGAATCGCTGGAGGAGCTGACATGGCTGCCGAATGACAACGGATACGTTCATAATTCTCCATATTACCCGTATATTATCCAAAAGGGAGATACAATTTCTATTGCAGGATATTCACGGCTCCCCGACAAATGGTTTTATTATGATACAAATCGGGAAAATGAATATAAAAATATCCTGATCCCCGGTAATTATGACGAATCTCAGAATATTTCTGTTACAGGCAGTGACGGAAATACCTACTACAAAAAGGTCAGAAAATATACAGCCAATAAAGCAGGCGACGTCGTCATAAAATACCAATTCTCCCAAAACGATATAAAGGAATTTTATGTAAGAGTACTTGAAGAAAAGCTTATTGATTATGATTTTTTAAGTATATATGGAACACATAATAATCAAAATAATCCGATAGTGATCGAAACAGGAGATACTATAAGATTAAAGATACCGAGATCTCGAGTAAATCAGGATGCATGGTTCTATTTCCCGACGGATAATAATACGTCAAGGTGGATGACTCTTGAAAGCAGTGCCGACGGGAACTATAAATATGCAACTCTGAAAGCATTTGACAATACAGGCGATAATGTTCAGAGCGTAGCGATATACTGTGACGGTGAATACAAAACAATATATATCAAGGTCAGAGACGCAAATGTCAACCTTACTCATGCAGATATTGAAATAGCAGAAGGCGGAACGTATAAAGCAACTAAAAAAGTATCTGCCCCCGACGGAAGCTATATCGAGACTATTACTGAATATGAAGCATATGTTGCAAATGTCAACAGATGTGATATACTTGATTCAAATGGCTCTACGATACAAACTTTCTTTACTGACGATTATTACCGCCACGGAAATCCGGGAGATACTCAGTATGAGCTTACTTCTAACTATATCAAATGTGAAGATCAGAACGCAAATCCAAATGCTATGAAGATAAAAAACGGAGATTACGTTTATCTGAGAAATGACAAAAACTTCTCGCTCTATAATACGGATACAGCTCTGTTTGATATTCAGCTTCTTCTCGTTCCCAAAACCGAAACAGTAACTAAATACAATGCAAGCGGCAATGTCATCTCTTCATCATCAGATGATATATCTTCCAGAGATAACATATTCCTTGACAGTGTTAATTTTGAAATGGATCATCAAAGCGTTATCGACGCTCTGAACAAGTGTCCGACACACACAGGTCTTGATTTTACGATAAAGGCTTCTCTCAATGAAGTACTTAACGAAACACTTCCTATCTACAGGCTCCCGTCAACAGGCGGAGGCGGAACAGTGCCATTTATGGCAGCAGGTTCATGCATTATCATACTCTCTTTTGCAGCACTTCTGCTGCGAAAAAGAAAGGAGGATAAATGATACCTCCTTATAACGCAACAAAAACAAAATCTATTTACGAAAGGTGATATTATGAAAAAAACATTCAAACGCTTTACAGCAGCTCTTTTTTCAGCAGCTATGGCTGCTTCACTCGGAATGTCCGCTATCCCTGCTTCTTATGCAGAAGACTACACAGTAACTATAAACAAGGCTGATGATTCAAATGATAACGCCACACATACATATGAGGCTTATCAGGTATTCGCAGGCGACCTCCACGGAACGGGCGATGACGCTGTTCTTTCAAATGTTGTATGGGGCTCCGGAGTAAACGGCTCAGCTCTGCTTGATGCATTGAAGGCGTCATCGGAATTTGGCACGCCAAACGCATTCGCTTCCTGCGACAGCGCACAAAAGGTAGCTGAGGTCATAGACCAGTGGAGCGACGATACAAAAATGCTCCAGAAGTTTGCAGACATAGCTGCAGCAAATCTTTCCGCCTCACCAACAGTATCAGGTACAGCCGGCAACAACAAGCTTACAATGAACGCTCCCGGATATTACTTCATCAAAGACAAGGACGGCACACTGGACAACTCAGAGCTTGGTGCATATACCGATTATATCCTCAAGGTAGTTGATTCTGTTACAATAGAGGCAAAGGAAGACGTTCCCGCTATCACAAAGAAGATAATTGAGAGCGACGGACTTAAAGAGGCAAATACAGCAAGCATCGGAGATTCTGTTGATTTCCAGCTTGATTCAAAGGTCCCTGACATGAGCGCTTATAACAAGTATTTCTATGTTATCAACGATACAATGGGCAGCGGACTTGATTTCAAGCCTTCAACCGTAAAGGTCTATATCGACGATATGACCACTCCGATAAACTCCTCTAACTATGAAGTACAAACAGGGGCTGCTGCTGATGGCTATTCATTCCAGATAGTAATGAAGGATTTCAAGGGAAACTACGGCAATCAGACAGGCAAAGCCATAAAGGTGACTTATTCCGCAGAACTCAACGATAAAGCCGACAGAACTGAAAAAGGCAATGAAAACAAGGTAAACCTTACATATTCCAACAATCCTAACCATGAGTACAAGGGCGAAAATGAGCCCAGCACAACTCCGGGTGACGGAGATGTTACCGGCAAGACTCCTGATTCAAACACTAAGACCTACACCACAAGCCTTATGCTCAACAAGATAGACGGCGCTGACAAATCAGCTCTCGCAGGAGCAAAGTTTGAATTAAAGGGCTCAGGCGTCAACAAGGTAATAATCGCAAATGCTGAAAGCTTCAAGGCTGATGCCGCAGGAACATATTATAAGCTTAAAGACGGCACATTCACACTGACAGCACCTACAGCTGAAACATCTGCTCAATACGAGAGCACAGAAACCAAGTACATACTTGATGAAAAATCAACTTCGCACAGCGGAAGCGGAGAGGATTCATATGTTGAAGCTATAACTGATGACATGGGCAAGCTTACATTTGCAGGACTCGGCTCAGGCACATATACTCTAACTGAGACCGAAGCTCCTTCAGGCTACAATAAGCTTGCTAACCCGATAAATATCAGTATCACAGCTGCTCCGACACTGGAAGGTCCTAACTGGACAGTAACAAAGGACGGAGAGGCACTTACAAAACCCACAGGCATATACGAATTCACAGTTGAAAACAACAAGGGTGTAACTCTTCCGAGCACTGGCGGCATGGGCACAAAATTATTCTATATCATCGGCGGACTTCTGGTTGCAGGAGCACTGATTCTTCTTGTTGTAAAAAAGAGAATGAGCATTAACGAAAAGTAATTTCCTAATTTTGCAGTATTGCGGCGGTAAGGCTATGACCTCCGCCGCAGGTATTGCAGCAGGGAGGATCCGATGAAAAAGCATTTTTTCAGCATTGCAATTTTAATAATGTTTATCGTCGGATTGTCCGTACTGCTATATCCAGCAATAAGTGATTATCTTAACTCAAAACACGCCTCAAAGGTCATCTCAGAATATAACGACAGGCTCAGCGTTTCATCGGAAGAAGAGATCGAGGCTGTGTTTAAAAAGGCAGAGGATTACAACAAAAGGCTTCATGACGAGCCATCTGCATTTTTTGAGCCGTCTCTTGTAAGCGGCTACGATGATACTCTTGATATTACCGGGGCAGGCATAATGGGATATATTGACATTGACAAGATCAATGTTGAGCTGCCCATATACCACGGTATCAAAAAGGAAGTCCTTCAGGTCGGAGTAGGTCACCTTTCAGGCACAAGTCTGCCTGTAGGCGGCGAATCGACTCACTGTGTACTCTCAGGACACAGAGGACTCCCCAGCGCAAAGCTTTTCACTGATCTTGACGAACTTGGTGTAGGCGATACATTTACCATTACCGTACTTGACCGCCGCTTCACATATGAAATTGACCAGATAAAAACAGTTCTCCCCGAGGAATTTGAAGACCTTCGCATCGTTGAAGGCAAAGACTACTGCACTCTCCTGACCTGCACTCCCTACGGTATCAATACCCACAGGCTGCTTGTCAGAGGAGTACGGACCGGAAATACAGAGGAGAAAAAAGTCGGTGTATTTGTAAGGAACGAGGCTTTTAGGATAGATCCTCTGATAGTAGCTCCGATAGCAGCCGTACCGCTGCTTATTATAACATTCACACTGATATTCATCAGTGATAAACGACGGAGAAAAAAGCCAAAGAAATAATACAAAACAGAAAGCAGGGTGATATTAATGTCTGAAAAGAAAAACAAAATATGTTCAGTTCTGCTGAGTATGCTATGCATAGTCATGCTTCTCTCCTACGCAATGCCATACAGCCATTCAGCTGAGGCAGGATCATCTGTTACTCTTATATGTGCACAGGACAGCGTCAAGGTCTCAGACATGAACTGGAAAATATACAAGGTCGGAGAACGCCGCAGCGGCAGCTTTTCACTGACAGGAGAATACAGAAAGTATCCCGTTGATATGAGCGAGCTTTCTGAGGACAATGTCCGCGGTATCGCCCAGGCTATAGAAAGCTTTATCATTGGCGACCGCATAAAAGCTGACGCAGAAGGTATCACTGACAGCAGTGGTGCAGCGGTATTCAACGGCCTTGATAAGGGACTTTATCTCGCAGTCGCTAAAAAAGTCCAGAAAGAACACCTGACATATCTTGCAACTCCCCTTCTCTTTGAAATAAAAGAGGACGGCTCAGCTGAAGAAGCCTTCCCGAAGATATACAGCGTTATCACCCTTCAGGGAGAAGCCAGCAGCTACACAGTAAGAAAGATATGGGCTGACAATGATGATTCCTACATGGCACGGCCCGTAAATGTCACCGTTGACCTGTTCAGGGACGGCGAGCTGTACGATACGGTAGTCCTTGACGAAAAGTCAAACTGGCAGTACCGCTGGAATACTCTTGACAACGGCTCAGAATGGCGTGTAGTAGAGCGAAATATCCCTGTAAAATATGCAGTTCTTGTGGATTACAGCTCAAAGCAGTTCATTATCAAGAACTCCTATGCTCCCGATATTTTCATTGACGGCGGAGAATACACACAGACAACTACTGCCCCTGCCGTCACCTCAACAATCCCCACAACAACAACATCTGCTGCTGTATCAACTACAGGTCCGAAACTGCCGCAGACTGGACAGCTGTGGTGGCCTGTACTCCCATTAGCACTCGGCGGCATTACACTCATCTGCATAGGTATTCTTTCAAGGAAGAAAAACAAAGAAGATGAGAAATAAACTGCACAAGCTATGCATAATCTTAGGCTCTGCACTTATCCTCACTGCTCTCTGCCTCTGTTTATACAACATATCTGAGGACAGGAATGCAGAAGAACGTTCACGGGCTTCACTTTCCGAGTTAAGATCACTCATAGGAGAAAAGCCTGCACAGTCCCCTGAGGACACAAGTAAGGAAAACGACCTTTTTTCGGAATATGAAGAGCCTGCCGAAGAAGAAATGCCTACTGTAGTCATTGATAATACAGGCTACTGCGGATATATCAGAATATCCGAGCTTGGTCTTGAGCTGCCCGTAATAAACGATTTCAGCTATGCTGCACTTGATACTGCACCATGCAGATACAGCGGCAGTGCAGACACAAATGATCTCATCATCGCTGCCCACAACTTCAGCAGTCATTTCGGAAGGCTTGACAAGCTGTCCATCGGCTCTGAGATAATCTTTTTCGGCTGTGACAGATATGCGCAAAGCTATCATATCATCAGCATCGAAGAGATAAACGGCGGCGCTCCCGAGGAAATGCTCAGCAAGAACAATACACCGTGGGATCTGACGCTTTTCACCTGTACTCTCAGCGGAAAAAGCAGGATAGCCGTCAGGGCAAAGCTGGCAGAATAAAGAAATATATAATATCTGATAATGACAAAAGCTCCGACCATACGATCGGAGCTTTTGATATATATTTCCCTTTCATCTGTAATGCTTATATTAAAAAGGAAAGTTATTTTTTGAGAGCCTCACGGATTATCTCGAATCTCTTGATAAGGAAGTCAACGACTGAAGTCTGACCGCCGCCGAACATTCCATTGCCCCAGTCCATATTACCGAAGTCCATATCACCGAAGCCCATTTCGCCCCAGTCCATGTTCTCCCAGTCTACGTTAGCCCAGTCGAAGCTTGCATCACCGTTGCCAAAGCCCTGCCATGCGCCGCCGTTCTCACCGTTGCCGAAGCCCTGCCATGCGTCTCCGTTCTCGCCGTTGCCGAAGCCCTGCCATGCGCCGCCTTCAGCGTTTCCGTCCATATTCCAGTTGCCCCAGTTCATACCTGTGTCCTCTTCGCTGTACTGAAGTCCCTCAGCACTCTTTGAGGTATTAACATCAAATTCGTCAGCAGTGAATGAAGCACGCGGATCAGCTATAACGTGTGAGCGTATCTTCTTTGCATATTCTGAAACATACGACTCTGGATCGCTGTAGTAATCCATTACCTGATTTACTATATCAACATACATATCATAATACTCAGGCACCTGTAAAAGCTTTGCAAGAGGACGATCCTCTATGGTAGACTGATAGAGACTTGTTGTAATATCAGATGTAACAGAGCTTGCGCCGCCTGTGAAGTTTCCGAGACAGAGGTTATAGTCCCAGCCTACAAAGTAAGCCTTTCCGCCCGAGAACATGAGGTAGTAGTTATGTGCAAGAGAGCCGTTATAGCTGTCGTAATTGCAGAATATCGAGTTTACTGCAAAGCCCTTGAGGAAGCTTGGTACATCGATAACGTCCTCAATAAACTTGTAATCTGTAGGTGTAAGCTTGTTGATAGCTGTCTTTATATCCTGAATATGCTTGAACTCGTCATCAGTGCCGAATTTAACAGCAAATCTGTCAAGAGGCATATTCTCAGTGAATGAGCAGTAGCTGTCGCCGCCGAAGCCGCCCCAGCCGCCTTCTGCGCCGTTGCTTTCAGTAGCCTTGTAAAGCACGGAATCGTCATCTACGGCATAGCGCTCAGCAACAGTAGTTCCCGGCTGCTCGGCAAGGAGATAAAAGCTGTAAAGCTCGCCGTTGAGATACATATCCGTATGTGCGGCATGAGGTGCAACGCCGTCGATCTCATACATAGCATTGTAGCAGAGAATATCTCTGAGGCAAGAAGCATCCATGAGCATATTGTTCATGCACAGCTCTGTAAGTCCGTGATAGTTTACATCCTTATCGAACTTGTCGGTCTTGATACGGAAGCTGTACTTGCCGTTCTTAGCCATCATAAGTGAGCTGTTGCCCTTAGTGCGGATACCGACATTTTTCAGCTCCTCACCGTCAATAACTATATCACACGGAGTCCACTCCTCCTTGCTGGCGTTAGCAATGAGATTATCCCACTGGGCTTCGTCCATTTTAACGTTTATCTTATGTATCATATCCTGACTGAAAAGTCCGCTGTAAAGCTGCTCCTCATTTTCCATGTCGTTGTTGACTTCCTTGTATGAAGCAGGCTTGCCGGCTTTGAATGTGCTTCCTGCACTGTGCTTCATCTTGATACCGCCTGTGAAAAGCTTATATTCATCGCTTCCTATCTCAGCAGATGAGATAACAGCATATCTGAACTTCTTTGCGGTATTCTTGTCAAACAGCTCCTTGTTGGAAGCATCTGTAAGCGCTATAGGATTATTCTTGCCCCACTCCTTGACAAAATCGAACATAATAGTATTCTGCTCTGTAGATGTGAGGTTCTCGCACTGACAGTCGGTAGCTGTTGCGATAAGCTCGCCGCCTGTGATACTGATAGTACCTGCGCTCGTAAGTCCCCTGTCGCCGAATGCGGATATATCGCCGCCGCTGATATTTATAGCGGTTTCAGCCTGTACAGCGTCGTTTCCGCACTTGATGACTACCTCACCGTCTGAAAGGTCGACATTGCCCTTTGTGGACTTGATACCGTCGCCCTCTGACCTGATACTGAGCTTTCCGCCCTTGACTGTAACTGATGACTTACCCTTTACAGCGTCATTTGCCAGCTCTGTATTGAGAGTTTCGATATTGGTGATACCGCCTGTGAACTTGATATCGTTGTTGCATACGACAGCAGTCTGTGTATTTGCGGTTATAGTCAGTACACCTGTGCCCTTATCGCCGCCCTTGATAGTAAGGTCGTCCTTAGCTTCAATAACTGCATTGCCCTCATTGTCGCCTGTATATGCATCAGTACCGTCGGAAACAGTATTTTCCGTTCCGTCAGCAATTGTGACAGAGGTCTTGTCTGCATTATTGATAAATAAAGCAGGAGCGCTCTTGCCTGTGATATTGACACCGCTGAAAATAAGCTTAACTGTGCCGTTATCAGCCTGAATGTCAGGAATATCAACATATATCTGACCGTCTGAGAGAGTACCGTCAATAGTGAAGCTTCCCGAGTGAGAAATAGTCACCTTTGAGCCGTCGGCAGAAGCATACTGTCCTTCAACAGTGATCGCATTATCACCGAGGTGTATCTTTGTATTCACCTCATCCTGTGAAGTGCTGTCGCCGCCCTGTCCGTCAGCAAAGCTCTCAGGCAGACTTTTTATAGTGCCGAGAAGGTAGCGCTGTATTGAGAGGGCATCGTTGGCAGTGATACCATTGCCGCGCTCAGAAACGTCAGCAAGGTCTGCGCCGTCAACAGTGAGGTGTCTTTCATTTGTACCGGTCGTACCGAACTTTGAGGGATTAGCCAGTGACTGCATAATGAGTACGCAGTCTGACATATCGACTGAGCCGTCGAGGTTGGCGTCACCGTACACTTTGTCGGCTGCGGAGCCTGTGAGAGACAGGACTGAGACCGAGCCAACGACACAGGCAGAAAGTAAGCCTGCAAGCATTGTTTTTTTCTTCATTTTTATCATCCTCCTAAAATTATAAAAAAACAATATAAATATATGTGCATAAATCATAACTAATCATTCTTAAAATATTCTTAAAATATTCTTAAAACTTTGAAAAATCGTTTTATCAAAATAAAAAGTCTTCATTTTTAAACACAAAATCCGCAAATTCTCCACCTGTCCCCCTGTTTTGGGGTATAAAAAAGCTCCGACCATAAGGCCGGAGCTTTCGTAATATACTTTAGTTCTGGAAGGCTATGCGGAAGAAGTTGTAAAGGTGAGCTCTGATACAGTTATCGCCATGATAGCCGCCGTTTACATAGTGCCATACATGAGGAACACCATTTTTCTCAAAGTTAGTGTGATAATTCTTTGGATTATCGTAAACAACTGTGTCGTTGCTTCCGCCTGTTATCATCAGGAAATATGGCTCATTGCCGCTGTCCCACTTGAAGGAGCCGGAAACTCCCGGAGCAGGGCAGATAGCTCCGATATAGCCAAACATATCAGGTTTCTTCATACCGATGAGAAGAGCCTCACGTCCTCCCATTGAGAAGCCTGTGATAGCAGTATTCTCCTTGCCTGTCTTTATGCTGTAATTCTTCTCCATATACGGCATAAGATCCTTTGTAAGATCGTTTATGAAGTTATCATAAGCCTGATTGTTAGTCTCGTCCATACCTGTACAGGACTTGAGAGTAGGACTTGAGAATACATCGGGGAATACGCATATCATTTCCTTAGCTGCACCCTCAGCGATAGCATTTCCTATCATCTCACGGGTATGCATCTCAGCATTGCCCTTTGTAAGCATTCTGTCAATGCCCTCATAGTAACCATGCATTATGTACATAACAGGATACTTCTTGTTAGGATCATAATTCGGAGGAAGAAGTATATTCACGTCCTTCTGTCTGTTGCAGGTCGTTGAATAGTAGCTCTTTTTCTGAATCTGACCGTAGGTCACGCCATTTTGTGCCTGATTTGCGGAATTAGGCTCCTTTTCAACTATACTTGACGCTACCTTAGCAGTAAAGTCCTTCATTGAGAGATGTTCAGCAGCTTTAGTTGTTGTTGTCGTCAAAGTCGTAGTTGTAACAGTTGTCGCCTTAGTAGTTGTTACAGTTGTTGTAACAGGTGCGGTAACTGTCTTGATATTCTCTGAATAGCTCTCGGGGAGCTTTGTATTCAAGCCTAAGAGGAACTTCTGTATTGAAAGAGCGTCGTTTGAGGTAATACCGCCGCCTGCTTCGCATACGTCCGCATTGTAAACGCCGGGCTCTGCAAGCTTATACTTATCAGGATTAGCAAGAGACTGCATTATAAGAACAACGTCGCTCATATCCACCTGATTGTCGCCGTTAGCATCGCCCCACTTTGTAACCTGAGCATCAAGTATATCCTTCAGGTCCTGTGCAGGAGGAGTTGTAGCCGGAGGTGTATCCTCAGTCTTAGGACCGTCTATGACAGTACCGTCTGCTGCCGCAAAGAAATTGTCAACATAGAAGTTTGTAGCAGGAGTTTCATCATCAGAATCCCCCTCAGTTTCTACATACATAAGCGGATTCTTAGCACCTGTGGGTATCTTGAAGCTTGTGTTTGCAAGCTGTGTCCACTCACCCAGCTTAACGTCCTTTGTGTCGATCTTATCATAATGCACCTCACCGTCTGCGCCGTCATATTGCAGCGTGAGGTGGAATTTTGTTGAAGGTGCGCCCTCATTGTACTTTACAATAGCTGAGAAGCTGTAGCTCTCCCCTGCCTTGAACTTATAGTTAAGGTTCCTGCCGACGCCCTTCCATGAAGCTGAACGGTCTGAGCAGTATACCGAGCCTTCGCCCTCATATGCCTCGTCCTTGCTTACAGCAACAGCAGCACCGCCTCTGTCTGAGCAGCCGTCAAGCTTGCCCTCAAATGTACTCCTGAAGATATATGTCTGGTCTGTATCAGAAGAAGCCGAGCCTGCTCCCTCAAACTTCCACCAGTCAACGTTCATCAGGAAACCGTCACCGCCGTTGAATACGAGATAGAGATCATGCTCGCCGTCAGCACCTGCAACATCGCACGATACCTCCTCCCAGTTATGCCAGCCGCCTGTACCGCCGACCTTGAGGTTTCCGACAACAGGTCCTGTCTTGCTGTCAAGGTGGAGCTCGATATTTCCGCCGCTCTCGGCAGAAGCCACACAAGCTGTAAATTTATCGGCACCCTCGCCGAAATCCACACCTGCGACCTTTATATAGCTTCCCTTCTGGATATTTCCTATACATACGGAGTTATTTTCGTCCTTTTCGGTCTTGACGCCCTCGCTCCAGCAGATAGTTTCTGCTTCAACACGCTCAAACGGGTTGAGGGGCTCAAGCTGGCTTGGACCGTTTTTAGTTGATTTTACAGTAGGAATAGTCCCGTCAGGATTATATGTAAACTCTTCTACAGCAGCACTGCGGTTAAAAGTACCGCCGCCTTTAAGTCCGTTCATATGATAGAAAAGATATGAGTGATCCTTGTAATCAATAGTACCGCCATGCGTGGTAAAACAATTACTCTGATCTGTGATCTTTCCGCCAAAAGTCCACGGACCTGTTACAGTCGGACCATATGAGTAACAGATGCTTTCACCGCCGTCAGAGCCATGGAATCCCGCATATACAAGATAGTACTTATCACCATGCTTTGTTATCCACGGACCTTCACCATAGGCAGTTCCGTTTTTGCCTGTACCGAACGCATTTTTATTCATATCAAAGTTCTTGATCTGTCCGTCCAGAGTTACCATGTCCTCTTTCAGCTTGACATAGTAGCATTTCGGATTTCCGAACATGAGCCATGCCTGACCGTCGTCGTCAATGAAAACAGTAGGATCGATGTAATCCCAGTTCGGACCGCAAAGCGGCTTGCCGTTGGGATCGCGGTACGGCCCCTCAGGCGAATCTGCAACTGCAACACCGATAGCTCTTCCGCCGCCGCTCTTGTTTGTGGTGGTGAAGTAGAAGTAGTACTTGCCGTTGCGCTCGATACACTGTGAAGCCCATGCATCGTTCTTGTTGCACCAGCTGAAGCTGGTATCCTCGAGGATCCTGCCGTGGTCTGTCCAGTTCTTCATGTCCTTCGTTGAGAAGCACTGCCAGCCCGTCATGTAGTAATAGTCGTTTTTGCCATCGCGGTCACAGCCGGTAAATACATAGAGTTCGTCACCGAATACTACCGGAGCAGGATCGGGGTTGAATGATGTCTGCACTATTGGATTTTCTGCGTGCGTAACAGCGGGAACTGCCGCGCACAGAGTTACGGCTGACAATGCAGCCATGGCGATTGCCGAAAAATACTTTTTCATACCAATTCTCCTTCTTAATTTTAATATCCCGTTTTAACCTTTTGAGTCTGACTGCGACCTCTTTCAGCAGTCAGTTTACAATTTATATATATTTAATGTAATATTAGCATAATATTTCGATAATTTCAATCCACATTCTTGCATATTAAGTGGACAAAACGCAGAGTTTTTTTAAACATTCAGGATAATTTCCATATATCAGCTCTGAAAACACAACTAAAAAAGAAAACCAGCTCCTTAACTGAGCTGGAATTATAATTTTTAAAAGTTTTGAATGTATAATCTTAAATGGACATTTTTATATAGCAGGATAGTACTTCTCCAGCATCTCAACAAGCATTTCGGGTATAAACTGATAATGCTCAGAGTTCGGATATATCTTGCACTCTGCCGTTGTAACGCCGTACTCGTTCAGTCTTTCCATAAGGTGCTGTATTCCCTCAAGTGTAGAGTCATTGCCCTTGTAATATTCCTCATATACAGGGTCCTCATCGGCACCGCCGCAAACAAAGATAGTTTTGTCAATGCCTTTATTCCGCTCAAAGTAGCCGTATTCATGCTTGAATTTATCACCGTCAGTGTACGGCAGAAATCCCGGAGACCAGAATGTAGGACTTCCGATGATATAATTTTTGAATGGCTGATTTTCATATTTATCAGAATTGAATACCGCATAATGCGCAAATGTACCTCCGAGAGAATGTCCGTAAAGAGTAGAATCGCCAAAGTCGATATTATATTCCTCACCGAGATATGGCATGAGGTCATCAGTGATAAATGCGAGGAATTCCTCGCAGCGGTCACAGAAATACTTGATACGGTATGTGTCATTGGTGCCGTCAATAGAATAATCATAGCCTATGCTTACTATGATGACGTCAGAAGCCTTGCCCTCCTCCATTGATTTTCTAAGGTCAGCAGAGTTATTAAACCGCCATACTCCGTCCGTAAGAACGTACACAGGATATGTCTTATCCTTGTCATATTCGGGCGGAAGAGTCACATGAACAATGAAATCAGTATCAAGCTGCTCGTCATATATGCTGTACTCCTTAACATATGGCGCAATCGCTTCTATCTTCTCTCGGTCGATCTCCCATGTGTCAGTTGTGTCAGAATCCATAGCTTCAAAGATTTTTTCAGAGGTTCCCACGGGAAGCGTCTTATATGTATTATTTATGACTGCTTCCCATGCGGCAATGGTATTCTCATACATTTGCTCAATATATTCCTTTATGCTCTCCTCATCTCCCTGAGTATCATATACATGGCTCATCCGCTCTATTTTTTCTCTGAGGTAAGGCTTGAACTCCTCAAAATCCGCAAATGTGACATAGCTGTCCTTCGCATAGAATTCGTCATACTTCTCCTGGACCTCATCTTCGGGTATCCTGTTATTGTTCTCATCAACGTGGTAAAATTCGCCTTTTTCGTCTGTACAGCAATAGATAGGACAAGGCTCTCTTAATTTGAGCTCTCCGCCGTCATAGCCTATTATAGGAAACAGATCGGATAAGGGCAAGCTGCTCCCATTGACGAATACATTATATACCTCATTAAAATAAGGTCTGCTGAGCTCAATAGCATTCTCAATACTGTCGCCTGCCAGTATAGATGGATCCTTCTCATACCGCTTCTTCAAATCAGCTATATAGTCATCTTCCGACCATAACTCGATGTATACGCCATCTTCGGGGATAGACGCTTCGTTTTTCTGCTCATTCTGCATATGATCGAATACCGTGAGCTCCCCGACCTTTACCTTTGAGCGCTCATTTTCCGTCATATGATTTGTAAGCTGTATTTTTTCTGACGGGATCTCCCCCGAAACTGTCTGACTGTCTGTTTCGGGGCTGTTTTCCCATGTACTGCAAGAACCTGCGCTGAATAATAGTGTAAGTGAAAGTAAAAATGCTAATGATCTTTTCATTATGTAGCCTCCTGATATTATGAACTTTGCGTTCTTTTAATAACAAGTGATTTAAAAGCATAAAAAAGACGATTATTTTTTTCACTTTGTAAGAATACACAAATCAGTTGGTTGATATTTGTGACAAAGCACAAGATAAGTGCATAAACAATACGCAAGAGTGCCCACGATACGCCCGGAGCCTTAATTATTGATATTTGGGCAGAAAAAGTCGAAAAACGGCAATTATAGTATTGACATTCATAAATAGCTATGCTATAATTCTAATGACTTTAAGTATATAGAAGCGCAGATTTGACGAATTGTATAATTTGTTTTGTAAAGGCTTGAAAACTTCTGTAAAGAACGTCGCGCCTTATATCCCGTGGTTCAGCCGTCAGATCAGTAATATGACACTTGGGCATCTCAAAAACCCGCTTGTATCAATCAAACAGGAGGACGTAATAATGAAAAAACACTTCAGCTTAAAAAAAATGACCGCTTTCTTAATGTCAACGGCTCTTATAGCAGGAGCAATGCCTGTGAATGCAGGAGGCTTGTTCAATGTCAGCAGTGGTATCACCGCTGATGCAGCATCAGAAAAAAAGACACCGGCAGCAGGTGTATTTTACAAAGTCGGTGATACTATTTCTGTAACAGGCGACACATGGTTTGTTATAGATGATGATCCTAATTCGGGCTTTCCGTCAGCAAAGATCAGCAGCGATATTGCAATAACCGCATACGAAAGCTCTGATACAGATAATCAGTATATATGGAAAACAGGCGATACTATGTTCACAGAGGTGCATAACGGCTTTTACATAACACGCAAAGATCCGTCTGTGACTCCAGAGGGCTTCTATATAACAGGCGGCAAGGGTACAGAGAACGAGCCTTTTATTATCGGTCTTTCCGTTCCCAAGTTCAGCGGCAAAAACATTACTCTCAGCGACGGTATCGGCATGAATTTCATAGTCAGTGAGGTAAATGAAGAAAACGCTGACAGTTTTAAGGTGAAATTATCAGGCGACTGTGCCGAAGCAGACAATGCGCTCCACAGTCTTGAGCTAAAGACTATCGGCGGAAAAGATGTTTACTGTGTGACCGCAAATATCTCCGCAAACAATATGGACAGCAAGATAACTGCCGAGCTTTATTACAGTGACAGTAAAACTATTGTTGATACTCTTGCTTTTTCAGCTAATGACTATCTTGACGCCATTGACAGCTCAGACAATGCAAAGCTTAACGCTCTTGTAAAAGCAACAAGACAGTTCGGAAAGGTTTCCGAAGCGTATTTCAGCGGCAGCACTCTGCCTGCTGTAGCCGATCATTCAGATGATATCCTCAATGCAGTAACTGTATTCGGTGAGTATTCATTCAACAAATATCAGCCTATGTTCGATTCAAATGCAGCTCTTATGTCACTTGTACTTGATTCAAAGCTTGCTGTTCGCCTGTATACAGCTAAATATGAGGAATCACAGCACAATATTGCCGCATTTGATATGTGGACATTTGATGAGGACAATAAGCTTGTGATCTCGCCGTTTGCAGAGATATACGCATTTGAGGGCGCAAACGGAAAGTTCTGCTTTGAAGTTCCCGGTATCACGCCTACACAGCTCGGTACTACGTTCAATGTTAATTATCAGGGCACTGATTACTTATTCTCGCCTATGTCATGGGCTTTCCGAATCATGAGCAAGGAAGATGCCGATAAAAAGGACATCGCAATGGCAAACGCTCTTTATGAGTATTTTATTGCTGCAACAGATTATGTTGAATAAATAAACGGACGATGATAGCTATGAAAAAAACAATATATACTATTCTTGCAGCCTCTCTGCTTCTGACGGGCTGTACCGAGGGAAACAGCATTACAGCCGACAGCGAAACAGCTTCAACAGCGGCAGTCACTGCGGCTGTCTCATCAGCGATAACAGCAGAAAAAGCCACTGATAAGACAGAAGCGGTCACAGCAGAAGCTGAGCTGCCTGTCATAAATAATGAAGAGCAGCCACAAGAAACCGATACACACACATCTCAGCAGGAAAAACAGGATAACATAGATACACAAACTGCGGAAACAGCTGAGCTGACCGAAGAAAATGCAGCATCTGAGCCCGACAGTGCAAGGGCAAATCCTGACGGTTCAATTGATCTGCCGATAATTCCCGTTGATTGAGAGTAATGTATTGATATTTGCAGATTCTGAATTGAAACACAAAAAGCCGCAGCAAGGGGAGCCACCTCTGGCGAATCGCAGGTTATATTTACGAGACTGTAATTTCAGGCTCGGTAACCATATCTTTCGCTAATAGGAGCAGCCTTTAGCTGCGTTTTTTATGTCTGCTGTTTTGTCCGACATAAAAAAATGTAATGCGCAAAGACCTAAAAATTTTTTCCAAAATATGTAACACTTTGGTTATTGTCTTCGATTATTATTTATGAAAGGCAGTCAACTGACTATACTATTTTAAAAACTACGTTCCGAACTTCCCCATTCGGAGCAAAGTTTATAAGCCCCGAGGATTCCCTCCTTCGGGGCTTATTTTAACGACAGCAAAAAGGCTCCGACACAAGGTCGGAGCCTCAGTCTTCACAGTAGAGATAGCCCGCATACTTGTCCATATCTCCGCGCTTGTCAGCACGTTTACGTCCTTCCATATGTCTCTGGACTAAGTCAAATGTAACTCTGTCGATTAGCAATATTTATCATAAAAAGTCCCCACTCAGCAATTACTGTGGTGAGATGTTTACACCGTCGGATCGTTATTGGAAGTATTTGGTTGAATGGAAGACGTGTCAGGCAATTCTTTTTGAACATCTGAACAACAATACGTATCATTAATCACATCAGAATATATGAAATATATTTTATATGTCAGAGACGTGTAAAAAATCGGTTCTATTTTTGTGCTGATGTAACTTACAATTAAACAGAAAAAGCAAACCCTCCGCAAAGCAGAGGGTTCACCTTAATTGTGTTTAAACTATTTAGTTTATAACGATTTTCTTAGAACAAATTATTCTTTCAAGTCAATTTCTTCTTCGCGTTTTTTTCTTGAATACATTACTGCGATCAATCCGATTCCTATCATAAGCATTGAAGTAATGACTATAAGCATTTCAACGATAGAATTCATACCTGTCTGAGGCAGATTCACCTCTTCATTTGCTGAATTAACGCCTGTTCCTGTCTTAGGATCAATGACGTACTTATCAAGCACTTCATCATTTTCGTCAAACAGCGTAATCTCATACTTGCCTTCATCACTGACGTTCAGCGTTTTTACTGATACTGTCTTTTTATTCTTGGTCATATAATCAGACGCTGCCCATGAGAGGATTTCTTCATCTGTTGCAATATTGCCTGTTTGCGTAGTTGAACCGTCTCCGACAGTAATATTAGCCGAGATGGGGATAACAACTGCTGACGGTTTGTAGATATAGTTGTCGATTGTCTGTGAAGTACCGTCACTATATAGGATCATTTCAGTATCACTGGGAACGATAAAGCCCTTGAGCGTTGCTGTACCTGTGCCATCAGCGCTAACGATACCGTCTCTTGTAACAGATGCTACATTATTAGAGCTTTCTGTCCATACAATCTTTGTCCTATTTGTATAATCCTCCTGATTCTGAGCAAAATCATCATTGATCCAAAGGTTCATATACGCCTTATCGCCCGGCTTGAATGTCTCAGGTACTGAAAGACTGCCATCCTTGTTATAAATTGAAGGTTTTGCGTCAAATTCCTTCAGACCTTTCATGAGCTCATATTCACTTGCACTCGCCGTCAGTTTAAGTGTACAATAGGAAGTCGCGAAATTATCACACTCCATATAGAATTCTATTGAATCTGTCAGTGAGCCGTCTTCCTCAAGTTTGCTGATAAATGTGTTGAAATCTATCTGTTCTGTTACTGAGAACGTTGTTTCCTGGTCGAAACGCAAAGCGCTTAGACTTGTAGTTCCAAGTGCTGTCTTGTTCCCATCAGCATCTACATAGCCATATGTAACAGTCTCATTGCCGCTTGGAAGGTAATTATTGTTCTTTACAGTTGCCTTCAACGTCACCTCATTGCGGTCTGTTGCTGTCGCGTTGAAAGATTCTGCTGTCAGTTCCGGAGCAAGTGTTCCAGATTGCTCTATAGTCTCGATTTCGTCGCCGTCTACGTAAAGAACAATCTTGCCGTCATAGCTTCCGTCCTGCTCCATCGGTATCTTGATCATAACCGGAAGAACCTGACCGCCCTTCATAGTCTGATTCATCTGAAATTCTGTTCCGGTCAGCTGGTCAAATACAATGCTGTCATCATCCAGTACCGTTTCAGAACCAGTATAAGACATTATTGGCTTATTGCTTGTATAAACAACATTTCCTTCTCCATCAAGTACGTCTATAATAATATTCTGTTGAGCATTGAAGCTCTTATTTTCAAGCGTCACATTCATCTTCGCTGCGAGTCCACCATCATCATTCGTCGAGATACTTGCATCTGATATATCTGAGATCACGAGCTTATTTTTAGGCTTGAAGTGGAATGCTACCAATTCAGATGTACTCATGTCAGCATCGCCGTTCTCGTCAAACATCATTCTGTTTGCCAGAATATCCAGTTCGCCATTATCATCAACGATAAAGTCAAACCTGTGAATATTTTGATTTGCTTTGTCAGTTATCTGTACAGGATATGTCTGTTCCCCTGTTTTAGTATTCTCGCGCATCGAATAAAGCTGCTGCTCTCGATTTTGGATTTCGCCTTCCTCATCAGGGTGAATGAATTCTGTCCAGAGAATATAAATATAATCACCGTTCTGTTTCACCTTGAACGAGGTTATGCAGCGTTCCATGCTTTCATTGCCGTAATCATCAACAGAGAATGTCGGTGATGCTATGATTTCCGCCGGCATAAACGAAGATCCATATGATTTGTTGATATAATAGTAATTCTGCCCGGCTTTCGTCTTTCCCTCTGAAAGGCTGTTCTTTACGAGGTTGCTGACATTGATACGCTTAACAAATGAATCCTCAAGCCAGTAAAGGTAGGTTGCTTCGGTGATGCCATCATCTGTCATAACAGGCATTCTGATAAATTGAAGATCGGATATATCGGCGTCGCTGCCGGAGATCAGTATCGGGTGATGGTACTCATCATCGTGATAGTTGTAGATCTGCATATACAGATTCTCATCGTGATCCTTCTGCGCCATACCGCCCTTGTCGAGCGTGTAAGCCTGAAGGCTCAGATGATTGTATGTGATAACTGCACTATCCTTAGCCATTGCCTGTGACAGATCAGCTTCCTTTACTTCTGCAGTAGTGTCGGCTTTCCAATATCCAAGCTCATCTACCTGCTCTGTTACTGCAAGTGCAGGTGCAAGATCAAGGAATTCCTGACCGTACCATTTTTTAACGTAAGAGTCATAGTTATTGCCAAGAGTATTCACGAGCTTTTCCTTAACAGAGCCATAGTAATCTTCTGCCCAAGTGTCATTTTCAAAGTCATAATTGCGAACTGCCTTGAGAACATATGGATTAAGCAGGTCGCCAACGACCTCGCCTTCTTCCTCAGAGGATACCTCATACTCGCTCTTGGTGAAATAGAGCTTCATGAATTCCTGACCGTTCTCCTCGTAATAGGAAATCTCAGGTTGACTGTCACATACTGAGTCAGTTCCACCTGTCTTCGTGATTTCCATTACATCACCAAGTTTATTTGTCTCAGGATCAAAGAAACGTCCAGTAAGGTCATATGTATTGAGGATATCGCCAACATTTTCATTTTCATCAAGCAGTCTTGAGGAATCTGACCATACAATCAGCCAGCCCTTGCTGCCTGCATTACATACTGTCGGAACATCGTCTGCTGTACCGTCGTCCTCAAGAAGCTGCGGAACAGACCATGTCGTGCCGTTATATACAGAATAGTAAGCACCAAATGCATCAGGTGTTTCACGCCCAGGAACAATATCAATAAATGTCGCCAGATATTTACCGTTGCCGAGCTCCTCGACATGAATATCCGTATCACTATAGAAACCGTCTTGAAGGATCTTTTCGGTGATCTCATCAGTAGAACCGGGATTTCCGGGTGCATATTGCAGGAATCTGTTGCCGCCCCATCCTGATCTGTTTCCGTATATTTCATTGTAGTTCACTATCTCTCTGTCAGAGGTTTTGTTGAACAGTATAAGCAATAGAGATATTACCCATTGCATTGAGGAAAGTGTCATTGTCATCGTGCTCTTTTCCCTTGTAGTTAAACATATACATACCGTTGAGCGCTTCTGCTACGAGAATATCGGTATGATGCTCATAGTACTTATTGCCTTTTTTGTCGTAGAGTGTTACGGTGAAGGTATCGCCGACCTCGAGTTTCTTTGATTCGCTCATCGACATCGGGTTAAGCGTATATGTCAGGGAATCGCCAACAAAGTCCACCTGCTTAGTCAGGTCCGGACGCAGATCACCGTTTTTGGAGTAAACGCGGAACTCAGCATAATCAGGTACGATTCCCGCATCGCTTTCTACACTCAGGTGCAGATAGTATTCGGCATCCTCCTGCGTCATTATGCTTTCATCCTGAACAGCATAGGTGTACTGATTAGCGCCTGATGCTATGCCAAAGGGCAGTGAGCCTTTGTTGACCACAGCCTTTTTCTGCATTGAGCTGCTCTTAACCCTTATTCCGTCCAGTCCATTGATGTCAAGATCAAAGTCATACACCGTATCCTTAGAGATGCCGATGTCCATGACTTCAGAGATGCTGTTATACTGAGCATAGCCTGCGACATGGTCGCCCTTGTTGAAGAACTGACCGATAGAGTATTGACCCTTTGCATCGGTATAGGTATTATATCCGCCGATATTCAGAGTTACACCGACTGCTGCTTTCTTCTCTGCCTCAGTCCCCTCCACAGCGAAGAGTGGTGTTTCATATGTGTATACCTTGCCGCTGATACCGACAGGCTTTGCATTATCTTCCCTCTGCTCGAAAAAGTATTCAACTGTTTCGGTTCCATAATAAGGCTTAAAAACCATCGAATTACCTGTCAGGGTCTTATCCTCCCCTGTTTTCTTATCGCGGAAAGTCCAGGTCGTTCGCGTGGACATCTGGTATTCCTGTCCAGCTTTATCATACAGGATCTGGTGCATTTTACTGTCATCGATCTGTGCCGATAAAAGATACGAAGAATGCAGCATCGACAGATCGGGTGCTTTGTAAGTGAACGGCTCGAGATAGTTTGAATGTCCGAGAATTTTAGACGGCTCATTAAATGCCGACAACATAACATCACCAAATTTGCGTGATGGCTTTGATTCAGCATTCTCATCAGCATCGTATTGTATAGTCAGTGTTGGTCTGTTGTAAACTGCTGTAAACTCTTCCTTAGGATAGTCCACATCTACGGTTGTGGACAGACGTGACGAAGTGGTAGAGTTGACTGCAAATACGTTCTTTGTTGTCTTTGACCTGTTATTCACACCGTAATAACTCTCGCGGCGAATATTGGCGGGATTTATTTTCTGATTCTTAGTCACATCGACCGCCGTCATCGTGACCTGATCTATCATCTTGCATTTAAGGACATCGCCGTTCTTGAAACCTTTTTCTCCCTTGTTGCCGTTGAATGAGACAGCTGTTGCATCCTCTGCCTTGAAGCTGACCTCGGCGTCCATAGTCGTGTACTTTGGTATCAGATAGATCGTGTTATTATTTGCATTCAGCGCATCCATCTGGGCTGCATTGGAACAGATCATGCTCATTGAATTATAGTCGAGATATCCGTCCTTGATGCCCGTGATAGTGCCAAGATAATTAGAACGGAACTTTGTGAATGAAAGCTCTTTAAATGGTTCATGGGCACGTGAATCAAAAATATAATTACGTTCGTCTATTTCAGCCACAGGCACGTATGAGGAATCTTTTTCCTCCCATCTTTTGAGGGTACTGAGACTATATCCGCTTCCGTCATCCTCTCTTGTATAATACAGAAAAAGTGCGTCTGCAGTAGAAATTGGATTTGAGATTTTACCAAACCTTGTATCCGTGTTCTGTTGATCTTTGTTCGTCGGAACAGGCTCATAGTTACGATTCAGATAAGTGATCTTATCGCCAGCCCTAATAACTTTTTCGTATGAATATGAAGCATAACCGTAATCCCTTAAACCGGTAAAGACATGAATATCTTTTATCGCCTCAGAGGGGTTTTTAGTAGTTTTGATACCGATCATTACATCATAATATGTCATCTCCCAATTTGATACGATAGAATATCCCTCATAAGTATATTCTCCATGCATAATTTTCATTTCATCTTCCCAGGAGACGTGGTAAACATAGAAAATCTTGATGTCTTTGATATATTCATGCTCCTCGGGTTTTCCAATGTAGGCTTCCGCAGATTCTACCTTTACTCCGTTTTGTAGTCGCGAACTGAAATTCTGGAGCTGCTTCTTCGGTGTGGTCTTAGAAACCGTGACAGGCTCATTGGCAAAGCTCGACTTCCAGTTGGGAATGGCAGGAACCTTAATTTCAGTAGACTCGTCGAGCGAAGTGTATTTTTTGCCTGTCAGCTTCTGATCCTCGTTCAAGGTAATAAAAGTGTATTCAGACGGATAGTATATCTGTATCGCAGTCACCTCATACCAAAAGTCAGCTGTAAGTCTCAATGATGTACAGTCAGTGCTTTTGAGTGCAAACAATCCTGAAACGTTCACTTCTTCAAACGAATATCTCGGCTTATCGACTACCTTCCAGCCGATAAGTTCGTTTCCCGCATACACATCAAGCGCACTCGTACGGTTTATATAGCTGGCTTTCACTTCAACTCTGACAAAGCGTGCACCCTTGAGCTCGGGAATATTAAAATTTTGTCCCTGAGAAGTATACTTCGGAGTAGACAGCACCGATGACGGTACGGAATATACGACATTTTTATTATTGCCCGATGACGCATTTACGATCGGTGCCGAAACTGCTGCCGGCAGCGACGGCTTCGGAAGCGGCTGCGGCTGCGGCTGTGGGAACATATCTGGCTCCTCCAGCACATCTGCCTCATTTGCTTTCGTGCTGCCGATCCATACTTTAGTACTTTTACGTTTCTCCTCGGTGATGTTCTTGTCCTCGTCGATAAGCACCGTAAAATATGTGCCTACCTGTGCAGCCTCTGTCAGTTCAACTCTGACAGTCGCCTCGGTCTGCCCCGGTGCAAAGCTGACATTTCCGTTGTCAACGGGGATATATGCGTCCATAGACTCTGCTGTACCCGAAGCTGTGCGCCAGTTCAGGCTCGCATAATAATCCATACCTGTGACGCGCTCAACCGTTACCTCGGCATAGGACGCACTTCTGTCGGTGACGATCTCGGCTTCCTTCATCGCAAAGGTAACGGGCTCATCGGGCTCATTGTCCTCGATGTTGACGGTGTACTGCATATTTACACCGATAACGCCCAAGGTTGCGTTTCCGAGAACAAGCGCGGTGCTCTCGGTTATCTCGCCCTTATCGTCGTCCTCGATATGTACGTAAACAGTTTTCTTATACTCACCTGGCTCAAAATCGAGCGTTAAGAATGCGCCGTCAAATGAATCTACTACCTCATTGTCGGCTTCCATAGCAGCCCTTTCGAGCTGCTCCTGCTCATATTCGCCTCGCCAGTTGGTATTGACTGTGTCCTTTCCTGTCTGCTGACGGAAAGCACCGCGCATACTATCTTCCGCTTTCTCGCCGGAGCTCTGCTCTGTCTCTGCCTGCTCTGCGGCTTGTGCTTCCACAATTTCGTACTCAGAATCGTCCTCTGCCGTTTCTTCAGCAGGTGTTTCAACAGGGGGCAGCTCCTCCGTAGGAGCTACAGGCTCACCGGTCACAGAATCCGTGTTCGCTGCTTCTCCATCCTGTTCCAGCATATCCTTAAAAGTGCCGTCCTCCATTGCAGCCTGCACCTTTGGTGCTGCGACCTGCGAATCGTCGGCATAGTTCTTTTTTCTTTTGATCTTTGTGTACAATGTGTAATCGGCGCCGTACTGTGCAGTCACGTCATATGCCTTGACATCAACGCTCATCGCCTCAGACGGATCACCCAGACGCACGATAGTTACTTCCTTATCAGAATCGCCCTCTTTAATAGTAGTGCTTTCCTCATAAAATGCAATTGCTCCCTCGGGATAATCCTCAGTGTAGGACAGCAGCTCATTGCGAAGGGCTTCCTCTGCGGCTCTGTCCTCCGCATATATCTGTCCAATTGACATAATAGGCAAAGTCTGTACCATTACTGCTGAAGTCACGACGCCGGAAAGCAATCGAGTCCAAATCTTTTTCTCCATAACATCACCTCATTTTGGTCGTATCAAAAATGATCATGTAAATAAAAAATAGAGGGACCGCCTTTGCAGTCCCTCTATTTCAAGTTCTTGCATTTTTAATACAACAAATCGTTATATATTATTTAGTGTATCCGGCGAGACATTTGTTGTGTCATTTTTTACTGTCTCACTTTGCATATTACCACCTGTCACGTTCTCCAGCTCATTCAGATCAAGAACTGAATCCTCTTTAGATTCGCGGAGCTCATTCTTATTCTTGTTATTGTTCTTATCCAACATACATTTTACCTCCTTAAAAATCACCTTGTTAATATCATTTTGGTAATCACAGCTAAATTAATTCAACTATTTTCACCTTTATATATATTATTATAATATACCGTAACATTAAATTCATTAATATTATGTACATAAATTATATTTCCAGTTTACAATAACGTTAATTATATCATCAGTTTTCACTTGCAAATTAATCATTTTAACACGCGCATTTTTTGAATATAGAGTGTAAGCTTACCTGCTGAAAAAAGCCCTCAGAAACGCATACAGAGCGTTCCTGAGGGCTTACGGTAATTCACTTCCATTGATGAACACGAACAGCTAATTGCGCTGTTCTATCTTCCGCCGTATTATCCCGAATACAATACAATGAATAGCTAAATCATGATTTGAAGCAATCCATAAGTCATATAGAAATGGAAAAGATAAGGACGAATTACAGATCCGTGCTGTGATTAAAAAAAACATCCTGTTTTTACCAATATTTATTTGCCATAATAATATAATTAAAGCCGATACATTATATATCGGCTTTTTCTATTAGGTTTGTTATTCTTTGATAAGGAAATCTTACGTTGCAAGGCGACCTTATCGGATCCGGCGCCCTCTGTCAGCTTTGCTGACATCTCCCTGTACCACAGAGTGTCACCATTGACCTGACAAAAGGAACAAAGTCCCTTTAGATTCCCATTCATGGGTATAATATATTTTTTTGACAATCTGAGGCTCCGACACAAGGTCGGAGCCTTTTAATATAAGCTTTACTTGATGAGACCTATGCCCCATATAGTGAAGCTGCCGCTTCCGCTTATAGAAACATCAAGGTCACCTGTTGTATCCTGATAATAGCCAAGCTCTGCGTCCGGACCGCCCCATGTGTACTGCTTATTTCCGTTGATCTTTGTAGTCTTGCCATTAACA
>NZ_JAIKXF010000125.1 GCF_024684275.1 Ruminococcus sp.
CTATAAGCTTCCCGAGGGCTCGGGATATATCCTCTATGTTGAGACGGAAGAGGGAACAAGTGATTTCAGCATTGACGAGGCTATCGTTGCCAAGGCTGGCGTAAAGATCGACGGTCCTGTTGTTACTACAACTACTACAACGACTACAACCACCACCACAACAACTACTACCACAACGACAACCACAACTTCTACTACAACTACCTCCACAACTACCACAACTGCTGAGCCGACTACGACCTCAACTACTACAGCGACTACAACAACTACTGAACCTGTGACAACAACTACAACCGCAGAGCCTACTATGAAGATGGCTGGCGACGCTAACTGCGATAATACAGTTGATATGTCAGATGTTGTTCTTATCATGCAGTCTCTTGCAAATCCCAACAAGTACGCTATCGGCGGATCTGACCAGAACGCACTTACAGCGCAGGGCAATGCAAATGCCGATGTTGATACATCGGTTAAGGGATTGACCACAAATGATGCCCTTAAAATACAGCAGTTCCTCTTAGGGATTATCCAGTCACTGGTTTGATCCGGATTCATGAGATAATAAGGCAGCCGCCCATTTGGGCGGCTGTTTTAGTTTATCGGTAAAAGCGGCGCAGTTTAATTTTGAAGTCATTAGCCATTAGCTTTTAGCCATTAGGAAGCGGCGGATAATATTTGCCCCTGCAATGAGCTAACGGCTAATGGCTCACGGGTAAAATCAAAATTTAGCACAGCTGTTTACCGTGTTGCTGCTGTTTGTTATTCTGCTGTTCTTCTGCGGACCTCTGCTGTAAGCTCGTCAAAGTAAACCTGAGTATCTATATTGCTGTATTCCTCAAGATATTCTTCCCATGTGCTTTCAAAATCACTGCTCATTACAAGAAGCGGCAGATACTTATGCTTTGCGGCGTCTATCTGCTTCATTATCTTTCCGTAGTCTGTATCATCGGTAACTGAATTGCTGTATGACCACATGGGGTACCACGGTGAATTCTCATGCGGATCGTTGAGCATTTCTGTGTAGGTCTGTATGCCGTATGCGCTGAAGCAGCGCTGTACATCGTCGGACAGATGCTCATAGAATATGTTCGGCTGATTTGTTGACTCAAAGGCGTTTTTGCCGTCAGGAGCCATGCCAAGATAATAGGGCATATAGTTGTAAGTGCATATATGCTTTCTGCGGTATTCTTCGCTGCGCCACTGTGCGTACTGCTGGTCGGTCTGGTAGAATATGCCGTCTTTGTCAACGCAGTAGTCAACACCCTCGATGCCCCAGAAGCGGAGATTGAGTATCTCGGGTTCAAGCAGGTCGCTGATGAACTTTATTGCCGCCTCGGGGTCTTCGCAGCTTATTGAGACTCCGACGCCTGCGGAACCGTTGAATGCAACGCGGTCACGGTATCTGTCGGGGATACTTCTGTCCATAGTAATTCCAAGAGGGATATATGTGCAGTCAGGGGGCAGCTTGTTTACTGCGCTGGAGAAGTTCCAGTTCTGGTCTATCATGCCCAGAACTCTGCCTGATGAGAGCTTTGAGTAGTACTGCTCGGAATTGAGCATTGAAAATTCCTTGTCGATGACGCCCTTACGGTATTCCTCATTCAGAAGCTTATACCATGCCTTTGCTGTGGGAGTGAGGTTGTAGTCCTTAGCTTCGAGAGTTTCCGCGTCAACAATACAGCAGCCGTCGTTGGGATAGCCGTCAAGAAACATGGGCGGATTGTCAAGGGCAAAGAACCATGCGTCGTTTGCCTCTATTTCGTAGCCGTAGTATCGCTCGCCGTTTTTATTGGTTGGGTTGGCTTCGAGGTATCTTTCGATAAGGTCAAAGTACTCATAGGGAGTTTTTATATCAGGATAGCCTGCCCATTCTAAGACCTTTACCTGTATCCAGAAGGCTTCGCCGCTGTGGATAGGGTTTGTGTCCTTGATATTGATAGCGGAGAACAGAGGTATATAATATATATGACCGTCATCAGCGCGGACGCTGTCCCACTCTTTTTCGGTGTACATATTCTTTATTCTCGGGTAATTGTCCCAGTAGCTGTCTAATGGGATAAAAGCGCCTTCCATGATCAGCTTCTGACAGTTTGCAGCATCGGGCGTCATGAAATCGGGGTATTTATTGGATATGATCATATCGCTGAAGTACTTGTCTATATCGTCCTGATCGGATATCCATGTCTGACGAAGGATAACGCCGGTTTTTTCGCCGATGAGCTGCTGTATCTCATTATCTCTGTCAATATCGGCGATCCTTGCTGCAAATATTCCGGTGAATTCCCTGATATTGTTTTCGTCGGCTTTTTTGCTGCCGCAGCCGCCTATTGAAAGCGTCGCTGCAGCGGCGGCAAGAGCTGCCGTCATTTTCCTTATCGTCATACTATCCCCCCTAATCTGTATCTTTCTTTAATGTAAATACGAACCTGAATCTGTCACGGAAGGGGATCTCGAATCCCACACGTTCTCCGAGACAGTGTTTAAGCCGCAGATACGGGTTGAATCGGTAGTGTCTGTTAAAGTTATACTCATCGCTTATATTGCCGTCCTCGAATATGGCGCTTAGCTTGAGCATATCGTCGGTCGATGGCATATCGCTGCTCTCGAAGGAGATGACGGCGGTATCCTCGGTCACAAGAATGTTAGAGGAAACATCATTGTAATGCTTGAATATATCCGCTGCAATGAGGGCAAAGGAATAGGCGGGTACGTGCCATTTCTCAGGCGGTATGGGAGATGCCGAGAATTTTGTTCCGAATTTGCCTGCGATCTCCTCGATGAGCTCTGCTTCCTGTGTAAGTGATATGTCCTCGTCGTTACTGTTTGATTTGATGTTCGGGTATTTTTCGCCCATAGTAAGCTCTGCGTCGAGGCGCATTGCTGTTTTGAACAGTGATGAGTAATCGGATTCCTTTCGCAGCAGAGATGCGTTCCTCATCTTGAATTCCATTCCGCTCTGCTGGAGCTTGTCAGACATATCACAGCATATATCGAGCAGGGTGCCTATTTCGTCCCTGCCGTTTTTGCCGCGGCTGGTATGCTGTATGATGCCAAGAGCCTTGTATTCTGCCGATGCCGCCTTGACTCTGCGTTTTATGCCTACAGAAAGCATATGTCCCGCAATGACAGAGACTACGATTATGCCTGCCAGCAGAAGCATGAGCTGCTTGTTTAGCTTTATAAAGTCCATGAATGTGTTTTTGCGTGAGCGAGAGTAGAACTCTATATCAAGCGTGTAATAGTTTCTGGTAATACACTCAAAGTCCTGACTGATAGCTATACTATCGCTTGTAAAGGCGTCCTTGTCGCTGGTGTACAGGAGATGATTGCCGCTCATTATATAGAGCTCTCCGTCGAAATCAAGACTGTCGGCAAATTCTGATATTACCTTGTTGTTCATTTCGAGACAGAGGTAGCTGTCTCCCGTATCGAGGTTGTAGTAATCCAGCTTTCTGACGAGAATAAACTCGTTCTTATCCTGATCTATGCAGAGCACAGTGGATTTGTTGAGTTCCTTGAAGTACTTGTACCAGTAGTCGTTTACTGCGGATTCAAGCTTTTTTATGTTGCCGCCTGCAAGAATGGTAGGATTTGAGGTGTAGATGGTGCAGCGTTTTACTATATTGGTCTCAGCGATATTCAGAGCCGTATTATGCTGGAGGGGAAAGGAGGCAGCGTAGAATTCTGCTTCAGATGAATACTGTTCGTTGAGAAAATCATATATAGCTTCGTTTGTATAGATATTTTTGGCGATAGACACGGCGCTTTCGACGGATAGGTTGACTATCTGCTCAGAGGCTGTGACTACAGTGTGCTCCATTTGCTTGTATTTTACTTTCTGGGTAAGAGTGATAGTTCTTACCATAGAGCCCCATATCGTCATTACTGCAAGCAGCATCATGATGACGAGGGCTCCGTTTTTTATACTTACAGGAGTATTGGAAAATGGAGCGAATCTGCGCCTTATTTTTTTTTTCTTTTCCAAAACTACCACCTCGCTTATCTGTCGGGCATCTGAAGAAGCTTTTTGATCTCAGCTTTTTTTATGTACATATTTTCCTCGGCTTTTGCAAGGAGAGCATCATAGGAAAATACGCCATTTGCGTATGAGCAGCCGTATGACAGCGAGCATTTTATGGAATCGCTTTTTCTGCTGAGTATATACGGCGAATCTTCATTTAGCTTGTCCATTACTCTGTCTAACCTTCTGAGAGGACCTTTTGTCATAACGATTAGAAACTCGTCGCCGCCCATTCTGAAACCATAATCTCCGTCCTCGAGAAGTTCTCTTATGTAGGCTGCGGCTCTCTTGATGACAAAGTCGCCGCTCTCGTGACCGAGGGTGTCGTTTATGAGCTTGAGGTTATTTACATCGAAGTATATGAAAAAGAGAGAGTCGTACTTGCGGAAGGTATCCACCATGCTGTGATAGTAGCGCTTGTTAAACAGCTGAGTCATACCGTCGTGGTTGGCGTCATATACAGCCTGTAACAAGTCTTTTTCGCCTGTATCCAAGCTGCACAGAAGTTCTTTAAGCGAAGCGGTGAGCTGACCTATCTCGTCCTCACGCGTATCATCTAAGATGACCGAGGCGTCGGCCTGTTCCTGCTTTTCTTCGCTTTTCTTGATAGAACTTATGTAAGAGGATATTTGCCTGAGCGGTGAGGATATTTTCTTTTTCAGGTGCAGTATCAGGATCAGCACAAATAATGCGCCGAGAAGAAGAAGCGCACCGAACACAGCTGCGATAAACATGAAATACTGCTTCTCGAAGGGTTCCTGAAGCTGTACTATCACTATGCCGCAGAGATTGTCGTCAACAGTTCTCAGTGGACGGTACACTGTAAGTCTGCCTCTGCTGACGTGTTTCATTGAGTTTCTGCCGTTTATCAGTTCAGCCTTTACAGACGAGGTGTAGCTTGTATAATCAAGATGCGAGCCAAGAGGCTCTCCGCCTGAATCGTAGATATATATACCTGAGGTATTGCTGAAGCTGACAAGGGATATCCTGCTGATTATGTCACTGTTGCTGCGTTGATATGCGGAAAGCTTGTTTTGTACCGATTCATAGTCATCAGATTTTATTCTTGTTTTAAAGCTTGTTCTTGCCTTATCTGCGTTGATAGTCAGCGCAGAGAAATCAAGAGCGGCTGAAGCGGCACGTTCACAGTAGCGTGAGCCTATGATATGCACGCAAGAGAACGAAATGCCGAAGCTGATGAGAACAAAAAAGACGAGTATGCCTGCCGCAAACGATCCGATAGATTTATTTATTGATCTTGACATTTTGATACCTCTGTCCGTTTTATCCGAGGGAGAAGCTCAAATAGAGGGAAGGAGCTTCTCCGAATAGTTACACTTATAATGCCGGCTGTTTTGCCCGACAGGGCAGAGTGAGCCTGACAAAAAGAATGTGATGCGCAAATTCCTCAAAATATAACGGATTTGCGCTGCCTGAACAAAGTTCAGTAGGATAACCGCCTTACGGCGATTACTGAGGTCACATTATTTATACTATCATTTTACATTATTTCATTGTATTTGTCAACTTGTATGCCAAAACAAAGTTTAGGGTTCACAAAAATGTTACATTTGTATAAAGAATTGAAGAAAAACTACTGAATATTACAAATGGTATACCGATTTTGTTTCAATATAAACCATAAAAAAACCGCCTTAAAAGCGGTCCTTTACATTGATGGTGAGATCATCTCTCCGAATACCTCTTTCAGCATGGAGAGATCGCCCTGTGCAGCTTTTATAGCTGCGATAATGAGCATATCCGTGCCGCATTCGGCAAAGTCTATATCACGCCCTGTATTGCGCACCAGCAGAGTTACGAACAGGCGCAGGGTGCGTCCGTTGCCCTCGCGGAATGGGTGGAGCATATTGAGATCGTGGTACAGCTCGGCTATCTCATTGAGAAATTCGTCATCAGACAGACCGCAGAGATAATTCTGAGCGGCAAGCCTTTTGAATTTAAGTTCGCCCAGCCGTTCAAGCTCGGTATATTTGCAGAAAACAGTGCCCTTTTTCGAAATATTTATAGTACGGAGACAGCCAGCCCAATCGTAGAGGTCTCCGAAAAGCGTCTTGTGGAGAGACTTGTAGAACTCAAAGTCAACATTGACGAACTGCGTTTCCTGTTCAGCTTGGATTCCGCGGAGCAGAGTTATCTGCTTTTCGAGAGCATCAAGCTCATTCTGGTCTCTTATATCAAGCTTGTTTATGAGCACTGTGGTATCAGGGTAGCAGTTCCACTGACAACCCTCTATCCTATAGACAGCCATTATTTTCTTTTGACGTCTTTGATTATCTTATCCGTGAACTGCTTGAATGACAGCTCACCGCTAAGACATCTTTTAACATTTTCGATCTCTTTTTCCGAAAAGCGGTAGCCCTCCATACGGACGGAGGCAAGCTGGTTTTTCAGTGCTTTTTCGGTGGTGACATTCTGCATTGTCATCAGCTCCTTTACCACGATATTATACCTTTTTTTACGCTGTTTGTCAACGGTTTGCACAAAAAGTTATATTTATGACATTGTACGTTATTCAGCAGCTTGTCATTTTTTACAGATTACAGCTGGTTTCATTATACAATACGCCAAATTTTTGATGATAATCCACAAAACAGCCGAATAATCTATTGACATGAGCAGTAAATCTGTGTAAAATGTTTTCATAAGCATTTGTTATAACATAATGTAAGGCAATAATTTTTTCACAAATTAAATTTAACATAAGGAGGATCATTATCATGAAAAAGTTTCTTGCAGTACTCTCTACACTGGTGATGTTAGGCACACTCGCTTCATGCGGAGGAGCATCATCTTCTTCCGACAGCGACACCGGTGCAAAAACAAGCTCTAACACTGAATCAAAAACAGACGCTAAAACAGACGAAGGTTCATCTTCAAAAACCGATGAATCTTCCAGCGGCGAAGGAAAGACTGTTGGTATCGCTATGCCTACAAAGTCTCTCGAGCGCTGGAACCGCGACGGTGAATACCTCAAGGATAAGTTTGAAGAGGCTGGCTATAAGGTCGAGCTGAAGTATTCAGACAACGACACAAACCAGCAGAACAACGATATACAAGGTATGATCGCTGACAATGTAGACCTTCTCCTTATTGCGGCTATCGACGGAAATACCCTCTCTCAGACACTTTCCGACGCTAAGGATGCAGGCATCTCAGTAGTTGCTTATGACCGTCTTATCATGAACACAGACGCAGTTTCATACTACGTTTCATTCGATAACTACACAGTAGGCAAGCTTCAGGGCGAATTTGTTCGCGACCAGCTCAAGCTCGACAGTGAGGCAGGTCCTTTCAATATCGAATTCACCGCAGGCGATCCTGCTGATAATAACGCCGGCTATTTCTTCAACGGCGCTTATGACGCTCTTAAAAAGTACATCGACGAAGGCAAGCTCAATATCCCGTCAGGCAAGACTAAGTTCGAGCAGGTAGCTACAGATAAGTGGTCTACAGACAAGGCTCTTGAGAATATGCAGAATACTCTTGCTTCTTACTATTCAAAGGATGAGCAGCTCGATGTTGCCCTCTGTTCAAACGACTCTACAGCTCTCGGTGTAGCTCAGGCTATTGCTTCTGACTATAAGGGCAAGAACGTTCCTATCGTAACAGGTCAGGACGGCGATATAGCTAACCTCAAGAATATCGTTGACGGCAAGCAGTCAATGACAGTTTACAAGAATGTAAACGATGAGGCAGCTGCAACTCTTGAAGTATCAAAAGCTATCCTTTCAGGTCAGACACCTGATGAGGGACTTCTCAGCTCTATCGAGGCAGAGGCTGCATACGATACATCTTCATACGACAACGGTTCAAAGGTGGTTCCTTCATACCTCCTCGTGCCTTATGTCATCACAAAGGATAATCTCGATGTTCTCGTAAAGACAGGTCTTTACAAGTGGGACAGCGATAACAAGTATCTCGAGTCTACAGCTGAGACCACCTGATAACGAATAATACTGCTATATTGTCTGTAAAAGGGCGGGCTCTGCCTGCCCTTTTTTGAATATTCAGGTGTATTCGGAAAATAATGACAGACAGGATAAAGGAGGGATATACTTGGCAGAATTTATTCTTGAAATGAAAAACATAACAAAGGAATTCCCCGGTGTAAAGGCTCTCGATAACGTTAATCTGCAAGTCAGACCGGGTGAGATACACGCTCTCGTAGGAGAAAACGGAGCAGGTAAATCCACTCTTATGAATGTACTCAGCGGTACCTATCCTTTCGGTTCGTATACAGGTAGTATCGTGTACAACGGTGAGGAGTGCAGATTCAAGACTCTTCATGACAGCGAGGAAAAGGGTATCGTTATCATTCATCAGGAGCTCGCTCTCATACCCGAGCTTTCTATAGGCGAGAATATGTTCCTGGGCAATGAGCGCAAGGGACTCTTTGGCATAGACTGGGATAAGACCTACCATGAAGCAGGCGAGCATATGAAGCAGGTAGGCTTAAAGGAAGAGGCTACTACTCTCATAAAGGACATCGGTACAGGCAAGCAGCAGCTCGTTGAGATAGCTAAGGCGCTCAGCAAGGACGTTAAGCTGCTCATTCTTGACGAGCCTACCTCATCACTTAATGAAGAGGACTCAAAGATGCTTCTTGACCTGCTTATCAGCTTCAAGCAGAAGGGCATGACTTCTATCATAATCTCACATAAGCTCAATGAAATATCATACGTTGCAGATAAGATAACCGTTATCCGTGACGGCTCAACTATCGAGACTATCGACAACGCAGATCATAATGTTGACGAGGCACGTATCATCAGCGGAATGGTCGGGCGTGAGCTCAGTGACCGCTATCCTTCACGCGAGCATAATATAAGCGACAAGATAGGCATGGAGGTCAGCGGCTGGACGGTCCATCATCCGCTATATATTGAGAAAAAGGTCGTGGACAATGTTTCATTCAATGTTCACCGCGGCGAGATCGTAGGATTCTCGGGACTTCAGGGTGCAGGACGCACTGAGCTTGCAATGTCTGTTTTCGGCAGGTCATACGGCTCAAATATCAGTGGAGATCTGAAGATAGACGGTGAGCAGAAGGAGCTGAAAAACGTTCGTGACGCTATAAAGGCAGGACTTGCATATGTTACCGAGGACAGAAAGGGCAATGGCCTTATTCTTGCGGACAGTATTGCCAAGAATATAACAATGTCGCGCCTTGAAAAGGTCTGCGGCAAGGGCATCATAAATACTGACAAGGAAAACGCTGTGGCAGAGGAATACAGGGAAAAGCTCCATACAAAGACTCCTTCTGTACAGCAGGCTGTCGGAAACCTCTCGGGAGGAAATCAGCAGAAGGTGCTGCTTTCAAAGTGGATGTTCGCTGATCCTGAGGTGCTCATACTCGACGAGCCCACAAGAGGTATCGACGTAGGTGCAAAGTATGAGATATACTGCATAATGAACGATCTTGTGGCACAGGGAAAATCCGTGGTGATGATATCGTCGGAAATGCCTGAGCTTCTCGGTATGTGTGACCGTATCTATGTTATGAATGAGGGAAAAATGGTCGCAGAGATGCCTGCTGCGGAGGCTACGCAGGAGAAGATCATGGCGGCTATCCTACAGTCTGATAAAAAATAAATGATCGAAGGAGTATAATATGAACGTCAAAACTTTCGTTAAAAAATACACCATGGTCATTGCATTGGTCGTGGTATTCATATTCTTTGCTATATGGACAGATCAGAAGCTTCTGCTTGCACAGAACCTTTCAAATCTTCTGCTCCAGAACGCATACGTACTTGTAATGGCCTGCGGTATGCTTTTATGTATCCTCACAGGCGGTAATATCGACCTTTCGGTAGGCTCTACGGTCTGCCTTGTAGGTGCCATAGCGGCACAGCTTATGTCAAAGCATAACATGAACGCTTATGCGGTCATATTCCTTTGCCTGCTTTTGTCCGTCGTGATAGGTATGTGGCAGGGCTTCTGGATAGGCTATGTACATATACCGCCGTTTATCTGTACCCTCGCAGGAATGTTCCTGTTCAGAGGTATAGGACGTGCAATACTTGAGTCAAAGACCATAGCTATCAACAATGAGACATTTCTCAAGACCTTTGCTTCGTATATCGAGATACCGGGGCTTGACAAGGACATAAAATGGTCGGCGCTTATCGCAGGTATAGCTATTTCGTGCATACTTGCTGCCGTAACAGTTTTTAATCGTGTAAAGAAGGCAAAGAAGGGCTACAAGCAGGCATCAGCAGTATCACAGTTTGGCAAGATAGCTGTTATAGACCTGCTTATCATCGCCTACACATGGAAGCTTGCAAACTATAAGGGTATCCCTGTAATGGCTCTGTGGGTACTTGCTATAGTATTCATCTATGCATTCATTACTTCAAAAACAGCATTCGGACGCTACTTCTATGCTGTTGGCGGAAACGAAAAGGCTACTAAGCTCTCGGGTATCAATACAAACAAGGTATACTTCATGGCATATACATCCATGTCGCTCCTTGCAGGTCTTTCGGGACTTCTCATCGGTGCCCGTATCGGTTCTATCAACGGTGATACAGGTAACTCATTTGAAATGGACGCTATCGGTTCATGCTTCATAGGCGGTGCTTCTGCATACGGCGGAAGCGGTACTGTCGGCGGTGTAGTAGTCGGAGCTATACTTCTGGGTGTTATCAATCAGGGTATGTCTATCAAGGGACTTGACAACAACTGGCAGTATGTAGTCAAGGGTGCGGTTCTTCTTGTAGCTGTTATCTTTGACGTTGTTTCAAACAAAAAGACAGGTAAAGCAGGTTAAGCTGATACCATGTGCGGCTCGGGACGATTCTGCGCTCCGGGCCGCAGTTTATAACGGAAAGGGATATTACTGATGAACGGTATAAATTACGATGCGGAAAAGCGGGCAAGGGCAGGAAGAGGAGCTGTCCTCAGAGTGTTGGTGGCGGTATATATCGCGTATCTTGCTTTCAAGATAGTTTCGGCTGAGGATACAACAATGAGCGCTGCAGCCTGCCGTGTTATCGGAGCAGTTTTCATTGCGGCGGATATAGCTTTTATCGTGTATACATATAATCTGTTCCGCAAAGAGATGAAAGCTGCCGAAGCTGACGTGGAAGCTGACGAGGCTGCTGAGGGAGCCGATGACAGTGAGGAGCAGCTATGATGCTTGACGATGTACGCGCTGTCTATGAGGAATATACTGCACAGGTCGCAAGGCTTGAAGGGGAGAGAAAGGCGTGGGACGGGCTTTTCGGAATGGGGAAGAAGCTCGCTGACGATCCTTGCCATGACCGCTTTTTTGAAGAGCTTGAAAGGCTTCTCAAAGCATTTGCGGCAGAAAAGCCCTCCTCTGATGAGGTCAGCAGCTTGCTGGAGTTTATATATCATGCGCCCTGCGATGAGGAACAGCCCGCAAGTGCTTTGATGCCCATGAATGCAGTTCACAGCCTGACATTAGAGCTGGCAGGTATGCTGTCAGCCGAGGACGGAAAGCGGCTTCTTGAGCAGTACAAAATGGATCACCCGAGAAGCAGGAGGTTCCCCGTACACAAGAATGTGATAAAAGCTCTGGAAAAGGCAGCAAAAGGCTGATATAGGAGGTGATATATATAGGAAAGCACATTAAGCGTACAGCTCTTGGGGCAGCTCTTGCAGCGGCTGTCATCTTCGGCGGCGCAGGCTGCAATAAGAACGATGCGGCTGTGCCTGTAAAGGACGGTCAGGCACTTCTTATGGAAAGCCTGGATGAAAAGTACGGCGAGCACTTTACCTTTGTGGATAATGCAGGAGGCGGCACAGCTATGCAGGAGCACTGCGCGATTCACGTCCGTTCGGAGAAGCTCCCCGATGACACGGTTTACGCTGTCCGCGGAGTTTTCGACGGAAAGACAGAGAACAGGGACAATTATATGGCGTATTATCTCAGAAGTGACGCAGAGGCTTACCTGCAAGCCTTAGCAGAGCAGGTCTACGGCAGGTGCAGAGTGTTCTATGCTCCCGATGATAAAATGGTGCTGCCTGCGGATATGGGAAAGGATTCCACGGCGCAGGAAATGCTGAGGGCTTCAAAGTGCTATTATTCCGTGCTTCTTCCAAGCGGACAGGATATGTCACAGAAGGAAAAGAAGCTTGATGAGCTTCTTGAAAAGCTCAGGGAAGAAAAAATACGCTGCTATTTCTATATTGCATACCTTGACAGCGATAAGTTCTATGATTTCGCAGAGTCTGTCTCTGATGTTGACAAGGCTCATATTACAGCGGACTGTACTGTGGGAATGGACGATGAGTATAATATAACGGACAAAAAATGGGGGTAAATGTCTATGTCAGATTTCTTTGCGGAAAAAGGTATAACAAATGAAGCAAGAGCTTCGATAATACTCAATACATTCATGTATGTTGACAGATGTATCAAAAGTGAAAAAAGCATATCGCTGAAAAGCATTATCGAACAGATAAGCTTTGACGGTCTGGAGGATTCTCAGAAGGCGGCTCTGGAAATAGTAAAGAGAAGCCTTGCTCTCAAAAGGAATGCCGATGTGGGCGCACTGGAACTTGTAAGCTTTTCAGAGCATGACAGGAAAAGGTACAAGGGAGCCTGCGGTGCTGTATTCAGAAGCTCCGACGGCACAGCGGTTTACGTGGTATACCGCGGTACAGGTACGGGACGCTGGTATGACAACGGCGACGGACTTTCCAATACCTCGTCAGAGTATCAGAATGTGGCGCTTCGCTACTTTAACGATGTACTGGATACTCTTGACCTCGGTGACAATGTTAAGCTTGTTGTCACAGGCCATTCAAAGGGCGGAAACCTTTCTCAGTTCGTCACGCTGAAATCGGGTTACGGCGGCAAGGTCAGGTACTGCATATCCTTTGACGGTCAGGGATTTTCTCCTGAGTTTCTGAAAAGCATCGACTACTACATCGAAAAAAACAGCCGCGTGAGATCGCTGTGTGAAAAGATGTATTCCGTCTGCGGAGACAACGACTATGTGAACGTCCTCGGAAACAAGGTGATACCCAAGCCAAATACTGTCTATATCAGGACTAATACGGCTTCTGCGGATATTTTTGGCGCTCATACTATCGTGCCAGAGTATTATAAGGATGTTGACGCGCATTACTGCGATTATCTTTTCGATTTCAGGACAAATATGTTCAACGAGCAGGTAAGCAGGCAGAGAGAGCTGGCGCGGTGCTCGCAGGAGCTGAGCAGAAATGCCATGAATCTTCCCCATGATAAGAGAGAGGATATATGCAGGACTCTTATGACACTTTCTGAGCAGTTTATCGGCGGAAGCAATTCTCCCAACGGTCTGGGCGGTGAAAAGGCTACTCTTGAGGAAAGCGTGGGATTCCTTACGAATCTTTATGAGATAATCGTTCCTCTGACCTCGTATGTGGGTACAAGACAGGGTGAGGATATGCTCTTTGACTTGCTTATCCTGCCGAATGACGTCAATGCGGACAGCTCTCTTGCTTCTGCGCCTATCAGCGACAGGCTGAATTATGTAATGTCTGATCCCGACTTAATGAAGCTTTATTACCTCGGCGCTTCTCTTGCTATAGAGAGTATCTCAGAGCGAGCGGCACAGGTAGGCTATGCAGTGGGAGAGGTCACCTCAAAGCAGCTGACAGCAGAGCTGGGACTTATTTTACAGAATCAGCTTTCAGCTATGGACATGGTCAGCTCCTGTCTGAAAGGCACTGCAAGCATTGTGAGCAATGCAGTTGCTGCTGTAAAGTCGTGTATCAAAGACTCCATGAGAGTACGCGAGGGCTTCCTGCGCAGCATAGGTCTGGGAAGTCTTGCAGGCTTCAATAACTGGAGCAGGTATTTTGAGTACCGCAACAATGAGGGGAAGCTGCTGAGATACGGAACCAGCGGAGATGACAGCTTGATGTACACCGACGAAGCCGAGGCTATATACGGCGGCAGAGGCAATGATACCCTCCACGGTCATGGGGGCGATGACGATATTTACGGTGAGGAAGGCAATGACAGGCTCTTTGGCTGGGGCGGCAGCGATAAGCTCTTTGGCGGAGAAGGCATGGATACCTTACGTGGAGATCAGGACAACGATTACCTTCACGGCGGCTTCGGAGATGATACCCTCAAGGGCGGAGCAGGCAATGACGCTCTCTACGGAAGTGTGGGAAATGATAAGCTTCACGGCGATGAGGGGAATGACATTCTCTGCGGCGGTGTAGGCGATGATGAGTACTATTTCAAGAGGGGCTTCGGCAGCGATACAATAAACGACACAGACGGCGATGAAAAGCTGATTTTTGAGGGTATGCAGCCCTCGGAAATGGTGTTCACTGCTTCCGGCGATAATAGCGTTATCATAAGGAATATCAACACAGGGGACAGGGTGACTATCAGGAACTTCAAGCCTGAACGGTATACCTTTGTTTTCAGTGGTGCTGAATATGCGGCGGAAAATAAGAGCGGAGCTTATATGTTCCGCAGGATATAAAGCAGAACAGGCATAAAGCTTAGCTTTATGCCTGTTTTTTGTCTTTGCGGTATTCCGAGGCGGTCATGCCCTTTTTTCTGCGGAAAAGCTTCATAAAGTGCGAGGCGTCGGGGTATCCGCATTTCTCAGCGATCTCGCCTATGCTGAGAGCTGTGCTTGTCAGCAGTCTTTCCGCAAGGGCAAGTCTTGCTGAGATAACGTCGGCGTTGAAGCTGATGTTCAGGAACTGGCGGTACAGGTGCTGAAAGTAGGAGGTACTGATGCCTATCTTTGCAGAGGCATTATCGGCTGTCCATTCAAGCTGGGGCTCTTCATAGACGTGACAGCGGAGTTCACGGATTTTCGCAAGATAGGCACTGCTGCTGCCGTCTGAGGAGCTTCGTGCGGCTTCAAGCCTTTCTTCAAGCTGTGCTATCATATCCGTGGGAGCTGTGCCGCTTTGGGTGACGGCGGATAAACGCCTGAGCTTAGCGGAAATACTGACATTCTGCTGGACTTCTGTCATTTTCAGGTTCGATCTTAGCAGGTTTACGAAAAGCTGCTCAGGAAATTCCGAACCGTCACATTCGCCTATGATGATGAACTCATCGCTGCCTGTTCTTGCTGCAAGCTCGTCCCTTGCACAGGAAAGGTTCACCGCCTGCGCAAAGGTAACTATAATTTGTCTGACGTGTTCGCTGCCGTACTGTCCGCGAAGCTGCTCTGCGTCCTCGATACAGTAGATAACGCCGTAATACGGGCGGTCAGTACTGAGCGTATCTGTTCGGGAGATAAGTCCCTTGCGGCTGAAAAGTCCTGTGAGGATATCACGCTCGGAAAGCCGCTGTATCTTTTCGTTCAGAGACCTTTCGTAATCAAGCATTCGTATGCGCTCTATGGAATTTGCGGCGACCTGACAGAATTCGCCGTAATACTGCTCGAATATGACAGCTCCTGTGCAGCGGCGGACGCAGCAGCCGAAATTTCTGTCGAGGTAGTGCAGGGGAGTGAAGATATATGCGGCAGGCTCGTCGGAGAGCTCCTGTGGCGGTATCAGCCTGTCAAGGGTGAATCTCCGCGGAGTAATATCGCTCATTCCGCGGCAATAGGCTATGCGGCACCGCATTTCCTTTGTGTAGCCGCTGTTTGCACTGTCATCGCCTTCACACAGAAGGAGGAAAAAGTCGCTTCGCGGATCTAAGAGGTATGCATTCTGCGCAAGGACTATGGCACATTCGTCCATATTCTTTACATTGTTCATCATAGAGGAGTAGTTGCTGTGCATAAAAATGCTCATGCTCATGTCCCTTGCAAACATCTTCTCGCTTATGGCGGCATCTCCCGAGGTATCAGCCTTACAGCCGCAGCTTGCGCCTGTTTTTACGGCAGGCCGGACTTCTATGCGCTGTGTGGGGGCTTCGCCGCTTATGAGCCTGTGCAGCCGACAGATGGCTTCGATACCGTTTTCAAGGAAAGCATTGCCGAAGGTGGTGAGTGAGGGCTGATAGCTGCTGACATCGGGGTTGCCGTCGTAGCCGCCCACAGCAATGTCGTCGGGGACGTTTATGCCGTTTTCGGCAAGGGAGAGGCAGAGCTGCAATGCCATGTAGTCATTGCCGCAGACTATGGCTTCGGGACGCTCTATCTTGCCCTCAGCAATACGTGCCCCGAAGTCATTTGCGTAATTTACCCAGAAGTCGCCGTAGAATACATAGTCCTGACGGAATGGCAGACCGTTTTCTTCGAGGGCATCGCGATAGCCCTCTATACGCTGGTCAGAGTGTATGATACCCTCGGGACCGCTGAGACAGTATATTTTTCTGAAGCCGTGTACTTTTATGAAGTGTTCGGTTAGCTTTCGGAAGTTCTCTCTGTTGTTTTGCAGACAGCTCTCAAAGCGGTCACTGAGATAGTCAAGGGCGATTACGGGTATGCCCTTTTCCCAGAGCATATCCTCCAGCTTTTTTGACAGGGAACGGCTGTAGAATGAGCCTGAATCGAAAACAGCCCCGTCGAAGCTGAGCTGCCTGATGAGGGTGTAGATATTCTCGTCGCCTTTCAGGTGGTCGGTCTCGTTGTCGTAGTTTACGAAATGCGTCAGTACCACAAGGTCATATCCGAGAGCTGCGGACTGCTGAGCCATTGCCTCGATAAGGCTGGTCTGGTAGAGCTTTTCGGCATTTACGGTTATGAATGCTATGCGTTTTCTCATTTTCTTGCCCCCTTTTTCTTTCATTATACAATGACTGTACAAAAAAATCAACTGTAAAAAGCTGAAAAGTACATAAATTGAGTTGAAATTTTCATTGAATTTTACATCTTGTTGCTCTATAATAAAATCAACACGATATGAACGCGGTTAAACGCAAAGTTGAGAATTGAGAGTTGAGAGTTGAAAGTTGCGGTGTCGCCTTTGCGGCGACGTTATTTAAATGATATGAGCGCAGCGAACACATAAACTCTAAACTCTTCACTTTCAACTCTAAACTATAAAAGAAGGGAAGTTTTATCATGAATAGTTTTTTCAAAAAGAGCTGGTCTGTGGCACTTGCAGCAGTTACTCTCGCTTCATCTGCTATGGGAAGCCCGATATTCACCACATCTGCTGTCAGCGTCAGCATTCAGCAGACGGCAGACAGCTCTGACAGCGCATACAGCGCTTCTGCCGCAGCAGCAAGCTCCGACATAAACGTTACCGATATCGGCGATTTTTCAGTACCTCTCCTTACAAGCAATAAGGTGGCTGCTGCCGATTACAATATACCAAACCTCAATATCCCTGCAAAATCCGTTCCCGAGACTGAGGGTATCAAGTTCGTGAAGGATATGCGCCTCGGCTGGAATCTCGGAAATACTATGGACGCTATCGACGATACAGGCTGGGTAGGCAGCGAAATGGGCATCGAGACCTGCTGGAACGGCGGCTACAAGACCTCAAAGAAGATGATAGACACTGTTAAGGAGGCTGGCTTCAGAACCGTTCGTATACCTGTATCATGGCACAACCACGTTGACGGCAATTATCAGATAACAAAGCAGTGGATGGACAGAGTTCAGGAGATAGTTGACTATGCTATAGATAATGATATGTACGTTATCCTCAATGTTCACCACGATAACGATGACAAGCATATGTACCCTGATACTGCTCATTATGCTCAGTCAAAGAAATACATGACTACTGTATGGTCACAGATAGCTGAGCGATTCAAGGAATACGACAATAAGCTCATTTTTGAGACTATGAACGAGCCCCGTCTTATCGGTCATCAGAACGAGTGGTGGATAAATCCTTCAAATCCTGACTGTATAGACGCTATAAAGACTATAAACAAGCTCAATCAGGACGTTCTAGATACTATCCGTTCATCAGGCGGAAACAACGGCACAAGATATGTTGCAGTCCCCGGCTATGACTGCTCAGTTGACGGTGCTACAAATGAAAACTTCCAGATACCAAGCGATAAGGTGCAGAACAGACTTATCGTTGCAGTACACGCTTATCTCCCGTACGGCTTCGCCCTCGCTGAGGAAAGCGACTCACAGAGCGTATCAAAGTTCAACATCAACACAGACACAGGCGAGATAAATCAGGCGTTTGACAAGGTGTATCAGAAGTACACATCAAAGGGTATCCCTGTTTACGTAGGTGAGTACGGCGCAAGAGAAAAGGGCAATAACGTGCAGGACAGAGTTGACTGTGCGGCTTATTTCACAGCTTATGCTTCATCTGTAGGCGTTACCTGCTGCTGGTGGGACGATATAAGCTTCATGCTCCTTGACAGGTCAAACTGTACATGGAAGCGCCCAGAGATAGTTGCTGCTATCAATAAGTACGCAAGAGGAAGCGCTCAGTCAACTATCGTTACATCAGTGACTAACCCCAATGAGATAGTTACAACCACCACATCTGCAAATGTTTCCGAGAGTGACAAGATATACGGCACTGACAATGGCAGCGGCACTGTATCCTTCGGTACAAGCATCGGCGAAACCGCTTTCGTTGATGTTCAGTTCACAGGCAATACCAATTTCATGAACGGCTGTCTGGGCTTCTCACCTCAGCTCAACGGCAAGAGCTACTGGGTGTCATATGTATGGGAGGCTAAGAAGTCAGGCGTTATAACTCTCGATATGAATAATCCTAAGCAGGTAATGGACGTATCCACTGAGCCTGCTGAGGCAGTTACTGATGCTGACGTAAAGAAGCAGCTAATCGAGAACATCAAGAAGGAAAAATCCGCACTCTTACAGGCGTGGTATGCTTCCGACAAGTCGGGCAAGGAGATAACTCCTCCTGCTTCGGGTGCTGAGAGCATAAAGGCATTCATAATATCTTCAAACGGCACTCAGCAGACAACAACAACAACTACTACAACTACAACCACCTCCGAGACAACTACATCATCAACAACATCAACTACAACTTCCACTTCAACATCAACATCTACATCAACTACGACAACTGTAACTTCGACTGAGACTACAACAACTACTACTGTCAAGCCTGACGATAAGGCTGACAAGTACGGCGATGCAAACTGCGACGGCGAAATAGATATGTCAGACGTTGTTCTCATCATGCAGTACCTTGCAAATCCGAACAAGTACGGTCTGAACGGCTCTGACGCAAAGCATATTACAGAAAAGGGACTTCTCAACGGTGACGTTGACAAGTCAAGCGAGGGTATCACAGCAAATGATGCTCTCCGCATACAGGAATACCTTCTCAAGAAGGTGGCTTCACTGGAGATTGCATAACGTTTTTTTCATTTGAACTACCCCATAAAGAAACTCCGCTGTATTTGATGTACAGCGGAGTTTTTCATGTCTGTTTATATTAAAGAGTATAGTTGCATATTGTATGCTGTTAAGGGACGCCCTCACTTGCAGGGCGTCCCTCTTAAAAAAACAGTCCACTGGACTGTTTTTTTAATTCACCCTTGCGGTGACTCCCTGTAGTACAGGGAGATGTCAGCGTAGCTGACAGAGGGTACTCGCTCCTGTTAGGAGCGCCTTCGATGCTTGGGCTTTGCCCAAACCCACCAGAGGCGCTGCCTCTGGACTCCGCCAAAGGAACACAGTCCCTTTGGAATCCCACTCATATGCTTTTGAAAATTATTACGTTTATCGGTTGTTTACTGTTTCTGGATACATATCATGCTGTGAAAGACGCTCCCACGCCATTTTCTCCCATTTGGTACCAGGCTTGCCGTAGTTGCAGTAGGGATCAATGGACAGACCGCCGCGGGGAAGGAATTTTCCCCATACCTCGATGTACTTGGGCTCCATGAGCTTTATGAGGTCCTTCATTATTATGTTTACGCAGTCCTCATGGAAGTCGCCGTGGTTGCGGAAGCTGAAAAGATAGAGCTTCAGAGACTTGCTTTCCACCATTTTTTCAGCAGGCACATATGAGATGTATATTGTGGCAAAGTCAGGCTGACCTGTGATAGGGCAGAGGCTTGTGAACTCGGGACAGTTGAACTTCACGAAGTAGTCATTGTCGGGGTGCTTGTTGGGGAATGTCTCCAGCACTGACGGGTCATAGTCGTAGGAATACTTTGTATGCTGATTGCCGAGAAGGGTTATATCGCCCTTTTCGTTTTCGTTTCTTCCGCTCATAGTTATTCTCCTTTCATGGCAGGATCGTCCATGCCGTTGGCTCTGAAAGCTGCTATCCTGTCACGGCAGGTTCCGCAGACTCCGCAGGGCTTGTCGCCGCCCTCATAGCAGCTCCATGTGAGCTCATAGGGGACGCCGAGTTTAAGTCCCTCGGCTACTACCTGAGCCTTATTCATGCCGATAAACGGAGCTGTGACGCGGAGTTCACCACCGCTGCCGAGGTATATGGCACGATTGATAGCGTCGTTGAAGTCGCTGCTGCAATCGGGGTAAGCGTTGCCTGCGGCGTCGTCGCTGTGAGCGCCGTAGTATATCTCCGTACAGCCGTTGGAAAGAGCGATGCTGGCAGCAGAGGACAGGAAAAGACCGTTCCTGAAAGGCACGTATGTGGAAACTGGCTTGCCGTCGGTCTTTTTGAGCTGTTCTGCGTAGGACTCCTTTGGAATATCCTCTGTTGAGCTGCTGAGCAATGAGCAGTCGCTGTCTGCAAAGATAAGAGCAAGGTCAAGCTCTTTGTGCTTTACGCCATAGTGAGCGGCTATTTTTCGTGCTGCTTCAAGCTCGCGGCTGTGCTTCTGTCCGTAGTAGAGCGAGAGGGCGAGTACCTCGTCCGCTCCGTATTTATTGACGGCGATACCGAGACAGGTGGTGCTGTCTACTCCGCCGCTGAATAGTACCAATGCTTTCATACAGTTCTCCTCAATCAAATTTTATGAGCTCCTTAAGCTCGGCATTTCTGCGGAATTCTCCGAGATAAGTTCCTGTGACGGTCTTTGCGTTTGCATTGCGTATGCCTCTTGCTGTCATGCAGCTGTGGCTGCCCCGTATCATAACTCCCACATCGGGAGTTCCTGCGGCTTCTGAGATTATCTCAGCGATGTCCTTGCCGAGGCGCTCCTGCAATTGCAGACGCTTTGCAGCCATGTCGCAGATACGGGCTATCTTGCTGAGCCCGAGGACCTTTCCGTGAGGGATATATGCGACATTAACGCTCATATCGTACATGAGGGCAAGGTGGTGCTCGCAGTAGCTGAACACGGTTATATCCTTCATTACAACAGCGCTGTCCATATCTGAGCTGTCGTCGGTCTTAAAGGTCTTGCCGAACATTTCCGCTATCTGATGATTTGTATATGCAGTTCCCTCAAGGACTTCCTCAAGCATACGTGCAACACGGGCAGGAGTTTCTTTAAGTCCCTCACGTTCGGTGTCTTCGCCTATAGCCTTTAAAAGTCCGAGAACGTGGTATTCTATGGCTTCTCTGTCCATTAGACGCCCCTCCTTGTGGGTTCCCATATGAATTTGTGGAGCTGAAGCTGTAAGCGGACGCCGTTCATCTTGTGCTCCTCCATGAAGTCAACTATATCCGCAGGCTCTATTTCACCGAATACGGGACTGATAAAAACATGACAGCGCTCCGTGAGACGGTAGCTCTCTATGAGCTCCGCAGCCTTTTCAAGGTCGAAAATGCTTCCCGATACGAACTTTACTGTATCGTGACAGCCTAAAAGCCGGAAGTTGTCTATGCACATGAAGTCCTCCATGCCGCTTGACGGGAGCTTGTAATCCATAGTGAATATGGGGCGGTATTCCGCAGAGGCAAGCCTTTCGAGGGAGATACTGCCGTTGGTCTCTATCTCAACGCGGCAGCCGTTTTTTATGAGAAGCTCCGCCAGTGCGCCGCATTCCTTCTGGAGCAAGGGCTCTCCGCCTGTGAGGGTTACATTGTGTACCCCGGTATTAGTCACCCACGCAGCAAGCTCGCCGATAGTTTCGTATTCGGCAGGAGCATTTTCGGTATTTGCCCAGCAGGTATCACAGTACGAACAGCTGAGATTGCAGCCGCGGAAGCGTATGAACGCCGCAAGCTCGCCGGCGTGTGCTCCCTCACCGTTTATGCTTATGAATTTTTCAACAACAGGCAGCATTACCTTTCCTCCTCATATATCGCGCAGTTTTCAGGTGTTTCGTATACGGTCACGCTCTTCACGGGAAGTCCCTTTAATGTGAGAGCTTCGTAAAAATTGCGGGCAAAATTCTCGGCTGTGGGGCGGTAGTCCACCTCGATAAGTCGGAAATCCTCATCTCTGAGAGCGGCAAGAGTAGCGGCTTTCAGTGAGCCTTTCTCATATATCAGCGCATGGTCGAATCTGTCCGCAAGAGCGCGTACCTCGCGCTTCAAGTCGCCGAAATCTATTACCATGCCGCGCTTTTCGCCATCGGCAATGAGAGCTTTCTCAGCCACACATACCTCTATCTTCCAGCGGTGTCCGTGGATATTGGCGCACTTGCCTTTGTAGCCTGCAAGAAAGTGAGCGCTGTCGAATTCAGCCGATGTTTTCAGAATGTACATTACATCACCTCAAAATTGTATAAAAAAGCGCCTGCCATAAGCAGACGCACCTGTTTCCAAAAATACGCAGTATCCCTGCGCTACAGATGCCCTGGTTTTGTTTAACGACAGGATGGCGCAAACGAACTGTCGGTTGAATACCATCTTTAATTATAGCACGGTATATACCGCCTGTCAAGGACTTTTTATTGACAAACGGGGCGTTATGAGTTATAATTTTACTATGGCGTTATAGGGGAAGATATGTATAAAGAAGTTTTTCAATATACTGCTGAAAATAACCGATTTTTAATCGGACAGAAAGGAATTAATACCATGAAGCTCAAACCAATAGTCGTATCTCTGCTGGATACTGACCTGTACAAATTCAACATGGATCAGGTCATCTTCCACAAGCACACAGACCTTTGCGGACAGTATTTCTTCAAGTGCCGCAATAAGGACGTTGTTTTTACTGCCGAAATGGTGCAGGAGATCAACGAACAGATCGACCACCTCTGCTCCCTGACGTTCAAAAAGGAAGAGCTGGACTACCTGCGCTCAATACGCTTCATCAAGGACGACTACGTTGAGTTTCTGAGACTGTGGAGACCTATCCGCGACTATGTTACCGCTGAGCTTGACGAGAACGGTCAGCTTCAGATAGTAGTTGACGGACCGCTTTTCTCCGCTATGCAGTTCGAGATATATCTGCTGGAGATAGTCAACGAGGTTTACTTCCGCATGAAGTTTGACTACGACAGACTCAGAAAGTCTGCTGAGGAGCGTCTTGACGCAAAGATCAAGGCTCTCAATGACGGCACATATACATTTAAATTTGCCGAGTTCGGCTGCCGCAGACGACTTTCCAGAGAGTGGGAGGACGTTGTGGTGAAGCGTCTTTGCACTGAGACAGACAAGTGCGTGGGAACTTCAAATGTTTACCTTGCAATGAAGTACAATGTAACTCCCATAGGCACTTATGCTCACGAATTTGTGCAGATGTATCAGGGAATTGACTCCATACCCCTTGCCTATACAAATCATTATGCCATGAATGACTGGTATAACGAATATCAGGGCGATAATGGCACTGCTCTTACTGATACAGTTACTACAGACCTGTTCCTGCTTGATTTCAACCGCTCAATGGTCAATAACTATACGGGAGTCCGCCATGACAGCGGCGATCCATATGCATGGGGAGAGAAGATGATAGCTCACTATAAGAAGTACGGCGTTGATCCTAAGTCAAAGCTTCTGCTGTTCAGTGACAGCCTTGATTTTGACCGCGCTCAGAAGCTATATGAGTATTTCTGTGACAAGACAAAGGTGTCCTTTGGCATAGGAACGTTCTGCTCCAATGATACTGAGGAGACCGCACTGAATATCGTTATAAAGCTCCAGTATGTCAACGGACGTCCTGTTGCTAAGCTCTCCGATGACATCGGCAAGGCTATGTGCCGTGACGAGGATTATCTTGAGTATCTCAAGCGCTCTGTGGAGTTCAGGATACAGAGAGAATCGGATAAATAAGAAAAAAGCCGTGCTTTTTGCACGGCTTTTCCATTTGCCTTGGGGTTATTTATCCAGCTCTTTCATAAGCTCTGGCAGGCTGCTGAATTGCTTCAGCTCGGGAACGGTCTGTTTTATAGTTCCGAAGCCGTAGGCAGCATGGATAAATTCAAGACCTGCTTTCATAGTGGCATCGTAGTCTCCCTGTATATCTCCC
>NZ_JAIKXF010000132.1 GCF_024684275.1 Ruminococcus sp.
CGTATTCCTCCTATGTCTAATTTAGTCCAGTTTACTCCATAGACTATTTTAGCTTATCTAATTTAGTCTATGGAGCTGCTTAGACTTTATTATACACCAGATTCCTTTTGGGAGGAATACGTCCTTTATTTGACGCTTACAGTGTGTCTCTGCCTGTTTGAGTATATGAATGGAAAATGTCTGCTCAGCGGCAATACACCGATGAAATGGCTCACAAGAAAAACGAGGTGAAATAATGCTTGGAACGAATGAATTATATCTCACAGGGCTTAAAGTCAAGTGGGACAAAATAGAGCAGCACAGCTATCTGCGTAAAATATCGGCTATCAGGGAGCTTGACGAGATGTCCTTCAATACGCCTGTTACATTTTTTGTGGGCGAAAACGGAAGCGGCAAGTCAACGCTTTTAGAGGCTATCGCAGTGGCTTACGGATTCAATCCCGAGGGCGGAACGCTCAATTACAGCTTTTCAACCTATGATTCACACTCCGAGCTTCACGATGCTGTGCGTCTGGTGCGAAGCTTCAATAAAGCCAAATGGGGGTATTTTCTCAGAGCTGAGAGCTTCTATAATGTGGCTACTGCCGAAGAATATTATTCAAGAATACAGGGCATACCTCAGCACTACCACGAAAAGTCCCACGGTGAGAGCTTTCTTTCGGTCATACAGAAAAACTTTGATAAGAATGGTCTGTACATTCTCGACGAGCCCGAAGCAGCTCTGTCTCCGCAGAGACAGCTGACACTTATGCTTGAAATGTCAAAGTGCGTAAAGAATGATTCGCAGTTCATCATAGTTACACATTCGCCGATACTTCTGGGATTTCCGAATGCGGAAATACTCAGCTTTGACGAGGGAGCGATCAAGCCCATAAGCTACGAGGATACTCAGAGCTACCAGATAACAAAAATGTTCATAAATGACCGCAGGCAGATTTTTAGGCATCTTTTTGAGAAATTAGACTAACAATAAAACAGCTCCTGTCTATTTTCACGGGCAGGAGCTGTTTTGCATAATCAGAGCCATTTCTTCTTTTTGAAAAAGATAAGACTGATAATAACTATGACTAAGCTTACTCCAATAACGGCAGGATAAGCCCATTTGTATTCAAGCTCGGGCATATACTTGAAATTCATGCCATACCAGCCTGCGATAAGCGTCAGCGGCATAAATATGGAAGTTATTATCGTCAGCAGAGCCATGATACGATTTTGCTTTATGTCCAGTTGAGACTGATAAAGATCGCGTATCTGTATAGAATACTCACGAAGTGAAGCTGTAAGATCGTGCAGACGTGAGACACGCTGTGTAAACAGGTGAAAATAGCGTGTGTTATCCTCATTGAAGAAATCATTTTCATTTTCTTCAAGCTCCTGACCGAGGTCGAGAAGCTGCTCGTAGTGAATACGCAGATCACGGAGGTCACTCCTGATACGGCTTACTCTCTGTGACGGATCTTTTTCCTCGCCGCCTAAGATATTCGATTCTATCTGGTCAAGCTCCTTGTCCACACGTTCAAGGACAATGCGGTCACGTTCCACTATCTGCTCAAGGAAGTCGTATATAAAACGTTCAAGACTGGGCATAGTCCAGCGTTTTGTGCTTATAATATTACTGATAGTCTTATCTACAAATCCGCTGTCGTCAATAAAAACTATGCCTTTTTCGTCGAGGGCAAATGCAAAATTGGTATTAGGAGCTGAGAGGTTGTCCCTGTCAGGGATAGAAAAAGTACCGGTCAGCGAGTCATAGTTGACTTCCGCCTTAGTGGAATGAATAGCATACAGGTCGATGTCCATTTCGATGCCCATATCGAATTTTTCTCTGTTCTCAAGCCACTCAGCAGATGTGAGAACAGCAATGAACTGACCTTTTTTGCCATTGAGGTCGAGCTTCTTTGTTTTTTCAAGGGTATTTCTGATATAGTAATACATAGCAGTGCTCCTGTTTTCAAAGATACTTCATTATACCATTATTTTAAGCCGTTTGCAAGAATTATTGCAGGACAGTTTGCTGATTACGACGTTTTTCTATTTTTCTATCAATGACCGCAGCATTATTCTCTGAGCATAAATGAATTAACATAAGTTAAATATCAATAATAAATAGAAAAGTACTTGACAATTACAATTATATTTGATAAAATATAGTTGTAATCAATATATATATGGTGGAGAGTGATATAATGGATTACAACTACAAGGAAGCAATGAAGCTTGAAAATCAGCTTTGTTTTCCGCTTTATGCGGCAGCAAGGGCTGTGACAGGAGCATATACTCCTTTTCTTAAAGAGCTGAATCTGACATATACCCAATATATTGTGCTTTTGGTCCTTTGGGAGGAGGACGGTATTACCGTCGGTGAGATATGCAGAAAGCTCATGCTTGACAGCGGTACGCTCTCTCCTTTGCTGAAAAAAATGAGAACACTCGGCTATATTGAAAAACAGCACAGCAAGACAGATGAGCGTGCAGTTCTTATTTATCTGACAGAGAACGGCAGAGCATTGCAGGAACAGGCAAAGGATATCCCTTTGCAGGTCGGCAAATGCGTAAGGATAGCACCTGAAAAGGCAAAGCAGCTCTATTCGCTGCTGTATGAACTGCTTGAAACAAACAGTGACGATTTCCGATGATGTGAAAGGAGTTTTTTGTATGAAAACAGTATACGATTTTATGGTGAAGGACCGCAGTGGAAATGAAGTAAGCCTGAGTGAATACAGCGGCAAGGTACTGCTTGTTGTGAATACGGCAACAGGCTGCGGATTTACTCCTCATTATGAGCCTCTGGAGAAAATGTATAAGGAGCTCCGCCATAAGGGCTTTGAGATACTTGATTTCCCATGCAATCAGTTTGCAAATCAGGCTCCCGGAGATGAAGAGGAGATACACCAGTTCTGCAAGCTTAAATTCGGTACGGAATTTCCTCAGTTTGCCAAAATAGACGTAAACGGCGATGATGCTGAGCCGCTGTTTGCATGGCTTGCTACAGAAAAGCCCTTTGCAGGCTTTGGCAAAGGAATCAAAAATGCGGCTCTAAATAAATTTGCTGATATGAATAACAAGAAATTCGGCGATAAAGCCTATATAAAATGGAATTTCACAAAGTTCCTCATTGACAGAAACGGAAACGTCATCTCCAGATTTGAGCCTACGGAAAAAATGGACGATGTACGCAAAGCTGTGGAAGAATTGTAAGCGTCAAATAAACCGCGTCCCATAAGATATAAAAATATCCTCGCCGATGGCGAGGAAAAACTTTATCAATTATTCCATGGCAGAAGTATCGAGTCAATCCCAAATTCTGTGTAAACGAAAAATAGTGCAATAAAAGAGTATATGATGAGACCGATTGTGAAAGCATTCGGTCTTATCTGCATATTAGCACATGATTATTTGATTGTCAAGATAAAAGTGTTATTCCGG
>NZ_JAIKXF010000006.1 GCF_024684275.1 Ruminococcus sp.
TATAACAAAGACCATGTACGAAAAAGCGAACATTGCTATCCGTATACTGTATATAGAACAATCAAAGCGAGGTGTGACTATGTATACGATACAGCCCAAGAAGCTAATGATCATCAATATTCTCGATATATTGAAGAAATACACTGACGAAGACCACCGACTGTCTCAGAAGGACATTGTTGATATTCTCAAAAAAAGAGTATAGTATGCCTGCGGACAGAAAAGCGGTAAAGAGCAACCTAATGAACCTTGTGGACTTTGGATATCCTATAAATTACAGCGAATCTCTTCGTAAGGACAAAAACGGTGAGGAAAAGACTGTTCTGACCGACTGGTACCTCAGCCACAATTTCAGCGGTGCTGAATTGCGCCTGCTTATAGATGGGCTGCTATTCTCACGCCATATTCCATACAGTCAGCGAAAAGACCTTATAACAAAGCTGGAGGGACTGTCGTCTGTATACTTTCATAGCAAGGTACGTCATATCTGTACAATGCCTGATGACAGCAGCTCGAACAAGCAGCTCTTCTACACTATCGATGTTCTTGACGAGGCTATCGAAAAGAAACGTCAGGTAGAGTTTGAGTATTGCAGCTATGGTACCGACAAGCAGCTCCACCCACGTATGAATGATAACGGCGAGATACGCGGATATATCGTAAATCCATATCAGCTCGCAGTCATGAGCGGTCGGTATTACCTTATCTGCAATTACGATAAGTACGACAGGCTCTCCAATTATCGCGTAGACAGAATTAGCAATATCCGTATGCTCAATACGCCCGTAAAGCCTGCGGAAAAAGTCGCTGGATACAAGTACGGACTTGACCTCGCTGAACACATGACCGAGCACATTTATATGTTCACAAGCGAGAAGATAAATGTGAAGTTCCGCGCCAATAGCTACATTATCAACGATGTCATTGACTACTTCGGAACTGACATTGATATTTCAGACGTTACAGATAATGATTTTTTTGTTCGCACACATATCAGCGAAGAGGATATGTTCAAGTGGGCGGTACAGTATGCAGGTCACGCTGTTGTTCTTGAACCCGCTCCCCTAAGGGAGCGTGTCATAAATGTGTTAAAAAAAGCAATCAATAACTATGAACAGGAGGAATGAACTATGACTTTTGAAGAAATCAAAGAAGAGGCTAAATCAGCTGAAACTCTAGAAAAACTCTTTTCACTATGGAAGCAAGCTCATGCAGCTGAGCCGAACTATGAGGAGACTACTGTATCGTATTGGACATATAAAAGGAAAGAGAAATATCCTCCCATAGAACAGGAATCATTTGTAGCAGATGGATATATTTCTGAAGGCGAATATAATTGTTCAGAGAAAAAGGTTTTGTTTATTCTTAGGGAAGCTAATATAGTCATGTATCGTAAAGATGAAAAGAAGGATTCTAATGGTAAAACAATAAATCCAGATAAAAGGTGTCAGTCGGGATTCTACAAATGGTTTATTAATGATTTAAAATCTAATAGACCAAAGCAGCAAGAAAAAATGGCTCGAATGGCATATTATCTTCAGCATCCTGAATTATCTGAGGAAGAACGAAAAAAGCCTAATGAAGAAGGCATGAAAAAAGCGCTTGCTTCCTGCGCATATATGAATTTAAACAAACGAGGCGGAGGATCATTTGTTGATTGGCAAGTGTTTGAAAAATACATTGAAAAATACAAGGCTTTTATAGTACGTCAAATAAAAATAATGAAGCCTAATTACATTGTTTATGTAGGTCCAAATAAAGTAGACATTTCAGCTTCTTTAGATCCACAGATTAAAGAAATCTCCATGTGGCATACGTCTTATCGAATGAAAGGTCAAGAACGTAGCAAGAATCCTCAATATTGTTTGGATAAAAACGTTGATTGTTATATGCGAAAGTTTTTTGAAAAGGTAAAAGAAAATGAAAGATGAATTCGTAGTCATCGACATTACAACGAATGGTTTGGACGAAGATGCGGAGATAGTCAGCTTTGCTGCGCTCAGGTTTGAAAACGGAGTCCCTACCGACCGCTTCTTTGAGTATGTCAACAGCGGAGCTGTCCTCTCGGATTATACTTCAGAGATATTGGGGTTCACCAATGATACGCTGCAAAGATACGGTACGACTATGGAAGATGCTTATTGGCAGTTTATAGAGTTCTGTTCCGGCAGTGATCTGGTCGCTATGCACCATGACTTTGATAATAAGTTCATAGAGCGTATATGCAGGAAGTATGACCTTCCAGCGCTTGAAAATCATATCACAGACCTTGATACGCTGTTCCATCTGAAGTATAATCGAGGCTATAGCACACGCTTCGCTGAAAAGCAGCTTGGTATCACCTCTGATGAAAACGACGACTGGAGACACCTTGATTTTGCAGGGAAAGTGTTTATTGTATTACAAGGAGAATGATCGCAAACCTGCTCCTACTATAGAATTATCATTCAAACGATGTACGAAATACCGTACATCGTTTCTTTTATACTATAATATACTACGGTCTAAGGGTTCAGCTTATGCTTTGCTTTTATATTCCTTTCCATTCACACTGCCGCCGTCAACAAGAATATCAACGCATGCAAGATACCCATTGCGCTCATCCGCTGCCATAGCGATGGCAAAGCCCAGCTCCTCCGGAGTTCCCATTCGTTTTTCGGCGGTGTATTTGAGCATTGATGCACCTTCACCCTTTTCAAGCTCACCCATGTCCGTGGCGATCAGTCCCGGACTGAGTGAGCATACCCGGATGCCACGGCTGCCCAGTTCAAAAGCCGATTTTTTTGCATACCATACTGCAAAATTCTTTGAAAGCGCATAGGCAATTGCCTTTATAAATATTCGAATCCCTCTCTGTCCACCAGAATGGTAAAAGAAAAGGTTGAACCGCATATGATAATGCGGTTCAACCTTTTTCTTTTTATACAGTCAATTACCGTCATCAATTCGTCTGAGAAAACATCATCCATAGCCAAAATAGACAAATCGTGCAGCCATTTGTTGTTTATCTACACAGATATTTACTGCCGATGAATGCTTTTGATTGAATTCTCTTGACTATTTTGACACTTGATGATATAATTCAATCAACAACAATCATATTCATTCAAATTCACTCATAAATATTCGTTTGATAATGATACTATTAAATATTCAGGACGGGGATAATTTTGCTTACAGAAGAAAGACATCAGATGATACTTAATGCACTCGACGGCAAAAATGCCGTTACGCTCAGTGAGCTTTGCTCATTACTCGGCGCTTCTGCATCTACCGTGAGGAGAGATCTTAATCACCTTGCAGAACGCGGACTGCTTATCAAGATACACGGCGGTGCTATGCCCTGCATAGACAAATTCAGCTTCGGAGAACAGAATATTGAAGAAAAATCTCATCTTTATAATGATGAAAAGACTGCTATAGCTAAGTATGCAGCTTCACTGATAGAAGACGGTGATTTCGTATTCATTGACGCCGGAACAACAACTGAAAAAATGATAGACTATATCTCTGCAAAAAACGTCACATTTGTTACCAATGCCTTTGTTCACGCAAAAAAGCTTGCACAAAGAGGCTTCAAAGTTTTCCTCCCAGCCGGTGAGATAAAGCTTACAACAGAAGCGATCGTCGGCGCAGAGTGTGTCAGCAGCCTTCAGGCTTACAACTTCACAAAAAGCTTCATCGGAGCAAACGGAATCTCACTTTCTGCCGGAGTTTCCACTCCCGACAGAAATGAGGCGAGCATAAAGGCTGAGGTGATCAGACACAGCAGGAACGCATATATCCTTTCGGATCATTCCAAATTCGATCAGATTACCTCAGTAACTTTCACGGATCTTGATAAGGTCATAATAATCACTGATAAACTCAGTGATAAAAAATATCTGACAGCTGCAAATATCAAGGAGGTGATGTAGTTGGTATACACTGTAACATTCAACCCTGCCATCGACTATGTTGTACACACAGCTGAAATGAGGCTTGGCGAAGTTAATCGTTCATCATCGGAGGAAATGTACTTCGGCGGCAAAGGGATAAATGTGTCCATAGTTCTGAATGAGCTTGGTACACCGTCCATTGCTCTGGGCTTCACCGCAGGCTTCACAGGCGAGGCTATCGAAAACGGTATCAAGGCAATGGGCATAAAATCAGATTTCGTAAGACTGAAAACCGGCAACTCCCGGATCAATGTCAAGATCAAAGCCGGCGAAGAAACCGAACTCAACGGTCAGGGGCCGCACATAGACGACGAGGCGCTGGAAGCACTTTTCGTAAAGCTGGACAAGCTGTCAGACGGTGATACGCTCGTGCTTGCAGGCAGTATCCCTTCCAGTCTTCCATCGGACATCTATGAGAGGATCATGCAGAGACTTTCGGACAGAAAGATCAGGACAGTTGTTGACGCCACAAATGACCTTCTGCTCAACGTTCTGAAGTACAAGCCCTTCCTCATCAAGCCAAATAATCATGAGCTTGGTGAGATGTTCGGAGTAACCCTCTCGGAAGATGAAGAAATAGAGCGCTATGCCCGAAAACTGAAAGACAGGGGAGCTATAAATGTTCTGATATCAATGGCTGGTGACGGAGCTATGCTTATTGACGAGAACGGTAAATGCCACCGCTGCGGCGTCTGCAAGGGAAAAGTCAGAAACTCGGTCGGTGCAGGAGATTCCATGGTAGCAGGTTTTCTGACCGGAGCTCAGAACGGCGACTATGAATACGCATTAAAGCTCGGTACCGCCGCAGGAGGAGCCACAGCTTTCTCAGACGGACTGGCAGTAAAAACCAAGATCGAAGAGCTGCTCGCTCAGCTCTGATATTACAACAGTAAGGAGGAATAGCTCATGAGAATTGTAGATCTGCTCAGCAAAAATAGCATCAAGCTAAACGCTTCCCCAAAGTCAAAATCCGAAGCTATCGATATGCTCATAGACCTTCAGGTAAAAGGCGGAAATATCGCCGATAAGGAAGCTTATAAAAAAGGCATCATAGCAAGAGAGGAAAAAGGTTCGACCGCTGTTGGCGAAGGAATTGCAATACCACACGCAAAAAGCGAAGCTGTAAAGGCTCCATCACTGGCGGCAATGACAGTTCCGGATGGAGTTGATTACGAAGCCCTTGATGATGAGCCCTCAAATCTGCTGTTTATGATAGCAGCCCCCAATGACGGAGATGTTCATCTTGAAGTTCTGTCCAGACTTATGACTATACTCATGGACGAGGATTTCAGAGACGACCTTCTGAAAGCCAAGGACGCTGATGAGTTCCTGAAGGTCATCGACGATATGGAGAAAGAGAAATATCCCGACGAACCTGCTGCTGAAGAAAGATCCGAAAACGGATATAAAGTTCTTGCGGTAACCGCCTGCCCGACGGGTATTGCCCACACCTATATGGCTGCCGAGGCTCTTGAAAAAGCAGGCAAAAAGCTGGGTATCTCTATTAAAGTTGAGACAAACGGTTCCGGCGGCGCAAAGAATATCCTCACTCAGGAAGAGATCGACGCCTGCGACGGTATAATCGTAGCTGCCGACAAGACTGTCTCTATGGCGCGTTTCAACGGCAAAAAAGTCATAAAGACCAAGGTATCAGACGGTATAAAGATCCCCGAGGAGCTTATAAACCGCATCGAAGCAGGAGACGCTCCCGTATATCATCATGAGGGCGAAGCCGACAGCAGCTCATCGAGCACATCTGACAGCGAAGGCTTCGGAAGAAAGCTTTACAAACACCTCATGAACGGCGTTTCAAATATGCTGCCCTTCACAGTTGCGGGAGGCATTTTTATCGCGATAGCCTTCCTGATAGACTCCTTCGGAGGCGCTCCTCAGGACGGTGATTTCGGTTCCCACCTTGCGGCTGCGGCATGGTTCAAGACTATCGGAAACTACGCTTTCCAGTTCATGATACCTGTGCTTGCAGGATATATCGGACTCAGCATCGCTGACCGCCCCGGCTTCCTTGTCGGTATGGCAGGAGGCGCAATGGCAGCCGCAGGTGCAACCTTTGCATCTCCGGGAGGAGACGTTCCCTCAGGCTTCCTCGGTGCGCTGCTGGCGGGCTTTATCGGCGGATACCTCACACTTTGCCTGGAAAGGGCGTGCAATAAGCTGCCCAAGGCTCTCAACGGTATCAAGCCCGTACTCATTTATCCTCTCGGAGGACTCGCCATTGTCGGCATCATGATGTGTGCAGTCAACCCTGTAATGGGCATTCTCAACGACGGTCTCTCCAACTTCCTCAACAGCATGGGCGACTCGAGCAAGGTCCTCCTTGGCTGCATACTCGGAGGTATGATGGCGATAGACATGGGCGGTCCCTTCAACAAGGCAGCCTATGTATTCGGCGTTGCTGCTATCTCTCAGGGCAACTTCAATATCATGGCAGCAGTAATGTTAGGAGGTATGGTCCCTCCTATCGCTATAGCACTGGCTACCACATTCTTCAAAAACAGATTTACCGAGGAGGAATGCAAGAACGGTCCCGTCAACTACATTATGGGACTCAGCTTCATAACAGAAGGCGCTATCCCCTACGCCGCAGCTGACCCTGCAAGAGTGATCCCCTCCTGTATCGTAGGTGCGGCAACAGCAGGCGGCATATCAATGGCATTCGGCTGTACGCTCAGAGCTCCTCACGGCGGTATATTCGTATTCCCTGTGGTAGGACACCCTCTCCAGTATGTTATAGCACTTGCCATCGGCTCAGTAGTTGGAATGTTAATGCTAGCTCTGCTCAAAAAGAAGCATCCTCAGAACGCATAAAACAAATCATTATTATAAGGAGTGAAAATTTATGGTATCAAAAAAGGTAACTATCGTAAACGCAGAAGGTATGCACATGAGACCCGCAGGTATGATCGCAAAGGCTGTCAAGGCTCATTCAGACAGCGAGGTCATTCTCAAAGCCAATGATAAGGACATCAAGGCTAAAAATGTCATGCAGATCATGGCAGCGGGACTCAAAAAGGGCACCGAAGTGGAAATAGTCGTTAACGGCGGTAACGAGCAGGCTGTTCTTGATGAACTCGCTGCAATGTTCGAGAACGGTTTCGGCGAATAATTCCAAACGAAAATGGGACGGCATCACTGCTGTCCCATACCTTTAAAGGAGGTGCATCAATATGACCATTTTCAAAGGCAAGGGAGTTTACGGTGCTGTAGCTATCGGTAAGATCTCTGTTTTCAAACGAAGGGACACAACTGTAAAGCGAATACACGTCAGGGATACAGCTGCCGAGAAGAAAAGACTGGAAGCCGCAAAGGAAGCGGCAACAGCTCAGCTTCAGGAAATATATGACAAGGCACTCAAGGAGGTCGGTGAGCAGAATGCTCAGATCTTTGAGATACACATGATGATGATCGAAGATGACGATTACAACGAGTCCATCGAAAGTATTATCGACACTCAGTCTGTCAATGCAGAATATGCAGTCTCGGTGACCGCCGATAACTTTTCAGAAATGTTCGCGTCTATGGACGATGCCTATATGCAGGCGCGCTCCGCAGACGTAAAGGATATATCGAATCGCATTATCGCCTGCCTTTCAGACGACGGTTCTCAGGAGAACAGCAGCGACGAAAAAGTGATAATCTGTGCAGACGATCTGGCTCCCAGCGAAACCGTTCTGCTGGACAAGAACAAGGTCCTCGCTTTTGTTACATCTCACGGCTCTTCAAATTCTCACACAGCTATACTGGCAAGGAATATGAATATCCCTGCCGTTATCGGTGCAGGTGATGATTTTCTCTCAGCTGTGTCAGCCGGTATGTTTGCCGCAGTTGACGGATATACCGGTGAGGTATTCCTCTCTCCTGACACCGAGGCTCTCGAAAAACTCGAAACGAAGCAGAAAGAGGACGAGGAAAAGAAGAGGCTTCTCCAGGAGTTAAAAGGCAAGGAAAACGTTACGCTCGACGGAACAAGGATCAATATTTTTGCCAATATCGGCGGAGTGGATCATATCGGAGCAGTTCTTGCCAACGACGCAGGAGGAATTGGTCTATTCCGAAGTGAATTTCTCTATCTTGAGAGCAGCGATTATCCGACCGAAGAGCAGCAGTTTGCTGCCTACAAAAAGGTGCTTGAAAGCATGGCTGGCAAAAAGGTCATTATACGTACTCTTGACATCGGCGCTGACAAGAAGGTGGATTATTTTGATCTCGCAAAGGAGGACAATCCTGCCCTCGGTTTCAGAGCTATAAGGATCTGTCTCACTCGTCCAGAGATATTCAGGACACAGCTCCGTGCCCTTTACAGGGCTTCCGCATTCGGCAAGCTTGGTATCATGTTCCCTATGATAACAAGTGTATCGGAGGTGGAACAGATCAAAAAAATATGCGCAGAGGTCAGAGAGGAGCTCCGCGTTGACGGAGTAGACTTCGATGAAAACGCAGAACTCGGTATAATGATCGAAACTCCCGCAGCAGCTGTCATAAGCGATAAACTTGCTCCTCTTGTTGACTTTTTCAGCGTAGGTACCAATGACCTGACACAATACACTCTCGCCTGTGACAGGCAAAACAGTGCCGTTGAACAGTTCGTTGATACACACCATGAAGCTATTCTCCGGCTCATAGAAATGTCTGCAAAAAATGCCCATGCAAATGGTGCGTGGATAGGTATATGCGGCGAACTTGCAGCTGACACAAGTCTTACTGAAACATTCCTGAGAATGGGTATAGACGAGCTTTCAGTTTCGCCTTCCTTTGTACTCAAGGTCAGAGACGCAGTAAGACACACTGATCTCTCCTGATAATTAAACCAAACAAAAAAGCGCCTGTAACTGTGATATGAGTATCGCTGTTATAATATACCAATAGCCCATAGTCGTATGACATACTCAGAAAATGTGTCATTTAAGTGGTTTTTTAACTTTTGACATGCTTCATAAAAAAGATACACCCTATTGACAAAAATCGGAGCCGGATTATGCCGGCTCCTCATATTTATGTATACTTTCTTTCGTACTCTTTGATCCTGCGGTAGAAAGTATTGGTCCGCAGACCCATTTCTTTCTGAAACCATACCGCCGTAATAGTTCCGGACTTCCACTGCTCATACAGCTGTCCGAACTTTTCCCAGTCGATACGGATAGGCTGCCGACCTTTATACTTTCCCTGCGAC
>NZ_JAIKXF010000045.1 GCF_024684275.1 Ruminococcus sp.
AGTATTTGAAAAAATCCAAAAATATCTTGATGAAAACAACATATCATTATCCGAATTATCGCATAAAACCGATATTTCAGAAGAACATCTCAGCAATATCTTTAGCGGCAGAGAGATATTAGACCTATCTGACTTTAGAACCATTTGCCTTGCATTAAATGTAATGCCTGAGATTTTTATGTAAGGAGTTGACTTTCCATGAATCATAACATAGCCACTATTCTAATAAAAATGAATGATAAAAACAGGACATACACTAAAAATACAGCAGCTCTCTGGGAGACTACATTTATCAAACATCAGATTGATAAACGCAAAAATGGCGGTATATTTACTATCACCGATCATATAAAAGCAATGGTATATTCAATGCTCAGCTCAGGTATATCATGGAATCGTGTAGATAAGTATAATACTGACGAAAATGGTGAATTGAATGATATTGATACTGCTTTTCATAATTATGATGTGGAGTATCTGCTAAAATGCTCCCCCGAGGAACTCACAAATGAAATAAAAGAACTACATTGCATAGGAAAAGGCACAAATGAACAAATGAAAGCGCTTATCAATAACAATATTCCCAGATTACAGCAGCTTGAAACAAAATACGGAAGTGTCGATAGATTCTACAAAACATTTATAGACAAGGATAATACACTAAAATCTTTGGTATGTACTTTATCACACCCAGACAGTGAGAATAAAATAGCTCAGCTTGGAATTGCTTTAACTGCAGAATATCTTAGAAATGTAGGCTATGATATAGCTAAGCCAGACAGGCATATATGCCGTATACTGTGCTGTAAGCGTCTCGGCTTATATAACAGCGAAACCGTTCCGCCTTTTGCTGCTTTTGATATTGTTGCTGATATTGCAAAAGCTACTGGCAGAGGAATCGCAGAAACAGACTATATTCTTTGGTCTTACTGCTCAAATGGATTCTGTACTAAGCGAAATCCTAAGTGTGAAAGCTGTGTAATCAAATAAAAATGAGGTGAGGATATGAGTATTAAAAGAATGATATCACTGCTGATAACTGCAATTATGTGTATAACTATCGTCCCATTTCAAACAGTTTCAGCCGAAGATAATAATGAAATAACTATTTGGGACGGAAGTGTTGATAGAGGTTGGTTTGACGCAGAAGAAACTGAGTTTCATATATCAACTAGTGCAGAACTTATGGGGTTAATGTCACTTTCAAGCGAAGATAAGATAAAATCTAACCAGACAATTTACATAGATCAGGATATATACATGAATGATATATCTAATTATGATCAATGGGACGAAGAAGGAGACATAAAATATACATCTAGTGGAAAAATAAACAGGGCTATTATTGACGGGCAAGGACATACTATTTATGGCTTAACATCACGTTTATTTGAAACTAATTTAAATACTATCAAAAATCTTAATATAAAAAATTATTACACACATCATACAATAAATTCATTCTCTTCATCTAAAGTAAATGCTACTGCGTACAGTGCATTTGTACAAAATAATGGTAACAAGGAAACCAATGCCAAAATAATAAATTGTGAAATATCTGGAAATATATATTATGAATATAACATTCAAGAATCACCCAACGCTATCATCTCTATTTTTAATCCAAACGAGCAAGATTATCAAACAGGAGGTTTTTGTTCAATATGTTATGGCGAAATTGAAAATTGCAAAAATAAGGTTAACATATATATCCATAGATTATTAAAAAAGAGTAATAATACTGTTGTCGGCTATACTCAAAGTATAGGTGGAATATGTGGTGTATTATATAATGGTCAAATTGCAAATTGTATCAATTATGGCAATATAAACACTACAGGTTACAATGGTGGCATATGCGGTAAAATAATAAATGGTAAAGTTATAAATTGCGCAAACTATGGCGATATACTTGGTGGTAACCAAACTGGCGGTATAATTGGTTGTGGAACAGGAGATTCAGAAAACGATAATTCTTATATAGAAATATCAAATACATATAATATGGGAACTATAACCAATGGTGGAAGCACATTAGGTGGTGGAATAGCTGGTTATTTACCACAAATTGAGAATGTATGCATTTCTAATAGTTATAATTGCGGACAATCTGGAAACGCAATTCTTGGTACAGGAATAACAGCAAAGATAACGAACTGCTACTATTTGAGTGCATCATCAATAAGGGGAGTTTGGCAAGGCGATGATACCGCCGTTGCCAAAAGCGAAGCAAATATGAAAAAAGAAAGCTTTGCTGAGCAGTTAGGACCATATTTTGTATATCAAGAAAATGGTTATCCTGTTTTGGCTTGGGAAATTGACCCAGATGTTGTAATCACAACAACAACGACTACAAGCACCACTACAACAACGACAACAAGTACTACAACCACAACTAAAAAGCCAACGACAACCACCACAACAACAACTACACATAATATAACAACATCTATCATGAAAACTTATGCCACAGCCAAAACTGTTTCTGCTGATTATTCAGGAGATGAAACAGAGTTTGATAAAAATCAAATTCAAGAAGTAACTGAACACTTAATGTATACAGAAGGATATACTGAAAATGGTGCATTTTACATAACTAAGCAATGGGAAACAGTTAATGATATAACAGATCAAGTAAATTTTGGTACACAAACTCCACAAAGTATTTATAAAAAGGGAACAACAAAATCTGAATATCAAATTCCCCTATACTACAATGATATTCCCTTAAAAAGCAAAGATAATAAGCCAATTACTGTAATTGCTTATATAGGACCTGAATCAATTGCTACAACAATACCACCTGTAACTGTTAAAGAAACGACCTTGACATTAGCTAACAGAGAGCAATATACAATTGTTCCGAGCAGAAGCGATGTAACCTATCAATCAAATAATAAAACTGTAGCCATAGTATCAGATAAAGGTGTTATAGAAGCTATCGGAACAGGAAACGCTGTCATTTCCGTAATCGACTCTGACTCTAATGTTGCTCAAATAAATGTAACCGTCAGAGAGCTTACAACTACATCAACCACTACTAGTACCACGACAACTACTACCACAACAATGATACCGTTGTCAGTAAATGTAAGCACGCTGTCACTTACAAATGGAGAACAATACACGGTTACTGCAAATAGAAAAGACGTAACCTTTGAGTCTAACAACAAATTAGTCGCTATTGTTTCTCCAAAAGGAGTAATTACTGCAATAGGCGAAGGAACGGCAACTATATCTGCAATAGATTCCGAATCAAATGTTGTGCAAATCAAGGTTACTGTAAAACCCGTGACGACTACCTCAACTACTACGACTACAACTACTACACCAAAGACGACAACGACCACTTTGACTACAACTACTACATCTGTAGCATATAATCTTGGAGATGTCAATAACGATAATCTCATAAATGCTGTTGACGCTTCTACCGTGCTTACTTATTATGCTATGATTTCTACTAATAAAAATGGTAATTTCACAGACACTCAGAAACAAGCAGCAGATGTAAATCATGACGGCTCAATCAATGCCGTAGACGCATCTATTATTTTGTCATACTACGCTTATATATCAACTAAAGAAAAAATAAACTTTAATGAATATATAAAAACCGTTTGACATAAAGCAATGTAATATAAAATAATACATCTCTTTTCGCTTATAATTTCTTATAATATAAAAGCAGCCGTAATCGAATATGATTACGGCTATTTTTATAAAAGAAACAGTTGACTTCTTTTCGTTTATATCTTATAATTAATACACACATTTAACTTTGGAGGTCGGTATTATGATATATGGATATGCAAGATGTTCGACAAATGAGAAAATGCAGGATATCAACAGACAAGTCCGCGAACTAAAACAATACGGTGCAACAGATGAAACGATATATCTTGAATACGAAAGCGGTATTAATACGGAACGAGCTGAACTTAAAAAACTTCTGAAAATCGTAAATACAGGTGATACTATTATATCAACAGAAGTAAGTCGAATTACAAGAAGTACAAAACAGCTTTGCGAAATAATCGAACTTGCTAAAACTAAACATCTGAAACTGATACTTGGAACTTTTATCGTTGATTGCAGCCGAGAGCTTGACCCTATGACAGAGGGAATGCTAAAAATGATGGGCGTTTTCAGTGAACTTGAAAGAAATATCATAAGCCAACGTGTAAAAAGCGGAATGGAAAATGCAAAAGCAAAGGGAAAACAAATTGGACGTCCTTCAACTACAGCTGATAATATCCCGAGTATCTTCTATAAACACTATCCCAAATATAAAAAAGGTGAGCTGAATAAAAAAGAATTATCACGCCTTTGCTCATTGTCATATCCAACCATTTACAAGTATCTAAGTATAGTAGAGGGATAATATATTAGTCAGTAACTGCCTTTCAAATAACGGTAATAGAAAAGGCGATATGCTATATTCAAAAGAAATAGGCGTAAAGTTATAAAACTCTACGCCTATTTTTTACTGTTTACAAACCACAATGTTATGGCAAAGCCATGACTATAATAGAAAGGGTTTGTATAATATTCCTGTGGTGGAGCATAGGGGATTCGAACCCCTGACCCCCACACTGCCAGTGTGATGCGCTCCCAACTGCGCTAATGCCCCGAATACGTATATTATACCATTCATTGAGCAATATGTCAAGAGAGAGCGCAGCATTTTGTACAATATCAGCAAATTATTTCTGCAATTCCTATTTTAATAATACAGCGCATATCCGTCAGCTTTTGAGTTCTTTACGGCGGCTATCTGCTTGTCAATTATGTCCGGATCGTTTATCCATTCAAGCTCGCCTGCTGCTCCTGCCCACTTGTCCTCTCTGCCCAGCTTATATGGTGCGAGCCCTGCTATCAGCGAAACTCCGCTGCCGACAAGTTCCTCCCACTGTGCAAGAGTCGGCAGAAACGGGCAGCACTCGTTTTCAAAGCCAAAGTATATCTGCGGAACTATATAATCCGCAAAGCCGCTCTCGCTTCCCCAGCGTCTTACATCTGCGTACTGTGTACTGTAATTCCCGTCAATACTTCCCTGCGGACTTATTCCGAAAAGCAGTCTTTCGTCGTGTGACTTCACAGTGTCATACAGCGCTTTGACATATCGGCTGACAGTATCGGTGCGCCACTCGTTGAGGTCTGTAATGCCGCTTTTTTCAAACTCCGCGCGGTCAAATTCCTCATCGGTTGTGGGGTAAAAATAATCGTCAATATGCAGGCCGTCAACATCATAATCATCCAGTATCTCCCCTGCCGCAGCCTCAAGAAGCTCCACAGTCTCGGAATAGGAGGGTACAAGGTACCAGCGCCCGTTGACAGTCCTTACATAGGGTTCACCTGCGCTTATCCACTTTTTGATAATGTAGTCATCGGACAGCCTGTTCATTTCCTCCTCTGTTTGCAGGCGGAGAGGATTAATCCACCCGTGGACAGATATTCCCAGCTTATGTGCCTCGTCAAGAACGATACGCAGCGGATCATAGTCTCCGTCCAGATATGCTCCCTTCGGGAATATCTCCGAGCGATAGTAAGCGTCACCCATTGGGTGGGCGTGAAAATACAGCGTATTCACGTTTTCTGCGGCTGCGTCCTGTAGGAGCTCCCTTATGGCTTTACGGAATTGCTCCTCGCTTTTTCCCTGCATTATTTCGGGAAACCTCACATACGGCAGCCACATTCCCACCTGATTTGTGTAGTTCAGCGGAGTATAGCTAAGCTTCTCAGTTGTCGGGGGCAATGACTCCCTCAGTACATCTGAGCCGCTGTTTAAAGGCATTGCCGAGCAGCCTGACGAAAACAAAAAAGCAGCTGCACAGGCAGCTGCTATGATTTTTTTCATACATCTCACCTCACTGAATTATATTCAGCAGGCGGACAGGATATGCATTGTAAGTTGAGAGTTGAAAGTTTAGAGTTGATAATACCAAATAAATGTATCTATATCGACTATGTGTAGGGGCTGATGCCTAATCAGCCCGTTATAATAATTGTTAAATTAACGGGACGCCGAGGGCGGCGTCCCCTACTAATTAAAAAGAGCTCCCGAAGAATGACCTCGGGAGCTTTTGAATTATATCTGATTTGCGATAGGTGCAGCGTTATTATGTTCGCCGTAGCCTTCGTTTTTAACGACCTCAACGTTTCTGTAGCACTCCATACCTGTACCTGCAGGAATGAGCTTACCGATGATAACGTTCTCCTTGAGTCCGAGGAGTCGGTCACTCTTGCCTCTGATAGCAGCATCTGTAAGAGCCTTTGTGGTCTCCTGGAATGAAGCCGCTGACATGAAGCTGTCTGAATTTGATGAAGCCTTTGTGATACCCTGAAGAACAGGACTTGTCTGAACAAGCTGTACATCGTACTCGCCTGCGTCGATACGAGCCTGAAGCTCTTCATTGATAGCGTCGATCTCCTTACTGTCAACAAGAGTCCCCGGAAGCAGATAGCTGCTGCCTGTTTCTTCTACCTTGATCTTGCGGAGCATCTGACGAACAATGACCTCGATGTGCTTATCGTTGATATCAACACCCTGTAAGCGGTAAACCTTCTGAACTTCATTGATGATGTAGTTCTGAACAGCCTGTGTACCGAGGATATTGAGAATATCAGCAGGATAGATGTTACCCTCTGTAAGACGTGTGCCCTTTTCGATGACCTCGCCCTCCTGAACTCTTATCTTCAGGTTGTATGGGATCATATAGCTTTCGGATTCGCCTGTTTCATCGTTGGTAACGATGATATTTCTTGTAGTCTTGACTTCCTCGATGTGTATCTTACCGTCAATTCTGGATAGGATAGCTGCGCCCTTTGGACGTCTGCTCTCGAAGAGTTCCTCAACACGGGGAAGACCCTGTGTGATATCTTCAGCATCGGCAGAAGCAACACCACCGGTATGGAAGGTTCTCATTGTAAGCTGTGTACCAGGCTCACCGATGGACTGAGCAGCGATTACGCCGACAGCCTCGCCGACTGATACCATATTGTTGAATGCAAGGTTTGCACCGTAGCACTTTGAGCATACGCCTGTTCTTGACTTACAGGTAAGTACAGAACGTATCTTTATTCTCTCAACGCCGCTGTCAACTATCTTCTTAGCGTCAGCGTCAGTGATGAGCTTGTTGCGTGATACGATAAGCTCGCCTGACTCGTCGCGGAGGTCCTCAGAGAGGAATCTTCCAACAAGTCTCTCCTCAAACGGCTCAACTATCTCGTTGCCGTTCTTGATCTCGAATACCTCGATACCGTCTGTAGTTCCGCAGTCCTCCTCACGGATTATAACGTCCTGAGAAACATCAACGAGACGACGTGTAAGGTAACCTGAGTCAGCGGTACGGAGAGCGGTATCAGCAAGTCCCTTTCTCGCACCACGGGAAGCGATGAAGTACTCCAAGATGTTAAGTCCTTCACGGTAATTAGCTCTGATCGGGATCTCGATGACTGTACCTGAGGTATTGGCGATAAGTCCACGCATACCTGCAAGCTGTCTGATCTGTGAGATAGAACCACGGGCACCTGAGTCAGCCATCATCCAGATAGGATTGTACTTATCGAAGTTTGCCTTCAGAGCCTTAGTAACATCGTCAGTGGTATTAGTCCAGAGAGCGATGATCTTCTTGGTCTTTTCCTGAGCGGATATATATCCGTACTCATATTCGTTTGTGATCTGCTCTACCTCTGCGTCAGCCTTAGCAAGTATATCCTTCTTCTGAGGAGGTATAGTAGCATCGCAGACAGCAACGGTAAGAGCTGCTCTTGTGGAGTATTTATAACCGAGAGCCTTGATTCGGTCAAGTACCTCGGAGGTAGTTGTAGTGCCGTGTATCTTTATGCAGCGCTCGATGATGTCTGAGAGCTGCTTCTTTCCAACGAGGAATGCGATCTCAAGATCAAACTGCTTGTCGGAGTTGGTTCTGTCAACGTATCCTAAGTTCTGTGGGATATTCTCATTGAAGATAAGTCTGCCGACTGTAGCGTCGATTATCTTGGATACCTTCTTGTCGCCGATATCCTTTGTGATCTTTACCTTGATGTTGGCGTGGAGAGATACGTCATGCTCGTTGTAAGCCATAAGAGCTTCATTAACGTCGCGGAATACCTTGCCCTCGCCGGGTTCGCCGGGCTTATCCATAGTCAGATAGTATGAACCGAGTACCATATCCTGTGAAGGAACGGCAACAGGCTTACCGTCTGACGGCTTGAGCAGGTTGTTTGCAGCAAGCATAAGGAATCTTGCCTCAGCCTGAGCCTCTGCTGAAAGAGGAAGGTGTACAGCCATCTGGTCACCGTCGAAGTCAGCGTTGAACGCAGAGCATACGAGAGGGTGGAGCTTGATAGCACGGCCTTCAACAAGGATAGGCTCGAATGCCTGAATACCGAGTCTGTGAAGCGTGGGGGCACGGTTGAGCATTACAGGGTGATCCTTGATAACGTCCTCCAGAGCGTCCCATACCTTATTGTCGGCACGGTCAATGAGCTTTCTTGCGCTCTTTATGTTAGCTATAGCCTTTTTGTCGACAAGTCTCTTTAATACGAAGGGCTTGAAGAGCTCCAGTGCCATTTCCTTTGGAAGACCGCACTGATACATCTTGAGCTCAGGTCCTACGACGATAACCGAACGTCCTGAGTAGTCAACACGCTTACCGAGAAGGTTCTGACGGAAACGTCCCTGCTTACCCTTGAGCATATCGGAAAGAGATTTGAGAGCACGGTTGCTCGGACCTGTAACAGGTCTGCCATGTCTGCCGTTGTCAATGAGAGCGTCAACAGCTTCCTGAAGCATACGCTTCTCGTTTCTTACGATGATGTCAGGAGCGTCAAGCTCTAACATTCTTTTAAGACGGTTGTTTCTGTTGATAACTCGTCTGTAGAGATCGTTAAGGTCTGATGTTGCATAACGTCCGCCGTCCAGCATGATCATAGGACGGATATCCGGCGGTATAACAGGAACTACGCTGAGTATCATCCACTCAGGCTTATTTCCCGAAAGGCGGAATGCCTCGATTATCTGTAATCTTTTAAGAAGCTTTACCTTCTTCTGACCGCTCGGGAGACCAACCAGCTCAGCCTTCAGGTCGTCAGCAACGATCTCCAGGTTGTTTCTCCAGTCGATGTCCTCCAACTCTCTGAACTTCTGGCACTCCTCACACTCGCACTCTGTAGGCTTATTGAAGCACTCGATCTTCTTTCCGCCGAGAGATACCTTGCCCATTTCAACAAGTCTCTGCTTGTGGGTATCGTATCTTGCAGGATCGTACTCATTGAGGAGCTTTCTGATAGCCTCGGCGCCCATTTCAGCCTTGAAGTCGTCGCCGTACTTCTCTAAATATGAGAGGTACTCCTTCTCTGAGAGGAGCTGCTTCTTGAGGAGCTCTGTGTTGCCCGGATCTGTTACGATATACTTTGTGAAGTAGAGAACTTCCTCAAGTCTCTTCTGAGATACCTCAAGCACCTGACCTATTCTGGAAGGTGTGCCCTTGAAGTACCAGATATGAGAAACGGGAGCAGCCAGCTCGATGTGGCCCATTCTCTCTCTTCTTACTCTTGCTCTTGTTACCTCAACGCCGCAGCGGTCGCATATTTTGCCCTTGAAGCGTATCTTCTTGAACTTTCCGCAGTGACACTCCCAGTCCTTAGTAGGGCCGAATATCCTCTCGCAGAAAAGACCGTCGCGCTCAGGCTTCTGAGTTCTGTAATTTATAGTTTCAGGTCTTTCAACAGCGCCGTGAGACCAGCTTCTGATCTGCTCGGGGGACGCAAGACCTATCTTTATCGATTCAAAAGTTGTAAATTCCAAACTGCTACCTCCTGATATGTTAATTCGGAATTATATACCGCAGTCTGCTCTGCTCATGCAGAGCTCAGACCGCAGTCATACTTTATTCGTATCCGCTAATTTATTCGTTTTCCTGTGATCAATCCTCGTCATCGAAGCTGAAGCCGTCGCCGTCATCATCGCCGAGATCAAGAACATCATCGTCCTCACCGAGACCGAGGTCGTCCTCATCTTCATCGAAGCTGAAATCGTCTTCGCCGTCGACCATATCAAGGTCGCCGTCCTCGTCCTCGCCTTCGATACCGTAGCCTGCATCACCCAGATCGTCCTCATTGAAGTCTGAGCTGTCAACTGTATCCTCGTCATCGTAGGAACGTGAAGGCATCGGATCCTCGTCATCGAAGTTCTGAGTGAGATCGATCTCCTCCTGATTTTCGTCAAGCACCTTAACGTCGAGACACAGTGACTGCATTTCCTTGATAAGTACCTTGAAGGACTCAGGGATACCAGGTGTAGGAACGTTCTGTCCCTTGACGATAGCCTCGTAGGTGTTGACACGTCCGATAGTATCGTCTGACTTGACAGTAAGGATCTCCTGAAGGGTGTAAGCAGCACCGTAAGCTTCAAGAGCCCAAACTTCCATTTCTCCGAAACGCTGGCCGCCGAACTGAGCCTTACCGCCCAGAGGCTGCTGTGTAACCAGTGCGTAAGGACCTACTGAACGAGCGTGTATCTTATCATCAACGAGGTGGTGGAGCTTGAGGTAGTACATATAGCCCACCGTTACGCGGTTATCGAACTTTTCACCTGTACGTCCGTCGTAAAGTGTGAATTTACAATCCTCTGTGAATTCCAGAGCATTGGGGTTGATGACCTTATCCATAGCCTTGAGCTCGAACATATCGTCCTTGTGCTCCTTAGCGTGTTCATTTGCCATATTGAAGCATTCACGGATATCGCCCTCATGAGCGCCGTCGAATACAGGAGTCATGATGTGCCAGCCCAGAGCCTTACAAGCCATACCGAGGTGTACTTCAAGTACCTGTCCGATGTTCATTCGTGAAGGAACACCGAGAGGATTGAGTACGATGTCGAGAGGTGTACCGTCAGGAAGGAATGGCATATCCTCCTCAGGGAGTATACGTGAAACGACACCCTTGTTACCGTGTCTACCAGCCATCTTATCGCCGACAGTGATCTTACGCTTCTGAGCGATATAGCAGATAACGCGCATATTTACGCCTGCTGAGAGCTCGTCGCAGTTATCTCTTGTGAATACCTTTACATCAACGATAACGCCCGATTCGCCGTGAGGCACTTTAAGGGAGTTATCACGTACTTCACGTGCCTTCTCACCGAAGATAGCACGGAGAAGTCTCTCCTCAGCGGTAAGCTCTGTCTCACCCTTAGGTGTTACCTTACCAACGAGGATATCGCCTGAATTAACCTCAGAACCGATACGGATGATACCGTTTTCGTCCAGGTTAGCCAGTGCGTCATCACCGACGTTGGGGATATCTCTTGTTATTTCTTCTGGACCGAGCTTTGTATCACGGCACTCAATCTCGTATTCTTCGATATGAACAGATGTGAATACATCTTCTCTTACAAGTCTTTCGTTAAGGAGAACAGCGTCCTCGTAGTTGTAGCCTTCCCATGTCATGAAGCCGATGAGGGCATTCTTACCGAGGGAGATCTCGCCGTCAGCAGTTGCAGGACCGTCTGCAAGCACCTGTCCCTTCTTGACCTCCTCACCTGCTGAGACGATAGGTCTCTGGTTTACGCAGGTACCCTGGTTGGAACGCTTGAACTTGATGAGCTCATACTTATGCTCAACTCCGTCTGTGTCAACCATAGTGATCTTGTCGGCGTCAACATATGTTACCTTTCCGTCATAGTCGGAAACTACACATACGCCCGAGTCAACGGCAGCCTTGTACTCCATACCTGTACCAACGAAAGGACGCTCTGTTTTAAGGAGCGGAACAGCCTGTCTCTGCATGTTAGAGCCCATGAGAGCACGGTTCGCGTCATCGTTTTCGAGGAATGGGATCATAGATGTAGCAACAGATACTACCATCTTAGGAGAAACGTCCATGTAGTCAACGTTTTCTCTCGGACACTCAAGTATCTGCTCACGGAAACGTGCGTTTACACGAGGTCTTGCCAGCTTGCCGTCCTCTGTGAGAGGCTCGTTTGCCTGAGCAACAACGAAGTTATCCTCCATATCGGCAGTCATGTAAACTACTTCATTTGTTACAACGCCTGTAGTCTTGTCTACCTTTCTGTAAGGAGCCTCGATGAAGCCGTACTCATTTATTCTCGCAAAAGTAGCCAGATAGGAGATAAGTCCGATGTTAGGTCCTTCAGGAGTCTCGATAGGACACATTCTTCCATAGTGGCTGTAGTGAACGTCACGTACCTCAAATCCTGCACGGTCTCTTGAAAGACCTCCGGGACCGAGGGCTGAAAGACGTCTCTTATGAGTAAGCTCGGCAAGAGGGTTATTCTGATCCATGAACTGTGAAAGTGGTGAGGAGCAGAAGAATTCCTTCATAGCTGAAGAAATAGGTCTAATATTGATAAGAGTCTGAGGAGTGAGTGTATTCACGTCCTGAGTCTGGAGGTTCATTCTCTCACGGATACCGCGCTCCATACGTGTATAGCCGATACGGAACTGGTTCTGGAGGAGCTCGCCGACCGAGCGGATACGTCTGTTGCCCAGATGGTCGATATCATCAACAGTACCAACGCCCTCGCAGAGGTTGAGGAAGTAGCTGATAGAAGCCTTGATATCGTCGAGTGTTATATACTTAGGTGAGAGCTCGTCAGCCTTTTTCTTGATGGTCTCCTCAAGCTCGTCAGCATCAGCAGCATTTTCAATGATGTCCTTGAGCACATTGAAAGATACCTTCTCGTTGATGCCGTACTTCTCAGCGTCAAAATCAACATAACCCTTGATGTCTACCATGCCGTTGCCGATGACCTTGACAGTCTTTTCGACCATGCGGATATTGGTCTCGCCGCGGTCGTCAGTGTAGTACTCCTTAGCCTCAACGTTTACGAATGCGCTGTAAACGCCTGCCTGCTCGATCTCACAAGCCTTTTCGTATGTGAGTGTCTCGCCTGCATCAGCAAGTATCTCGCCTGTCATCTCATTTACGATAGGCTCAGCAAGAGTTCTGCCTGAAAGACGTGAAGCTATACCCAGCTTCTTGTTGTACTTATAGCGTCCGAAGCGGCAGAGGTCATATCTCTTAGCCTCGAAGAAGAGGTTATTGAGGTGGCTTACTGCGCTTTCAACCGTAGGAGGCTCGCCGGGGCGGAGCTTCTTGTAAACATCTATGAGGGCGTCCGAGCGATTCTTGGTCTGATCCTTCTGGAGGATAGTCTGTCTGAGTCGCTCATCATCGCCGTAGGTCTCGAATATCTCCTCATCTGTACCCTCTTCGCCGAGAGCTCTGATGAAGGTAGTGAGAGGTATCTTTCTGTTCTTATCTATACGAACGTAAACAACGTCGTTTGAATCCTGCTCATACTCAAGCCACGCACCGCGGTTAGGGATTATCTGAGAGCTGAACAGGTCTTTACCCGTCTTATCCTTGGTGAAGGAGTAGTAAACACCCGGGGAACGGACGAGCTGTGATACGATAACACGCTCTGCACCGTTGATGACGAAGGTACCGCTGTCTGTCATAAGCGGGAAGTCACCCATATATATCTCGCTTTCGCTGACTGCACCTGTTTCCTTATTGGCAAGGGTTGCAGTCGCTCTCATTGCGACCTGATAGGTAGCTCCTCTTGATTTACATTCTGCGAGAGAATACTTGGGAGTATCGTCAAAGCGGTAGTCCTTGAAGTTGAGGACGAGATTGCCGTTGTAGTCGGTAATAGCAGTCATTTCGCGGAATACCTCGCGCAGACCTTCTTCCTTGAACCACTTATACGAGTTCTTCTGCACCTCGATAAGGTTCGGCATCTCCAGAGGCTCGGTAATCTTACCGAAGCTCATTCTGACATTCTTTCCCAGCTGCTTAGGTGTAACATTCACCATAGGCGGA
>NZ_JAIKXF010000058.1 GCF_024684275.1 Ruminococcus sp.
TCTGACATCAGAAATCGTTTTTTAAATTATCAAGAAGCACCTGTGCAATCTGCTCTGTTGTGAGGTAGCCGCTGTCCTTATCCTCGATAAGAATTGCAAATGCGACAGGGAATGACGGATCGTCTACAAAACCTACAAGCAATGAATTTTCCTTCATGCCCTCATCTACCTGGGCCGTTCCGCTCTTTACTCCGACTTTATAGCCGCTGATAAGGTAGGTATACCTGTCTGCACCGTTTGTGAGCATTATCTGCTTTACCGCCTCGGCAGTATTCTCCGAGAAAAGCCTGTCGCTGAATGATGCGGAAGCCTTTTCCTTGATTTTTCCGTTGGTATCGGTAATATGATCTATAAGGTAAGGCATTGTCATTTTGCCTGTACCGTTAGCTATCGCACTCTGCCACATCATGAGCTGTATCGGGCTAACAAGGGTATCTCCCTGACCTATACAGCCCCATTGTGTTCTGAATTCATAAGGATCATTAAGGGTAGTCGATGCGGTTTCACATTGTATGCCGTTTATATTGATATATGACATTTCTTTGCCGTTTAATGCGTATCCGAGCTTTGAGTACTGCTTTTTCACCTTTTCAAGCGGCATATCCGCATCTTCAACAAGCTGTGCAAAGAAGGGATTACAGCTGTTCTCAAAGGCTTCCTGTATATTCTGAGCACCGTGGCCGTATGGATTATGACAGTCAATGAATGCGCCTGACCTGTTCTGATATTTTCCCGAACAGCTGTAGTTTTTTGAGTAAAGCTGATCTGTCCCCATTATTTCAAGTGCAGAAATTACAGTTGAGACCTTTTGCGTTGAGCCAGGGACAGTTCCAAACATATTTTTTGACAAGAGCGTTCCTGATTTAAATAAGCCAACATCATCATACCCCTTTGTAACGTCAAGAGAAGGAAGACTCACACATACGAGCAGTTCGCCAGTTTTATAGTTGTATGCCGAAACGCAGCCTTCCATATAGCCATATGCATTATATACAGCTCTGTTTGCATTATGGTCGAGCGTGGTATATATTGCTGCCTTTCCACCGCTGGGAACAAGACCGTCGCTGAAGTTGTAATTGTTTATTTTCTCAAGATTTCGCGCAACAAGAGTATTGACCATCTGTCCCTTGTCGTCGCCGATAAGGTTGCCTACATCCAGAAAATGGTTGTCGGGGTATGAACCTGTACCTGTTCCGTCGAAGAGCACATCTCCCGAACGGTCATAAACATATCCAAGCTGATGCACGTCTGAATTCATCATGTAAAAAGAAGATTCATGCACGAGTTTAACGACAAGGAGAGCCATGCCTATAATAAAAAGAAGGATTACAGCACTTATTATACGCTGTGTTCGTTTTATACTTTTCATTCCTGCCACCTCCATGCGGGTACTGATGGCTCCTGTTTCTTATGTTTAGGCTCAATAAATGAGGGAGACTGCGTTGCCATCAGCATACCGACCATAAATCCGCTTACCATAAGGGAGCTTCCTCCCGATGAAAGGAAGGGGATAGTTACGCCCGTAAAAGGTATAAGATTGCATGAACCGAAAATATTAAGAGCCATTTGAATGATAAAAGCCGCACATATGCAGGCAGATATCGTTCCGTGGTAATATGACCTTGCAGGATTGATAAGAGGTATTGCGGTAATGATTATAATTGCAAGAACAGCCATAAGTGCGAAAAGAAGTCCCCATTCTTCGCTTATAGTTGCAAAAACTATATCATTGTCATAAGCGAAAATATTTGAAAGGAAGCCTTTTCCCGGGCCAAGTCCGAGCCAGCCGCCGTTTGCGATCGCGATAAGTGGCTTTGACTGCTGATATCCGTCGCCTGTTTTGTCACTCCAAATGTCAACGTGCAGTCTGTGCTGTACATAGTCGGGAGCATACTTAAGACCGATGAGAACAAATACGAGTATTACACCTATCACAGCAAAAAGCTTCTTTTTTGAGAATTTTGCCTTAGGATAGCATATCCTCAGAAGAAAACCTACGGAGAAAATACTGAGAAAAGTAGGTAAGCTTCCGTAATCGTGGGATTTTACCTGTACAAGGCATATTGCCGCAGTAAGTACAAGAAGAGTGATGTTCTCATATACCACGTTCATAAAGAGTACCTTATGCTTTTTCTGCTGATCCTCAATTGAGGTTGCACAGGCAAGCACAAACAGGGGCTTTATGAATTCTGATGGCTGTATGGTGAACTTTCCGATATATATCCACATATCCTTTTTGATCAGCGTTACCATGAGCGTAATCAGGAGAATGACAGCAGTCAGTCCGTAAATAAGCTTTTTCCTGCTGTGAAGTAGTTTATGGTTCCTGCATATTACAAATCCTGCCTTGCAGGAAACTATACAGGCTATACAGGTTATCAGATGCTTTGCATTGAAGCCGACCTCTCCGAAGCAGGACTGGAATATAAAGCTCATATTAAGTATCAGTATAAGCAGGAAATCAAGAGCATATGTAGTCTGCTTAAAGAACAGAATTACAGCAAAATAT
>NZ_JAIKXF010000077.1 GCF_024684275.1 Ruminococcus sp.
ACCGATCTTGTGGTTTACACCTGTATAGAAAAGGATACGCTCTGTGGTAGTGGTCTTACCTGCGTCAATGTGGGCCATTATGCCGATATTTCTTGTATTTTCAAGTGAACAATCTCTTGACATAATTTACTCCTTTTACAAAGACGCTTACCAGCGGTAGTGAGCAAACGCCTTGTTTGCCTCTGCCATCTTGTGAGTATCGTCACGCTTCTTGCAGGCACCGCCTGTGCCGTTGAGAGCGTCGAGTATCTCACCTGCGAGTCTTTCCTTCATAGTCTTCTCGTTTCTCTCTCTGGAATACTTTGTGATCCAGCGGAGACCGAGAGTCTGACGTCTTTCGGGACGAACTTCCATAGGAACCTGGTAAGTAGCACCACCGAGACGGCGAGCCTTTACCTCAAGCTCAGGCATGATATTTTCCATAGCCTGCTGGAACACCTCAAGAGCGTCCTTGCCTGTCTTTTCAGCTACGATCTCAAATGCACCGTAAACTATTTTCTGCGCTACGCCCTTCTTACCGTCTAACATGATATTGTTGATCAGACGTGTAACGAGCTTTGAATTGTATACAGGATCCTGTAATACATCACGCTTTGCGATTTTACCTCTTCTTGGCATTTTCGCTTCCCTCCTTCATATAGATTAATGAATTCATAGGTACTCAAACCTTGTCGGTTACTGCCTAATCGGCATTGCTTCGCCGACAGGTGTGTCAGGAGCCAATGCAGAGGATCAATCGAACTTATCTATATGATCTCCGCATTACCCTGCGGTAGTAGTTATCCTATATTAATGAATGAACGGCATTATTTATACAGTCAGCCGCTGACTGACGAGAAGTATCTTACTTCTGCTTAGGCTTCTTTGCACCGTACTTGGAACGAGCCTGATTACGGTTAGCAACGCCCTGAGCATCAAGAGTACCTCTGATGATGTGGTAACGCACACCAGGGAGATCCTTAACACGTCCGCCTCTGATAAGAACGACGCTGTGCTCCTGAAGGTTATGACCGATACCAGGAATGTAAGAAGTTACCTCATAGCCGTTTGTGAGCTTAACTCTGGCGATCTTTCTCATAGCTGAGTTAGGCTTCTTAGGTGTAGCTGTTCTTACAGCTGTGCAAACGCCTCTCTTCTGAGGTGAGCTGAGGTCGATCTGAGTCTTCTTCTTAGCATTGTAGCCCTTCTGGAGAGCAGGAGCTGTAGACTTTGTCTCGAGATCCTTTCTTCCCTTACGTACGAGCTGGTTAAATGTAGGCATATTTTTCCTCCTTTTCATTAAATATTGTGCGCACACCCTGCAAAAGGGTATAGAATCCGCGCATTGATTATTATACCCTAAAAAAGGGCGGCTTGTCAAGGGGATACCTTAAAAAGCCGTCCTTTTTGATTATTTTTCGTTATTTTTCCTATTATTGTCTGTTATTTCTCAGTTGAGACTTAGCTATTATTTCAGCCATTCCCTCATATCAGCGATAGTTCCGCCGCTTCCGCGGTAAGCATAATAGGAAAGAACTATAGAAGCGTCCACTGCATTCACCTTTCCGTTAAAGTCCGCATCAGCCGCTTCTTTCTTCTGAGGATCAAAGCTTGGCTTGTGACCTGTAGAGGTGCTTGCGTACTCAGAGAGGATATAGCTTGCGTCTATAGCGTTGACCTTTCCGTCGTTATCCACGTCGCCCAGCCTTACCTTAGGGGGCTGAGGTACTGTTGTGGTTGTAACGGGAGCTGTTGTTGTGGTTGTCGTTGTCAGCCTTGTGGAAGTTGTAGTGGTCCTCGGCTTTGTAGTGGTGGTAGTTCTTGGCTTTGTTGTAGTTGAAGTAGTTGTGGTCGTAGTGGTAGTTGTAGTAGTTGTAGTAGTAGTTGTTGTAGTAGTCGTCGTTGTTGATGTAGCTTTTGTTGTAGTTGTAGTTGTAGTTGTAGTTGTTGTCGTAGTTGTAGTAGTGGTAGTTGTTGTTGTCGTTGTAATAATTACAGGTCTATACTCAATAAAGAATGTGTGAGAGTCTGAAACATCCTTACCAAGCTCATAATTATAGGTTGCAACTGTAACGGTTATGCGCTGACGTCCCGCTCTGTTCCTGTCTATATCCATTACAGAATATCCGTATCCATAGGGCAGTTCCAGAATGGACTGATTCCAGAGAAGCTGATGTCTTTCGCCGTTCTCCTCGATACGCCACAGATTTATCCTCATTCCTGCCAGTTCTATATTGTTGTCGAACTGGTTATACTCAAGCTTGTAAGGATTCTCGGTTATCTCCATTTCAATGCTGAAATCAGCAGGCTTTGCTGTGGTAGTCGTTGTTTCCGTCGTAGCTGCAGTCGTTGTCGTCGTGGTGGTCGTAGTTGTTGCTTTCTCAACTCTTACCTCAAAGTCCGCAGAGGCTGTCACCCACTCACCTGCTTCTTCATTATACACCTTATAATTGAGCTTCAGACGCTGAGGACCTATCCTGTTGCTGTCGTAATCCCTTACCTCGTACTTTTCCGGGAATGCAATGACCTCTTCATTCCTGTTGATGAGCTCCTCATTCCCGCCGTAGGTATGGTAAACGTTTACTCTCAGTCCTGCAAGCTGAAGCTGCTCGCCGACGGTGTATACTATTTTATAAGGAAGCTCCATTACCTCAACTCTTGCAGTGAATCTGTTATTCTTAACTGTCGTTGTGGTTGTCGTCTGCTCCTCAACAGTTGTGGAAGTTGTTATAACAGGAGGATTTACCTCTACCCTGAACTCTGCATAGGCAATGGAATCCTGATAGTAATAGCTTACGGATATAGTCTGAGCCCCTGCTTTAAGGCTGTCGAAGTCAGACTTTACGATATTCACGCGGTTTCTTCTGTATGAAGCCTCGTTCATTGCAAGAGGTTCAAGAACCGTGTCCTTATAGCTTCCGTCGCTGTAAAACTCCCTGTATGAGCGCAGCACCGTACCGCCGCTGAGGTCAAGCTCGTCGCCGATGGTATATGTAGTCTTATAGGGCAGACTGCCAATATCCAGCTTTGCACTTACACTGACAACATAAGGCTCTGTTGTGGTAGTCTGTGTGGTAGTTGGAGTTGTGGTAGTAGTGGTTGTTGTAGTCAGCTCCGTGGTAGTGGTCTCGGTGGTAGTAGTCGTTGTAACGGGCTCTCTCACCTCCACCTCAAAATCCGTTGAAGCTATAGAGTCATTATAATAATACATCACAGAAATAGTGCAGACTCCTGCCCTGCTGCTGTCAAAATCAGACTTGCTGATGTTGATATGGTTCATTCTGTAGGAGGCGTTCTTCATCTCCACAGGCCCAAGCACCGTATCACGATAACTGCCGTCGCTGTAGAATTCTCTGTAGGATCGCAGCAGCACACCGCCGCTGAGGTCAAGCTCCTCGCCTACTGTATAGACAGTCTTTGTGGGGTAGCTGCCGATGTCGATCTTTGCGCTTACGCTGACCACATACGGTAATGTAGTAGTTGTAGTTGAGGTAGTAGTCGGTGTTGTAGTTGTAGTTGTTGTGGTGGTCGTCGTTGTGGTTGTAGTAGTGGTAGTTGTTGTCTTTTTTGTGGTAGTTGTAGTCTTTTTGGTAGTAGTTGTGGTCTTTTGAGTAGTAGTGGCAGTAGTCGGCTTTGCGGTAGTTGTTGTAGTCTTGGGCTGAGGCACCGTAGTTGCAGGTGCATTGCCAAGAGAAATGAAATTATAGCCGCAGCTTGAAGCATATGACTCTGCCGCCGAGCCCTTATAGCCGCTGATAGAACCGCCGTATGAAGACTGCCCTATAGAAGCACTGTTGCAGATAGTAGCCTTTCCTCCGACGATACGGCAGTTAGCATTGCGTATGGTCACATTTCTCAGCGAGGAACAGCTGTTGAAAGAATTCAATCCTATGGTCGTCACAGACGCAGGCAGATCTATACTACCGAGACTTCCGCAGCCCTCAAAGGCGCTCATGCCAATGGTGTCCACGGTGTTCGGGAGCTTTACCGATGAAAGTCCCGACAAATAGGCAAAAGCACAGGCGCCAACTGTCGTTATGCCATCTCCTATCTCGACTGTATTCACTCTGTTTTCAAACTTTGCCCACGGTGTATATATAGGGCTTTCCCAACCGCCTATGCTTCCTGTACCTGTAATGGTAAGCTTGCTGCCGTCAAGTTTCCACTCCGCGCTGACGCCGCATTTTCCCGATTCCGCCACAGTAGCTTCTTCCAATATGTTCATCTGCGGGGTTACTGCGAGTGCAGCGGTAACGGGAGCAGAAACACCTGCGGATATTCCCGTTATTGCCGCCATAATAACAGCCAGTAGTTTCTTCATCTGTATCTCTCCATTTCAGCAGTAATTTGTATCACTGTTTCTTCATGTAGTCCTCAAATACGTCCTTATCACCTGTGCTTGTAGAGGTATAAGCGTAATAGGAGAGAATGTACGATGCGTCGATAGCGTTTACAGCGCCGTTCTTATCGGCATCTGCGGCAACCTTCTGCTCTGCATCAAGCTCAGACTGCTTATTGGTGGAGTTGTTTGCATATTCTGTGAGTACATAGCTTGCGTCAACAGCGTTTACCATGCCGTTTCTGTCAACATCGCCCAGATAATTCACAACAGGCACACTGACAGTGAGCTTGCAGGTATTGTGTCCGCCGCTGCTGCTGTAGAAAGTTATATCCACAGTACCTGCACCAACGCCCTTTATCTGATTGTTCTCGATAACAGCAATTGATGTATCCGCTGACTCGATACGGTCAAGAGGCCAGCCATCGGTGTAGTAATGTGCATACTCACCCACATAAATACTCGGAGTGTCAATGAAGAAGCTTGTGGGTATCTGATTTATTGTGGTAGTAGTGACAGCGGTAGTCGTTGCGGAAGTTGCAGTAGTCGTTGAAGTTGTGGTCGATGTTGATGTTGTAGTGGTAGTGGTAGTAGTTGTGGTAGTTGTGGTAGTCTCGTTATCCTTCAGCTCCTCAAAGCGGTAGCCCTTTTCCTCACAGAATGATTCTGCCGAAGAACCGCGGTATCCTACGATAACGCCGCTGTACTTACCCGAACTTTTTGACGTATCATTGCTTATGGTATCCATACCGCCCACGATACGGCAGTTCCTGTTGCGGATGATAACTCTTTTCAGATTAGGACAGTCTCTTAACGCACTAAGACCTATGGTCTCTACTCCGCTTGGTATATCTATGACTTCAAGCTTTGCGCAGCCCTCAAAACTGCTCATTCCCAAAGCTGTAAGGCTTTGTGGGAGCTTTACCGATACGAGAGATTGAGCATACGCTAACGCACAAGCACCTACAGATGTTATACCTTCACCTATCTCGACAGAGGTTATCTGATCGGCTATTTTTGACCATGGCAAGCGCTCAGGCGATTCCCAGTTACCCATTTTGCCCGTTCCCGATATAGTAAGCTTTCCACCTTCATACTTCCATTCTGCTGAGTCTCCGCACTTGCCTCCTTCAGCAACTCTGACATCCTGAGCGGATATACCTCCGATATCAGGGGATACCGCACATACATTTACAGCCGATACAGTTCCTGCGCATATAGCAGCTGAAAGTGCTGCTGCAATCAATTTTTTCATGTTAAATTCCTCCCATTTTAATATTTTTAAGTTTATATAATAAATAACAGCGGAACGTCCCCACGCTCCGCTGCATTATCATCTTCTTCTCGGAACAAACAGCATTATCAGCGGATATATCTCAAGACGACCGAGAAGCATATCAAAGCATAATACTACCTTTGAGAATGCATTCAGTCCGCCCAGATTTCCCGCAGGGCCGAATCTTCCGACACCGAATCCGATGTTGTTCATACAGGTTATTACCGCAGAGGCAGATTCTTCTATAGTAAAGCCGTTAAGTGTTACCAGCAGGACTGAGATACACATGAGCATTATAAACAGTATAAGGTAATTGCTCACGCCGCGCACTACGTCCTTTTCAACAGGCTTGCCGTCCATTTTGACAGTAGACACTGCACGGGGATTTGTGATGTATTTCAGTTCCTTGATGCCTGTTTTTATAAGTATCATTATACGGGATACCTTCATACCGCCTCCTGTTGAGCCTGCGCAGGAGCCCACGAACATGAGCAGCAGCAGCAGTGTCTGCGAGAATACAGGCCATTGTGCCGTATCAGTAGTGGAAAATCCTGCCGAGGTTATGGTAGAAGCCACCATAAAGAAAGTATGTCTGAGAGTATCTCCGACTCCGTCATAAAGCTTGTGTACATTTACGGCGATAATAGCTGTAGCGGCTATTATAACACCGAAATAAGTCCTTACCTCCTCATTTTTATAAGCCATCGAGAACTTTTTGATAAGAAGATAATAGTAAAGGTTGAAATTGACACCGAAAAGTATGATAAATGTGGCAATCACCATTTCGATGTAAACACTGTCATAGTGACCAATGCTGTCTCCCCATATGGAGAAGCCGCCTGTACCTGCTGATGAGCAGGCGTGTATCACTGCGTCATACAGCGGCATTCCGCCGAAAAGAAGCATTATTGCCTCAGAAACGGTAAGTGTGATGTATATGCCGTAGAGAATACGTGCTGAAAAGCGTGATTTCGACACAAGACGTCCTACCTTCGGACCTGCACACTCAGCCCTCATCATATGCATAGTACGAACATCGTTGCTGGACATGATAGCCAGCACGAACATGAGGACTCCCATACCGCCCAGCCAATGGGTAAAGGCTCGCCAGAAAAGGCATGACCGCGACATTGCCTCGACATCGGCAAGTATGGTCGCACCTGTGGTGGTAAAGCCCGAGACCGTTTCAAAGAGAGCACTGGGATAGTCAGGTATCTCTCCCGATATAACAAAGGGAAGAGCGCCTATGCACGACATGGTTATCCATGATGCCGCAACGCTGACAAAGCCCTCCATTGAATAGACCTGATTGTTTTTCGGTTTTATTATCGTAAAGCCGAAGCCTATTGCCATCGTTATGAGAAAAGGTATCCCAAAGGACGAGACTACGTGTTCTTCCCCATAAATAAAGCCCACTATTATGGGAAGAAGCATGAAAAGTCCGACGACCTTCAGTATCTGTCCCATAATATAAGATATCATTCTGTAATTCATAGTTTAATTGATATGCACTCCTTAGTCAAAGATATTGCTGAGGTCATGCATACCCTTAGTAGTGGTTATAACCACAACGCTGTCATTTACCTTCAGGCAGTCATCTCCCTTTGGTATAATGAGCTCATTGCCTCTTGCAATGCTTGCGATAAGTATGCCGCTTCTGAGATTGAGCTTTTTCAGCGGTACATCTACATACTCCTTCTTGTCGCGGACAATAAATTCGATAGCTTCAAGTCTGTCGTTCACAAGACGGTAAAGGGTCGTAACATTGTTTCCCTGAGAATTCTGTTTAGCACGGACATACTGGAGTATCTGATTCACCGTGATAGTTTTGGGCGAGATGATACTGTCAAGGTCGAGAGTGTCCGAAAGCTGCATGAGGGACATTCTGTTTACCTTTGTTACGACCTTGTCAACGCCGTTATTCTTGGCAAGGAGAGAGAGAAGGATATTCTCCTCGTCTATGCCTGTCAGGGTGACTACAGCGTCGGCGTCGTAAACGCGCTCCTCCTCAAGGATATCGTGGTCTGTACCGTCGGCACAGGATATATCCACCTTGTTGAGTCGGTCAGAGAGCTCAAGACAGCGCTCGCGGTCTATCTCGATTATCTTGACCTTGACACCCATTTCGATAAGCTGCTGAGCAAGATGATAGGCAACTCGTCCGCCGCCGATGAGAACTGCGGATTTTACGCGCTTTTCGCGGTAAGCCGCACTTATGCTCTTAAAAAACTTGACCATATTGCTGTGAGAAGCGGTCATGTGTATCTTATCGCCTGCTCTGAGCACGAAATTTCCGTTAGGGATAGTCAGCTCATCGCCGCGCTGAACTGCGCAGATAAGGACATCAAGTCTCATACGCCTTGAAAGCTGGCTGAGAGCCACGCCGTCAAGGATACTGCCGCTGGTTATGCGTATCTCGGCAAGGTCAACTCTGCCCTTTGCAAAGGATTCTATATTGATAGCCTCGGGATAACGCAGCACCTTTGCTATTTCGTTTGCAGCGTTATAATCGGGGTTTACCATCATACTGATGCCAAGCTCCTCACGCATGAATACCAGCTGTTTATCGAATTCGGGACTGCGGACACGGGCGATACAGTGACGTGCGCCCATTCTCTTTGCAATAAGGCATGATAAAATGTTTACCTCGTCAGATGTAGTGACTGCTATCAGGATATTTGCCTTTGAAACATTAGCTTCTTCAAGAACTTCGGTCTGAAGGCAGTTTCCGACGATACCCATTACGTCAAAATCATTTGTGGCAGCCTCAACAAGAGATTCCTTTTTATCAATTATGGTAACACTGTGTTCATCGCTGAGCACCTCAGCGAGAGCACTTCCCACCTTGCCGCAGCCTACGATTATAATCTCCATAATTCCTCCGTTAAATATGCATGAAATATTGTGAAAATGCAGATATATTTATTCACTATAATCAATGTTTGCTCAACAACGCCCGACAGGGCAAAATGAGCATGACATAAAAGAATGTGATGTGCAAATCCCCTGTATTATAAAGAATTTGCGCCCCTGAACAAAGTTCAGGGCAATAACCGCTTTACGGCGGTTATTGAGGATACATTAATTATAATCCCACAACAGGGATTTGTCAATATAAATAAAATTAATTCATAGATCATAATGCACGGTGTATAATTAATAATTCATACCATACAAGGTTATCTGGTTTGCCAATAATTACACATTATGCATTACGAATTATGCATTATATTGTTCCTCCAGCCATTTTATCATGGCGTCAAAGCCCTCCTGAGTACGTTCAAACTCTGCCTCATGCTCTATCTCCGCCTTCATGGAGCAAAGCCTGCCGTGCCATGTCATGCATTTCAGCTTCTCGCCGTTGCTTATCTTATAAGAGAAGTCCCCCTTGCTGCCCGAAAAGTCGTTGCCGCTCTCAAAGTAGTAGAACTTGGGTATCTCAAATATCTCGGAAACGCTCATTTACCGAAGCTCCTTTCAAAATAATCCACGGCAAGTCCGAGGTCATCGTAAACCGCCGAAAGCAGAGGCTTTATCTCATCGTCGGGCTGTGTCATATCGGGTATCATTATAGCGTGACAGCCTGCGGCGTGGGCAGCCTTTATGCCGTTGGGAGAATCCTCAAATGCAGCACATTCCTGCGGAGGAAGTCCCAGCTCACCTGCCGCTGTCAGATATATATCAGGGGCAGGCTTGCCCGTTTCCACCATATCTCCGCAGATGACTGCCGAGAAAAACTTAGCCGCACCTATCTTTTCAAGGTATTCTGTTGTTCTGCTTCGGGGAGTTGCCGTAGCTACAGCCATTTTTATCCCCCTGCCGTTTAAATAGTACAGGAGCTCGAAAAGTCCCTTTTTCACTTCCAGTCCGTGCTCGTTTATGTACTCCGCCATGAGCTCGGTTCGGTGAGCGCGTATATCCTCGGTGGGGCAGTCCTCTCCGAGAAAGCCTTTCAGCGTAGGTATCGAGTATTTTCTCGCCATACTGCGGATAGCGTAGACGTGCTCGGGCTTCATATCATAGCCGAAGTCCTTTGCGGACTGTATCCAGAATTTAAGATAGAGCTTTTCGGTGTCTATCATAAGACCGTCCATATCGAAAATAGCGCCCTTGAGATCGTTCATTCAAATATTCCTTTACTATAATATTATCTTATAAAATTTGTAGGCTGCCACTCTTCCTTTTCGGGAAGTCCGTATTTCTCCCTGCCAAGAGCGATAGACTTCATAAGAAAGCTCATATTCCTTGCAAGCACTCTCATGGTCTGAAGTCCCTCTGCGTCCTGAGCTGCTTCGCCCGAAAGTCTGCCGTGAACGCTGTTCCAGTACTGACTTGAAGCCACAGGCATACCGCATATAGTGAAGTACTTGTTCAGCTCGTCGAATGTTGCCGAACAGCCCCCTCGCCTTGCTACGGCAACAGCCGCGCCCACCTTCATGGTCTTGTCGAAGTGTGTACTGTAGAAAAGTCTGTCAAGACAGGCTATAAGCGTGGCATTTGCCGAAGCATAGTACACAGGCGAAGCCGCGATAAGTCCGTCAGCCTGTTCGAATTTCTGTGCTAATTCGTTGACCTCATCATCGAAAACGCACCTGCCCTTACTGCCGCAGCTTCCGCAGGCGATACAGCCTCTTATAGCCTTGTTTCCTATCTGTTAGACTTCAGTCTCGATGCCCTCCTGAGCAAAGACCTTTACCATTTCATCAATTGCACGGGAAGTATTCCCATTTGCTCTGGGACTGCCGTTAATTATCAGAACCTTCATAGTAAAATCTCCTTTGTAAGTAATACTTGGTCATAGGTTAATCAAGTTTTAAATAAAATGTTTTGTGTACAGGAAGACAGGAACTGACTTCCCTGCAAGGTTATCGGGTCCAACGGCAATTACGGATCATTCCGAACGCGGACAGCAGACACAGCGCCCCGACATTACGAATTATTAGAAAGCAAGGGCGGAACGATTCCGCCCTCTCGCCCTTATATGTTTTGCAGAATTATTACCAGTTTATCATCCAGCTGTACATACCCTCATACTGACGGGCAGAGCTGTTCCATGAGAAATCCTGCTCCATTGCCCTCTGTACCATTTTATCCCACTCTTTGCGGTAATTGTAGTAAACACTCTTTGAGTAGTTTATAGTGCTCAGCATTTCGTCGCCGTTAAAGTTTGCAAATGAGAAGCCGTTGCCTGTTCCCTCAAACTCGTTGTATGGCTGTACGGTGTCCTTTAATCCGCCTGTTTCGCGAACTATAGGCAGTGTACCATAGCGCAGGGCAATGAGCTGAGTAAGTCCGCAGGGCTCAAACAGTGACGGCATAAGAACTGTATCCGCTGCCGCATAGAGCTTATGGGCAAGTTCGTCGTTGTAGAGGATATTTGCAGAGACTCTCTCGGGATACTTCCACTGATAGTGCCTGAACATATTCTCATACTTTGGATCGCCTGTTCCGATTATGACGAACTGGGTGTTCTCGTCGCAGATACGCTCCATAGCGTAATTCACAAGGTCAAGTCCCTTCTGGTCGGTAAGACGGGATATTATGCATATCATGTACTTGTCCTTGTCAACGGGAAGTCCCAGCTGCTCCTGCAATTTCATCTTATTTTCAGCCTTTTTGGTCTTGAAATTCTTTGAGGTAAAAGGCGTAAATATCTTGCTGTCGCTTGACGGATCGAACACCTTATAGTCGATACCGTTGAGTATACCTCTCAGTGAAGCAGACCTTGCGCGGAGAAGTCCGTCAAGCTGTTCGCCGTAGAATGGGTATTTTATCTCCTCGGCGTAAGTCTCGGATACTGTAGTGATGTAATCCGCATAGACCAGACCGCCCTTGAGCATATTTGCGTTCTTGTTGAACTCCAGCTTATCGGGAGTGAACATATACTCAGGCAGAGCCGTATTGTAGCGGAATGTGTCTATATCCCATACGCCCTGGAATTTCAGATTGTGGATAGTCATTACCGTTTTAGTAGAGCTGTAGAAAGGATTTGTTGCAAAGGCAGAATGCAGGAAAACGGGAATGAGCGATGACTGCCAGTCGTGGCAGTGAATGATGTCGGGACGGAAGCCTATAACAGGCAGGATAGCCAGTACAGCCTTGCAGAAGAAGGTAAAGCGCTCGATGTCCCACCTGAGGTCAGACGAATAGGGAGTATCGCATTTGAAGTAGTACTCATTATCCACGAAATAGAACTTGATACCATTGTATTCGTACTCCATAATGCCGACATGGACTCCCTCGCTTCTCATGCCATAGTCCATATAGAAGTGATGAACGTACTTGAATTCATTTCTGTATTTATCAGGTATACAGGTGTAGTAAGGCATAATGACTCTTACGTCGTAGTTGTTTTTATCTATATACTGCGGAAGTGCGCCTACAACGTCAGCAAGACCGCCTGTCTTTATAAATGGTACGCACTCAGAAGCAGCGAACAGTATATTATTCATAGCATATCTCCTTATCAATTACTTGTTACAGCCCTTACCTGTAACCTTAATTTATATTATATACTAATTTTGACAATTAGTCAATACAAAAATATGAACATTGCACTAATGTTTGATTCATAATGCATAATGAGCAATTATTTAAATCCGTCCGCGAAGCGGACACATTAATTCCCAATTCTAAATTCTCAATTTTCAATTCACGGACGACCAATGGTCGTCCCTATAATTATGCATTATGCATTATGAAATATGCATTAAAAAAAGAGCAGCCGAAGCTGCCCTTTTAATGTAGTATAGTCTGTACTGTCAAAGCGCCGCTTAGCTAAAGTACTTAACGCCGCTCTCGAATATCTTCTGGTCTTTCTCACCCTGAACGTTCTTGCAGATATAGCTGCCCTTACGCTCTGAGTGTCCCATTTTACCGAATACACGTCCGTCGGGAGAAGTGATGCCCTCGATAGCCTCAATGGAAGTATTGGGGTTATAGCGTATATCCATAGTCGGATTACCGTCAAGGTCAACGTACTGTGTAGCTATCTGTCCGTTGTTTGCAAGCTGCTGAATGAGACTTGCAGGAGCTACAAATCGTCCCTCACCGTGAGAGATAGCAACTGTATGTATGTCGCCTACCTCGCAGCCATAGAGCCACGGGCTCTTGTTTGAGGCGATACGTGTATTTACCATCATGGACTGGTGACGGTTGATAGTATTGAATGTAAGCGTAGGAGCGTCGTCAGCCATGTCGATTATCTCGCCGTATGGCACAAGTCCCAGCTTGATAAGTGCCTGGAAACCATTGCAGATACCAAGCATAAGTCCGTCGCGGTTCTTCAGAAGGTCGTGAACTGCGTCCTTTATCTTGGGGTTGCGGAAGAATGCTGTGATGAACTTACCGCTTCCCTCTGGTTCGTCACCGCCACTGAAGCCGCCGGGTATCATGATTATCTCTGAGCGTCTTACTGCGCTCTCGAAGTATCTCACACTCTCCTCAATGTCACCAGCGGACAGGTTGCGGATAACAACTACCTCAGGCTTTGCACCTGCCTTCTCGAAGGCTCTTGCGGTGTCGTACTCGCAGTTAGTGCCGGGGAATACAGGTATAAGAACTCGCGGCTTAGCTATCTTTGTTGAAGCTGAAAGCTGTATGCGGTTAGGTGAAGAATATGTCTGCAGAGTTGCGTCTGTAGTCTTTATGCGGCATGGGAATACAGGCTCAATCTTAGCCTCCCATACTCTCTGGAGGTTGTCGAGGCTGATAGTGTAGTCCATGCAGAGTATCTTGTAATCTGAGATAGTCTTACCGATGATGTTCTCACCGCTCTTTGCGTCGCCTTTGAGCTCGATGATAAACGCACCGTAGCAGGGCTTGAAGAGCTCCTTAGCGCTGAGACGAGTTGTGAACTCAAAGCCTATCTTGTTGCCGAAGCACATCTTTGCGATACCCTCTGCAAATCCGCCGTAGCCGTTTGTCCAGATAGCATTTGCGCGGTCGTCCTTGATGATCTGCTCTACCTGATCGAAGCAAGCCTTGATGCTGTCCCACTTTGGAAGTCCGTGCTCATCGTACTCGGGAACTATAGAGATAACGGTATTTCCTGCGCCCTTGAACTCTGTAGAAACTACCTTGTCTGCCATAGCAGTTGAAACTGCGAAGGAGACCAGTGTAGGCGGAACGTCTATGTTCTCAAAAGTACCTGACATTGAGTCCTTGCCGCCGATAGAGCCGCAGCCCATTTCAAGCTGAGCCTTGAATGCACCCAGAAGTGCAGCCATCGGCTTGCCCCAGCGTGTGGGATCGTTCTGAGTCCTCTCGAAATACTCCTGGAAGGTGAGCCAGCACTTCTTATATGTACCGCCTGCTGCAACTACCTTTGCAATAGACTCGATAACAGCCAGCATTGAACCGTGGTAAGGAGATTTTTCGGAAATATCGGGGTTATAGCCCCAGCCCATAAGTGAACAGGTATTGGTCTCGCCCTTTAATACAGGTATCTTTGCAGCCATAGCCTGTGAGGGAGACATCTGATATACTCCGCCGAAAGGCATGAGGACTGTGCCAGCGCCGATAGTTGAGTCGAACTTCTCTATAAGTCCCTTCTGTGAGCATACATTGAGGTTCGACATGAGCTGTGACCATGTCTCTGCGCTGTCTGTAACATCATCATCAGCAGCAAATGCTGGAGCTTCTACTTCTATATCAGTATACTTTGGTGCACCGTTGGAGTTGAGGAACTCGCGTGAAAGGTCAACGATAGTGTTGCCGTTCCATACCATTTTAAGTCTCGGCTCTTCAACAACATCGGCAACGAGGGTAGCTTCAAGGTTCTCCTTTGCAGCCTCCTCCATGAACTTATCCTTGTCCTCGGGAGCTATAACAACAGCCATTCTCTCCTGAGACTCGGAAATAGCTATCTCAGTACCGTCGAGACCGTCGTACTTCTTGGGAACTGCATTGAGGTCGATAATGAGACCGTCTGTCAGCTCGCCGATAGCAACTGAAACGCCGCCTGCACCGAAGTCGTTGCAGCGCTTTATCATCTTTGTTACCTCGGGGTTGCGGAACAGTCTCTGGAGCTTTCTCTCCTCGGGAGGATTACCCTTCTGGACCTCAGCACCGCAGTGTTCGAGGGATTCCAGTGTGTGTGACTTTGATGAGCCTGTAGCACCGCCGCAGCCGTCACGGCCTGTCTTGCCGCCGAGGAGTATAACGATGTCTCCCGGAACAGGTCTTTCCCTGCGGATATTCTCAGCAGGAGCAGCACCGAGAACTGCGCCTATCTCCATACGCTTTGCAACATAGCCCGGGTGGTATACCTCTGCAACATGACCTGTGGCAAGACCTATCTGGTTGCCGTATGAGCTGTAGCCGTTGGCAGCTCCGAGTGTTATCTTTCTCTGAGGCAGCTTGCCTGCGATAGTATCCTCAACGGGTACGAGAGGATTAGCTGCACCTGTCACACGCATAGCCTGATAAACATATGAACGTCCCGAAAGAGGATCACGGATAGCGCCGCCCAGACAGGTAGCAGCACCGCCGAAAGGCTCTATCTCGGTAGGGTGGTTATGAGTCTCGTTCTTGAACATGAGTATCCAGTCTTCAAGCTCGCCGTCGATGTCCACCTTTATCTTTACTGAACAAGCATTTATCTCCTCGCTCTCGTCAAGGTCGGGGAGCTTTCCGTCAGCCTTCAGCTTCTTTGCTGCAAGGGTAGCAAGGTCCATAAGAGTCATGGGCTTGTCCGTTCTGCCCAGCTCCTTGCGGACATTCACATACATATCGTATGTATCTTTTATATAAGGAGTATCTATCTTTACGTTTTCAACATTTGTGAGGAATGTGGTATGACGGCAGTGGTCAGACCAATAGGTATCTATCATGCGTATCTCGGTGATAGTGGGGTTGCGCTTCTCCTCGTTGCGGAAATAGTCCTGACAGAACTTTATATCGTCATAGTCCATAGCAAGACCGAACTTGTCCACAAATGCATGGAGGCCGTATGCATTGAGGTTGATGAAGCCCTCCAGCTCCTCGACTGTAGTTGGTATCTCATAGTTAGTATCGAGAGTCTTGACAGTCTCAAGTGAAGCCTCGCGGCTCTCAACAGGGTTGATTATGTAGGATTTGAGCTTAGTGAAGTCATCATCGCTGATGATACCAGAGATTATGTAAACTCTTGCGTTTCTTACGCGGCAGCGCTCTCCCTGACGGAGTATCTGGATACACTGCTCGCAGCTGTCGGCTCTCTGGTCGAACTGACCGGGGAGGTACTCAACGGCGAAAATGCGGTCGGTCTCTGATACTGCGGGGAGCTCGTCGTATACCACATCAACGGCAGGCTCTGAGAAAACAGTGCTTACAGCAGCCTTGAAATCCTCCTCGCTGAGCTTGTCTGCGTCGTATCTGTTGAGGATACGGACTCCCGAAATATTAAGTCTGAGGGCAGTTTTAATATCGCTGAGCACGGACTGAGCTTCAACTGCAAATTCAGGCTTCTTTTCAACGTAAATTCTGAATACGGACATAATTCAGTTCTCCTTTTCGTTAATTTTATTTATAACTATAAATAGCATTATTTATAGATGTCCATTTATCGCCAAACATAAAAGCACCGCAAGCAATGTACGATTATCGTTTTTGATGAGAATAAGCGAGTTTATGAGCGAAACGTGGACGGGGGCGCAGGCACTGCGCTGCCAAAACAGCAGTCGTGACCATACTCTTCTATTATAACACTAATTATCCGATTACGCAAACTTTTTTCGGGATTTTTTCGAGAAATTTTTATTAATGTATAGTCAGGTGCATATCCGCGGTGAAATTCTGTAGAATTTTCACGTTCAAACAGCACGGGGACTGTTTTGCCCACCAGAGAGCTGAGATATTTTTCCCTTGTTTCGTCAGCCGCCGCAGTCATCTCCTGCCAGCGCTGAGTTTTTACGCTCTCCGCCACCTGTCCCGTCATTTTGTCGGCTCTTGTGCCCTTTCTTCGGGAGTATCGGAAAACGTGCACCTTTGCAAAGCCTATTTTCCGTATAAACTCCACGGATTCTGCGTGGTCTGAGTCAGTCTCCTGAGGAAATCCCACCATTACGTCCGTAGTGAATGAGCAGTCGGGGAAAATGCTCCGTATACGCTCTGTCAGCGCAAGATATTCCTCCGCAGTATACTTGCGGTTCATGGCTTTCAGCGTCCTCTCGCAGCCGCTTTGCAGGGACAAATGGAACTGGGGACAGAACTGAGGCAGGGCTTTCAGCCTATGCAGAAGCTCCTCCGACATCATCTCGGGTTCTAATGAGCCAAGTCTTATGCGCTCTATGCCCTGAGTTTCCGCGCACAGCTCGGCAGCGTCCGCAAGGTCAAGTCCCCATTCTCTGCCATAGAAGGCAAGATTTATACCCGAAAGGACTATCTCCCTGACTCCGCTTTCCGCAATAGCCTTTACCTCCTCACGAAGCACCTCAACAGGCTTTGAGCGGCAGCGTCCCCTTGCAAAGGGTATCATGCAGTATGAGCAGAACTGATTGCAGCCGTCCTGTATCTTCACAAAAGCACGGGTATTGCTGTCGAAACGGGTACATTTCAGGGGCTCGAACAGATCTTCGGAGCTATAGTCAGAAAGCTCAACGACACGGCTTTTGTTCACAAGGCAGTCACCTACCAGCTCCACGATATGGGCTCTTGACTTTGTACCTGCGATTATATCCGCCTCGGAGAGCTTCGCCGCTTCCTCTCGGTTAGCCTGCGGATAGCAGCCGGTAAGTGCTATGACAGCCTCGGGGAGCGCTGCCCTTGCCTTGCGCAGAGCCGCCAGTGCGCGGCTGTCTCCAGATGAAGTGACTGTGCAGGAATTTATGACAACCGCATCAGCCTCTGTCATATCCTCGGTAACATCATAGCCTGCCTCACGGAAAAGGGACTTCATGCACTCGGTCTCGTAGTGATTCACCTTGCAGCCAAACGTAATAAAATTTATTTTATACATAATTTGTTCCTTTTTGTCTTTTTCAACAGTATTTTATGAACAAAGGGTTATATAAAATATGCACAAAAAATCACAGTGTAATTTATGCACACTTAATAACTAAAAAATTGCTTGCTCTTACTCAATCAATTATACCAAATTGACGAAAATGTGTCAAACGCCTTGACACTATGAGCATTTAATGCTATTATGGTATTGCGGAAGTGGAAAAGCCGCTGAAAAAGAAATAAACGAGCAAAAACACAACAAACAGGAGGTATTAAGCATGACTAAAACAACTGTTAATCTTCAGGCAATCAACGACGTAAAGGAATTCGTCAATATAGTTATGAAGTACGACTTCGATATTGACCTCGTTTCCGGCAGATACGCCATTGACGCTAAGTCGATCATGGGTATCTTCAGCCTCGACCTCTCTAAACCCATTCAGCTCAACGCGCACACAGATAATGCAGACGCATTTCTTAAAGAGATCGACAAGTTCATCGTTAAGTAAGATTTAACATAACACACAAAACAAAAGGGATATGTTCCGTACGGAATGTATCCCTTTTTCCTTATTTTCATTGAACAGCGAGTTAAAAATCGATAATGACGGGCGAGTGAAACTCGCCCCTACGCGGTCATTGGGGTTCATCAATAATTAAGCATTATGCATTATGAATCGGACCTCATTGTCTGTCGTAGTATTTCTTTCCGCCATTGGGACGGAAATATGTCCTGATATAGCCGTCCTTTGACAGGATAACGAACTCGTTGGTATCCTCGATATAGTAAACGCCGTCGCCGTCCTCGGCTTCGGTCTTGTGGAGCGCCTCCTTGTTATTGATAACATCGCTGGCGCCCTTTTCATAGTCCTTTGGAGAACTGTAATCAAAATCGCCGTCAAACTCGCTTCCGTGCTTCTCAAAATGCTCGTTGAGGAGCTTTTTGCTGCGGAAATGATACTCAACATATGTGCCGTCATCAAGCCCGAATACGGAAGTTGCTGTAGTTTCAGCAATAGCCTCTGTGGTGGCAGTTTTTTTATTCTGCTGTTTTTTTGCCGTAGTCTTTGTGGCTTTGACTTTTTTGGTGGAAGTCACAGCCTTTGTTGTCTCGGGAGCCTTGATAGTCCAGTCCTGTATATCTACAGCAGAGGTAGTCTCGCGCTGTGTTTTTTCCGAATAGCTTTCATTATGGTCGGTACAGCCGCCGAAAACTGCCGAAGCAAGCAGAGCTGACGACAAAAATGCAAGTATCCTTCTGTTATCCATATCCTTTGGCTCCTTTCACGCCTTGTTTACTACATTATACAGCAAGCGCCCGAGAATATCAAGTTACAATTTGACAAAAAAACCGTAAAGAAGAATAACTTCCTTACGGTTTTTGCAATATCAGCTCATTGCACGAACTTCCCTTATATCATAGCTTAGCTCATATCTGTCGTCAGCGCATTTGCTGTAAAAGCTGCTGACTATTCGGCTTGCCACAAGATGTCCGCCCTCGTCATCTGTACCGATGAGGAGTATCGCCACTCTGTCATCTCCGCAGACCGACGACATATCACCGCGTCTGAGGCATTTCCGCACTGATTCAGCAAGCAGGTTCATTGTCTTTCTTCTCTCGGCTCCTGTAGAATCGCCGGTGTGATCAAGCTTCATTATAAGCATCTGTGCATTCTTCTGTGTACGCTCAAGCACTCTCAGTACAAATCGGAATATATTCGTGAAATCAACGGAACGGACGCAGTATGCTCCCGAATCGCCGTCGTTTATCTCCATAATGCTGTCGATATTCATCATGTGCTCAGAGTTCTCGCGCAGAGAAAATGCGGAAATACCGCGAAGTCTGCGGATAAGGAGCTGTCCGCTTATAGGGAGCCTTACCACGTCGTCAAAACCCATGCCCAGAAGTATCTCCTGATTCTCACAGCTGCACTCTGAGGTAACAGCCGCAACAGGGACGTTTCTGAATCGTTCATACGTTTGTATATCGGCAATTACAGTGCCAATGGCTCCGCCGCAGTATTCCTCTGACACAAGAATTATATCACATTTTTTCAGTCCGTTCACATCGGAAGCTATGGTGTATTCCAACTCTTCGCCTATGGTTTTTTCCCAGAAATCAGCCTTGTTAGAACTGTCGATGATACCTGCTGTCATAGCTCCGCCTCCTTGTTCAAAAAAAGTTCATAAATCTATTATATCACAGAGGTCGGAAAGTTTCAAGTATCTGTTGCTACAAATTTTCTATGAATTTTTTGGCATTTTAGCCATTGTTTATGCAGAGGGCGCTGTTACAGGCGCCCCCTTATCCCCAATTCAGCCGTCAGCTTACTGCTCGTCGTCGATGAATTCGAGAATATCTCCGGGCTGACAGTTCAGCGCCTTGCAAATGGCATTGAGGGTCGAGAAACGAATTGCGCTGACCTTGCCTGTTTTCAGCTTTGAGAGATTGACATTGCTTACCCCGACACGCTCACTGAGCTCGTTAAGGCTCATCTTCCTGTCCGCCATTACGCGGTCAAGTCTTAAAATTATTGACATACAGGCTCACCTCATAACGTCTCGTCGGATTCTGTCTGGAGAAGCCTGCCGTAGCGCAGTATCTCAGCGATCACCAGAAACAGAACAGCAAAAAAGATAGAATCTCCTCCTGCTATGACTGCCTTGAATATGCCAAGATCTTTTCCTTCAAACACTGCCTGTATCAGACATTTAACTATAAAAAGTCCT
>NZ_JAIKXF010000092.1 GCF_024684275.1 Ruminococcus sp.
GTCATCCCCCTGTTTGAAACGTGATAAGGCGTAGCCCAGACCGTCACCGACCGCTCGTCGGCCTTTATCTCGTAGATCTGCGAAGCCCAGTGTACATTATAGCCTGTTTTGTTCATCCAGAAACCATCCGATACCTTCATAAATGTATTCTCCCCTTGATTTGTACGTACAACTTTTCGCGCAACCGTACATTGTCTTGACTTATATTTTAATAATAACATCTTTTCAGCAAGTTTGCAATAGGTAATCGCAAGAGATGAAGCTATTCATAAAATCTTAAACCGAAGGTGTAAATTACGAATGATACTATTATAATAGTAATATTTGTTTTAATTATTCCGACCTGTAAATATTTGATGCTGTTTTAACAAATCAGCACAATGCATAATATTGTAAATACAAATTAAGCACTCTGACAGTCCCGCATCCTGAAATCAGTCTATCAAATCGGCTGTTTATAACATTTTGTGCATAACTTCACTCGTTTTGAGCAATAACACTTTTGTGCGAAAAATACTAAATTCGTAACCTAAAATGTTTTAATTTCTATATATCTTAGATACATCTGCATTTTGTACACCTAATCATTGTTTTTGGGGTTGAATTTATCAGTACAAATATAGTACAATACTTGTAACAGCATGAAATGATATAAATAATATCATTACGTTGAACGAAAAATATACACTTTTACGAGGAGGAGAATGTATGAAAGTAAAAAAGATAGTTGCAGGCCTTACGGCTGCAAGCTGCCTTTCAGGAGTGATTACAGTCTTACCTGACGTAGTTTCGCGCACCTATGCTGCTGAGATCGTTTATAACGACTTCGAGCGCAACTACGAGGGCTGGTACGGCGAAGGGGATAATGTTGAAGTTATCGCTCAGTTAGGAGAGGGCTTCGGCACTTCACGAGGCATGAAGGTCACAGGAAGAAACTCAGCTTCACAGGGCGCAGCTTCATCAAAGGGTCTTTATCTCTTTGGCGGAGACAAATACACCTACAGCGTTAAGGTCTACAGCGAAACAGCTGAAAAATTCAATTTTTCACTTCTTGTCATCGACGAGAAAACAGGCAAGGAAACCACTGTAAAGCTCGATTCCAGGAATGCAGCCGCAGGTGAGTGGACAGAACTCAAGGGCAGCTACACGGCTCCCAAGGACAGCTATGAGTTCAAGCTCAGCATCACCAACGATTCCACAAACGACTTCCTTTTTGATGATTTCCTCATTACAGGCGACAAGGAAGCTCAGGAAGCACACGCTGTTCCATCGGGCAAGGGCCTTAAGGACGAGTTCGCAAGCTATTTCCGCGTAGGCAATATCTTCAACAGAGGCACTATCAGCAACAGCGGTATCCAGGGCATCATACTCAAGGATCACAACGCTGTGGAGTGCGAGAACGAGACAAAGCCCGATGCAACCCTTGTACAGAGCGGTTCATCGGATACAAACGTAAAGGTATCCCTCAGCAGCTGTGCTGCTATCTGCGATTTCTGCGTAAAGAACAATATCGCATTCAGAGGACATACCCTTGTATGGCACAGCCAGACCCCAGAGTGGTTCTTCAAGAGCAACTTCCAGCAGAACGGAAGCTGGGTCGACAAGAGCACCATGAGCAAGCGTATGGAAAGCTATATCCAGCATATGTTCGAGGCCTTTGCAACACAGTACCCCGACCTTGACCTCTATGCATACGACGTATGTAACGAGTGTATCTCCGACGCAGGCAACGGCGGACCGAGAGGCGGCGGCTACGGCAACGGCAATTCGCCTTGGGTACAGGTATACGGCGGCAACGGCTTCATCGAGGAGGCTTTCACTTACGCAAGAAAGTACGCTCCTTCCACCTGCAAGCTCTTCTATAACGACTATAACGAGTTTGCCGACGGCAAGAAGAACAGCATAATCAACTCTATCCTCAAGCCTCTCAAGGCTAAGGGAGTTCTTGACGGTATGGGAATGCAGTCGCACGTAAACGCTGCTGCAAGCAATGCGTGGGGCGATACGAATTCTTACCTCAAGGCTATGGACGATTACCTCAACCTCGGTATCGAAGTTCAGGTAACAGAGCTTGATATCAGCGTTGAGAGCGGCAAGTACTCATACAACGATCAGGCCAACAAGTACAAAGCTATCTTCCAGCACGCTATGCAGTGGAACAGCGCAGGTCACGACAATAAGGTAACTCTTATTCAGATCTGGGGTCCTAACGACGCAAACTCATGGCTCAGCTCGGGAAGCAACGGCCTTCTCTATGACGCAAGCAACCAGCCAAAGGCTGCATATACAGCTCTTACAAGTCTCGTTCCCGACAGCGAGTGGGGCGAAGGCAAACCGTATACAGGCCCCGGAAGCAGCGGATTTACTCCAAAGCCTGTCGAGCCTGCAAAGGTAGACGATGACGGCTACTGGTTCCACAGCACGTTTGAAAGCGGTACGGACAGCTGGTCAGGCAGAGGCGCTGCTTCTGTCGATACAAGCAGCTCCGCTAAATACGCAGGCAGCAAGTCACTCTATGTAAGCGGCAGAACAAATTCATGGAACGGTGCTGCTGTCTCCCTCGACTCAAGAGCATTTGAGGCAGGCGAGACCTACAGCTTCTCGGTAAACGCTATGACCAATGACGGCGGCAGCACTACCGAGTTCAAGTTCACTCTCCAGTATGATGACGCTTCGGGCACAGCAAGCTACGATCAGATCGCACTTGCTTCCGCTCCTAAGGGCGAATGGGTACAGCTGGCAAATACAAGCTATACTCTCCCCGCAGGCGGCTCGAATTTCCAGATCTATGTTGAGACAACAGACGAAAGCGATTTTGTTGACTTCTATATAGACGAGGCTATCGGAGCTCCCAAGGGCACAAAGATAGACGGCGCAGGACAGCCCGATCTCCCCAGCGGCGGACAGACTTCATCGGGCGGACAGACATCTACTACCCTTCACCTCGGCGACATCAACTATGACGGTGTTATCAACTCCTTAGACATGATAGCAGCAAGAAAGGCTATCGTCAAGGGCGGCTTCAGCGATTCAAAGGCTCAGAAAGCAGCAGACGTTGACCAGAGCAGAGAATTTGACGTAACAGACCTCGTTTGTCTCCAGGAATTCATTCTTGGCAAGATAAAGGAATTCCCCGTAAACAAGCCCGCAGTTCAAACACTTGATCCCACACAGTACGAGGCTAAGTTCAGCGGCGTTTCACTGGCAGAAAGCTTCAAGAAGCAAACCGAGAACAACCCGATCTATACTCAGCGTTTCGGTGCCGATCCGGGCTGGCTCGTATATGACGGCAGACTTTACGTTTACACAACAGCTGATGAATTCGCATACAAGAACGGTCAGCTTATTGAAAACGATTATTCTTCAGGCTATATCAACTGCTTATCAACAGCAGACCTTGTAAACTGGACAGACCATGGTCAGATCCCTGTTGCAAAGACAAGAGTAAATGGCACACCTATTGCAAGATGGGCTAACAACGCATGGGCTCCCGATGCAGCATGGAAAACGATCAACGGACAGGATAAGTTCTTCCTTTACTTTGCAAACAACGGTTCAGGCATCGGCGTTATCACAGCTGATGACCCGACATTCACCAAGAATGTAAAGGATCCTCTCGGACATGAGCTTATTTCCAGAAACACACCTAACAGCAACGTAACATGGCTCTTCGATCCCGGCGTTTACTATGATCCCGACACAGATACAGGTATCATCGCATACGGCGGCGGTGTTCCCGACGGACAGGCTGCTAATACAAAGCAGGGACGTATCGCTAAGCTTGGCAGCGACATGATCTCGATCGTAGGTACTCCTATTGATCCCGGCACACCTTACCTC
>NZ_JAIKXF010000024.1 GCF_024684275.1 Ruminococcus sp.
TGGGCAGAACATCTGATCATAGAAAGGCTATGCTCAGAGGCATGGTAACTTTCCTGCTTGAGAACGGTCAGATCGAAACTACCGTAACAAGAGCAAAGGAAGTTCGTGCAGTTGCAGAAAAAATGATCACTATCGGTAAAAGCGCTGATCTGCACTCCAAGCGTCAGGTATATTCTTACATCACTAAGGAGTCTGTTGCTAAGAAGGTTTTCGATGAGATCGCTCCAAAGTATGCAGAGAGAAACGGTGGTTACACACAGATCGTAAAGATCGGTCCTCGCCGTGGCGACGCTGCTGAAATGGCTATCATCAAGCTCGTTTGATCGCAGATATCGATACACAGGAGCCGTTCCCATTAAGGGAACGGCTTTTTATATATACAGATAATAAAAAAATACGAAAAATCGCCTTAAAGTACTTGAAATCTTATTTGGGATATGATATAATAAAATTCGTATGAAATACAAAATAAAACGAATGGAGAATCATTATGAATAAGAAGATATTATCATCTCTTGCTGCCGCTGTGGCTACAGCTGCTATGGCAGGAGTTTCAGCTATGAACGCTTTCGCTGAGACAGAGGCTGCGGGCGCAGCTAACAGTCAGGGCACAGGTCAGATGAGCGCAGGCGCAGGTATGGGCGGTACGCTGATAATGATGGTGGCAATGTTTGCTATTCTCTACTTTGTTGCTATCAGACCTCAGAAGAAGCGTGACAGAGAGCTCAAGGAAATGCAGCAGAGCCTTCAGGTAGGCGACGAGATCGTCACAGGCGGCGGTATCGTTGGTATCGTTGTAAGCGTAGGCGAGGATACAGTCGTTATCGAAACAGGCGGCGCAAAGCACAAGCTCAGAATAAAGAACTGGGCTATCACAGAGAATGTTACTGCTATGGAGCGCATGAAGGAAGCAAAGGCAAGCGGTGCTAAGAAGTCACCGGCTCTTGAAACTGCTGCTGTAGTTGACGATACCTCTGAGGAAAAAAAGTCTAAGAAAAAGAAGGACGACGAAGAATAAAAAATATGACCTCTGCATAGAATTCATATGGATTCTATGGCGGAGGTCTTTTTTATGGGCAGACACAGGAAAAGTCTTTGGACAAACAGTGGGCTTAGTATGGCTGCGGCTGTACTGGTTGGGCTTGGCTGTACATTGGGAGCAGCAGCTATATTGGCGGCTCTGCTGTTTTACGTGATGAAGGATATGGCTATGGCAGGAGCCTTTGCAGGGGCTTCGCTTTCACTCGGAGCCTACACGGGAGCCTTTGTTTACGGCAAGTACCGCCGAAGAAAGGGACTTTTTGGAGGCTCGCTGTGCGGAGCTCTGATGTATCTGGTCATAGCGGCGGTAAGTATTGCTCTTACGGGAGAGATAACGGGCATAAAAAAACTCCTCCTGCTTACCGTATTCGGTGCAGCAGGGGGAGTTGCAGGTGTCAATTCAAAGCGTCCGAGAAAGCTCAGGGATCAATAATTGCCTGAGGTGTCCTCCATGAGCTTGAATTCTATGTTGTAATAGTCTATTTTGCCGTTTTTGTCCAGATGAGCACAGGTAGCAGGTACTGTATCGCCTGCTTCGTACTGGCTGCTTATGGTATCATAGAGCTCGTCGTAGGTGCTTACGGTCTTGCCGTTTATTTCAGTGATGAAGTCGCCTGCCTTGAGCTCGGTATTGGCAATATCGCTGTCCTTGTCGATACTGTCGATGTAGATGCCCTTGAAGTCATCAGGAAGCTCAAAGCCCAGTATTTCTTCCAGAGCCTTTTTCTTTTCCTCAGTCTCTGTATCACGGAGCTTTATACCGATACGGAAACGTCCTGCCACAAAGCCATTCTTTATAAGCTCCTCGATAACAGGAGAGGCTTCGTTGATAGTGATAGCAAAGCCAAGTCCCTCAAATTCGGCGCTTACGTACTTTGACGAGGTGATACCTATCACCTGACCATACATATTTACCAGCGCACCGCCTGAGTTTCCGGGGCTTATGTCGGCGTTGGTCTGTATGCAGTTCATCTCAAAGCCTGTGGAATCGCTGCGTATCTTACGGTTTACGGCTGAAACGATGCCGTCAGTAACAGTATTGGAAAGGTTTGCAGGGTTGCCGATAGCGATGACCTGCTCGCCTACAACTGCCTCATCTGAGTTTCCTAAAGTAGCAGGGGTGAGGTCCTTTGCGTTGACCTTGACAACGGCAATATCCGTTTTTGCATCTCTGCCGACTATCTTAGCGTCGTACAGGTCGCCGTCAACAGTTTCTACCTTGTGGTAGCCGTCAGACTGTAAAACGTGGGCATTTGTGACGATGTAGCCGTCCTCGTTGAGGACTATACCCGAGCCTGTGCCAACAGTTCTTTTTGCCATATATCCGGCGTAATCAGCATAGGTATATATCTTGACGATAGAGGGCTTTACAAGAGCAGCAGCTCCCTCGGTGGTATATCTGCCGTTTTCGTCCTTGAATTTTTCCTCGTCGTTGGCACCCTTAGGCTTTGACTCCTTGTAGAGCACTACCTGCTGGGGATTGCCTATCTTGTCCACTATCTCGCCGCTTTTGGCAATATCGTGGATAATGCCGATAATTGAGATGCCTGCGGCTATAAGAATGAGTATCAGGAACAGCGCAGCGATGGCTCTTTCGCTGGTGGGGCGGCTTTTCTTTTCAGCAAAGCCGAACTCATTGGAGCTGTTCTGTCCGCGGTCAGTTTCCGGGAAGCCTATGGGCTCATACATAAAGCGGTCATATACAGGACGTCTGGGCTGCTGGTCATAGCCGCTGTAGCCCTGCTGCTGACCGTATCCGCCCTGCCGCGGAGCGCTTCCGTACTGATTGTTATAGCCTCTCTGCGGTCCGTAATTATTTGGCTGACTGTAGCCGCCTGTGGGCTGATTATAGCCGTTTTGCTGACCGTAGTTATTCTGAGGCGGCGGTGGAGGGCTGTTGTAGCTGTTAGGCTCGTTTACGCCCTGCATACCGCTGTTAAAGCTGCTCTCTGAGGAGGGCTTTTCGTGCTGGGGGACATAGGGCTGCTGATAATTGCTCCCATAGGGAGAATTATTGTAGTTGTTATTTCCGTCCATTGTTTATCCTTTCCTTTTGGGCTGCTTTTCGGGCAGCTGAATGAGAAACTCGGTATATTCTCCCACAACGCTCTTGACAACGATGTGACCGTGGTGGAGATGAACTATCTTTCTTGAAATAGCAAGTCCGAGACCGAGTCCTGTAGTGTCTTTGCCTCGTGACGAGTCTGTTTTGTAGAAGCGGTCAAATACCTGAGTTATCTCGGTATTTTTAAGTCCCTCACCCGTATTCTTTATGCCTATGGTACACATACCGTTTACGGAACGCTCAAAGCGGAATGAGAGTATTCCGCCGTCGTTTACGAATTTTACGGCGTTTTCCACAAGGTTATATACTACCTGCTGGATAAGGTCTGCGTCAACCTCGCAGGTCATACGGTCACTTCCGAGACCTTCTACTTCAAGGTGCTTGTCCTCTATTTTCTTCTCGAACATGAGGACGGTCTGTATAACTATCTCTGTCAGATTTACGTCGTGGAAATTCGGTCTGAGCGTACCTGTTTCAAAGCGTGACATATTCAGCATTGAGGAAATAAGTATCCTCAGACGCTTTATCTCCTTTGAGACAAGTACAAGGTACTCGTTCTGCTTGGTTTTAGGAATAGTACCGTCAAGTATGCCATCTACGAAGCCTCCTACGGTAGTGATAGGGGTTCTCAGCTCGTGAGAGACATTGGCGATGAAGGTCTTGCTGGTCTCCTCGCTCTTGGCAACGTCTGCGGCGACGGTATTTACATACTCTGCTATCTCAGGAGTAGTATAGGGAACGTCCTGAGGTATTTTCTCTGAGAAATCGCGCTTTGCATACTGTTCACATATGCGTTTGAAATCGTTCTCATAGTCAGCGAGCTTTTTGAATTTATGCTTGATGACAAAGAGCTGAATGAATATGCTCAATGCGCAAACGAGCGCATAGGCAATTGACATTTTTACTGAGAAGGAATTGATATCGTTGGATTTGGTATAGAATTTGGCGAACATTCGTGTCGGGACAAGGTCATCTGTACCTTTCAGGAAAAAACAGGTGCCGTAGAGCATATATGGCTGGTCGGCTGAGATATTTTTTGTTTCAAGGTTAAGGAAGTCTTTAGAGCTGAGTCTTTCGAGCTCTGCCTCGGATATTTTTGAGGTATTCCTGACTACCTTTTTAGGTTCCTCGTTATAGTCTGCGTCTGAGAGAACGCAGTTACCGTTTTCGTCATAGATATAGATCATCAGGTGGTATTCGCGTGAGAATACCTCGTGAAGCTTTTTTATATTGGCTGAACGGGTATCACGGGTATCGTTGTAGTCCCTCTGCATGGATTTTGTAAACAGGTCGCCAATTGATTGAAGGTCGTGGAGCTTTGAGGATTTATAGATAGATGAGCTGACCGTTATTACTGCGATACCAATAAAGATATTTACCGATATCATTATGAGAACGAGAAATATAAAGAGCTTATCATATGAGCTTTTTTTGCTTTTCAAGGGTATCACCTCTATACAAAATAAGGGGACAGATGTCCCCTTGAAGAATTATTCCTCTTCCTCTGCTTCAAATTTATATCCTACGCCCCATACTGTCTTGAGAGTCCATTTTTCGGAAACGCCCTCAAGCTTTTCGCGGAGACGCTTGATGTGTACGTCGATAGTACGTGAATCGCCGTAGTATTCAAATCCCCATACCTCGTCAAGAAGCTGGTCACGGGTATAAACTCTGTTGGGATTAGACGCAAGGTAATACAGAAGCTCAAGCTCCTTTGGCGGAGTATCTATATTCTTGCCGTTTACTTTAAGCTCATAGCTGTCCATATTAACAGAGAGCTTGTCGTAGTGTACCTCCTTCTCCTCGGGTTCAGCCATACCTGTACCCACGCGGCGAGTAACTGCGTTGATACGTGCGATGACCTCCTTTGCGTCGAAGGGCTTTACTATATAGTCGTCAGCACCAAGTTCGAGACCGATGACCTTGTCGATAGTCTCGCCCTTTGCTGTGATCATTATAATCGGAACGTTTGATATTTTTCTGATCTCACGGCATACCTGCCAGCCGTCCTTGCCGGGGAGCATTATGTCGAGGAGTACCATATCAGGGCTCAGAGCCTTGAATTTTACGACAGCGTCATCGCCGTCATGACATAAAAGCACACTGTAGCCGTCCTTTTCGAGATAAAGTCTGAGAAGGTCGCAGATATTCTTATCATCGTCAACTATCAGGACCTTTGGATTTTTTTCATTAGCCATTTGTTAATACCTTCCTTCCGTATAAAACATATACTTCCCCTTATTTTGCGCTTTGCAAAGAAAGTATTTATATTGCCCCTAAATCAAGTTATTATGCAGACAAAACGGTATATGCCCACATAAAAGATATTAAAATTATTATAACTCAGTTTTGCGAAAATGTCAATCAAAAATAACCAATTTTTGAATATGTGAGATAATTTTTGACAAATTCACAAATGCGGAGCTGTTTATTTGTAGAGTTGACGAAAAAATGCATCACAGACAGCGCAAATGAGCTCTGTATTTGTGGGCTTATGAGTGATCTGATATTCGGTGAGCCGCGAAAGTGTACCGTTTTCGCCTGCCGCCTTGCCGAGAAGCCGCAGAGAGCGCTCAACAGAGGGCGCACTGCCTGAAAAGCATTCCGCAGTTTCCTCATAGATACCATTCATGCCGCCCCACAGCCTTTCGGGAGCTCTTATGCACAGCTCGCAGGCTTTGGCAAGACAGCAGAAGCCGCCGAGTCTGCGCGGAAAGCCTGTTTCTTCAAGGAAAAGCTCTATACGCGGCAGCAGCTCCTCAGGGCAGTCAAGGCGCAGCATAACCCTATGGCAGAGCGCGTTTACAGAGCATGGCATTGTGAAGCACTGCACGGCACCTGCGCGGAGGAAGGCGCTGCGGATACTGCTGAGGGAGGTATAAAGCCCTGCAAATACGGATATGCCTCTGCTTTTGGCGGATAAAATAAAGCTCAGCAGTCTCTCGTAGGGACGAAAGGCAAATAGAACTATACCTTTGTATCCGCCGCTTTTGAGGCTTTTTTCCATGACGGAAACGCTGTCACGGCAGCAATGCGACGGAATACCCATATTCATGAATTTACGTGCAAGAGCTTCGCCGAGAGCGGCTGTGTCGTCGCAGATAAGAAGTTTCGTATCCATAGTTTTACCATATATGTTCAGGGCTCCCGAAAAACGGGAGCCCGATTTATTTTATCTGGTCTGCTGAGAGAGAGCCCTTATGTTTGTTACTACCCAGTCGAAAGTATCTGTTGTGAGTACCGACAGGCAGTATTCACATACAGTCGAGTGGTTGATGTCTACGTGAGCGCCGCAGTACGGACAGGTCTGTGAGGTCGTGCCTGTTGAGCGGGATGTAACAACGCCTGTGGTACGAGCCATTGTCCATTCATAGGTCATGAACTTCTCCTTGGTATTGCTGCCGCGGATGACCTTGCCTGTGCGGTCGTCCATAACATAGTCAACTATTCTTGTGTTGAGCTTTGCTATCATTATATCATAGCCGTTTTCCTGCTTCCAGCCGAGGAGCTCAACTCCGAGGACAGCTATACGGTCAATGTGGTTGGTCTCGAAACGCTGGCGGTAGGTATCAAGCTGTCTGTCCATTTGTGCAAACATTGCGTCGGACATATATGGGCGGAGCTCACTGATATTTTTAGCCTGCCAGTCGTTCTGGAAACGGACATAGAGGTTTGCGAGCTTCTCCTTGAACTCGGTAGGCGAGAATGAAGGATCGACTCCCGAATAGGAAGCTACGCTCTTGAGTGAAGCTGTTGAAGTAGGCTGTATATATGGACCATTGTTTGTGGACTTGCCTGACTTCTTTCCTGATTTCAGCAGTGAAGGACCTACTATAATGACAAGGAATATGATAACGAATATAAAAGCTTCGATGTCACTTCCCGAGCTTGAACCGCTGCTGTGGTGACCGCTGTAGGAGTAGTCATCATCATCGTCCCAGCTGCTGCCCCAGTCGCTGCCGCCGCTGTCCCAGCCGCCTCCGCCAAAGTCGGAATCGCCTGAAAAGTCACCGAAATCAAATCCTCTTGCGCGGACAGGTACGATGACAAGCCCGAGTATCAGGACTATCATTGGTATTAATCTGAGTATTTTTTTCATAATACATTCCCCCTATATCATGAATTATGCAGTGAATATAGATTATTATATCATAGAAAAATATATAAATCAATGTGCAAGGTGTGAATTTTGTTATTTTACGTCGAAACAGTGCGATATGTACAAAAAAGGAGAATTTTATTTGTGCATAAATATTGACTGCATTTTGTTGCTTTTTTACCAAAAAATATTGACAAATCCATGAATTCAAGTTAAAATAGTAGTCGGGGATCATTTTTCTGAAAGGAGCGGCTTTCCATGATAACTATTAAAAATGAGGACTTCAGCAATAATTACGAGCTTTTCGTTAAGCTTTGCTCTATGACGGGCGAGCCTGTCAGGCTTGTAAATGAACATTGTCCTGACATGATAGTTATGACAGCCGACACCTTTGAAAAGCGCAGAAAGCTTCTTGATCTCCGTGAAAAAATCCTCGGCGCGGACGCTGATATGCAGCTTAGCTCTGAAAGCGGCGATTTTAAGAGACTCGGACAGTTTATCAGCGAACTGGAAAAAGACGGGGAATGATTTGGTAATAATGCGTTCACAGATAAAACAGCTGAAAATCAGATGAGATCAATACACCTTTTGTTTACAGGAATATTGTTATGCAGAGGGTGTGTCATGAAGCATTCTTACACGAAACAGGAGGATCATTGTTATGGGAATTTTTGCAAGATTAAGCGACCTTCTCAAGTCAAACGTAAACGACCTTATCGACAGAGCCGAAGATCCTGAGAAAATGGTCAAGCAGGTCATTATAGATATGCAGACCGAGCTTACAAAGGCTACTCAGAATTACGGCAAGGCAAAGGCAAGTGAGCGCCTTGCTGAAAAAAAGTACCTTGAGGCTGAAAAAATATCTGCCGATTGGGAGAACAAGGCTAAGCAGGCTCTCGCTAAGGGCGATCAGGAGCTGGCTAAGCAGGCTCTCGCAAGAAAGGTCAAGGCTGACGAGGACGTTTCTAACTATAAAGAGATGTATGAATCTATCTCTGACCAGACCGAGGCTATCGGCGATCAGGTAGAGGTGCTCAAATCAAAGCTTGAAGAGGCTAAGAGCCGTCAGGCTATGCTTATCGCACGTTCACAGATGGCTGATACAAAGAAGAATCTTGCTAAGGCTTCGGGAAGCTTCGACGGCAGCTCGTCTTATGAGAAGTTTCAGAGAATGGAAGAAAAGATAGAGCGCAAGGAGGCAGAGGCTGACGCTTTTCATGAGATAGCAGGCGGTGCTCTCTCAGGCGGCAGCGGAGATGACCTTACAGATTCATTCGCAAAGCTGGAATCTGACGCAAAGGTCGATGCAGAGCTCCAGAGACTCATGGCTGAGATGAACGGCGGCGCTGCTTCACAGGACGCTGAATAATACTAAGAAAAAGGACAATTGATTATGAGCCGCAGAAAAAAAGACGATTATTCCGCAAAGAAAATGTTCAGGGACTCAGTGCCTGTTATCGGCGCTATATGCCTTGTTATCGTATCGGTATCATACATACTTTTCCGCAGCTGGAGCAATAAGCTCTATTATGAGAAGTGGAAGGAATACGAGGATTGCGGTATCTGAATAAGACATAAAAGCTCCGAAAGCATAAAGCTTCGGAGCTTTTCAAATTTCCGGTCAACGCTGCAAAAAAGCTCCCCGATATACTCGGGGAGCTTTAGATGTTATCTTACTTTGTGTTTGGGAAGAGGCTTGTTCTCTTGTTGAGAAGGAACTCCTGAATAAAGAGTGCGTCGTTTGATGTAATGCCGCGTACATTCTTATCAACGTCTGCATTGGTAGAGCCATCTTCTGTGAGGTGGTTCTTGTCAGTACCGTTTATGCCGTACTTGTTCGGGTTAGCAAGTGACTGCATGATAAGAACGACGTCTGACATATCAACTGTACCGTCGCAGTTAGCGTCGCCGTATACTACACCGTCAACAGGTTCATTTTTTCCGCCTGAGTTTGGATTGCTGTCTGTTGTAGTTGTTGTATTGCTTGTTGTAGTAGCTGTTGTACGCTGGTCAGTAACTGTCGTAGTTGTAGTACTCCCACTTGTTGTAGTTGTTGCAGAGGAAGTAGTTGTAGTAGTAGTCTTGTTTGGCTGCGGAGCAGTAGTTGTTGTGGTCTTGGGAGTATCGCTGCCTGTGCCGCCGAGACCGTCAGCCTTTGTGCCGTCGGGCTCCTCGCCGTAGTAGAGCTTGCCGTTTACGTATACAGGCACATAAGGAGTGATAACGCCCTTTGCTGAGCCGTCGTCGCCCTTGGCTGTCTTGCCCATGTCCTTAGCGGAGAAGTCGTTTGATGAATCCCAGCCGCTGCCGTAATCAGGCATTACAAGTGCAAGGAGTATCTCGCACTGCTGCTGTCCCTCAGAGATAGGGAGAACAACTCGTCCGTCGGGGAGATTTACCTCGATGTAGTAAATGTCTCCGCTGTACTGGATAGGCTTGGATATCTCAGCTGTCTTGTAGCCCTTGCCTGAGTACATTGCAGACTGGTCACGGTCACAGCGGATAACGAGGTCCTCGGGGTTCTTGCCCATAGCCTTTACCTCGCTGAGGTCCATGTAGTATCTGAAAGAGATGTTGTCCTGTACTCTTGCAGGCCATGCTGAATGGTTTGTTACCTTGAAGCTGATAGTCTGTCCGCTTGCGTCGCCGCCCTTTGAGAGCACCTCAACGTAGAACTCAGGACCGTCGTGAACTTCCTTCTGCGGGAAGCTTGGGTCCTTTGTGCCGCCGTACTTGTCTACCATCTTGCAGAGCATAGCTGTGAAGCCTGCGTTATAGTCTGTAGCTACCTCGTTGTTGATGAAGTCCTGACGATCATCGTTGTAAGAGCCGTCCTGGTTAGGACCTCCTACGAGAGCGCCGTAGAGTATATGTCTTGTCTTATCAGGTATCTTCAGGTCGTTCTTCCATGAGCCGTGAGCTGTACGGTGGTGAGGGTTCTGAGGATACTTGTCGCCGAAGCCTACAACGTAGCTCTGTTTCAGCGGATTGTCACCGAGAGCGTAGTTTACCTGAGTCTCAGCGAAATCAGTGTACTTGTCAGCCTCTGACTTGAGGATAGTGTCGCTTGCAACAGTTGCGATGAAAGCAGCTGTATTTGCGTATCTGAGGCAGCCCCAGTTGCTGAGCCAGCGGAGTCCGCCGTCTATCTTCTTAGCCTCGTCGCCGTTTACCCAGCGGTCGCAGTGCTTCTTGACGTGAGCGATGTACTTCTCATCATTTGTGTTTATAGCATAGAGCAGCATAGCGCCCTGCATATTGTCGTCCCAGCAGTGCGACCAGCCGTAAGCGAGAGTATCGCCCTCGCCCAGCATTTTGCCGAGGTTGGGGATATACCCCTTTGCATCATCAAGGTATGCGTTATCGCCTGTTGCGATGTAGAGCCAGTTTGCAGCGTAGAAGAGCTCGTCGTAGAAGTGGCTTGACTGATAGAAGCCCTGAGCGTCGCTCTTATTGTAAACATCATCGCTTGGAGATGTCTTTGCTATCTTGTAGATATTCTCTGCGTGTTTGAGGTAATCAGCCTTCTTTGAAGCATCAATGTCGCCGTCGAGAGCTGCTGCACCTGCTGCGAGAGCAGCTGCCATTTCACCGAATACAGCAGAGCAGCCCTTTGACGACTTCAGTGCTGCACGTGATTCAGCGATAGAATGTGAGTTGTCCTCCATACCGTATTCAAGGAGCTCAACAGGTCCCCACCATGTATGGTCGTCCTTACCGATACCCACCTGATAGATGACCTCGGTGCCCTTATCGCACTCTGCAAGATAATCCAGAGCGAACATGAGGTTGTTCTCATATGTTTGCTTGAGACCAGCCTTTTCAAGGCCGTCGGGGTACTGATAAAGTCCCCATGCCAGCATTGAAGCGGAATAGGACATTGGCAGGTTGAACTTTACGTGGTCGCCTGCGTCGTACCAGCCGCCCAGTACGGGATCGTGCATAGCTGAGTCAGCCTTCCATTCAACTCTGTTCCACTCAGGGAGCGGACCTGCCTGCTGTGCTTCATAGAAGAACAGCGACTTATCCAGAGCGTCAGCGTAGTTGAACTTGCTGTCAGCTGCGTTTACAGTTGTCATAACACCTGCGGGCAGAGCCGAAACTGTAGTAGATGCCAGCAGGACAGCGGAAAGGATCCCGCCTGTCATTTTCTTTAGCATTGTAAAACTCTCCTCTCATAATATATTGCTCCGCAGTGTACGGAGCTTCCTCACGAGTATACATAGCTATACAAATTTATTATGCCACAAAATCTCATCAATGTCAAGGACTGGGGGTTCATTTTATGAAGATGTCCCTTTGAAGGCAGATATTGCCCTCAAGTCTGTAGGCAGCGCGGAGAGTAAGGGTGCCGCCGCTTATTTCGGTGGTTATCTGGCGGCTGAGTATTTTGGTACCGTCGCCGAGGAAGTTGTTTTCGTATAGATAGATACGCTCCATGAGCTTTTGGGTGAGGTCATCTTCGGAGTATTCCTTTTTCGTGAGGACGGTCTCTGAGAAGGTCTGTGTTTTTATGCTTATAGGCAGCTCATGCCCGAATACTGCTGCAATTTTTTCAGTTGTCTCAGAGGGTGAGCCGTACTTGTTTTTTCCGAAATACAAGGGAATATCAAGGCTGAAAAGCCGCAGGGTGCGCTGAGTGTCGGTTTTGCCTGTGGGGACGGCTTCCTCGGCGTGAAAAGGCGCTGAGAAGCTGATTTTCTCCTCATAGATACCGCGTATATCACCCATAGCATGATGAACGAAGGTACGCCCGTTTTCGGTTTCGTCAACGCCGCTGATAAGGATAGTGCCCTTTGGAACGTAGTCTCCCACGATATGTTTGAGCTGACCGCTGCGGACGAGGACCGAGCTTATTTCGGCGTCACGGCTGGCAACTATATTGCATGGGACACGGTCGCGGAGCATTTCGGGGACCTGTCTCACCTCTGTGACCTGTACGACAAGGCGGCTTCCTGTGTGGCGGATACCAGCCCACGCCACATCGTCTATCATCAGGCGGAGCTTGTTTTCGCAGTAGGGGATATTTATACTGCGGACAGGCGTTCCGGCTTTTATGTCAAGCTCATTGAGGGCGGAGAGTATCACCTCGTCACTGACAACCGAATTTCCCTCTATATCGATAGTGACCACCACCTGTGAAAAGTACAGGAGAGCTGTAATTGCAAGCAGAATGCCGATAAGCAGCCCGAAACGCCTGCGATAGCGAAAAATCCGTGCAGAGAGGCTGTCATATTCGGCGGTTTTCAGTTCTATTCCATAGCTTTTTGCCATATCCTGTACCTTATTCAGGTCGCGGCGGAATATGTCGCAGTAAAACACATCACCGCGGCAGAACTGTCCGCGGCAGTCTATCCCGTGCTGATGTATGGTGTTAATGAACCTGTTCAGCTGTTTTCCCTTTGCGTTTATCCTTATGCTTCGCTTCATTTTCGGTCTCATGACGTCTGCTCCTTTCCGTGAATTCGATACTTTCAATACAGCCGCGGATAACAAGTCCACCTGTGCGGAAATCATAGGCTCTCAGGTTACTGCCGCGGATATTGACGTAAAGACCTCCCGACAGCAGCCGCATGAATACCTCGTTGTACTCCTCAATTCTCTGGCAGCTGTCGATTATGAGCTCTTTATTGCCCGAAATATGTATGCTTGTATCAAGATAAAGAGTCTCCCGTGTGAGCTCCGCAAGCCATTCAAACATAAGCTTCACTCCCGTATATTTTTTCATTTCCAATAATATGATTTATGGGGTGATAAATATGAAGAAATATGCCGGAAAGGCTGTAAAGGCAGCAAAAATAGCAGCACTGTCGGCTGCATTTGTGTATTTTCTCGGCGATACGCGCGCAGCTGCCGAGGCAGTAGGTGAGAGCCTTCAGCGGTGTATAGAAATCGTTATACCGTCCCTGTTTGCTATGATGATAGTTTCGTCCATGATGACCGCAAGCGGTATGATGACGCTGATTCCGCGGTGGCTCGGACGTTTCAGCAGGCTTCTTTTCGGCATGGAGGAAGGTGTTTTTCCCATATTCACATTCGGTATGATAGCCGGCTATCCCGTGGGCATGAAAATGCTTTGTGAGGAGTTTTCCTGCGGCAGGCTTGACAGAAAAAGAGCGGAGCTTCTTTCGGGACTATGCTTTGGCGCAGGACCTGCCTTTATATTCGGCTGTATCTCGCGTCAGCTCTATTCATCACCTGATGCAGGACTGGTGATACTTTTATCCACAGTATCCGCAAATATTATCCTTGCCCTGCTTCTTTCGGTGCCGCTGCGCAGAACTGCGCGAGCGCGAAGCGCTCCGCGCAGAGTGAGCATATCAGCAGATATGCTCACCGACTGCGTCCTGCGCAGCGGCAGAGCAATGGGGGACATCTGCATTATGACAGCGGCGTTTGCAGCAGCAAACGCCGCACTTGCCCGAACGGGCATGACGGCAGCAGCAGGGGAGCTTCTTGCGAAGCTCCCCGACCTCGACCGCATACGCGGCGAGGTAATAGTCGCCGCATTTTTAGATATTACGAATATCAGCAGACTGCCCTGCGGCGACTGGCTGCTGCTGCCGTATATCAGCGCACTGACAGCATTTGGCGGAGTATGTGTGATATTCCAGCTAAGGACGCTGACCGCAGGGAAGCTGGCACTGAAGCCCTTTATAATAATGAGAGGTACAGCGGCAGTGCTGAGTTTTACAATATGCAGGTTGATAATGCCGTTTTTTATGACGGGAGAGGTAACAGAAGCAATGTCGCCGCTGGTAAGCAGCACAGGGAACAATTCGCCTGTTCCGTCAGTAATGCTTGTTATAATGACAGTTATGCTTATGGTTGAGTTTGGCGGTAAAGATAGCTTACAGCACACAAAAAGCTCGTGAAAGTGGAATTATTTGTATACAGTGCCAAAAATTGTGAAAGCTTGAAGAAAAGGCTTGATTTATTGCAAAAAGGTGGTAAAATATAATTAGCACTCAGAGATAAAGAGTGCTAAACTTGAATTGCTTATTAATTTTTCAGGAGGTATATATCATGACTATCAAACCTTTACAGGACAGAGTTGTTGTTAAAATGGCTGAGGCTGAGGAGACCACAAAAAGCGGTATCATTCTTTCAGGCTCTGCAAAGGAAAAGCCTGAGGTAGCTGAGGTCGTTGAAGTTGGCCCCGGCACATCAGACGTTAAAATGGAAGTAAAGAAGGGCGATAAGGTCCTCATTTCAAAGTATTCGGGCACAAATGTTAAGCTTGAGGGCGAAGAGTTCATCATCGTAAAAATGGAAGACATTCTCGCAACAGTAAAATAAAGCCGTTAGCCATTAGCTGTTAGCTATTGGTATCGCTGGCGCGATAATATTTGAATATGTCCCGAAGGGACACCACAGGCTTAGGGCTAAAGGCTAATTGCTGATAGCTCAGTAAAGATCAAATTTAAAGGAGTAATTTATCATGGCTAAGGATATAAAGTATGGCGAAGACGCAAGAAAGTCACTTCAGGCAGGTATCGACAAGCTTGCTGATACTGTAAGAATAACAATGGGACCAAAGGGCAGAAACGTAGTTCTCGATAAGAAGTTCGGCGCTCCCCTTATCACAAACGACGGTGTTACTATCGCTAAGGACATCGAGCTTGAGGACGCTTTCGAGAACATGGGCGCACAGCTCGTTAAGGAAGTAGCTACAAAGACCAACGACGCAGCAGGCGACGGTACTACAACTGCTACACTTCTTGCTCAGACTATCGTACGTGAGGGTATGAAGAATATTGCAGCAGGTGCTAATCCAATGGTTCTTAAAAAGGGTATCGCAAAGGCTGTTGACGCTGCTGTAAAGGCTATCGTCGAGAATTCAAAGACTGTACAGGGCACAGAAGATATTGCTAAGGTAGGTACAGTTTCTTCTGCTGACGAGAATGTAGGTAAGCTCATCGCTGAGGCTATGGAAAAGGTAACCGCTGACGGCGTTATCACTATCGAAGAAGGCAAGACTGCTGAGACCTACAGCGAGGTAGTTGAGGGTATGCAGTTCGACAGAGGCTACATCTCACCTTATATGGTTACAGATACAGACAAGATGGAAGCTGTTTACGATGATGCTTTCATTCTTATCACAGACAAGAAGATCTCTTCTATCCAAGAGATTCTCCCGCTTCTCGAGCAGATCGTAAAAATGGGCAAGAAGCTCGTTATCATTGCTGAGGACGTTGAGGGTGAAGCTCTTACTACAATTATTCTCAATAACCTCAGAGGCACATTCAAGGTTGCAGCTGTAAAGGCTCCGGGCTTCGGCGACAGACGTAAGGAAATGCTCAAGGATATTGCAGTTCTTACAGGCGGTGAGGTCATCTCATCTGAGCTCGGTCTTGAACTCAGCGAGACAACACTCCAGCAGCTCGGTCAGGCTAAGCAGGTAGTTATCCAGAAGGAGAATACTATCATCGTTGACGGTGCAGGCGACAAGAAGGCTATCGAGTCAAGAGTTCACCAGATCCGTGCCGCTATTGAGACAACAACTTCTGACTTTGACCGCGAGAAGCTCCAGGAGAGACTTGCTAAGCTTGCAGGCGGTGTTGCAGTTATCAAGGTAGGTGCTGCTACTGAGGTAGAGATGAAGGAAAAGAAGCTCCGTATCGAGGACGCTCTTGCAGCTACAAAGGCAGCTGTTGAGGAGGGTATCGTAGCAGGCGGCGGTACAGCATTCGTAAATGCTATGCCTGCTGTAAATAAGCTTGTTCCTACACTTGAGGGCGACGAAAAGACAGGTGCTAAGATAATCCTCAAGGCTCTTGAAGCTCCTGTACGTCAGATCGCAGAGAACGCAGGTCTTGAGGGCAGCGTTATCGTTGACAAGATAGTACGTTCACGCAAGGTCGGCTACGGCTTCGACGCTTACAACGAGGCTTACACAGATATGATACCTGCCGGTATCGTTGATCCTACAAAGGTAACAAGAAGTGCGCTCCAGAACGCTGCTTCTGTAGCTTCAATGGTTCTTACAACAGAGAGCCTTGTAGCTGACATCAAGGAAGATACACCTGCTGCTCCTGCAATGCCAGCAGGCGGAATGTATTGATTAATGCATAATGCGTAATTCGTAATGCATAATTAAAGGCGAACCGAAAGGTTCGCCTTTTTGTTGGGCGTAAATTATCCGTCAGGCAAATGCATAAATACAGAAAAAAGCTCTCCGCAAGGAGAGCTTTTGCAATTAATAGTGGTATTCAGCAACAGAAGCTGTTATATTTCTGCAACCTGAGCAGTGTATATACCTGAATCTCTTCCATCTGGGTATTGTTATTGTAACATTGCAGCGAAGCTTTGGGCTATACTGAACTGAAACGATCGGATCATACCACCAGTTAGAATAAGTTACGTATGAACCTTTGCCAACATGACTACAAGCTACAGGTACTGATGCACTTGCAACGAGAGTGTTGTTTGTCTGTGGAGCAATAGTCTTGATTGCAGCTGAACCTGCGCCAAGCAGCGTAAATGCCATAGCTACTGCTGAGATTTTTTTGATGATTTTGTTCATTTGTGTTTCATCCTTTACATAATATTTAAGGTAATTGATATTACCTTATAAGTCATATTATACAACAAGAGGCATTCTTTGTCAAGTAAACAGTAAAATTAGCGGTATTATTTTCACCTACATTTAACAAAAAATGCCTGCACTGTGTAAAATCCACAAATGCAGGCGTTTGGTTTTGTTAAATACGAAGAATCCCAAATTTATTTTTCTGAAATTCAACGTGTTTGCGTTGAATTTTTCTCTTTTTGAGAGTATATATGGAAACGTTTTTATCAGTCATCAACAATTGTACTTTTAAATTCCGCAACTCTTGCCCTGTCGCCGTGGCAGTCTACCTCTATCTCGTCATTTCTGATAAGTCTTGCGATAGAATAGAACATTACCGCATATGCTACGGCATTTACAAGGATACTGAAATAGATCCTTATTCCGAGGATATTTCCGAACATTCCTGCAAACATCATTGCAATGCAGATGATTATCATCATTTCAAGCTTTTTCTTGTCCTTGTCCAGCTGTAGGAAGGTCAGGCAAACAAAGCCCGATATAGCCGAATGGAATATTGCAAGGGTTCTGGAATATGGGTGATAGAATTCAAACCTGTATGCGTTTATTTCCAGCACCATCATTACCGCCTCAAGGATTATATACAGTGTAAGGCAAAGCTTCATTAAACCTCTGAATCTTATAGATGAGGATATGAGCCAGTCACCGAATATAAATGACGCAAAGCCCGAGAACTCAATAGCATACGCTAAAAATTCCAGAATGGAGGAATGGACCGAGCCGGCTTTATACGTCGTATAAAAAATAAAGCAGACTATGCTGAAAGCAAGAAACAGAAGATTTCCGATAATGCAGAATTTTATTCCGCTGTTTAGACGTTCATGCATGGTAAAGCTCCTTACCCGAGAGCCTTGAGTGCTCTCTGTCCTATATCCTTTCTGAAGTGAGCTCCCTCAAAGCTTATCTTGGATACTCCCTCATAAGCCTTGTCAAGTGCAGCCTGCAAGCTGTCGCCCTTGGCAGTCACGCCGATAACACGTCCGCCGTTTGTTAGGAATTTTCCGTCGTCAGAGAGCTTAGTTCCGGCATGGTAAACGAAACAGCCCTCTACCTGTCCCTTTTCGTCAAAGCCATTCATCTCGATACCCTTAGGATAGCTTTCGGGATAGCCTCCGCTTGCCATAACTACGCAGGCGCAGCTGCCTTTGTGCCACTTGATGTCCACCTTGTCAAGTTCATGGTTGTATATAGCCTCGAATATCTCGTAGAGGTCAGCGTCAAGCATAGGAAGGACTACCTGTGTCTCGGGATCGCCGAAGCGGCAGTTGTACTCGATCACCTTTGGTCCCTTCGGAGTTATCATAAGTCCGAAATAGAGACAGCCCTCAAAGGTACGTCCCTCTGCGTTCATAGCGTTCATAGTTGGAATGAATATCTTCTCCATACATTCCTTTGCTATATCCTCGGTATAGCAAGGGTTAGGCGAAACAGTTCCCATACCCCCTGTGTTGAGTCCCTTGTCGCCGTCGAGAGCGCGTTTATGGTCCATAGATGATATCATAGGCACCATAGTCTTACCGTCTGTAAAGCTGAGAACGGATACCTCGGGACCTGTGAGGAATTCCTCGATAACTATACGTGCAGAGCTCTTTCCGAATTTGAGCTCGTCTATCATTTCATGAACAGCAGCAATTGCCTCCTCCTCGTTCTGAGCGATGATAACGCCCTTTCCGAGAGCAAGACCGTCAGCCTTGATAACAGCAGGATAGCTGTTCTGCTCTTTGAGATAAGCAATAGCCTTGTCGGATTCAGTGAAGACCTCGTAGAAGGCTGTAGGGATACCGTACTTTTTCATGAGCTCCTTAGAGAAGACCTTTGAGCCCTCGATTATAGCAGCATTTGCCTTTGGTCCGAAGGTCATGAAGCCCTCTGCCTGCAAGGCGTCCACCATACCGAGTACAAGGGGATCGTCGGGAGCAACAACTACCATATCGGGCTTGAGCTGTTTTGCGAGAGCTACTACGCCGTCGACATCTGTAGCGCCTACATTGAAGCATTCAGCGTACTTTGAGATGCCGCCGTTGCCCGGGGTACAGTAGAGCTTGCCTACCTTTGGGCTTTCAGCCAGCTTCATTATAATGGCGTGTTCGCGTCCGCCGCCGCCTACTACTAAAACGTTCTTCATTGGGAAATTCCTCCTGATATATTTAAGATAAAGTATTTTCGCTGTCAGTATTTCCGCTGTAATTATTCGGATAAACAGGTTTTTCAGTGCCGTTGTACAGTTCAATAGCTCCGCAGCAGTAAAGGATTATGGTCGCAGCAGCAGAAAACAGACCCGTAACAGCTCTTGGGGTGCTTAGTATTGATAAAAGACCTGTCTCGCTTAAAGAAGTGATGCGTGCAATAAAGGGACTGCCTATAGCAGATATTACAGATGACAGCAGCGAAAAAGCTGCTGTGAGAATTATAGTTATCAGACCGCGCTGCTTTTGCAGATCTTTTTTGCTGAGGCTATAAACTGCGAGTATGGATTTGGGCAGAAGTGCTATGATGAGCATAACTGCGGAAAATATTATTGAAACTGCGGAAAGCTTCTGATCTCTCAGAATATTGCCGCTAAACATCATAAATAAAAGCCTTTGCAGCGGCTCACAGCATAATATCACCATATCCAGTACAAACTTTATAACAAAAAATACTATTGCGAATCGCAGTGCTGTGCTGACCGATTTTTTTCTTTCCATTTTCTTTCCTTTCATGCAGGGGTTGAACTCAGCTTAGCTCCTCCGTATATTTCCACTGCACCGCAGCAGCATAACATGACAAGCGCTGTACAGCTAAGTATCGACGTTAAGCTTCTCACGGAATTGATAGATGATATCATGGATATGACATTTTCAGCGTATTTTTTTGAAAGGGATAAAATCACGGTATGGTGCAGTATGGCAGAGGCAAGATAGTCTGCGAAAAACATCAGTCCTGATGTTGCTACGGTTATAATGCCTCTTTTTTGTTTCATATCAGTTTTGGTATAGTTTACCGCTGCAACTATTCCTATGGGTACAGAAATTATTATTGCTTCGATAATAAGCCACATTTTTATATCCATTGGCAGAACGTCCTGCTGATGCTTTCCGCCGAAAAGTGCTGTATGCACTGAATAATAATTGTTCAGGATAAAGAAGATGTCCAGTGCAAGCTTTGTAAAAGAGAAAAGAACAGCAGTGAGTTGTGTGACTTTTAGTATATTCGGTTTTGACATTGTTTCTCCTTAGTTTAGTAATTATTTGTATTTCAGATGTTTAACGTGTCTGTCCTCGTCGATCCCGAGAGCGGCAGCTGTGCATACCAGCACAAGAGCTCCCACAAGGAAAATGCCGAGGAAGAAGTTTATATATTCAGTGCGCTGAATGAGCCAGCTTTCTGAGATATACTTAGTCATTGAAGAATTGGCAATGAGCAGAGCGATTATATGCTCGGCGATAAAGCCGGCTATCCACAGAGCAGGAGCGGCTTTAAGGGTGCGCTTGCATTTCTTTGCGGAAAACGCCCAGCCCACACAGCTCAGTATGTATATTATGAACGGCAGCCATACAGCTTCGGAAATACACAGCAGAGCCTTGCATTTCCCTGATATTATCATTTCGGGGTGTACGGGGACATAGTCATCGCCCGAGCCTGTGAAAAGTCCGAATATACTGCCTGACAGCAGATATGCAAGTACAGACAGCAGTATATAAACACCGCACAGAAAAGCGGCGGCTATATAGACCTTTTCAAGCTTTATGGAATTATAGTTTCCCATTATATCTCCCCCTATAACAATATAACGTGCAGTATTTATCCCATATTTTGATCATACAAGTATAGTATAACATAGTATAGGGAATATTGCAAGAGATTTATTGTTTGTTTTCGGTGAGTTTTATGCTTCCGAGCAGGTCTGATATCTTGCTTTCAACATAGCCGAAATTGGTGCTTTCGGCGTATGCGCAGAGGTATCTGCTGCCGTAGTCTCCGAAATAGGTCCTTCCGTGGGTATTATCGTCGATAGCCCATTCGTAGTAATAGAAGGTCATAGCCGGGGTAGCAGCTGCTCCTGTGAAGATTATATCCTCATTATTGGCGTTCATAACTATATCCTGAGCGCTTTTGCCGCCGTGGTCGTCATCTGAGACATAGACGCTGATACCGCAGGTGTTTATCTCCTTATCAACTATGAGCTGCAAGTCGCAGGGAGCATCTGGATTGTCGCCGCAGAACTGCCAAATATTAGGATCGGCGTACAGCGAAAAGCCCTCGCCGCTGTAGGTGCCGTTTTCGTATTTGGTATTGCTGCGTACATTATCGTAAAGAACGGTCTTTGATGTGGCTTCTGCGGTGCTGTCAGGGGCTGAGGAAGATAGGTTTTCCGTACAGCTGCCAAGAGTGAATAGCAGAGCAGCGGCTGCAAAAATAGCTGTTATCCTGTGAAATATCATATATTTTTCTCCATAGTAAAGGCTGCGGTCATTTACTGACCGCAGCCCATAGGTCATTAGTGGTGGAACAGGCGGATACCTGTGAATGCCATTGCGATGTTGTACTTGTTGCAGGTCTCGATAACGTTGTCGTCACGGATAGAACCGCCGGGCTCTGCAATGTACTCAACGCCTGACTTCTTAGCACGTTCTATATTGTCGCCGAATGGGAAGAAAGCGTCTGAACCGAGGCAAACGCCTGTATTCTTTGCAAGCCAAGCCTTCTTTTCCTCGCGTGTGAATACAGCAGGCTTTACCTTGAAGATACGCTGCCACTCACCCTCGCGGAGAACGTCCTCATACTCGTCGCCGATGTATACGTCAATAGCGTTGTCGCGGTCTGCACGGCGGATATCGTCAACAAACTGGAGTCCCATTACCTGTGGGGACTGTCTCAGCCACCAGTTGTCAGCCTTCTGACCTGCAAGACGTGTGCAGTGGATACGGGACTGCTGTCCTGCACCGATGCCGATAGCCTGTCCGTCCTTGACGTAGCAAACTGAGTTTGACTGTGTGTATTTAAGTGTGATAAGTGCGATCTTAAGATCAATAAGAGCTGACTCAGGAAGGTCCTTATTGTCTGTAACGATGTTCCTAAACATCTCATCATTTATCTCGATGAAGTTGTGTCCCTGCTCAAAGGTTACACCAAATACCTGTTTTTTCTCGCTCTCTTCAGGTACATAATCAGGGTCGATCTTGATAACTGCGTAGTTTCCGCCCTTCTTAGCCTTTAAGATCTCAAGAGCCTCATCTGTGTATCCAGGAGCAATTATTCCGTCTGAAACTTCTCTTTTTACAAGTCTTGCTGTATCAGCGTCGCAGACATCTGAAAGGGAAATGAAATCACCAAAAGATGACATTCTGTCAGCTCCGCGGGCTCTTGCATATGCGTTTGCAAGAGGTGAAAGCTCACCGAGGTCCTCTACCCAGTAGATCTTCTTCTCAATATCTGTAAGAGGTGTTCCTACTGCAGCGCCTGCAGGTGAAACGTGCTTGAAAGAAGTAGCTGCAGGAAGTCCTGTTGCCTTTTTAAGCTCTGAAACCAGCTGCCATCCATTGAGGGCATCAAGAAGGTTGATATATCCAGGTCTTCCGTTTAACACCTCGATAGGAAGGTCACTTCCGTTTTCCATATATACTCTTGAAGGCTTCTGGTTGGGGTTACATCCATATTTAAGTTCGATCTCGTTCATTTTGTTTCTCCTTATATGCTAATGGTAAATGGTTACAAATCAGTTGTTTTTATTTACAATACGGCTCTCGTACTTTCCTGTCTCAATGTCAATGAATCTTGTGAAAAGAGATACCTTGTTATCAGCGTTAAGGGCTTCCCATACATTCTTTGTGAAATTATCGATATCGCCTGTTATATCAATCTGTGTAGGCTCTCCTTCAAAGCTTGGAAGCGGGTTTCCGTCACCCATATAGGTATGGATGAAGTATCCCATAGGAGAAGAATACTCAATCATCACGAGAGGACTATTCTCTGTAACGGGTTTTTCGCCGAATTTAGGATTAGCATTGATTTCATTCAG
>NZ_JAIKXF010000076.1 GCF_024684275.1 Ruminococcus sp.
GAATTGAACCCATGATTCCGCCGTGAAAGGGCGATGTCTTAACCTCTTGACCAACGGGCCATATGGTAGCGGCAGTAGGATTCGAACCAACGACCAATCGGGTATGAACCGAGTACTCTAGCCAACTGAGCTATGCCGCCACAAATAACCGCAGGCGTCACCTGCGACTAAATTATTATAGTACAAAACGGCGAAAAAGTCAAGTGCAGAAAGAAAATAAAGCTAAAATTTGTTGACACGCACAATTTATAACATACAAACCGAATACTTGTTGGTGAAATTATAGCTTCATGATATTGACAAGACAGGAAAAATGGAGTAAAATTAAGTATCAAGTCATAACAGGAGAAATACTATGGACCGAGATAAAATAATTGATTTTCTCATACGTGCCAAATGTGCTGCATACGCAGGCAAGGGAGCTGAAACAATGCCCTCGCGCCCTCAGTCTCACGACCTTGAATACCGTGAGGGAGAACTCATGTATCTTGACACTTTTCTCGGAGGTGAGCGTTTCGCAGGAGAGGAAGCCCTATGGATAAGAGGTGTTCCCTGCTGGAGCATGAATTACGCAGGCAGAGTTACGGGAAATCCGTTCAGCGGTGATTTTCTCAAGGAAGCCCTTCTGCGCGTGCCTTTTGAGAAGCCATTCCGCGGACCTCAGGAGTACATAAATGGTGATTATACCTACAGGTGCGAGGTAAACGGTGATTTTGAATGGTTTCAGGGCTATGAGACCATAGAGTACAGAGGCGAAGTAATATATGACTGTTATTTCCACGGCTCGACGATAAAATAAACAGGTAGTGATAGATTGTTTCTGAAAAATCTTATATTCAGTCTGAATGCCACAGTTCCGGTATTCTTGATGATGGTATTCGGCTGGTTCGTACACAGGATAAAGCTTCTTGACGAAAATGCCACGGCGCAGATAAACAGATTTGTGTTTCGAGCTCTTCTGCCTGCGCTTTTGTTTATGGATCTGTCCACGGCAGACTTCCGCGCAGTATGGGACGGCAGATTCGTACTGTTCTGCATATGTGCAACGCTTCTCAGCGTAGGCATAGCGGTGATGTACTCAATGCTGTTCAAGGACAGTGGAGAACGTGGCGAGATAATACAGGCGAGCTATCGGAGCAGTGCGGCTGTTCTGGGAATAGCCTTTGTCAATAATATATATGGACATTCCACTATGGCGGCTCTTATGATAGTGGGGACAGTGCCCCTGTACAACATAGCGGCAGTTACGGTCCTTGCGCTGACCTCTCCGGATAAGGACAGAAGCAGCGGCAAAAAGGCGCTGTTTCTCAGCACATTCAAGAGTATAGCCACAAATCCTATAATACTGGGAATAGTTGTAGGTATAAGCTGGTCGCTGCTGAAAATACCTCAGCCTGTGATACTGTCGAAATCAGTGACATACTTAGGAAATATGGCAACGCCCTTATCCCTTATAGCGTTGGGAGCTTCATTCAAATTCGGCGAAGCAAAGGGAAAGCTGTCTGTAACAGTGGGCATAGCCTTTATAAAGCTGGTGCTTTTCTGCGGAATTTTCCTGCCGATAGCGATAAAGCTGGGATTCCGCGGCGAGAAGCTCATAGCCATACTGGTAATGCTTGGAAGCGCCACAACGGGAAGCTGCTTTGTAATGGCGAAGAATCTGGGACACAAGGGCGTAATCACGGCGTTTGCGGTAATGCTGACCACGCTTTTGAGCGCATTTACCCTGACGGGCTGGCTGTTCCTGCTGAAAACTCTTGGATATATCTGATATAGCACTTGCATTTTTGTCAAGTATCCGATTCAAGAGTTAGTTGGTACATCAATAAATAAAAAGGAGTGACATAGATGCCTTATTGTACAAACTGCGGAAGAAAGCTAAATGACGGCGAGATATGCAGCTGTACTGCCCCTGCGCAGGGAGTTTCCATGCAGCAGCCGAATAATACTGCGCCACAGGGCGGACAGTACAATAACGGCGGAATGCAGCAGGCTTCGCTCCCACAGCAGGGATATTGGCAGCAGCCCTATCCATATAATGGACAGCCATACCCAAATCAGCCCTATCCCCACGATTTTCGATATTCCTACGACGGTCAGGCTCTGCCGCCGCCGCCGAAGCCGAGCAATAAGTGGATACTTGCCATAGTTATTCCGCTTGCCGCAGTATTTCTTGTCCTGATAGTGCTTATTTTGGCTATAATGATACCGTCTTATTCGCGGTATAAGCAAAAAGCAAAGCAGACGAACATAAATTCAAAGGCAAGCAGCATATACAGGGCGGCAAATTCCGCTCTTGCAGACCTTGATGCAGATGGTGTGGACGTCAATGGCGATTATATCATAAGCTCTGACAGCTCAAAGGACATCGCAGTTCCCTATGACGCAGGGAAATTCTGTGAAAGGGAAAACAAATATTTTGATAAAGCCGCGGAAAGCGAGTATTTCATCGTGGTAAGGGACGGTGTCGCAGTATATGCGGCAGCCTCAGAGAGCTGGACGGACAAAAAAGCTAAGATAGGTACATATCCTGCCAGATATACAGGCTCGTCCGTAGCATATTCCCCTGTGGAATATTCTCCCCGTGGAGAAAATGTGCTTGCGGAAAAGGGTAAAACTCTCGATGATCTGTACGATCACGCCGTAAAAGAATTTAAAGAAGATATCAAAAAACAGAATTATAAGGAGTGGTAAAAATGCCGTATTGCAGCAATTGTGGAAAGCTTTTACAAGAGGGTGAGGTTTGCAGCTGTACAGCCCCTGCACAGGGAGCTCCCATGCAGCAGCCGAATAATATTGCGCCGCAGGGCGGACAGTACAATAACGGCGGAATGCAGCCGCCTCCGCCGCCATATCCATATAACGGACAGCCCTATCCGAACCAGCCCTATCCACAGGGCTATCCTGCGCCTTATTTCGGTCAGCAGCTGGCACAGCCCCCGAAAAAGAGCAATGCGTGGATACTTGCTATAGTTATCCCGCTGGGAATAGCTTTCCTGCTGATAATAGCCATATTAGCCGCAATATTAGTGCCGTCTATGCTTGGATATACAAAGAAATCAAAGCAGTCAAGCATGAATTCTAATGCAAGCACTCTTTTCAAAGCGGGAAATACTGCCTTGATAGAGCTGGATGAGGAAAAAAAGGATATTAAAGGCTATTACATCATAAGCTCAGATAACAGCAGGAATCAGGCTGTTCCCTTTGATGTGGAGAAATTCAGGGAGAAAACCGCAAATTATTTTAATAAGATCGGCGAGTATGAGTACTTCATGGTATGCCGCGACGGAGCCGTTGAATACACAGCCATTGCCAAAAGCTGGGGTGACAAGAGTGATTATATAGGTACATATCCTCCCAGCAATATTGACGGTATAAGGCTGTACAGAGTTGACAGTTCTGGATATACATATGGCAGTTCAAGCTTCAGCAAAGACACTAAGATGAGCCTCAGCGACCTGTACAAGGACGCATCTAAGGAATACGCTTCAGCTAAATAAAGGAGCAATACTATGCCATACTGTACAAAATGCGGCAGACCGCTCAATGACGGCGAACACTGCGGCTGTACACAGTCAGCCCCTCAGAAGAAAAAGAGCTATACCCTGCTGTTTGCCATAGGGATACCTGTACTCTGCTTAGCTGCGCTTGCTGCCGCAGTATTGCTGCTGCGTGTGATCACTGATATGAGCTGGAGGTCAAAGCAGGGCAGAATGGCTGAGATGAACAAGGTGGCTGAGGAGATGACAGAGGCGGCAGACAAGGCTCTGCAAAAGATAAGCAGTGAGGGCGGAGATGTCAGCGGCTGGAACAATATAAATTCCGACGAGGATATACCCATATCCTATAAATTCGATATTGGCAGATTCCATGAATATTTCAGCGAGTATACAGGCAGCAGCGACAAGGAGTTCTTCATCATCGCCCATGACGGAAGGGTGGAGTACTTAGCGGTTTCCGACAGCTGGAGCAACACAGCGGACGCTGTCGGGACTTATCCGTTTTTAGATGGTTCGCCTGTATATTTCAGCAGGGACGATATAAAGGAAAAGGTCGGAAAAGGAAAGCGCCTCAGAGATGTTTACATCGAAGGTACGCGCGAATTAATGGATATAAGATACAGAGAATAAAGCAAAGGCGTGACAAGGGGAGCCCCCTGATGTCACGCCTTTTTTGCATATTTATGCAATTTTGCCGCATAATATCTCCGAAAGAGAGGTATCAACATGGCAGAACGAATAGCAAGGGGAGTTTTCCGCACGGATACTCCCGTAAGGATAAAAAGCTATGCCGCAGTAGTCGGTGAAAAGGAGGGAGAAGGACCTCTTGGTGAATGCTTCGACGAGGTCATAGCTGACAGTCACTTCGGAAAGGACACATGGGAACAGGCAGAGACTCAGTTCCAGCTTGAAGCTGTAGGGCTTGCGCTAAGCAAGGCAGGTCTGCAAAAGGAAAATATCGACATCATATGTGCAGGCGACCTCATAAACCAGTGCATAGGCTCGGCGTACAGCGTCAGGGAGCTTGCTATGCCCTTTCTCGGGTTATACGGCGCTTGCTCCACTATGGCTGAGGGGCTTCTTATCTCTTCTGTGCTGACGGACAGCGGTATCGCCGAGTATGCCGCCGCAGTGACCTCCTCCCATTTCTCAACAGCAGAGCGGCAGTTCCGTTTTCCGCTGTCCTACGGAGGTCAGCGCACCCCCACATCACAGTGGACCTGTACAGCCTCGGGAGCAGTGATAGTTTCACGAAGCAGCGGCAATATCAGCGTAGTCGGCGGCTGTATCGGCAAGATAGCCGACCTTGAAATAACCGACATCAATAACATGGGCAGCGCTATGGCACCTGCGGCTGCTGACACGATAATGCGCTATTTATCGGCAACAGGCACAGCTCCCGAGGATTATGACTATATCGTCACAGGCGACCTCGGCGTGGTGGGAAGTCAGCTTCTAAAGGACTTCCTGCTGAAGCAGGGCGTTGACATCACAGCTCAGCACCGTGACTGCGGCGCTATGATATTCGACATTGAAAAGCAGGATATGCACTGCGGCGGCTCGGGCTGCGGCTGCGGAGCAAGTGTGCTCTGCGGACATTTCCTGCCCATGCTGGAACGGGGCGAGGCTGAGAATATACTCTTTGCCGCTACGGGCGCGCTGATGTCGCCTATGTCTCTGCAGCAGGGCGAGAGCATACCCTCAATATCACATCTGGTGCATCTGAGAAAGGAGCAGTCATGATAACAGATATACTAAAAGCATTCATAGTCGGCGGAGCTTTATGCGCCGTGGGACAGCTTCTCATCGACTTTACAAAGCTGACGCCTGCGAGGATACTCACAGGCTACGTAGTTACGGGAGTTATACTTTCAGCAGTGGGATTGTACAAGCCCATAGCTGATTTTGCAGGAGCAGGTGCAACGGTGCCCCTGACGGGCTTTGGGCACCTGCTTGCGGAAGGCATAAGAAAGGCAATAGGCAGCGACGGATTCCTCGGCATATTCACAGGAGGTCTTACCGCCGCGTCAGGGGGCGTGACGGCGGCATTGCTTTTCGGGCTCATGGCTTCGCTGATATTCAGACAGAAGGACAAATTATGACTTTAGCAGCTGATTTAGGCAATCTGTCCTTAGCGATTATTTTCTGCTGAAAACCGAGCTGATAACAGGCACAGCCGCGCTGAAACCGAGAGCTGTCAGCAGCTGAGGTGTGCTGAGCGATACGGTGCTGAATACCATTTGCAGCTGAGGCAGCATTACTGCTGCGGCAAGGACTGCGGCGGATATGACTGCCGCAGCGACAAGCTTGATATTTCCGAATGGGTTCATGTGCAGCAGTGAACGATGCTCTGAGCGGCACTCAAATACGTGTATCAGCTGTGATACCACAAGGGTTATGAGAGCGGCGGTGCGGCAGGCTTCAAGAGAGCCGCCGAGCCGCATTGCCGCAGTAAAGCTTGCAAGGGTGGAAAGTCCTATAAATATGCCACGAATGACTATCCTCCACATGAGACCGCCTGAGAAAAATCCCTCCGTAGAGCGCCGCGGCGGTCGGTTCATAATGTCTTTTTCGGGGAGCTCCATACCGAGAGCGATCGCAGGCAGACCGTCCGTGACGAGGTTGACCAGAAGTATCTGAACAGGCAGCAGCACTACAGGCATACCCATGAGTATCCCCAGAAACATAGTTAGCACCTCGCCTATATTGCAGGACAGCAGATACCGAACAAATTTCCGTATATTGGCATAAACGCAGCGTCCCTGCTCAACGGCGCTGACGAGAGTTGCAAGGTTGTCGTCCATGAGTATCACGTCGGCAGCCTGTTTTGTCACGTCAGTGCCCGTAACTCCCATAGCCACGCCCACATCGGCTTCCTTTACCGCAGGGGCGTCGTTCACTCCGTCACCCGTCATGGTGACTATTTCTCCGCGGCGCTTGAAGCTCCGCACGATACGCAGCTTATGTACAGGCTCAACACGGGAAAACACAGTGTATTTGCCGATGACCTTATCCAGCTCCTCATCGGAGAGAGCGTCCAGCTCAGCTCCTGTCATAGCCATGCCGCCTTTGAGCAGACCAGCCTTTTTCGCAACTGCCACGGCGGTATTTTTGTGGTCACCTGTTATCATAACAGTTTTTACAGAAGCCGCCGCGCATTTTCGGATAGCAGTCTTTGCCTCCTCACGGGGCGGATCGGTCATGCCTGCAAAGCCAAGAAATACAAGGTTTCCGCAGTTTGGCTCTAATGTATCTGAGCTGCACATGGCAAGCGCAAGAACTCTCAGCGCCCTGCCTGACATTTCCGCAGCCTTTTCCGCAAGCTGACGGCGTACAGCTGAGCTCATGGGCGCAGGCTTGCCGTTTTCGGCGATATACTGACTGCATCGAGGCAGCAGCACCTCCTCTGCGCCCTTGAAGTACATACGCTTGTCGTTTCCGCAGGAGCAATGTACCGCCATGAACCTCGTTTCGCTGTCGAAGGGGTATTCTCCCAGAGTGCGGCAGCTCCCCGAAAGTGACTCTTTAGTTATGCCTGCCTTTGCAGCAGCAATGAGCAGAGCCGCTTCTGTTGAGTCACCTGTGACCTGCCATTCGCCCTTGCCTGCAAGAGTTCCTCTGTTGCGGCTTTTGGGTGTTTCCTGAGTGCTTATTTCCGCCGTAGAGCAGAGAACGCCGCACCGCAGAGCTTCTGTGAGAGCCTTTTCCGCAGTAGGATTGACAGCGATATTGCCGCTCTTTGTGACTGCTCCGCTGACACGGTAGCCCATGCCGCTGAAATAGTAGTCTGTTGAAACAGTGGACAGCTCCGTAACGGTCATTTTGTTCTCGGTTATGGTACCTGTTTTGTCGGAGCATATCACCGACGTACAGCCTAATGTCTCAACGCTGTGGAGCTTGTTCACAAGAGCCTTTTGCTTCAGCATACGGCTGACCGCAAGAGCAAGGGCGATAGTCACCGTGGCGGGCAGTCCCTCGGGGATAGCAGCAATGGCTATGGTTATGCCTGTCATCAGCATATCGAACACATTCTCGCCGCGGAGCACTCCTGCCCCGAAAACAGCGGCGCAGACAACGAGACAGATCACGGCGACAGCTTTTCCGAGCTCTCCGAGACGCTTTTGCAGGGGAGTAGGCTCCCTGTCGATGTCGGAGAGCATTTCCGATATTTTTCCCATTTGAGTATTTTTGCCTGCAGCTATGACCTTTGCGCGGCATACGCCCTTAGTTGCGGAGGCTCCGCAGTAGACGATATTCGGCTTGTTGAGGGAGTTGTCGGTATCGTCGGGAGAGCCTGCGGACTTTCCCACAGCCGTGGATTCGCCTGTAAGTATCGCTTCATCGGAGAAGAATCCGACAGCCTTCAACACAGCGCAGTCCGCAGGTAT
>NZ_JAIKXF010000007.1 GCF_024684275.1 Ruminococcus sp.
AAATGGCTATGATTTCGGCGTTATCCGCTTCAATACCGCTCATGAGAAGTACTTCACCGACTTCCTTGCAGAAAAGAATCTGGACAGCAAGCTCCTCTGGGAGTTTGAAATGCTGGCGGTAATGTCCGCCGAGCACCCTGCTGCAGGAGCTGACAGCATAACCTACGCAGACCTGTCCTGCAAATATATAGAGCTTGGACAGGGCGATGACGCAGTTCCCTATGTTTCGGGAGCTGTTGAGAAGCTCTACGCCTCTAACCGTCCTGCTGACGTGCCTGTGAGAAAGGTATGTATGTATGACCGCGGAAGCGCTCTGGACTTCCTGCTGACCGTGCCGCAGGCGTTTATGATGGACTCGCCTATGCCTGCAAGCCTTTGCGGAAAGTACGGTCTGGTGCAGAGAAAATGCGCATTCCCCGACAACAGCTACAAGGACTTGCTCATATACACATCGGGACACAAGCTCTCGGAAAACGAGCTCAAACTGGTGAACCGCCTGTATGAGGTAAGAAATGAGAGCGCCTTTGCGGAGTATAAGTGATATATTTGCTTCGGAATAAGAATATTCTGCGCAGGAATAACCGCAATAAGTTAATTTCACGAATATGAGGACGGCAAAAGCCGTCCTCTTTTACTATTTCCCACTGTTTTACCACGCAGACAAGGCAAAGTCTGACAGCGCAAAAAAAGCCTTTTGAAACTTTAATATCGATATTGGAATATCGATATTCTACTGTTATATTTGTGCAGCATGGTTTTGTGTGATATAATATTCAATATATCAATGCAGCAGCTGTATCCTGGGAGATCAATGGGGATATCACGGAATTCTCCCTGTGCTGTAAATCTATTCGCAAGGAAGGTATGGACTAATGTTTGAAATTCTTGAAAAAAGAAGCCTCAACCCTACTGTTACCCTTATGCGCATAAACGCTCCTAAGGTAGCAAGAAAGGCTGAGCCGGGACAGTTCATTATTTTAAGAACAGATGCCGACGGTGAGCGTATTCCTCTCACTATCGCTGATTTCGACCGCCAGAGCGGCTCGGTCACTATCATTTTCCAGATAGTAGGCGCTACTACCGAAAAACTCAATCACCTTAATGAGGGCGACTGCCTTCAGGACTTCGTAGGTCCTCTCGGCAGAGCTACAGAGACAGAGGGATTAAAGAAAGTCGCTGTCGTAGGCGGCGGCGTAGGCTGCGCTATCGCTTACCCTGTAGCAAAGAAGCTCCATGAGCTTGGCGTCGAGGTACATTCAATAGTCGGCTTCAGAAATAAGGACCTTGTTATCCTTGAGGACGAATTCAAGGCTTCAAGCTCAAAGTTCGTGCTTATGTCCGATGACGGCACAGCAGGCGAAAAGGGACTGGTAACAGACGCCCTCAAAAAACTCATCGACAGCGGCGAGAAGTATGACAGAGTCATCACTATCGGTCCTCTTATAATGATGAAATTCGTCTGTAAGCTCACAAAGGAGTACGGTGTACCCACTGTTGCTTCCATGAACCCCATTATGATAGACGGTACAGGTATGTGCGGCGGCTGCCGTCTGACAGTAGGCGGCGAGACAAAGTTCGCCTGCGTTGACGGCCCCGAGTTCGACGGTCATCTCATCGACTTCGACGAGGCTATGGCAAGAGGAGCTATGTATAAGCCCTTTGAGCGCCATGCTTACGAAGAAGCCTGCAATCTGTTCAAGGAGGTAAAGTGATATGGCTAATATGTCACCTACAAGAAATGAAATGCCTGTACAGGCTCCCGACGTAAGAAACAAGAATTTCAGCGAGGTAGCTCTCGGATATACCGAAGAGCAGGCTATCGACGAGGCTAAGAGATGCCTTAACTGCAAGAACAAGCCCTGCTCAACAGGCTGTCCCGTACAGATAGATATACCTGCATTTATCGCTCAGGTGGCTGAGGGTAATTTCGCAGAGGCATACAAGATAATCACAAAGTCAAGCTCACTCCCTGCTGTCTGCGGCAGAGTATGTCCACAGGAGACACAGTGCGAGAGCAAGTGCGTAAGAGGCATAAAGGGTGAGCCTGTTGCTATCGGAAGATTAGAGCGCTTCGTTGCAGACTGGCACAACGCTCAGCCCGAGACAGCTCCCGAAATACCTGCAAAGAACGGTCATAAGGCTGCTGTTATCGGCTCAGGTCCTTCAGGTCTTGCCTGCGCAGGCGACCTTGCCAAGAAGGGCTATGACGTTACTATATTCGAGGCTCTCCACGTTGCAGGCGGAGTTCTCTCCTACGGTATCCCCGAGTTCAGACTTCCAAAGTCTATCGTCCAGAAGGAGATAGGCGGTCTCAAGGCTCTGGGCGTAAAGGTAGAAACAAACACTGTTGTCGGCAAGACTATCTCAGTTGACGAGCTTATGAATGAGGAAGGCTTCGAGAGCGTATTCATCGGCTCAGGCGCAGGTCTCCCAAGATTCATGAATATCAAGGGCGAGAACCTCAACGGCGTATACTCAGCAAACGAGTTCCTCACACGTATCAACCTCATGAAAGCCTATAAAGAGGGCAGTGCTACTCCTATCAAGGCAGGCACAAAGGCTGTTATCGTAGGCGGCGGAAACGTTGCTATGGATGCTGCCCGCTGCGCTAAAAGACTGGGCGCTGAGGTATACATCGTATACAGACGTACAGAGGCTGAGCTCCCTGCAAGAGCCGAGGAAGTTGAGCACGCTAAGGAAGAGGGAATCATCTTCAAGTTCCTCACAAATCCTATAGAGATACAGGCTACAGAGGACGGCTGGGTAAAGAGCGTTCACTGCCAGCAGATGGAGCTTTCAGAGCCCGACGCTTCGGGCAGAGCAAAGCCTGTTCCAATAGAGGGCGCATTCGTTGATATTGATGCTGACTGCGTTATCATGTCTATCGGTACTTCGCCCAATCCGCTCATCAAGTCAACTACAGCAGGTCTCGACACCCAGAAGTGGGGCGGTATCATCGCTGACGAGGACGGTCTTACCTCTAAGGAAGGCGTTTACGCAGGCGGCGACGCTGTAACAGGCGCTGCTACGGTCATTCTCGCTATGGGCGCAGGCAAGAAGGCTGCTGCTGCTATGGATAAATATATGCAGAATAAATGAGCCCTCTGACGGAGGTATAAAATGGACAAAAATATTACCTCACAGACTCTCTCTCGTCTGCCTCTTTACTTCAATTATCTCAGGTCGCTTCCCGAGGAAAAGAAAAAGGGCAATATCTCCGCAACGGCTATTGCCGAGGCTCTGAGACTCAACGATGTACAGGTGAGAAAAGACCTCGCCTCTGTGAGCAGCGGCGGCAGACCGAAGGTGGGGTATCTTACCTCAGAGCTGATGAATGATATAGGCAGATTCCTCGGCTTTGAAAACCGCGACAGAGTGGTTGTGGCAGGCATGGGCAACTTCGGCAGGGCTATGCTGGAATACAACGGCTTTGAGGCCTACGGCTTTGATATAGTATGCGGCTTTGACCACAACAAGGACAGAGTCGGAAGCTCTATAAACGGCAAGCCTGTACGCCATATTGACCAGCTGGAAAGCTTCTGCAAGGAAAATGATATACGTATAGGTATCATCACCGTGCCCGAAACAGCGGCACAAGAGGTCTGTGACCGTATGGCAGAGGCAGGGATAAAATTTATCCTTAACTTTGCCGCAGTACATCTCAACGCTCCAAAGGGCGTTGCGGTGCATAATGAAAATATTTCCCTCACTCTTGCAATGCTTGCAAGGTGCAGCGCGAGCTGAACCGGCTCGACCGCTTTTCATTGCAGCTCTTAAACTTGCTTGCTGTCATCAGGAGCAATGGGCGAACATTGCTTACGATATATTATGTGGGAATAATAAAAGGACTGCTTCAGGGGGCTCCCCTTGGCAGTCCTTTTTAATTTTAACCGCAAAAAATCGTATAACTTTTTTGTCACTTTTATTGACTTTGAAGAACATTTAAGCTATAATGGGCACATAGATCAAAGCCAGGGAGGTATAATTATGGCTGCTATAAATTCTATTCAACCCAATGCTGCAACTCTGACTCCTGACGCAAACAAAAAGAGATCAAAAGTACTGCTGATAATACTTCTTGTTCTTTTTATAGCTGCATTATTATTCTTCGGGATCTCATTATGCAAAGCTCTGCCTCACACAACCAATGAATATTATTATAAGCTTATATCTAAATTTGAAGTAGATTCTCCCCACAATACTGCTGTCACAAGTGCAAAGGAATATATCAGCTCATTAAGAATGAAGGCTGTTATCGACGGCGTGGTGTCTGCTTTTTCCTTTATCGGTTCTGTTTTCTGTATTTTTGCTTTAAAAAAGAAAAATAATGCCGATTGAAATGTTGGATACAGTAAGAGGACTTCTGACGGTATATTTCGGATTTTCCGTGTCCTATCGAGGTGCTTGAAGGTGTATCGACGATATAATTTGAAAAAAAGGGCGCCTCAGGCGTCCTTTCAGTTTGTCGAAAAAGACTTTTTTATTGTACATTTGCAGGCTGATGCGGACATCAGCCCCTACTTTTCCACTTTGCAGACAAGAACAGAGAACCCAGAAAAGCTGTCCACCAGCGGCGTACAAGCGTATTCACCAAAAACACAGTTTTTACTGCGGTGAAATTCGACTTTCTGTCAATTGATTTCATACGTGAAATAGCATATAATATATATTGCTATAAAATTATCAATGTAATAAAGGAATGATATATATGAGTAATAAGGTCGTTAAGTTCGGCGGAAGTTCCCTTGCCGATGCAAATCAGTTCAGAAAGGTAGCCGCTATCATCAAGAGCGATGACAAGCGCAGATACGTTGTTCCCTCTGCTCCGGGAAAGAGATTCTCCGACGACATCAAGGTAACAGATATGCTCTATAAGTGCTGTGAGCTGGCAAGCAGCGGTGTGGATTTCTCTAAGGACTTCCAGATGATAAAGGACCGCTACAACGGCATTATTTCCGAGCTTGGCATTGACCTTTCCCTCGACGCTGAGTTCGACGCTATCACTAAGGAGCTGAAGTCCCGCCCTACAAAGGACTTCGCAGCAAGCCGCGGTGAGTACCTCAACGGCAAGGTACTGGCTAAATATCTTGACTTCACATTCGTTGATGCCGCTGACGTCATCATCTTCGATACAAACGGCTCACTTCTCCTTGACGACACAGTAAAGGCTGTACGCGATAAGCTCAAGGGACTGGATAACGCTGTTATCCCGGGCTTCTACGGCAGAACTACAGAGGGCTTCATCAAGACCTTCTCACGCGGCGGCTCTGATGTTACAGGCTCTATCATCGCAAACGCCGTAAAGGCTGAGATATACGAGAACTGGACCGATGTTTCAGGCTTCCTCGTAGCTGATCCGAGAATAGTTGACAAGCCCGACGTTATCGAAGTCATCACATACCGTGAGCTCCGCGAGCTTGCTTATATGGGAGCATCTGTTCTCCATGAGGACGCTATATTCCCTGTGCGCTCAGCAGGTATACCTATAAATATCAGAAACACAAACGCTCCCGAGGACGCAGGCACTATGATCGTCGGTGACGATTACAACTTCAGCAAGGAAAGCCTCAGCCACACTATCACAGGTATCGCAGGCAAAAAGGGCTTCAGCACTATCAATATCGAAAAGGCTATGATGAACAACGAGGCAGGCTTTGGTATGAAGGTGCTCAAGGTCCTCTATGACAACGGACTTTCATTTGAGCATATGCCATCAGGTATCGACACCATGAGCATTACCCTCAGCACTGAAAAGCTTGATCCTGTACGTGACAAGGTGCTTGCAGATCTCCGCAAGGCAGTTGCTCCGGATCACCTCGAAATAGAGGACGGTATCGCTATACTGGCAGTCGTTGGACGCAGAATGAAGAATACACGCGGTACTGTTGCCCGTATATTCGCTTCTATGGCTCATGCGCGCATCAACGTTAAGATGATAGATCAGGGCTCCAGCGAGCTGAACGTAATCATCGGCGTAAGCGAGAACGACCTCCCCGAAGCTATCCGCAGGATATACGATATGTTCATCAATTCAGAAAAGCAGTAAAAAATGCAGCCTATAAGGCAGATTCCCATATAAAATATTTGCCCCTGAGTGTTAAAAAGCACTCAGGGGCATTGTGTTTATTATGATTTAGCCCATTAGGAAGCGGCTTCGCCGCCCCTCTTAGTTCTTAGCTCTTAGTCCTTATCACTTAGCTCCGTCTACCAGATAAATGAACTTAACACTGCCGTCCATTTTATCCGAAATGCCAGAGTAGCTGTTGTACTCCTGTGAAGCCTCTCTCAGCGCCTTGAATGTATCTATCATCTCAGGGAGAGCCTTGTCAACTGCGCCTGTGAGGACTGATACGCCCTCGTCGTTGAATTTTATCATACCGTCATTAAGCTCCTTCGCACCGTCCTCCAGCTTCTGAGTACCGTCCGTGAGAGTTTTGCTGCCGCTCTTCAGAGTACCGATACCGTTGTAAAGAGCCGCAGAACCGTCTGAAAGCCTGCCTGCGCCGCCGCTGAGAAGCTTTATTGAATCGTAAAGAGTCTTAGCGCCGCCGCTGAGCTGTGAGCTACCGCCGTACAGCTTAGCAAGTCCGCCGTCAAGGTCTGCCGCACCTGTGCTGAGCTGACCAAGACCGCCATTGAGCGTAATAGAGCCCTGTGCGAGCTGTGCAAGACCGCTGTCCAAAGCAGCAGCGCCGTTTGATAGCTGTCCGATACCGCCGCTCAGGTCAACTGCTCCCTGCGAAAGCTGTCCGAGACCTGCATTGAGGGCTGTATTTCCGCCGCTTAACTGTTCTATACCTTTTATAAGTGAATCCAGACCGCCGATGAGCTGACCGCTGCCTCCTGCCAGAGTACCGATACCGCTGTCCAGTGCAGCTGCGCCTGTGCTAAGGTCTGCTGCGCCCTTTGCAAGCTGTGAAACAGAGCCTGAAAGCTGTGAAGCGCCTGATGCCAGTGCCTTGCCGCCGTCGTTAAGGGAAGCAAGCCCCTGCTGCAATGCCGCAGAGCCGCCCTGTGCAGCCTCAAGACCTGTATTGAGCTGACCAAGTCCGCCGCCAAGCTGTGCTGCGCCGTTCTTTACAGAAGCCGCGCCTGTGCTGAGCGCTCCGCCCTCTGCCATAGAAGCGGATATCTGCTTCTGACCGTCGATAGTCTGCTGTAACGTTCCTATCGCCACAGCAAGCTCCTGTGAGGGAGACTGCTGATATAATGCCTGTAAAGCTGCAAGAGCCTGCTCATTTGCTGTGATAGTAGTATCCAGAGAAGCACCTGCCTGTGCGATACCGTCACTGAGCTGTGAAGCCCCTGTGCTGAGAGCCTCCGCGCCGCTTACCAGTGAAGCTGCGCCTGTCTTTGCACTTGCAATACCCTCTGCAAGGCTGTCTGCACCGTTCTTAGCAGAGCCTATTCCTGCCGACATCTGTCCTGCGGATTCACTGAGCTTTGCTGCGCCGTCATCAAGTGCAGCCGCACCTGCCCCAAGCTTTGCAGAGCCGTCCTTGACCTGCTTGCTGCCGTCCGTGAGCTTGCCTACGCCGCCGCTGAGAGTATCAGCTCCTGCCTTGAGAGCTGCTGCGCCCTCGTCTGCCTGTCTGAATCCCTCTGCCATTGTGTCAGAGCCTGCCTTTGCGTCCTTGAGACCGCTGCTGAGAGCCTCTGCGCCTGCGCTTACCTTGCCGAAGCCGTCAACCAGTGCCGCAGAGCCGCTTTTCGCAGAGCCTATGCCCTCAGAGAGCTGTGCTGCTCCGCCGCTGACCTGACCGAGACCGTCTTTCAGCTTTGCAGAACCGTCCTTTGCGCTTCCCAGACCAGCCTCAAATGTACCTGTTGAATCCGAGAGAGTTTTAGCTCCGTCTGCAAGCTTCTTTGCGCCGTTATCAAGGTCAGCCGCACCCTTTTTCAGCTCCGCAGAGCCGCCGACGAGCTTATCTATGCCGCTTGTGAGGTCTCCTGCGCCGCTGTTCAGCTTCTTGACTCCGTCATAGAGAGAGGCTGTACCGTCGGTGAGCTTCTTAGCACCGTCACTGAGCTCCTTTAGCTTGCCCATTACATCGTCTATATCAACTGTCTCATCAAGGTCAAGCTGTGAGAATACCTCGTTTGATACAACTGTTACAGAGGTGTTCATCTCGAAGCCTCTTACATCTGCGGAAAGCTCAAAGCTTTCGGGAATATCAACGTCAAGTCCCTCTATACTGCCGAGGTCAAGGCTCTCGCCAAGTCCCGGGAATGCCATGCCCACAACGATGAGCTTTTCGCCGTCGGAAATGACTCTGCCGTTTGTGACCTCAACATTGAGGTACTTATCTGTGCTGAGAAGAGCTGCACTTGCAGCCATAAACGGCGCATAGATCTCCTTGTCAGTGCCGCCTATCCTCTTTGTGACCTTCTGATTGTTCTTGTATGTCCAGCGGATAACAAGGTGTCCGCTCTTGCCCACGATACTCTCGGGAGTTACCTTCTTACCGTCAAGGAAATACTCCATAGCAACGTCAACAGGCAGGTCCTTATTGCAATTGCCCTTGTAGTAGATGTCGTCGCCGTCAGCCTTCCAGCTTATATTCTCGCCTGATACCTCAAAGGTCTCGTCACCCTTGACGTTGACGATGTCGCTGAGGTCTGAGATATCGGATATACTCGACAGTGCAGGAGCATTTTTAAGCCAGTCGCTGACAACTACGTTCTTTACGGAGGAATCGCTGTTGCAGAGAACATAAACTGTCTCGTCCTTATAGGCATTATCGCCGCTGTCAGTTCTTGCAGGGCTCTCTGCTGTCTCATTTTTCTCCTTGACCTGCGGAGCGTCCTTCTCCTTGCTGCTGTTTGCGTATGCTATAGAGCCTGTAGCGCCTGCGGAAACTGCCGCAGCTACAAGTGCTGCCATTATCTTACTGAGCTTTTTCATATCCATCTCTCCTTTATATGTGTATGTGTTACAATTTAGATACGGCTTAATGCGCGGAATAAAAATCGTGCTCCACAAGAAGTGAAACGCGAAAAAGCCTGCGGGGGCTCCCCACTAATGCCATTAAGCGTTTTTGAATCTGTATGTGTACTTTTCTGCCTTTGGCATGAAGCCTGCGCTTGTCTTGCAGATAAGCTTATCAAATACCATGAACATTGACGGCAGTGTTACTATTACTACCACCATTGAGATAAGCGCACCTCTTGCAAGGAGCATACACAGCTCTGAGATAAGTCCGATATCCGAGTAAACGGCAACACCTACTGTAGCAGCAAAGAAGCCCAGAGCCGATGTGATTATGGACTTTATTGAGGTGCTGAGAGCGATGCCCACTGACTCCTTTTTGTCCTTGCCGCTGTGTCTCTCTGTGCGGTATCTCGTTGTCATGAGTATAGCATAGTCAACTGTAGCGCCAAGCTGTATGGTCCCTATTACTATAGGAGCTATGAATGACAGCGTAGAGCCTGTATAGCAGGCTGTGCCGAGGTTTATCATAATAGCCAGCTCTATGACCGATACAAGGATAACAGGCAGTGATATTGACTTGAAGGTAAATGCTATGATAAGGAATATAGCACCTATTGAAAGCAGATTTACCACCTTGAAGTCCTTATCGGTGATAGTGATGAGGTCCTTTGTTGCAGGAGCCTCGCCTATGAGCATACTGTCGGGATCGTACTTATGGGCAATATCATCTATCTTGCCGACCTGAGCATTTACCTCGTCAGAGGCTACCTCGTACTCAGAGCCGATAAGCATTATCTGCCACTCGTCGCTCTTCAGGACATCTCTTATCTCGTCGGGAACGACCTCCTCGGGAATAGCCGAGCCTACCAGCGAATTGAAGCCTGCCGCAAACTGAACTCCGTCCACATCCTTTATTTCGGCAAGCATTTTGTTTGCGTCCTTAGCGCTCATATCCGAATCCGCCATGAGGATATGTGTGCTGTTCATGCCGTACTCCTCAGCAAGCTTTGTATTAGCGATAACGCTGTCAAGATTTGCAGGGAGTGTGCTGTCCAGCTTATAGTAAACGCCATAATGGCTGTTGCCGTAAAGTGCAGGGATAAGTACAACTATAGCCGCTGTAAGGAATATCCACGAGTTTTTCACGATAAATGAAGATGTGCGCTTGAATGCAGGGAGGAAATCCTTGTGTGAGGTCTTTGCTATAGCCTTGTCAAAGACAAGTATCATCGCAGGAAGAACTGTTACACAGGCAATAACGCCGCATACAACGCCCTTTGCCATTACCACGCCAAGATCAAGACCAAGTGTGAAGGTCATAAAGCACATTGCAAGGAAGCCTGCGACTGTCGTGAATGAGCTTCCCACAACAGATGTGATAGTAGCGGCAATAGCGTGTGCCATAGCCTCCTGTCTGCTGTCAGGGTAGTAGCTCTGCTGCTCCTTGTAGCTGTGCCACAGGAATATTGAATAATCCATTGTAACACCCAGCTGTAGTACCATTGCAAGAGCCTGTGTTATAAAGGATATTTCTCCGAGGAATATGTTAGAGCCAAGATTCCAGACTACCGCAAAGCCTATGCTCAGCATGAAGAACAATGGTATAAGGAAAGAATCCATAGTTACCATAAGCACTATGCTTGTGAGAGCTGCCGCGATCACCGCATAGATAAGAGTCTCGCTCTGAGTGATCTTTTTCATATCCAGAGTAATAGCGGACATACCGCTTACAAAACACTGCTCAGAGGCTATCCCTCTTATTTCCTCAACGGCGTCAAGAGTTGAGTCAGCCGAGGTGGTATCGTCGAAAAATACCGCCATCATTGTATTGTCGCCCTTGTTGAAGAAATCGTAAATATCCGCTGGGAGGATCTCCTTCGGGATATTGCAGTCTGTCATGGACTGATAGCATACCACATTTGAAACGTGATCTACTGCCTCTATCTTATCGGCAGTCTCCGCCACTTCCTTGTCGCTCATTCCCTCCACCATTACAAGGGAAAAGCCGCCCTGACCGAACTGCTCTTTGAGGATATCCTGTCCCACCATAGTATTTATGTCCTTTGGCAGATAGGATAGTATATCATAGTTTACACGGGTCTTCAGATAACCCATTGCCGAGGGCAGAAGCAAAACAATGCCGAATATGAGTATCAGGGCTCTGTGTTTTGCTATCCATTCACCGAATTTCAGCATAATATCAATCCTTTCTTTGTGTATTTCCCGAGCATATATTGAAAGTCCGCCAGCCGTTATACCTTTAGGAGAATAAAGCATACTGTTTTGGGAAAGAAACAGAAAATGAATTGCTGAGCGGACATTCAATATACGCCCGATTATCGTTGTTATTACATAGTATATTACAAAAATGACCGTTAGTCAACTGCAACTCTGTCAAAAAATGACTTTCGGTCATATTTTTGTATACCTGCACAATTTGACATCTGAAATATCGTGACCGTTGGTCATTTTTGTACCCTTGACAGTCACTGTTTTTCGGGATATAATAAGTAATGTAAACTCAGTTCAGGCGGCGCAGATTATTTAATTTAACCTGTATGACAGATCCGAAATCAAATGCGAAATGCCGTCCTCGGTATTCTGCACAAAATCAAATGATAAAAAAGGGAGGGGTGTCTTAATGGGCAAGGTCGATACTAACAAAAAACTCAAGGAAAACTCACTGCTGAAAACAGCATTCGAGTTCTTTACCACAAAAGGCTTCAGCAAGACCTCCATAACCGACATCGTAAGTAAGGCAGGAGTTGCAAAGGGAACCTTTTACCTTTACTTCAAGGATAAATACGACATAAGAAACAAGCTTATATCACATAAATCCAGCCAGCTTTTCAAAAACGCAATGGCTGATCTGGGCGGTCAGCTGGACGGTCTCCCCTTTGAGGAAAAGATGATAAGGATCATAGACCATATCATCAATCAGCTCACAGAAAATCAGGCTCTGCTGACATTTATCTCGAAAAATCTGAGCTGGGGCGTATTCAAGAACGCCATAAATTCACCTATATCCGACGATGACGCAGACTTTTCCACCATATACGAAAAGATACTTTCCGAAGCACCAAAGGGCATAAGATCACCTGAGATAATGCTGTTTATGATAATTGAGCTGGTTAGCTCTACCATATATTCCGCCATACTCTACAAGGAGCCCTGCTCCCTTGAAAAGCTCAAGCCCTATCTGTATAACACCATAAAAATGATAGTCGCACAGCATGAGGGAACCAGCATTAAGCAATAAAAAAATAGCAAAAGGCAGTCCGATCGGACTGCCTTTTGTTTATTTTTTATATCACAGCAAATATAAAAGAGATGCCCTGTTTTTTGAAGCCCTTAGCCTTCAGGAAGCGGAGTCACCGCCCATACAATTGGCTAACCGCTAAAATCATCACCTTGTTATGTTTTTAAGCCATTTATACTTCATGTAATGCTTGTATACCGCAGGTATTTTCACAAATTCGTCCAGCGTGAGTATGAATGCTACCGCAAGGACAGGTAATTTCAGCCAGAAAGCCGCTATCAGCCCCATTGGCACCACTACACACCCGAGCGTTACAATATCGCATATCATGCCGAATCGGGTGTCTCCGCCTGACGGGAATATACCGCTTATGATAGTTGAATTCAATGAATTTCCGATAATGTAATAAGCCGCCATGAACATCATATACTTCAGGTAATATTGTGCCTGCGGATCAAGAACTATAACTCTCAGGATAATCGGTGTCAGCGCAAGTATGACCACTCCCGAGCCTGCTCCGATAAGAAGCGAAAGCCTCACGAACTTTCCGCCAGCCTTTTTGGCAGCTTCTATCTCATTTCTGCCAAGCATACCGCCGATAACGATACCTACACCTGCGGCAATGCCCCAGCAGAGGCTGGCTATCATGCTGCGAACTATGCTTGCAATGGAATTTGCCGCAACAGCGTCACTTCCCAACCTGCCCATGATGACAGAATACATGGTAACTCCGCCGCCCCAGCCAAGCTGATTCAGCAGTATCGGCAGGGTATATCTTATGTAGTCCTTATGCAGAACGGCTTCATTAAGGCGGAAAAGCATACCGACACGAAGCGGCGGACACTTGCCGCGAAGCATTACCACAAGGATAAACACGCACTCAAAGGCTCGCGCAAGTACCGTCGCTAAAGCCGCACCTGCTATGCCCATTTCGGGGAAAGGTCCGATACCAAAGATAAGCAGACCGTTTGCGATAATATTGAAAATTACGGAAAAGCTTCCGATAAGGGAGCTCAGCCCTGCGCAGTCGCAGACCTTCATAATGCCGAAATAAGCCTGCGAGAAGCCTGCAAGCACGTATGAGAGAGCTACAGTGCGCAGATAAACTCCGCCAAGACGTATGAGCTCGGGCTTGTTGGTAAATATCCGCATTATGTATTCAGGAATTATAAATGCCGCCAGAGTGAAAAAAGCTCCCACAATGAGAGAGTATCTCATGGTAATTGCGAGGACCTTCTCGACGGTCATGTGATCCTTTTTACCCCAGTACTGAGCCGCAAGGACATTACAGCCCGACACGAAAGCCATAAAAAACAGACTGTACACAAATGCCGCCTGACCTGCCAGCGACGAAGCCGACAGCGAATCCTGATCCATAAATCCCAGCATAAAGGCGTCCGAAGCCGATACCAGTGATGACATAAAGTACTGGAAGGCAATGGGCGCAACTATTTTAAACAGATTTTTGTATAATCCTTTATCTTTCATATATCTCCTTTTTCTCAAATAAAAATCATTATTAATGATTTTTATTTGTTTAGAGTTGAGAATTTAGAGTTGAAAGTTATGGTATCGCCTACGGCGATAAAATTTAAATAAAATGTGAGCAAGCGAATACTTTAACTCTCAACTCTCAACTTGCGACTGATAATATTCGCCCCTACATTAGGTCATTTGAGGTTATTTCGTAAGGCACGGACGCACACTGTGCGCCCCTACAAAATGACGAAAAAGCTGCCGCACAACTGTGCAGCAGCCATATTGCTTATTAAACAGCAGCCTTATCGCTTTCGGGCTTTGTTTCCTCAGCCTTGTCAGGCACGCTTACCTTTTCGATATCAGCGCCCAGCGCACGAAGCTTGCCCTCCATGCAGTCATAGCCTCTCTCGATATGGTAAATATCCTCTATCTCGGTGACGCCGCTTGCAGCCAGACCTGCGATTATCAGGGCTGCGCCTGCTCTCAGGTCACAAGCCTTTACGGGAGCTCCCATAAGCTTGCCTGTACCCTCGATAAGAGCGACCTTTCCGTTTACTGTTATATCTGCGCCCATTCTTCTGAGCTCATCAACATAGCGGAAACGCTGTTCCCAGATATTCTCGGTGATAATGCTTGTACCCTCTGCAAGACAGAGAAGCGTAGCTATCTGAGACTGCATATCAGTAGGGAATCCGGGGTGCGGAGCAGTCTTGATATTGGTCTTTACAAGAGGACCGTCCACCCATACTCTGATACTGTCGTCGAACTGTTCTATGTTCACGCCGATCTTTTCAAGCTTCTTTGTGATCGACTCAAGATGCTTTGGTATAACGTTCTTTATGAGGACATCGCCCTTTGTAGCGGCAACTGCCACCATGAAGGTGCCTGCCTCAATCTGATCGGGAATGACCGCATAGGTAGTACCGTGAAGGTGCTCGACGCCTCTTATCTTGATAACGTCTGTACCTGCGCCCATGATGTTTGCGCCCATAGAGTTGAGGAAGTTTGCAAGGTCAACGATATGCGGCTCCTTAGCAGCATTCTCGATAACGGTAAGTCCCTCAGCCTTTACAGCCGCAAGCATAGCGTTCATAGTAGCTCCGACGGTAACAACGTCGAAGAATATCTGATTGCCGCTGAGCTTATTTGCGGTAAGGTCTATCATGCCCTGACTGAGGCTGTAGTTAGCACCGAGAGCTGTGAAAGCCTTTAAATGCTGATCTATCGGGCGGTCACCCAATGGACATCCTCCGGGCATAGAAACTCTTGCCTTATTGAATTTTCCGAGGAGTGCTCCCAGGAAGTAATATGAAGCGCGCATTCTTCTTGCATACTCATAGGGTACGCAGAACTTATCTATTGTAGTAGGATCGATCCTGTAGGCGTCCTTGCCTATATTCTCGACCTTTGCACCCATTTCCTTGAGGATCTGGATACATATTCTGACATCGCTGATGTAGGGTACATTTTCTACGATACATGGTTCATCTGAAAGAATAACTGCGGGAAGAATAGCTACAGCCGCATTCTTGGCACCGCTTATTGTGACTTCACCCTCAAGGCGTCTTCCGCCTTTTACAACAAACTTATCCAAATATTTTCTCTCCTTATTTTTCGGGTATCTTTATCTTTTCCCGAATTTCTTTCTTTTGTTCCTCGGCATGATACGCCGATAATTCACACAATTTGGTATTCAGCTAAGATCAATTTTTATCATAATCGGAAATATCAAAGCGAACAGGCTCGTCCTTATATTCCGAAACCTTAACGTACTCTATAGTAACGTCCTTAGTCGGCTTATCACCTTCGCCCACCTCAACGTTCTGGACATCGAAAACGATGTCAAGTCCGTCGAATACCTGACCGAAGATAGTATAGCTTCCGTCAAGCCACGGTGCACCGCCGTTTTTGGAATAAATTTCCTTTTCGTTTTCGGTAAAGAAGTAACCGCTGTCCTCCAGCTGTTTTATCTGGTCGCCGTCATACTTCTGACCTGTAACGATATAGAACTGGCTTCCGCTTGAAGCAGTCGAGCCGCTGTTTGCGTATGCAACAGCGCCTGCGGCGTGGATAAGATGGGAATCTGTACCGTCGTCAAAGCCCTTTTCGTATATGGACTCACCGCCTGTACCGTCGCCCTTAGGATCGCCGCCCTGTATCATGAAATCCTTGATAACTCTGTGGAATGTAAGGCCGTCATAATAGCCCTTTTCGGCGTGTTCCAAAAAGCTTGGAACGCCCTTTTCGGCAAACTCGGGGAAGAGCTTGATCTTTATCTCTCCGTCATAGCCCTTGAGCTTCATGGAAACGATCTTTTCGCCCTTTCTCGGAGCTGTGAAGTTAGCTATTGAGATATTCTCCTTGCCAGTAGCCTGTCTGATAGCTTCGCCGTCTATCTCGTCGTATTCGTCGAGATACCAGTGTATCTCCTCGCCGTTATACTCGCCTACAGTAACCGAATCCACGATAACATCTCTGAACGGCATACTGCTCTGAGCATCGACTGCTACGTTCTGTATCTTGAATATAACATCGAGTCCGTCGATGACCTGACCGAAAACGGTGTAATTGCCGTCAAGCCACGGAGCACCGCCGACCTTTTTATATATAGCCTTTGCGTTGTCGGAGAAAGCATAGCCTGCCGCCGCAAAGTCCGAGAAATTCTCATCTGTGGGGACTGTACCTGTTACCACATAGAACTGGCTTCCGTCAGTAGAGGTACCGCCGCTGTTTGCATAAGCAAGAGCACCTGCACAGTGGATAAGGTGGGGATCAGTACCGCCGTCGAACTTTCCGCCCCAGATACTTTCGCCGCCCATGCCTGTGCCTTCGGGATCGCCGCCCTGTATCATGAAGTCCTTGATGACTCTGTGGAACTTGAGTCCGTCGTAGTAACCCTTTTTAGCCAGCTCGACGAAGTTTTCAACGCCCTTGTCCGCATATTCGGGGAAGAGCCTGAACTTTACCGCACCATAATCCTTGATATTCATAGTAACTATGGTATCGCCCTTCTGTGGAGCTGTAAAATTTGCTATATCAACATTTTCTGCTGTAAGAGGCTCTGTTGACGCCTCTGTGGTATCTGTCCCTGAGGAACTCGTCGTACCAGAGGTGTTTGAAGCGGAACTGCCGCTTTCCTTGTTATCCTTGCCGCATGATGTAACGGCAGAGAACACCAGAGCTGTGCAGAAAATACCTGCAAGAATTCTTCTAAACATGATTTCACTCCTTGAAAACGTGAAACTATACTTCAACTTATATATTATACACCACAAAAAACGTTTTGTAAAGAGTTTTCGCAATTTTTTGTATTTTTCAGACAAACAGAGCAGTTAAAACATGGTGATTTATTCTGAAAATCAACGGTATACTGTTATTTCTCAGCCTCTGCCTTTGCTTCCTCAGCAGCGGAATAGGTGCCTATAACAACAGATTTTATCTTCACGTCCTGCACAGGGACTTTATAAGCGCCCATCTCCTGTACTTCGAGGCTTGCCAGCTTCTCTACCACGTCCATGCCCTTATATGTCTGACCGATCACAGTCATCTGCTGAGAGAAATTCGGAACGCCGCCATGCTCGATAAAGGCATCTGCCAGCTTTTCGCTTTCTGAGTAGTCTCTGATCTCCTGCTTGAACTCGTCGCTGAACTCCACTGTATTCAGTGTCATAAAGCGGCTTCCGTTATAATATGTGCCGCCGCCGAGAATTTTCTGCTTAAAGCTTCTTTCAAAAGTGGTATTCATTGCCAAAACAGCACCCTTGAATGGCCACAGGTCCTGATGAAGCTCTCTCTCGACCAGCTCATGGGAATTATCATTAGCATTGCCGTTTTTATTGGGAGCACCTGCTGCTGAGTAAACTCCGCTGTCCGAATGGAAAATATAGGTGCCGTTATAATAGCCCTGCTTTGCCAGCTCTGTAAAGTTAGCGACCGCATTCGGGGAATACTGCGGATAGAGCACGAATCGGTATTCGCCAAGAGTAGTATCCACAATAGCGATAGGATCGCCGTCCTTAGGGGGATCGAGCTGAACCAGCTTCATGGTCTCGGCTTCAATGGTGATGTAGCTGTTATTACGTGCCACAAGGGTGTTCCTGAGCATTATCACCAGTGAGGAAACGCCCATTATAAGAGTAAATATCAGCACAAGTCTGACAGCATTGTTCTTTTTAAACATAAAATTATCCTTTCAAAAGCATACTGTTTTTATTATACCCAATAAGCCGGGCTTTGTCAACTATATCGGAGAGCATTGTCCGCCATATATTCTAAATTCTCAATAAAAAAACGGGCTAAAAAGCCCGTTTCTTACATATCATTTCGATTTTCCAGCGCTTTGAACAGCGTCACCTCGTCGGCATATTCAAGTATACCGCCAACAGGAAGTCCGAATGCCAGCCTTGTGACCTTTATGCCCATAGGCTTCAGCAGACCTGCTATGTACATCGCCGTTGCGTCACCCTCTACAGTGGGATTGGTAGCCATGATGACCTCCTCGACGCCACCCTCGGCTATCCTCGCAAGAAGCTCCTTGACTCTGAGCTTATCGGGGGTTATGCCGTCCATAGGCGAGAGCAGACCGTGAAGCACATGGTAAACGCCGCCGTACTCTCTTGTACGCTCAAAGGCTGTAACGTCCTTTGGGTTCTCGACAACGCATATAACGCTCCTGTCGCGCTCGGGATCGTCGCAGATAGGACAAATATCCCTCTCTGTGAGGTTCTGGCAGCACTTACAGCAGTGAACGTTTTTCTTTGCGTCGATGAGCGCCTTTGCGAAGTCCTCTACCGCCTCGGTATCCATAGACATTACGTGATACGCAAGTCTCTGGGCAGATTTCATGCCGATACCGGGAAGCGACGCGAACTTCTCCGCCAGTATGACCAGCGGCAGCGCGTTATGATCCGCCATTTTTATCAGAAAAGACCGGGGAGAGATACTCCGCCTGTGATCTTGCTCATTTCTGTCTCTGTAGTAGTCTCAACGTTGTTTATAGCTTCGTTTACAGCGCTGATGATAAGATCCTGAAGCATATCTATATCCTCGGGGTCAACTACCTCGGGCTTGAGTGTGAGAGACTTGATAGTCTTCTTGCCTGTGATAGTTACCTCAACTGCACCGCCGCCTGCTGTAGCAGAGAACTCTCTTGCCTCAATATCCTCCTGAAGCTCAGTGATCTGATCCTGCATCTTCTGAGCCTGCTTTATCATCTGGTTCATGTTCTGAGCGCCGCCGCCGTTGATATTCTTAGGTATTCTTGCTTTCATCTTAAAATTCTCCTTTGAAAATAATAATTCTTAGTTTTATATCAAGCAAATTATTCTTGTTTCAGTCTGTCAATAAACGTATTTTAAGGGAACGCCTTCACTTGCAAGGCGTTCCCTCTCAAAAAACAGTCCGCCGGACTGTTTTTTGATTCACCCTTTGCGAAGCGCCTTCGATATTTGGGCTCTGCCCAAACCCGCCAGAGGCGCTGCCTCTGGACTCTGCCAAAGGAACACAGTCCCTTTGGAATCCCTTTCTTAGGTAAAACCGTTTTTCAAACTGAACCAAATTATATTTGCTTTTAAGCTTACTGATTCTCAACAGCCGTTTCTATCTGACTGTCCACAGCCTTTTTTATGAGACTTTCCGCAAGGTTTTTCTGCTCTGCAACAGTTGTGGCGCACCTTGCCTTGATTATGAAGCGCTGTCCGAGAACGTTTGTGATAGCCGCTCCCAGAGAATTAGCATTCTCCTTGACCTTGAAAAGCTCCATGAAGAAGCGGTTCTGAGCGGTTATAAAGATATAGTTTCCTGCTGTACCTGCAAAGGAGCCGTCAAGGCTTCCTGCAACGGCAGGATTGATATTCCTGAACTCGTCCAGAACATCGTTCCAGCGCTCACAGGGGATAATATCCTCAGGCTTGAGCTTCTTTATATCTATAGTGGGGATAATTTTCTCGTCCGCAGGAGCAGCACTTGCCTCAAGCACCTCTCGCTTTTCCTCAGCAGGCTGAACACCTGCCGCAGATCTCGGAACAGTATTTATCTTATCCTCCAACTGTTTTATTTTATCATATATTTCAGAATTGTCAATACTTTCCGTCGTATTCTTTACATTTCCGCAAAGCTTTATGAGTGACATCTCGAACTCAACACGCTTGTTCATAGCCCTCTGCATACGCTCGCGGCACTCCTGTAAGGCTGATAGCCTGTCCATGACTGTGGGCAGGTCAGACTTATCCGCAACAGCCTTTAGTCTTTCAAGCTCATCAGGCATACAAACTATGAGCTTATCCGCCGTATCGGGGGAAGCCTTTATGAGCATGACATTTCTCAGCTGAGTTATAAGCTCCTCGCAGAGCCTTGTGAGGTCCTTTGACATATCGTAGAGGTCTGCGGTTATGGAAAGTGCCTTTGGGGTATCAGAGTCCGATACCGCGTCAAGCATATCATAGAGATAGTCTCTGCCTGCGATACCTGCGGCATTTGAAACAGCCTCGGCATTTATGGTCTCTGCGCATACCGAGCACTGGTCAAGAAGGGATACCGCGTCACGCATACCGCCGTCGGCAAGCTTTGCTATCATAGCCGCTCCGTCCTCAGTGAGGTCCAAGTCCTCCTGCTGAGCGATATAGCTTATTCTGGCGGCGATGTCCTCCGCCTTTATCCTGCGGAAATCGTAGCGCTGACAGCGTGAAACGATTGTTGCAGGGACCTTGTGTATCTCGGTGGTGGCGAGAATGAATTTCACATACGGGGGCGGCTCCTCCATAATTTTCAGCAGGGCGTTGAATGCGCCCGGCGAGAGCATATGCACCTCGTCTATGATGTATATTTTATATGTGCCGCGCTCGGGAGTATAAACTGCCGCATCGCGCAGGTCACGGATATTGTCAACGCCGTTGTTAGAAGCCGCATCTATCTCAACTATATCGGTAAGAGCTCCGCTGTCTGCGTCGCGGCAGATGTCGCATTCGAGGCAGGGATTGCCGTTCTTCATATTTCGGCAGTTCACAGCTTTTGCAAGGATACGGGCACAGGTAGTCTTACCTGTACCGCGTGAGCCTGTGAAAAGGTATGCATGGGCGGTCTTTCCGCTGATTATCTGGTTTTTCAGAGCTTCTGTGGTGTATTGCTGAGATATGACGTCATCAAAGGTCATAGGACGCCATTTGCGGTAAAGAGCCTTATACACAGCCTTTCCTCCTTTACAGTTTTTTTATGAATTCGTCCTTTTGCAGGGCTACTGTTCCCTTGTAGTACTTCATAAAGTCTACGGGATTTTCGATATTATGGACTATCGCCAGCTTATACAGTCTTTCGGCTTCCTCATAGTGCCCGAGGAGCACATTTGCGATAGCTGCGCCTCCGAGGGCATTTGCGTAGTCCTCGTGCCGCTCAATCGAGTCATTGAACCATTTCAGAGCGGTCTCGCCGTCGTATTCTTTAAGATAGACGTTGCCCATTTCACATCTGAGCTTGCTGTGATATTTGTAGCCGTCCTCCTCCATAAGGCTCTCATAGATAGCCGCAGCGCGCTTGGGATCTCCGTTTATGGAGTAGCACCTTGCTATGAAAATAGGCAGCTCAGGGATATAGAATCCGTTCTCCTGAGCGTTTTTATAGCATATTATAGCATTGGGGTAAGCATCAAGTATATCGTAGCACCGTCCGCGATAGAACTCATTTACGGCAGTTTCCTGCTTGGAAAGTCCGTTTTCCTCTCTGCCGAGGTCTGTGAAAGCCTCAAGAGCCATACGGAAATTGTTCTTGTGAAAGAGGTTCAGACCTTTCTCAAAGCGCCTTGATTTGCGGTTTATCCCTGTAAAAGCATTGCCGATGAGATCGTCGTCGAACTGGTGGAATATGCTCCTTTTGAATCTTATTATCTCAAAAAACGAAAATGAGATCCATTGCAAGAGAAAAATGACCGCCATATACATAGAAACAACTGAAAAGGTCACTTCCTGCTCACCGAAAAATATCATCGCGGTAAATATTATCAAGGATAATACAAAGGAGACTGCAAGAGCCTTCGGGATACTGCGCCAGAAACACAGCAGGACGCGCCTTGTCCGTGCTGCAAGAATGGAACGGAACATTCTTATCCCCCCTATCAAAGAAAAATTCCGGAACATAGATGTGCAGGCTTGCTGCGGCACACAACACGCACCGCTTAATGCTGCTCGGTCTCCCGCCTGACATGGTTCACGGGGTCTTGTTGCACAGGGCCCACACATCTATATTTCGGAATTTCACACCCGTTTATACGAG
>NZ_JAIKXF010000011.1 GCF_024684275.1 Ruminococcus sp.
TGAGTGCGGTCAAATCATGGAGAAGCAGGGACACGAAGAACCGACCGGAAAGGCGAAGATCACTAAAGCCTACAACCTGCCCTGTGACTATGTGATACACACAGTCGGACCTATCGTAGACGGTATTCTTATAGATGAGCATTGCCGTCTGCTTGAAAGCTCCTATCAAAGCTGTTTAGAGCTTGCTGCGCAGAACGGTATTGACAGTATCGCTTTCTGTTGTATCTCAACGGGGGTATTCAGATTTCCACAGGATAAGGCAGCGGAGATCGCCGTGAGAACAGTCAGGAAGTTCCGTAAAACACACGATATACAAGTCATTTTCAATGTGTTCAAGGAGGACGCTCATGAGATATACAAGAAATTACTCGGACGAGATTGACCGTCTGAAAAATGAGATAGAAACGACGGACGCCATCGTGATCGGTGCAGGTGCAGGACTTTCGACTGCCGCAGGTTTTACTTATTCGGGAGAACGCTTTGAGCGTTTCTTTTCGGATTTTGAAGCAAAGTACGGCTTTCACGATATGTATTCCGGCGGCTTCTTTCCTTTTGAAACGCAGGAGGAAATGTGGGCGTACTGGTCGCGCTTCATCTGGTGCAACCGCTACATAGATATCGACAACGGCACATACAAGATGCTGTTTGAGCTGATGAAGGACAAGGATTATTTTGTTATCACCACAAATGTCGATCATCAGTTCCAGAAGGCAGGCTTTGACAAGTCAAGGCTTTTCTACACACAGGGCGATTACGGTCTGTTCCAATGCTCCGAGCAGTGCCACGACCAGACTTATGACAATGAGGACATAGTCAAGGATATGATTGAGTTTCAGGAGGATATGAAGATACCCACCGAGCTGATTCCGAAATGCCCGAAATGCGGCAAGCCTATGACGATGAATCTCAGGAGTGACGATAAATTCGTTGAGGACGAGGACTGGCATAAGGCAGCCGAACGGTATGACGATTTTCTGCAATCCCACAAGGGACAGCATATCCTGTTTTTAGAGCTTGGTGTGGGCTACAATACGCCTGTTATCATCAAGTACCCGTTCTGGAGAATGACGGCAAAGAACCCCAATGCAGTCTATGCCTGCCTGAATTTCGGTGAGGCGTATGCACCAGACGAGATAGTGAAGCAGAGTATCTGCATTGATGGGGATATTCATAATATACTTCTTGCTTTGACACATTAACTTTGACCCCACTGGATTCAAAGTTACCATAAAGGGCTATTGCTTTGGCAATGGCTCTTTTCTTTTCAGAAGTACAAATTCTGTCTATCTAAAATGATATAATAATTATTTACAAGACACTTCCAGAAAGCCAAATTTTGTCCATCTGATTTCATATAATAGTATCAGACAAAGCATACAACTCGATACTTTTGTGAAGTCATTGAACAGTTCCATACCCTGATATTGTAACAGTCAAGGACGTAAGCAAGATGCTCGGATTAGGTATCAGAAACACTTATAAGCTGTTCTCAGACGGTAAACTTCATTCTCTGAATTGCTGTAAGAGAATACTGGTAACTAAGATGGAAGTCATAAATTACGTTCTGCAATGCGCACAACAAAGGGGCGAATAACAGGCATTGTGATGACAAGTTAGTAGAATCGCATACAGGACTTTTGAAAGCACTTGAATTAGCCGTCAATGCGCGCTATAATGGTGTTACCGACCAAAACATGATGCAGACTTTCTACCAGCTTTCACGATGCAAGGAGGTATATATAATGAAAGCAAGTCTGCCCTTTAAGTACATCACCGCTGTAAAAGGCGGAAAGCACTATGTAGTATTCGACTACAAAGACAATGAAGGCAAAAGGAAAAGAAAATGGGTGGGAACTGATCTTCCGGAGAACTGCAAGAAGAAGGAACTGTCAGCTAAAGTTGACGAGATCGTAGCCGATTTCTATAAGGAATACATCAGCGGTAATATCGTTAAGAGCGAAAATGCCGTTAAGATGCGAATTTCTGAGGACGGTCAGTCTCTTGAAACAGCTAAGACAGAATACACATTCACGGAGTTCTTCAAGGTGTGGCTCGAATCTATCAAGCCTACGGTCGCTGAGACTACTTTTGCAGGCTATGAACACACTTCTCACCGTATAATCTCATATTTCGACAGAGTATTTCCTGATATTAAGCTCAGTGAACTGAAAGCTATGGAGCTTCAGCGCTTCTACAATGATATGTATGCAAGCGGTCTTTCGGCTAATACTATCAAGCACTATCACGCAAA
>NZ_JAIKXF010000022.1 GCF_024684275.1 Ruminococcus sp.
TCCCGGAATAACACTTTTATCTTGACAATCAAATAATCATGTGCTAATATGCAGATAAGACCGAATGCTTTCACAATCGGTCTCATCATATACTCTTTTATTGCACTATTTTTCGTTTACACAGAATTTGGGATTGACTCAGATAGATCAGGTAGTTGAGTTCTGATATGACAAAAAAGACAGATACTTCTCTTGTGAAGTATCTGTCTTTCGTTTTCATAGCTCGCTGTTTTGGTCTTAATATAGTAGTTTGGATTATACTGCTATATTAGCGCCGCACTTTTGACCGCCTTTTTATTTATCAGTGGAAGCTGTGACTTTGCTTGAGCACCATATCCTTTACTTTCATGAGTGAGGTCGTGGTGCTTCTTTCGTTTTCCGAAAGCTTCATTGTAATAAATTTTATTGTTTCCTCATAATCAGGGATCATTATATGCTCAAGTGCATTTACACGGCGGCGTGTTTTTTCAATCTCGTCTGCCATGAGCTGACAAGCCTTTTCGACTTCGGCGAGCCTTATCATCTTAGGAAAAACGCTGCTGAGTGCGCTTACTGCACCGTCAAGGTCTATAGATGTAAACGCCATACCATATGAGTAAATATCATTTGTATCGCCTGAGCGATACTTTGGCTTGAACTCGGGAATATAAACACTCATTACATTTTTTTCGGAAACTTCAAGCTCTACCTCCTGTTTAGGAAGCATAAGTGCTGTCTCAAGAACCTCTCTCTGCATTACAGAACCTGCAACTGCCATATATTGGTTTGCCACTGATATAGCAGCTTCAACTTCACTTCTGAGCTGACGGTTCTCCTTTATTAGTATCATAAACTGACGCATAAGCTCGTCACGCTTATCCTTCAGAAGCTTGTGACCTCTGCGTGCAGAAGTAAGCTTTTTTTTCAGCTTGCTAAGCTCCATTCTGGTGGGATTAACATTAAGTCTTGCCAATCAGCTCACCTCATTTCTGAGTATCATAATACTTGACCAGATATTCCTCTCTGATTCGGCGCAGCTCACTCCTTGGAAGCATTCTGAGCAGCTCCCAGCCAATGGACAATGTATCCTCGATACTTCTGTTATTCTCAAAGCCCTGTGATACATATCTCTTTTCAAATTCATCTGCGAATTTAGCGTAGATAAGATCTGTAGGAGTAAGAGCCGCCTCACCCAGAACTACCATAAGCTCCTTTGCGTCCTTGCCTCGTGCATATGCAGAGAAAAGCTGATTCATCGTATCTGAATGATCAGCACGTGTCTTGCCCTCGCCTATACCCTTATCTTTAAGACGGGAAAGTGACGGAAGAACATCTACAGGCGGATTAATGCCTTTTCTGTAGAGCTCACGTGAAAGTATTATTTGTCCCTCGGTGATATATCCTGTAAGGTCGGGAATAGGGTGAGTTTTGTCGTCCTCTGGCATAGTAAGGATCGGTATCATGGTGATACTTCCCTCTTTACCCTCCTGACGGCCCGCGCGTTCATAAATAGTGGCAAGGTCGGTATACATATAACCAGGATAGCCGCGACGTCCGGGGACTTCCTTACGCGCAGCAGATACCTCACGGAGAGCGTCGGCATAATTAGTTATATCAGTAAGAATAACAAGTACGTGCATACCCTTTTCAAAAGCAAGGTACTCAGCAGCTGTAAGAGCCATTTTCGGAGTTGCAAGACGTTCGATAGCCGAGTCATTAGCAAGGTTTATGAAAAGTACAGTCCTGTCAAGAGCACCGGTACTGCGGAAGCTCTGTACGAAATACTCAGACTCTTCAAAGGTGATACCCATAGCTGCGAAGACAACAGCGAACTGCTCGTCTTTGCCGCGGACCTTAGCCTGTCTTGCTATCTGAGCAGCAAGCTGAGCATGAGGCAGTCCGCTGGCTGAGAATATAGGAAGTTTCTGACCTCTTACAAGAGTATTTAGTCCGTCTATAGCTGATACGCCAGTCTGTATAAACTCCTGAGGATACTTTCTTGCAACAGGATTCATAGGAAGTCCGTTTACGTCAAGACGCATTTCCGGAATAAGCTCAGGACCATCGTCGATAGGTCTGCCAAGACCGTCAAAAACTCGTCCGAGCATATCCTCGGATACTCCAAGCTCCATCTGATGACCTGAAAATACTACACTACTGTCTTGTAAATTGATACCGGCAGCATTCTCAAAAAGCTGAACAAGAGCGTTACTGCCGTCTATTTCAAGTACACGGCAGCGTCTTTTCTCGCCGTTTTTAAGTCTTATTTCAGCAAGCTCGCCGTAGGTTACATTCTCAACATCCTTAACAAGCAGCAAAGGACCTGCCGCTTCCTCTATTGTTCTGTATTCTCTTGGCATTAGTCTTCCTCCTTGTCAAGCAGCCCATTGAGCTCTGAATAAATCTCTACACTGAGCTTGTCAAATTCTGCATCTGTTTTATCCTCTTCGATATACTTGAAACGTCCAATCTTTTCTCTTACTTCAAGATTGGCAACTGCTTCAACATCAGCGCCCTTTGCAAGAACATCCGCTGCCTCATCATTAAAGTTAAGGATAAGCTTCATCATATAAAGCTGCTTTTTAAGGCTGGTGTAGGTATCTACCTCATGGAAAGCCAACTGATGCAGGAAATCCTCACGGATAGAACGGGCAGTCTCCATTTTCAGTCGGTCATTAGGCGATAGAGCGTCCATACCAATAAGCTTAACTATCTCTTTAAGTTCTGCCTCGTCGTGAAGTATCTCCATAAATCTTGCACGGGACTTCATCCAGTCCTTTGATACGTTATTATTGTACCAGTCTGCAAGTGAATCAGCATACAGTGAATAACTTGTGAGCCAGTTGATCGCAGGGAAATGTCTCTGGTATGCAAGATTTGAATCAAGTCCCCAGAATACCTTTACGATACGGAGAGTAGCCTGTGATACAGGCTCTGAGATGTCACCGCCTGGAGGAGATACTGCGCCGATTACCGACAGCGCACCTTCCCTTCCCTCTGTACCGTTAGAAATAACGCGTCCGGCACGCTCATAGAACTGTGCAAGACGGCTTCCGAGGTAAGCAGGATAGCCTTCATCACCTGGCATTTCCTCGAGACGCCCAGACATTTCACGAAGCGCCTCTGCCCAACGCGAGGTGGAATCCGCCATTAGAGCTACAGAATAGCCCATATCACGGTAATACTCTGCTATAGTGATGCCTGTATAAACAGAAGCCTCACGGGCTGCAACCGGCATATCAGAGGTATTAGCGATAAGAACTGTACGCTCCATAAGTGACTTTCCTGTATTTGGATCAATAAGCTCAGGAAATTCATTGAGAACATCTGTCATCTCATTTCCACGCTCTCCACAGCCGATATACACGATGATATCAGCCTCAGCCCATTTTGCAAGCTGATGCTGAGTAACTGTCTTTCCACTTCCGAAAGGCCCGGGGATAGCAGCTACACCACCCTTAGCGATTGGGAAAAGACAGTCAACTACACGCTGTCCCGTAACAAGAGGCATATTTGGAGAGAGCTTTTTCTTGTATGGTCTGCCCTGACGAACAGGCCATTTCTGTATAAGCGAGAGCTCCTTATCCCCTTTAGCAGTCTCAATAATGCAGACTGTATCATCAGCGTGGAATTCTCCCTCGGATATTTTCTTTACAGTACCCTCTACTCCGTTAGGGACCATGATCTTATGAAGAACGATATCTGTTTCAGGAACTGTTCCGATAATATCCCCGCCAACGACCTTGTCGCCGACTTTTACTGAGGGCTCAAACTTCCATACAGTTTCTCGTTTAAGTGAAGGAACTTCAACACCTCTTGCAAGATTGTTTCCGCAGACCTTTCTTATAGCGTCAAGCGGACGCTGTATACCGTCAAAAATACTTCCAATAAGACCGGGCCCCAGCTCAACGCTCATAGGCTCTCCTGTAGACTCAACAGCTTCACCTGTGCCAAGTCCTGATGTTTCCTCATAAACCTGTATTGATGCGCGGTCACCGTGCATTTCGATAATCTCACCGATAAGACGTTTCTCGCTAACGCGGACAACGTCAAACATATTGGCATCTCTCATGCCCTCGGCAACTACAAGCGGTCCTGATATTTTAACTACTGTACCTTTGCTGTTCATTTCTGCTTATCCGCCTCTTTCCTAATTTAATATATCAGAGCCAACAGCCTTTTCTACTGCTTCGTGCAACGCTCTTATCCCCTCGCCTGTATTACCTTCTATGGCAGGTATAAGAACTATGGATGGCAGCTTGCTGCTCCGATATTTATTTATTGTATCTTTCACAAGTGCAGCCGCAGGCTCGGTTATATATATAACTGCGAAGTCATTGGCTGCAAGTCTTGATATAAGCTTAGTTATCTTTTCAGGCTCAGTCTCACGGAATACAGAAAGCCCAAGAGCCGCAAATCCTGATACGCTTGCACTATCACCAATAACAGCTGCTTTATACATATAGCTTTCTCATCCTTTCCGTGATAGTTTCCTTATCTGCACCGAATTCCTTGCACACTGAAAGTATGCGCAGATTTTTTATCTCAGCTTCCTTAGCGATAAAATATGCTGCAAGAGGTTCCGGACCGAATGCCTGCATTCGGGCAGTTTCGGCAAGCTCCATAATCACATCATCGCACCACTTTTCATATTGTGCTGCTGACTCCTTCAGAAGTGCTGCCGCTTCACTGTAAGCTGTCCCCTCAAGGTAGCTGAAAAGAGATTCTGTGCCGCCCAGAGCAGCTCGTATAAGCTGCTCTTTATCGAGCTCGATACTTCCGCATACAGCACTTTCCATAAACTGAGCGCTCTTGCTGAGCTTACTGCACCTGTAGGCAGTCTTAATATCTGCACATACAGTAAGAAGCTCAGCATATCGCTGCATAAAGCTGCTGCCGTATTCCTGTGCGCTATTCTGCATTGCTTTTAGTGCTGCCGTATCTATGAGCGAATCCGAAAGCTGTCCGTCGAGAGTCTGTGTTATGAGCTCATATGCCTCGGCTGCCGTATTTCTCATATAATCAGGCAGTTCGTCATACTCCTTTGAATTAATAGCATCAACCAGAACTGAAAGCTCAATATTAGTCGGCTCGATGTAATATTGCTTGGGCTCTCTGTTAGAGATTATTGCCTTCAATACAGCTTTAAGATTGTAGAAATCATTTCTGTAAAGCAGTATATGCAATTCCATGCAGTCAGGAGCATACTCCATAAGCATTGCCCAAACATCTGAAAGGCTTTCACTGCTGCCTGAACCACTTCTTGATGAGATTATTGATGATACCTCAGCATTGCTTCTGGAATTTATAAGCTGATCAATATCTGTTCTTGTAAGCAGTGAATTCTCCATTGCTCTGACAGCACCAACCGCGTTTGCGTATTTTGTATCATTCATGATCTCACCTACCGAAAAGTACTCTTGCAGCCGTATCTCTTATCTCGTCCTTTTCGGATTCGATGATAGCACGAAAGCTGCAATTTTCCGAAATAAGACCATAGCTGAGGACAAAGCCGTCCTCAATATCGGCGGGGGCTTTTGAAAGACTGATGCTTCCGCCTTTTTTCTTCACGCACTCATTAAGCTTGCTTTCAAAATCAGAAGGAACTCTTGCAAGGTCTTTTCTGCAAAATGACAATACACCATTTTCAGGCTGACTGTGACGCTCTGCGAGCTTGATCATAAGGTCAAAATACTCACTGTCAGGCAATGCTTTCAGCTTTGCGACAGTCTTTTCAACAGCTTCATCTATAAGCTCTACCTTACAGGCGAGAACTCTGCGCTTCATATCAGCATCTACTGAATTACAGGCATTTTCGTAGTCCTTTTCAGCCTGTTCCTTTGATCGGTGCATAAAATCTTCGTAAGCTGTCTGAGCTTTTTTGTCGCCTTCAGCCTTTATAGCTTCCGCCTTGCTTTTTGCAGCTTTAAGGATCATTTCTTCTCCTTGTCTCTGCTGAGTTTCAATGAGGTTAAGAATTTCGTCAAGTCCTGACATATCCCCACCTCCATTATACTGCAATATTCAATATCATAAGAACTGATATAAGAAGCGCAAGGATAGCGTATGTTTCAACCATAGCAGCCATAATGATAGCCTTACCATTGTGGTCAGGCTTCTTAGCTGTAATGCTTACACCTGCGGCTGCTGTTCTTCCCTGCATGATGCCAGAGATAAGACCAACTACTGCAATAGGGAGTGAAGCAGCAAGAAAGCCCAATCCCTGCTGAACAGTCAGCTCTGCTGCACTGCCGCCGAGAACTCCTGTACGAAGGAGTATGAACATAGCTGCAATAAGTCCGTAAAGTCCCTGTGTACCTGGCAGAAGCTCAAGCACCAGGACCTTGCTGAACTTTGAAGGATCAACTGAAACTACTCCCGATGCTGCCTCACCTACAAGGCTTACGCCCTTTGCAGAACCGATACCTGCTAAAAGTGCTGCAAGAGCAGCTCCTATAATTGCTAATACTAAACCGTTAGTCATTTGAATTTTCCTCCTTGAATTTTATATACTTGGTATTTACAGTAAGCGGTGCGAATTCTCTTCCGCCTCCTGTATAGAATTTACTGAAAAGCTCAACAAACTGCAGTCTGTCTGTATGAACATACGCACCAAGCAGATTTATAGCAAGATTTGCGATATGTCCTACAACAAAAACTATGATCAGAAGAATGAGCTTGAATATTTTGTTTTCAGGCATAGTGCCTATAAGATTGATTACGCTGGCAATACTTCCTGTTGCAAGTCCAAGAGCAAGAAGTCTTGAATAAGACAGAATATCTCCAAAGTACCCTGTGGCAGTATTGTAAAGTGCATACAGACCGCCAAAGAACTTGCCAAATACCGACTTTGAAGTCCTTCCGGCCGTCAGAACAAGAATTATAACACCTGCAATAAGCATATATATACCTGTTTTACTGAGTATCTCAGGGACAGAAATAAACATTCCTGCACCAAGAGGGGCAACTCCGAGAACGATCAGATATATCGGCAATGCATCGAATACAGCGTCAAGTTTTTTTCCGCTGTCCCATGTCATCTTGAACGCCACGGCAACACCGAGGAACAAATGTAGTATTCCAAGCCCGAATGACACAAGCAGCAGCTTTACAGGATCAGTCAGCGGCTCGAACCAGAGTGCAAGACTTCCTATCTCCTTATCGAAGAAGTTTCTCGCGACTACCTGTGCTATATCACCGAACCAGCTGCCGAAAAGCGCGCCCCAGAATACTGTAGAAATGCCACAATTCCGGAACATTGTCAGCGTTTTCTTCATGCTTGTTTCAAGCTTGAATTTTTTCAATGCTATTGTTGTTCCGATTATCATAAGAATACCATAGCCTGCGTCTGATAGCATCATGCCGAAGAAAAGGTAATAGAAAAACGACATTACAGGTGTCGGATCAACGTCTCCCTTGCCCGGCATAGCATACATCTTCGTTATTCCCTCTACAGGTGCTGAGAATTTGCTGTTTTCAAGCAAAACAGGGACATCTTCGTCATCTGTAGGATCAGTAAAAGTAATAGCTGCCGTATATTTAGCTTCGATCTCCTTTTTCAGAGAATCTGCATATTTTTCGGGGATATAACCAGTAAGTACAAACGTACTCTCTGTGAAACCAAGTCCGCTGAGTGCGTCGTATTTTTCCTTACGCATTTGCAGGTAATCAATGACGAATCTAAGTTGTTTACGGTTCTCTGCAAGCTTTTCTATTGAAGACTTAGCTTCTTTTATCACTTTTTCAAGCTTTTGCTTTTCTTCTTTATAAGAAGAAACAAGCTCATCAGGAGTCTTACCGTCAGGGTCTGAAACCGCTGCAAAGGCAAGCTTTCGCAGCTTATTACCTGCTTCCTCAAACGACTCCTTACTGCAAAGAATAAACAGGTTAGTCTGTTCCTTTGAACCGCTGACGACCTCAACGCTGCAATTGTCAGGAAGCTGATCCTCCAGCTCATCAGCTGTTACTTGATACGGCAATGTACCGATATAAGCAGCTGTAGTTGCAGTTCCTTTAAAGTTCAGCGGAATGTCAAGAGGCATCCACCTTTCAAGCATATCACATTTTATATCAAGCTGTGAGATATTAGAGGCTGCTTCAGTGATATTCCGTTGATTTTTGATAATTTCATTGGCAGCAGACATCACCTTTTCCATTTGCATGGCTTCTTTACCGAATTCATGCTTTTCAACCTCGGTTTTTCCGCTGAACATATCAGCTATTCCTACCTTTTCAGGTGAATAGCTGTCGATTATTTCCAGCGCCTGAACTGCTGTATTTCGGAACTTATCAAACTCGCCTACAACAGCAGTCACATTGGTGTTTTCAAGCTCTTCATCGTCATTTTTCGCTATCTCAACAACACCTCTACGCTGTAACAGCTCTATGATCTTCTTACTATCCGTGAGCATAGCAATAAGCTCGATTTTTTTCATTTTGAGCTTCGCCATATTTTACATCACTCTCCTTTTCAAGAGCAAAATCAAAAGAATCTGCTGATTATCTCATCAACAGCTGACGACATATTTTTTTCAGCCTTTTGCCTTATACTGTTTATGTTTTTTTCGCACTCGCTTTCAGCCTGTTTTTCGTAGTCATTTAGACTTTTATCATAATCAGCTTTCAGCCTTGCAATTTCCGAATGTGCTTCACTTAGTCTTTTCTGAATAGCGAGCGAAGAACTTCCCGAAGCAGCTTCTATAATTTCGTCTCGCTTTTTACGCACCTCTGCATTTTTCTTGTCTGAAAGTGCCTCAGCTTCGAGAATTTTTCTAACAGCTTCAGATGCCATTGTCATACCTCCTTCAAAAATGACCGTTGGTCATTTGATATTATGATTATATCACCTAATCTTGATACAGTCAATAGATAAATTATGAATAAATTTGCAAATAAACGCAAAGGGAGCTTATCCTACAGACAGCTCCCTTAGATGTTTTTCACGGTACAGTTAATATTATACACCAACTCTATAAAAAAGTCAATGCAATTTCATAATATTTATATATATTTTTATACACCAAAAATTTCATATTCGCCTGCTTTAAGTGTAATTGACCGATAATCCCCCTTTTCCAGAGTATTATCGACATTATCAATATATGCCTTCAAGATAGCACGGCTCATATTTGTTATATCAGGCCTTTCAACAGCCTCCTGCGGCGTAAGAAGCAATACCTCGCTGTTCTCATAGCCGTCGGAACGCGGTTCACCTGAAATATATTTCAGTTTGAATACGATTATCCACTGCTCAGTACGGAACTGAACAGCAAATACCGATTCAGCCTCGGCGTCAACTCCGGTTTCTTCAAAAAATTCACGTTTGACAGCATCTGAGGGCAGCTCGCCCTCTTTGACATAGCCGCCGGGTATAAGGATTCGTTCCTTTGCAGGACCATATGTATGCCTTACAAAGAGTATCCTCCCGTTAATATTAAGTATACCGCATACTGCGTAAAATCGATTACTCATCTTCTTTTTTCACAACGCTGATCCCAAGGACCTCAAGACTCTCATCGTCTACCACAGACGGGCACTCGGACATAAGCTCACTTGCGTTCTGAACCTTCGGGAACGCAGTGACATCACGCAGACTATCAGCCTTGCACATTATCATAGCAAGACGATCAAGTCCGATACCCATGCCGCCGTGAGGAGGTGCGCCATAGCGGTAAGCGTCAACAAGGAACCCAAACTTAGCCTGTATCTCCTCGTCTGTCATGCCAAGAGCCTCGAACATTTTCTGCTGAAGCTCAAAGTCAGTAATACGCATAGAGCCGCTTGAAAGTTCAGTACCGTTGAGAACGAGATCCCAAGCCTTAGCACGTACGTTTGCAGGATCAGTGTCGAGATATTCCAGACATTCCTCCATAGGCATAGTGAATGGATGATGTGCCGCAACCCATGTATTGTTCTCATCATCATGCTCAAAGAACGGCATTTCTGTTATCCAGAGAAAATTATACTGATCCTCGGGAATCACTTCCATTCTCTTGCCGCAGATAAGTCTTATAGCGCCGAGAGTTGCAAGAACAGTCTTTGTCTTGTCAGCACAGATAAGCACAAGATCGCCCTCATGTGCGTCTACTGCACCACATATCTTTTCAAGGTCACCGTCAGCAAGGAACTTCTTAAATGAGCAGTTAGGCTCGTCAGCCCAGCGAATATAGGCAAGTCCCTTAGCACCGATTCCCTTAGCGTGTTCAACAAGCTTGTCTATTTCCTTGCGTGTATATGCAGCAGCGCCGTTCTTTACATTGATAGCACGGACTGAACCGCCTTCTTCAATAGCATTCTTGAATACAACAAAGTCTATATCCTTGACTGTATCGGTAATATCCTGTATTTCAAAACCAAAGCGTGTATCCGGCTTATCAGAACCATAACGGTTCATTGCATCAGCAAAGGTAAGTCTCGGCAGCGGAGTTGGTACATCTACTCCGATAACCTCCTTGAATACGCGCTGAATGAAGCCCTCAACGCACTCCTGTATATCTTCAGCGTCAACGAAAGACATTTCAAGGTCTATCTGAGTAAACTCAGGCTGTCTGTCTGCTCTGAGGTCTTCATCACGGAAGCAGCGCGCAAGCTGAATATATCTGTCATATCCGGATACCATAAGAAGCTGCTTATATATCTGAGGTGACTGCGGCAGAGCATAGAACTTGCCCTGATGTACTCTTGAAGGTATAAGATAATCTCTTGCACCCTCCGGAGTAGATTTCATCATCATCGGAGTCTCTATTTCAAGGAAACCATTCTCATAGAAGTACTCTCTTGTTACCTTAGCGATCTCATGACGCATAATGATATTCTTCTGAAGCGGTGCGCGTCTGAGGTCAAGATAACGATACTTTAAACGGAGCTCATCATTTACCTTAGTCTCGTTCACGATTTCGAAAGGAGGTGTCTGAGCCTTTGCAAGTATTCTCAGGTCTGTTACAAAAATCTCAACATTACCTGTTTTGAGCTTGTCGTTCTTGCTCTCACGCTCACGTACCTCGCCTTTAGCCATAAGTACATACTCGCTCCTGCATGAAGCTGCCTTATCAAAAAGCTCGCGGTCTGACGAATCGTTGAAAAGAAGCTGAACAACACCTGTTCTGTCTCTTAATACGATGAATATCACTCCGCCCTTATTTCTTATTCTGTCAACAAATCCGCCTACAACGACTTCTCTGCCTGCTTCAGTAACTTCTCCGCAGTAATGAGTACGCTTGAGGCCTTTCATACTGTCTGCCATTTTACTTATCCTCCCCTGTAAATGCGAACATCGGACTGCCCTCTTCGTCCATTACGTCGAGGACCTTATTAAAGTATTCATTTTCAAAATTTGACGTAAATTTATCGTTAAGAAGAATCTCTGTCTCCTTGCCGCTTTCCATTTCTTTAAGCTTTGCCTTGCCCTCTGTGAGCTCATTATCACCGAGAACAACGGTATAAACGGCACCGATCTTGTTTGCATATTTCATCTGAGCCTTTATGCCTCTGCCCATGAGGTCATACTCTGCACAGTAGCCATATTCACGAAGCCCCTTTGTGAGCTCCATAGCCTTTTCAAGAGCAGCATCGCCCATTGTTGCAAAATAAATATCGCACTTCTTTGGTGTTAGGTAATCACAGCCCTGCTTATCCATAGTAATGAGAAGTCTCTCGATACCTGTTGCAAAACCAAGAGCAGGAATATGCTGTCCGCCAAGCTCCTCAATAAGTCCGTCATATCGACCGCCGGCGCAAATAGTTCCCTGAGCACCGATCTCAGTTGTAATGAACTCAAAAACAGTCTTTGTATAATAATCAAGACCTCTTACGATCTTTGGATCAACTATATATTCTATGCCTAACCTTGAAAGGTATCTTTTAAAGCTTTCAAAATGCTCCTTACACTCATCACAGAGGTAATCAAGAATAAGCGGAGCGTCCTTGCCAATCTCCTTACAGATAGGACTTTTACAGTCAAGCAGCCTCATGGGGTTCTTGACAAGTCTTTCCTTGCAGGTATCGCAAAGCTCTTCCTTATGAGGCTCGAAATAGGCTCTCAGCGCCTTATGATACTCGGCGCGGCAAGTCGGACAGCCGATAGAGTTTACGTGAAGCTCAATATTCTTTAGTCCAAGACGATCAAGGAGAGTCTTTGCAAGAGAAATTATCTCAGCATCAGCAGAAGGCGCTGCACTTCCTGCCATTTCAAGTCCGAACTGATGAAACTCACGGAGTCTGCCTGCCTGAGGTCTTTCATGACGGAAGCATGAAAGCATATAATATACCTTCTGGGGCAAAGCCTCATTAAGAAGTCCATTCTGGAGCATTGCACGGATAGTACCTGCTGTACCCTCAGGACGGAGTGTAAATTCCGTTTCCTTAGCCTTTACGGTATACATCTCTTTCTGAACAACGTCTGTGGTTTCACCTACAGAACGCAAAAAAAGGTCTGTATTCTCAAAAGTAGGTATCCTTATTTCCGAAAAACCAAAGCTCTCTGCGGTATCTCTTGCGATCTTCTCGATAGTATGCCATTTATAGACATCCTTTGGAAGAACATCTTCGGTGCCGTTGGGGCGTTTGATATTAATTGCCATAGATTTCAAGCCTTTCCTGTATGTTTTTACATGAAAATTGTCCCTTTAAAAGGGACAATTAAAGATTTAGATGCTGGGGTTACCGACCTCACGCCAATCAAGATCGCCTCTTTCAAGAGCAAGTATCAGCGCTTCTGCGGTAGCGATATTTGTAGCAACAGGCACATTATGAACGTCACAAAGTCTGAGAAGGTTCATGCCGTGTACATCTGCTGCCTTAGGATTTATTGGATCGCGGAAGAAAAGGAGGACATCGACTTCATTACATGAGAGAAGTGCGAGTATCTGCTCTGCTCCGCCCTGACCGCTAAGGTATCTCTTGATGGGAAGTCCTGTTGCTTCACTAACCTGCTTGCCTGTTGTATTTGTAGCAATGATCGTATGCTTGGAGAGGATTCCGCAGTAGGCACTGCAGAACTGCACCATAAGCTCTTTTTTTGCATCATGTGCTATAATTGCTATCTTCATATTTCTGCCCTTTCCCCGCAAAGCGGAATGATTTTCATGTTTATACAGTTTTTACTGTAAGCGGAACAAACTCTCCGCCAAGTCTCTTTGAGATAGCATCGAATGCCCTGAGGGCTTCGCTGTCTGTCGGGATAGGATTACCCTTTCCTGTTGCAACTGTCATTTTGAAGTCATCAGGAATAACGCCAATAAGCTGTACACCGACCTTATCTATGATCTCGTCAAGGTTAGATATAAGCTCACTTCCAATGATCTTCTTACTTATTTTATTAATGATAAGTCTCTGGCTTTTATTGCCTCTGTTGTAAAACTCGTCCGACATGAGGCTGGCATCTCTGATACATACAGGATCCGGAGTCGAGATAACGAGTATTAGATTTGCCTGTTCTACGATATCAAATACATGAGAATTGATACCTGCACCTGTATCGATGATGATATACTCGAAATACTTCTTTACAGAACGGCAAATATCAACTATCTGTTCTGCATTTACAGTGGTAAGAGTTTTGGGAGCACACAGGATATTTAAATTTGAAGCCATAGGTATCTGTGCAACTGCGTCGAGGGCACTTTTCTTGCCGCTAAGTACATCGCCGAGGTCATATTTTATATTATCCTCAACACCGAAGATAATATCAAGACATCTAAGACCGAAATCCAGCTCGATAATAAGAGTTCTGTGCCCCTGCTTTGCAAGAGTATAGCCGATTCCTGCACATACGGTAGACTTTCCTGTACCGCCTTTTCCTGAAGTAACAGCAATTATTTTAGACATTTTTGTTCCTTTCCGATATCCGCAAGCCAGAGCAGTTTTGCTGCATAAACGGCACGGAAGTCTTATAATTACTTTATAATAATAATCCTACTGTACATTATAACACATAATTAGCTAAATGTCAAAGCACTTTTTCAAATAAAGGATAAAATTGTGCAAATGCGCTTTTTTTAATGCACCGAATTGTACAACTCTTACAAAGGATTTTTGAGGCTCTCCATTATCCTTACAACTGTTTTTTCAATATTGCAGCCGTTTTCATCTATGATAATATCGGCATATCGCTCATAAAGCGGTGTTCTCTCACGATAAAGCGAACTAAGAGACTGTCCTTCTCTGATAACAACGCCGCGATTCTTGATATTATGAAGACGATATTTGAGCTTGTTATAATCAAGCTTCAGATAAATCACAGTGCCATTGCGGGAAAGATTCTTCATAGCCTCATCGCCGTAAATAACGCTTCCGCCAGTAGAAATGACTGAATTTTCAGCATCAAGTCTGCTTAGAATGCGGTTTTCCGTCTCGATAAAGCCGTCTATCCCCTTTTCTGCGATTATGTTTTTTAGAAGCTTTCCTTCTCTTTCCTGTATCAAAAGATCGGTATCAACAAAGCTGTAACCAAGCAGTTTTGCAAGAATAACGCCTACAGTGCTTTTTCCGACAGCAGGCATACCGATCAGAATAATATTCTTTCCATTCATATGATGACCTCTAATTTTGTTTACTATTACATTTTAACTCATTTTGTGCAAAATGTCAATAGACAAAGAAACCATATATTGCTATATTTTATTTTTTACACTAAATATTGACAAAAATGAGACTATATGATAACATATTTTTCAAAGGAGGATATTATGGGAAACAATCCATTTAAATATTCAAACGATAACAAGCGGTATAATACTTTAAATTTTTACAACAAGCATAATTTTGGCAAAAAAATATATAAAGCCGTGATAGACCTCGGATTGACCTGTCCGAATATAGACGGATCAAAGGGTACAGGCGGCTGTATCTTCTGTGACAGCGGAAGCGGATACTTCACTCACAAAGAAGCAGACATAGAATCTCAGCTAAAAACAGAAAAGGAAAGGATATGCTCAAAAAGCGGTGGAGACGCTGAATTTATCGCTTACTTCCAAGCAAATACCAATACCTATGCTCCTGTTCAGTTTCTGCGAAAAGCCTACTATGCTGCATTAGATTTCCCCAATGTTTTCGGCATTTCTATAGGTACACGAGCTGATTGTCTTTCCGAAGAAATAATCAAACTGCTCTCCGAACTGAACCATAAAACTCATCTTACTGTTGAGCTCGGTATGCAGAGCTGTCATGAAAAAACTATCTCGCTAATAAATCGCTGTTGTACACACGAAGAGTTCAAGATCGGCTATTATAAGCTGAAAAATGCAGGGATTCGCACCTGTCTCCATATTATTAACGGACTCCCCCATGAAAGTAAAGAAGATATGCTCGAAACCGCAAGGGAGCTGGCGATACTTCGTCCCGAAGCTGTCAAGCTTCAAATGCTTCATGTCATAAAGGGTACAAGGCTTGCTGATATGTATTCAAGCGGAGAATTCAAGCTTCTTGAGCGTGATGAATACATCGATATTATCGTACATCAGCTTGAACTTCTTCCGCCTGAGATCGTAATAGAACGCATAACAGGCGACGGAGATAAACGAAAGCTTATCGCTCCAATGTGGAGTGCAGATAAAATATCTGTTCTCGGCGGTATAGACAAGAAGCTTGCCGAACTTGATACATGGCAGGGCAAACTATATATATATACATGAAAAACGGGCAAGAGATCGTCTTGCCCGTTTTCTTGTTATATATCGTTTCTGATAATATCATCAAGTGTCTCTCTCTTGACAACTATTCTTGATTTGCCGTTATTTACAAATACTACCGCAGGCTTCTGAAGTCTGTTATAGTTCGACGACATAGAGTAGTTATATGCACCTGTAGCACATACTGCGATTATATCACCTGATTCTGCGTGCTGAAGCGGCATATTCTCTCCGATAAGATCTCCGCTCTCGCAGCATTTACCTGCGATCGTCACCTTTTCTGTACGCTCATCATTTGCTTTATTTGCAACTACAGCCTCATACTCTGAACCATATAGGATATATCTTGGACTGTCAGCCATACCACCGTCAACAGATATATATGTTCTGATATTAGGTATCACCTTGCGCGCGCCGACTGTGTAAAGGGTAATACCAGCAGGTGCGGCAATCGAGCGGCCGGGTTCGATAAACATCTTAGGCAGCTCTATATTCAGCCTCTCGCACTCGCTTTTGACCACAGAAGAAACTCTTTCAAGGTAAACCTCAAACGGTGCAGGATCGTGCTCCTGAAGATATTTTATTCCAAAACCGCCGCCGAGATTGAGCCCCTCGATAACATAGCCCAGCTTCTCCTTTATCTCAGCAATAAATCCAAGCATTACCTTAGCTGCTTCTTCAAAGGGCGCAATATCAAATATCTGAGAACCAATATGGCAATGTAAGCCTGCAAGATGTACATTTTTACAGCTTACAGCCTCTTTTACTGCTTCAAACGCCTCGCCTGTTTCAAGAGCAAAGCCAAATTTGCTGTCTATCTGACCTGTCTTTACGAAATCATGGGTATGAGCGTCGATACCAGGCTTTATTCTGAACATTATGCTCGGCTTCGCATTCATTTCGCCTGCAATAACTTCAAGTCTGTGAAGTTCACTGATATTGTCAACGATTATATGTCCGACTTTATATTCCAAAGCATATCTGAGCTCTTCGTCGGTCTTGTTATTGCCGTGAAAGCCAACCTTTTCCATTGGAAACCCTGCCTTATATGCAGTATAAAGCTCGCCTATGGAAACTGCGTCAAGTCCGTCACCCTCACTGGCAACTACTCTGCACATTTCCATACAGGAAAAAGCCTTGCTTGCGTAGTGGACTTCGCCTTTTCCGTCATAATACTTGTTCATGCTGTCATGGAATCGGCGCAGGCTGTTTCTTATGACCTGTTCGTCCATGACATAAAGCGGAGTGCCGTATTCTTTAGCAAGCTCCACCGTATCAACGCCGCCGATAGCCAGATGTCCAGCGCTGTTGACACTTAAATTTTCGGATACAAACATTTTTAACAATCCTTTCGGGTATAATTTATTCGTCAGCGACGTCATTGTCATCTGCGATATCCTCAACTATCTGTCTCAGCTCCTCAACGCCCTCAAATGTCTGTGATGAAAAAGGAATAGAATGGATATCCTCAAAGCAGGGTATCTCGTCCTTGAAAGCCTCCATGCGCTTTGCGCGTTCTGTTTTATTGAGCTTGTCTGCCTTTGTCAGCACAAGCACAAACGGCATTTCCGTATCTATAAGATAGTTTATCATATGTACATCATCTTTTGTGGGAGCATGACGCATATCCACAAGCATAAACACCAGTCTGATGTCTCTGTCAGAGCTGAGATAGCCCTCGATCAGTCCTGCCCAGCGGTCTTTTTCCGACTTAGACACCTTTGCATATCCGTATCCGGGAAGATCAACAAAATAAATGTTTTCAAGCCCATAGAAATTGATAGTAGCCGTCTTTCCGGGGACTGAGCTTACTCTTGCGAGATTTTTTCTATTGAACAGCTTATTGATAAGAGTGGATTTCCCTACATTTGAGTGTCCTGCAAATGCTATCTCTATCCTTTCGGGAGCAGGTATCTGAGAGAATCTTCCGTATGCTGCGGAAAATTCTGCTTTATTGTAATTAAGCTTCATGCCGTCCCCTCCTGTTTTACTTTATCAGTGCTGTATCAAGAACATCTGTCAGCTCCTCAGCATATACGAATTCTATAGCATCCTTTACCGCCTGATCAACTTCTTCGAGATCGGGCTTGTTTGCAGCTGGTATAATGACTGTCTTTATACCTGCCTTAAAAGCCGCCATAGTCTTTTCACGGAGTCCGCCTATAGGGAGCACCTTACCGTGAAGAGTCACCTCGCCTGTCATAGCAACATCAGAACGGACCTTTAAGCCAGAAAGAGCAGAAACAAGCGCTGTTGTCATAGTTACACCAGCTGACGGGCCGTCCTTCGGCACCGCCCCCTCAGGAGCGTGGATATGCAGGTCGTTATCCTTGTAAAAATCAGGATCGATCTTATATTTATCTGCAATACTGCGGACGTAGCTCACTGCAATTTTGGAGCTTTCCTTCATTACATCGCCCAGCGAGCCGGTTACTTCTATCTTGCCTGTGCCCTTCATAACAAGGACTTCAATGGGCATAAGCACACCTCCGACAGATGTCCAAGCAAGACCGTTTACTACACCCACCTGATCGTTCTGAGAGGAAAGGTCGCTGAGGTACTTTCTGATACCGAGATAACTATTTATATCTTTAGCTTTAATGCTTATGCGCTTTGCTTCGTTACCTGCTATCTTCTTGGCAGCCTTTCTGCAAAGCGACGCTATGCTTCTTTCAAGTGAACGCACACCTGCTTCTTTGGTGTAATACTGTATAAGCTCATTGATGGCGTCATCGGATATCCTAAGCTGTGAAGCCTTCAATCCGTGCTCCTTGAGCTGCTTTGGCACAAGGTGTTCCTTTGCAATATGGAATTTTTCCTCTGCTGTATAGCTTGGGAGCTCTATGACTTCCATACGGTCAAGAAGCGGCGCAGGTATAGCGCTTACATTATTCGCAGTTGTAATAAATACAGCCTTGCTGAGGTCAAAAGGAACTTCTATAAAATGGTCGCGGAATGCGTAATTCTGCTCAGCATCAAGGACCTCCAGCATTGCAGATGACGGATCCCCCTTTATATCGCTGCAAAGCTTGTCGATTTCATCAAAAAGTATGAGCGGATTTGCTGAACCTGCCTGTGTAAGCGCAGTAATGACGCGCCCCGGCATAGCTCCGACATAGGTCTTTCTGTGACCGCGGATATCAGCTTCATCTCTTACACCGCCAAGAGAAACTCTTGCATACTTTCGTCCCATAGCCTTTGCTATTGACTTTGCTATAGATGTCTTACCGATACCTGGAGGGCCTGCAAGGCAAATTATCTGTCCCTTTATTTCGGGATTCAGCATATGAACTGCAAGGAATTCAAGTATTCTTTCCTTGACCTTCTTGAGACCGTAATGATCCTTTTCGAGGACTGCCTCTGCCTTATCCATTGAGAGCTTAGCCTTTGTGTACTTGCCCCATGGAAGATCAAGAACTGTATCAAGATAATTCTTGATAACAAAGGCTTCCTGTGACGACGGAGGGAGCTTTGTAAGCTTGTCAGCTTCTTTGATAAGCTTTTCTCTGCTCTTTTCGTCGATCTTCAGATCCATTATATCGTTGATATAGCTGAATGCCTCTTCACCCTCGTCTTCGCCCAGCTGCTCCTGTATTACACGGAGCTGCTCACGCAGATAAAATTCACGCTGACCTTTGTCTATGCTGTTTTTCGTCTGCTCATTGATAAGGTTTTCAAGTTCAAGTATCTCTACCTCGGAAGTAAGGCAGGCAAAAAGCACTGAAAGCTTATTGATCACATTAGTCTCTTCAAGCAGAGTCTGCTTATCTCTGTAATTGAGATTACAGTTGAAAGTTACTGTTTCAAACAGCTTTAAAGGAGAATCCTGTGTCATGATCGAAGTGAGAAGCTCTTTAGGCATTTTAGGGAAGAAAGAAGCGTATCTCTCAAAAACGTCCTTGACCGAGCGCATAAGAGCCTCTGCTTCCACTTCATCATACTTAGCACGGGAATAGGTAGGTGTACGTTTTACTTCTGCCTTAAGCACCTCTCCGTCATCGATAAGGCGAACAAGATTAGCCTTGTATACGCCCTCTACAAGTACCTTCATGATATTATCAGGCAGCTTGAGCACCTGCTTGATCTCTGCAACTACACCTACTTTATAAAGGTCAGAAGCTTTCGGATTGTCAACATAAGCCTCATGCTGAGTTACAAGAAAAAGCTTCCCTCCTTCTTTAAGAGAGCGTTCTATAGCAGAGATAGATTTCGCTCTTGAAACATCAAAATGCATTACCATTTTCGGGAATGCAACAAGACCTCGCATAGCAACAGTGTAAAGAATGTTGCTTTCTTCAATATTTTTATCACTTTTAATGGTCTGTTCCACAAAATCACCGCATTTCTGTTGGTATCATATTAATCCTTTCAGCCAAAATAATAGGCTCATAGTTATTATACTATAAAACCGAAATAATTTCAACCCCTCACGCAAAAACATAAACATATTTTATCATCTCTCCCCAAACAAAATTAAATCATAGTCCTACCAAAATTAAAAATAGATACCAACATTCCGCAACCCGAAAAAAATGCAGTCAGAAAATAGTTCTTTTGTACGAAAACTTGCGATAATTTGGTACGTTACGCCAAAAATTGCGAAATTCATAAAATAACCTTTACTTTTTGTTGATTATATGGTATCATTTACACAAAGGTATAAATAATGTTATATACACCACATTGTTATTAATTGAACAGACTCTTTTCAAAAAACACTTTACTTTTGCGTAATAATGTGTTACAATGTAAAGTATAAAATTGTTTATTTATGCCTTTATGGCAGATTGGAGAATTATAATGATCGAAAAAATCAAATCAGAAAGTATGGATCTGCTTTTTGAAGCTATCCTTACACTCGAATCCGTCGACGACTGCTATAAGTTTTTTGATGATCTCTGTACAAGCATCGAACTGAAGTCTTTTGCTCAGCGCCTTCACGTTGCAAAGCTGCTCGACGAGCACAGAGTCTACAACAGTATCGTTACCGAAACAGGGGCAAGCACTGCTACCATAAGCAGAGTAAATCGCTCTCTTAAGGACGGAAACGATGGGTATAATATTGTTTTTGACAGACTCAAGGGGAAGAATCTGCTCAAATAAAAGTCTATACCGAACTTTTCTGCCATTGAAAAAGTTCGGGCAATAACATTCTTGAAAGGAAGATCATAAATGAAGAGGGCGAAGATATTCAAGAAATCCTTAGCCTGCCTGTCTGCTGCCGCAACGCTTTTATCAGGCGGTATCATGACAAGCGCAAATGCCGCAGTCATAACTGAGGGCAAAGAAAACAATTATCACAATTTTGCTGAGGCACTGCAGCTCGCACTTTGCTTCTATGACGCAAACAAGTGCGGTGACGAGGTTGCAGATGACGGTTACTACTCATGGCGTTCTAACTGTCACGTTATCGACAGCGAAATACCGCTCCAGCCTATGAATCCAATGCCGACTGTCGGAAAGGGTAAGTCCGACGATCAGCTTAAGGAAGATCAGGGACTTGGTCAGGGCGACTCAGGAAAACCTAAGACAAATCTCGGCGATGACGATCCCGAACTTTATGTCGGCGTTAATATGTCCGAGAAGTTTATAGAAGCAAACAAGAAATTCCTTGATCCCGACGGAAACGGTACTCTTGACCTTACCGGCGGCTGGCACGATGCCGGCGACCATGTTAAGTTCGGTCTCCCCGGCAGCTACTCTGCTTCTACTGTAGGTTGGGGTTATTACGAATTCCGTGAATCATACGAAGACCTCGGTCTTCAGAAGCACGTTGAGGACGAGCTTCGTTGGATAAACGATTACTTCATGAAGGCTACCTTCCTTGATGATGACGGAAATGTAGTTGCTTACTGCTATCAGGTGGGCGAAGGAAACAACGACCATAACTACTGGTGTCCTCCTGAACTCCAGCAGGACAACACAATGGTTGCTTCATCATCATGCGCTGTTAAGCGTCCTGCTTACTTCGCTACAACAGAAATGCCTGCTTCAGACCAGTGCGCAGGTGCTTCAGCTTCACTGGCTATCAACTATCTCAACTTCAAGGACACAGATCCCGAGTATGCTGATGAGTGTCTAAAATACGCAAAGGCTCTTTATGATTTTGCAGTAGAGACACACGTTGAGGAATGGAAGCCCGGTATGGTGCCAAGCAACTCAAGTCTCGGCTATGACGGTGGCTTCTATACATCAAGCTATGACTACGATGAACTTGCATGGGCTGCTGTATGGCTCTACTACTGTACCGAAAACTATGATTATATAGACGATATTATCGCAGTTGATGATTCTAAGCCAATTTCTGACAGTGGTTCATATGATGCAGATGCTCAGACAGGTCAGCAGCCTTCATACGCTTACACAGGATATATGAAGCGTATCATTACTGATACAGGTAACTGCTGGCAGAATATCTGGGTTCACTGCTGGGATACTGTTTGGGGCGGAGTTTTCGCAAAGCTTGCTCCTATTACAAATACTGCACGAGATTGGTATATCTTCCGTTACAACCTCGAGTTCTGGTCAGGCTGTTCTAAGACAACTGATTGTTCAGCATGGGGCTATGAGCCTGTACACAGTCATAAGTATTTCGGCAGAGACGATTATCTCTGGAATATGCCGATGACTTGCGATAAGATCCCTGATCTTCCTGACAGTGAAACAAGCGGTGACTTCATCGCTAAATCACCTAACGGCTGGGCAGTTGTTTCAGGATACGGTTCTGCTCGTTACAATACAGCTGCCGGTCTGTGTGCTTGTGTATACGCTAAGACGACCGGCGATGATACATTCCTTCCATGGGCAAAGGCTCAGATGGAATACATTCTCGGTAAAAACCCAATGGGTTATGCTTATGAGGTAGGCTATGAGTCAAACTTCGCAAGCCACCCACATCACCGTTCATCACACTGCTCAGCTACACAGAGCATGGACGATCCTATCGTACAGGTACATACCCTCTGGGGTGCTCTCGTAGGCGGTCCTGACCTTAAGGACGTTCACGTTGACGAGACAAAGGACTATATCTACAACGAGGTTACTGATGACTATAACGCAGGCTTCTGCGGCGACCTTGCCGGTCTTTATCACTACTATGGTGCTAAGGGCAAGGAATACGAAAAGGAAAACTACGTAATCGAAGACTTTGATATGTCAGGCAATGCTATCGGCTACGATCAGGTAGACGAAAACGGAGATCCGCTTCCTGTAGGCTACTTCGTTTCAGGCGGTAAGGCACAGGAGAAGGCAGACGGTATCCAGCTCAAGCTGGTTCTCCATAACAGAACTATCAATCCTCCGAGATTTGAGTGTGACGTAAAGGCAAGATACTACTTCAATATCCAGGAGCTCATCGACGAGGGCTACGGAATAGATTATATCACCGCTCGTATCGACTATGACCAGGAGGCTGGTTATACAAACAATGAGTCTCATGCTACACTTTCTGATCCTGTCAAGTACGATGACAAGGGCACTTACTATGTTGATGTTACATGGAAGGATTGTAAGTTCTACGGCAGCCGTGTATATCAGTTCGCTCTTACAACAAAAATGGATCCGGATAAAAACATCTATCCTGAGTGGGATTCTTCAAACGACTACAGCTATCCTGACCTCGTAAGCTTTGAGGATCAGAACTCTGCTTCAGCTATCACAGATAAAGTAACACTTTACGCTGATGACAAGCTTATCTGGGGCACAGAGCCCGACGGCACAACAGCATCAAAGAGCAGCGAGACACCTTCTTCAAATGGTACAGCAACAACTACTAATAAGTCATCAGGCGGAACTACTACTACAAAGACAACAAGCAATATCGACAAAACTACTGACAGTTCATACGGCGACGCTAACTGCGACGGCACAGTTGATATGTCAGATGTAGTTCTCATTATGCAGGCACTTTCTAATCCAAACAAGTATGGAATTAACGGTAGTGATAAGAACCACCTTACGGCAAAGGGACAGAGCAATGCAGACTGTGATCTTGCAACACCGGGTATGTCCACAGGTGATGCACTTGCTATCCAGAAATACTTACTTAAAATGGTTGCTTCACTTCCAATTAAGTAAAAACCAATAATATCTTAAACGGAGAACTTTTTCAAGTTCTCCGTTTTTTTCTACTCAAACCTAATGCTTTCAGCTCCACCCTATAGAACCATGAGCTTTCAAAAGCCAATAATTTATGTTCCCAGAACGAGGTTCGTGGCAATAACCGCCAAATAACTGAGATAGAGTTCATATTAATTAAAAAAGCCGCTGAAATAAATCAGCGGCTTTATCATGGATATTTATTTACTATAGCCTTCTTCATAGTAAATGTCGGGATCATACATCTCGCCAGTAGCATTATCTACGATCCTGATCGAATCCTTTGCATTTTTGATCAACACATCATTACCTGTTCGTTCAGTGATATAAAGCGTCATTGAGCCAATCTGAACCTCTGCAAGGACCTTTTCACCTGTTACAACCGGAGAAGCTGCTTCAAGCAGCTTTTCAACTGCCTCTGGATCAATAAACTCAAAATGTTTCTTTTGACCGTAGTGTTGATAACTGCGGCCTCTGTATAAACCAAGACTCAAAATAGAATCCATCTTTATACATTCATCAGAAAGACTGTTATTATCATAAATTGTATAATAACGGTAGTCGTCAGCATAGTTTCTATCCTTGAAATACATAAGCGGGAATACATATTCTGGCGCTGGTGTTACAGTAACAGGGCTGGAATAGATATCAATTTCATCAATAAGCTCTTTGCTTGTCATTTTGTACTTTATTTCGTGTTTATCAAGGAAGGTTACAGTCTCACGGCAGGCGGAATTGATTATAATATTATCTATATAGCAGTAAAATTCCGAATCCTTGAATTCATCACGTGTCATAGCGGTATAATCCCTGCACAAAGCCTCAGCGAGCTCTTTTCCCTCATTGGGAGAGAGTTCAATACTATTTGAAACTCCCATTTTATCTGTTGAGTTGAAAAGGCAGTAGTCAGCCACCCTGTTGTCAAAGAAGACGGTATCCTCTTGGTTCTCACTATAATATCTCAGACTTTTATAATACATTTCTTTTGTTTTATTTTCTATATATTCTTTATCTATATATATATCGCAGCAAAGGTCGATAAGCATTTCAGACGGAACTGTATATTCACGCATAACGACTGAGCCACCCTTGATATAGTACGTCAGCCTGATTTGCTGTTCGTCGATATCATAGCTCACTCTTTCGCTGATGTCATAGTCTTCGTCTGACTGGTTTATTCTATAATCAGAGATACTGTAGTCGTATTTTTCAAAGTTAAAATGACGGTCAACAATTTCTTTGTTAAGCTCGACAGCATCAGCTATGACCTTATCACTGTGCAGAAAACAGTCATTTCTTATCATATCGTATCCCCATATCTCTATTTCAACGCTGCTGACCGATGAAGCTGAAGGAATATACTTTGCTCTGCCCAGACCATTAGTAATGTCGATGAACTTTATAATTCCGATAACAGCTGCGCTTGCTGCGGCAAAGCTTATGACAGCCGTCCAGAAACGCTTGAAACCTCGGCGTCTGATGACCTCCATAACGAACCAGATTATTCCGCCGATGATAAGAGCAGCTATAATTCCGTTTTCCAGAGCTGTTCTCTTCATTACAGCAACAATGCTGTAGATAACTGCGGACATGATGAGATAATAGAATGCATTGTAAACATAAGGCTTTGAAACGTCTTCTGCTTTGCGGTGCTTATAAAGCAGGTACGTAATGCAGATTATCACTGCAATTACAATAAGTGTTCTTATAATGAAACTTAAATACATGGAATCCATGAATGAATACAAGATATCATCAGATTTATCCAATAAATCGACAGGCGACATAGGAACGAAAGAATCAATATAAGTAATGATAAAGGAAAGAATGCCTATGGGACTTGTACTTAAAAAGGCGAAATTTCTGATGACCGATCTGTCAGTCAGTCCGAAATGTGCCGCATCAACTATATTGCCCCATATAAGATATATGAATAATGGTATCATTATATTTACAGCAGCTATGCTGAAAAGAGCCTCAAAGGTACTGCCTGCAAAGGTCATGGCGAATACAGAGATAGTATATAGCATTATCATAGCAACTATAACAATAGATGCGACTTTAATTATATCAGGAAGGATCTCCAGCACCCTGTCCATCTCCATAAAGCATGAACCAATAAGGATCTCAGCTAATGCAATTATTCCGCCTACAAGAAAAGGGGCGACATAGGTGATAAGTCCGGTTGAAAAATCCGCAAAGAAGCGCTGACGGTTATTCAGCGGAAGCGAATAATTCATATCCACAAGGGATTTGTTGTAAAGATATCGGAAATTCACCATAGGAACTACAAATCCCATTCCTACACTGAGTATAAAAGCGATAGCTGCTATGATAATAAACGGGACGCACTCACTTCTGTTATGCAAATGATTATTATCAAGATATATCATCCATAAAAGTACACCCGCATATACAGGCATACACAATAGCTGTAATACAAGATTGGTGATAAACAGCTTCATATCCTCTGAAAATTTACTTTTAAAGCGCACAGAGAAGAAGCTTTTCTTTTTATTCTCCGATACTGTCGCTGCTGTCATAACCGAGCACCTCCAATTCATAGATAAATATTTCTTCAAGAGTGAGCGGTATTACCTCTGTAAGCATCGGGTGTTTTGAGATCAGCGAAGCCTTTATCATCTCTATATCACCCTTTGCAATTATAAAGCAAATACTCTGGCTCTGCTCGTAGTGAAGTATCTCAATACCTTCCTGAGCGAAATCCTCCTTTGTATAGCTTTTTACAGAGCCGTCTTCATTCTTATTGAACACCACCTGTATCTTGTGGACACTGCCCTTTACATCGTCAATGTCACGTGAGAACACAATTTTTCCATTATGTAAAAGTGCAGCTGTATCGCAGACCTCGTTTATCTCCTTGAGGTTATGTGAGGAGATCACTGTAGTGAGCTGACGGTCAAGCATTGCGTCAACAAGCATTTTCTTCACGATTATGCGCATAGTAGGATCAAGTCCGTCAAAAGCCTCGTCAAGAAGCAGATAATCGGTTCGGCAGGCAAGACCGATGATAACTATTGCCTGTCGCTTCATACCCTTTGAGAATGTATTGAGCCTCTTGTCAAGGGGAAGCCCCGTCTTTTTGCGAAGAGCTTCAAATAATTCTTCGGAAAAGTTGGCATAGTAGCTTTTGTAGTAGTTTTTTAGCTTTTTCAGCGTATATGTGCCGAACTGAACAGTCTCATCATTTATGAAGAAAACCTTCTGCTTGACATCTGTATTGTCAAAAACACTCTTGCCGTCAACGAGGACTTCACCTGATTCGGGAGAATATATACCCGAAATAAGACGAAGTATAGTGGATTTGCCTGCTCCGTTTGAGCCGAGAAGCCCGAAGGCCGTTCCTTTTTCGATTTTTAGGTCTACTGAATCAAGAGCCGTATAGCCCTCGAATTTTTTTACTGTATTCTTTAATTCGATCATGCTTCATCAATCCTTTCTGTAAGATAGGTACAGATCATCGATCCTTGCTTTCAAGTCCTCAGGAGATAAACCTTTTTCAAAGGCTTCATTCACTGTAGAATCAAAGTCTGTCAGTACCTTTTTTCTGAATTCATCATAATTCTGAGCCGATACGAAGCTTCCGCGCCCCGGAACAGAGTAAATCACTCCGTTGCGTTCAAGCTCCTGATAAGCCTTTGACACAGTATTAGGATTCACGCCTGTTGACTTCGCAAGGCTTCTTACGCTTGGAAGCTGATCATTCTCTGCAAGAGTACCGTTTATTATCAGATTGACTATCTTATGATATATCTGTTCATAAATGGGAATCCTGCTTGTGAGGTCAATAGAAAACATAGGCAGCTCCTTTCTGTAGTCAGTGTACTATGGTATATAGTACAGTTGTTACACTTGAATAATAACATATTATTTCTCGTTTGTCAATAGCTTTTCTGAAAATTTCAAAAACTCCACCTTTTACTTTCGGTGGAGTTTGCTTCATATACAGGTTTGAATCTTTTCTTTACCAAACATGATATAAAGGTAGATATTCCATCACACATTCGGTAATTATGCATAAATTACAGATGCTCATCAGTTATCTATTTGTAACCTTAAAATTTTATCCTTTCCTTTATATTACAGAGATCGAAATCAATAAAAGTGCCTGTTTATAGCCATTTGCAAAATTTTCATTCATACAATAAACTAAAATACATCTTCAAATTGTCAGAAATGTATAGTTTTTTTAAGGAATATACAAAAAACATTTAAGATATATTTAAGGACTATTTAATAATTTCTGTGTTATAATTTAAATGAACAGCAAAGCTGTGTACGCGTGGTCAGAGCAGCATAGCTGCTGTTTGGGATTATAGAGGACTTTTTCTGCAATAATAAAGGGGTAATTTTTATTAATGCAGAAATATATCCGTCCATTTCAAATAGACGAAAGGAAAATGTAATTATGAAAACACTAACACAAGTCAACACAAGTACAATTGTAAGAAAATTTCCTGAATGGGCAAAGGTAGATCGTGTCATCAATGGGGTAAAGATCTACAACATGAATATTTTTGACAATATCATGACCTTCAATCAGGATAATCTGGACGGTGACGCAATTGATTATTTCGGCACAAAAATAACCTACGGCGAGCTGCCTGCACTCCGCGAAGCCTATGCAAAGGGCTTAAAGCTTGCAGGAGTCAAGGAGGGCGATGTTGTAACTCTTTGTCTTCCTGTCAGCATTGAAAACCTTATGCTGCTTTTCGCCTGCAACCTTATCAAGGCTGTCAGCAACAATGTAAACTTTTTATTCCTGAAAGATGATTTTCCGCTTTATACAATGGACAAGGGTTCAGAAGTGATCATCACTCTGGACGCATTTCTGCCTTATTTTACTGAGCATCTTTCGGACAGCAGCATCAAAAAGGTAATCCTTATGAACCTTGACGATTTTCTCCCGCCCGAAAAGAAGGGGATGTTCCTTGATACATCAGAAATGCCTGAGAAAATGCAGGAAGTATTCGACATTAAGCAGATAACAGAGTGCCTTATGAACCTTGACAAGATCAAGGGCGTTGAATTCATTCGCCTTGAAGACCTGAGAAAAGCAGGTGAAAACAGTGATATTGAGCTTGATCTCGGTCCCACTGACCTTGACCGCGATATCAGCTATTTCTATACAAGCGGCACTACAAGCAAACCAAAATGCGTTGTTTATAAGGAATATTCGCTGAATGCATACGTTGAAATGCACGCAGGTCTTGATACTCAGAATTATGTAGGAGAACGAAACTTCCAGTGCATCCCGCTTACTCATATGACTGGTGAAAGAGTATGCGCTATTATGCCTCTCGCAAGAGGAGGTACACTCGTTCCGAGACCTATATACAATAAATACACCTTCGCAAAGGACCTTTCCGAGACAAACTGCAACTGCGTTATGGCAACCGCAAGCTTCTATCTTACAAGCGTAAGACAGGGAGTCCTCTCCCCTACTGCTCTGGAAATGCTCAGACGTCCTGCTTCCGGAGGAGAGGCTGTAAACGTAAACTCAGTACGCAAGATAGACAAGTGGCTCCGTGATAACGGCTGCAATGTGAGATTTTCACTGGGCGGCGGTGCAAGCGAAGAGGGCGGCGCTACTCTTGTTACATATTTCATGGACGAAGAAACAAAAACAAATGAGACCGGCAAGCCTCTTGAGCCTTACGTATATGTAAAACTGGTGGACGATGACGGAAATATCGTTGATGAAGACGAAGTTCTTGCTAATCTTCACGCTTCAAGCCCTGCATCAGCAGACCGTTATCTTAACAATCCCGAGGCTACAGCAGAGCGCTGGTACTATGACGAAAACGGTATGAAATGGGGCGTTACAGGGGATATTGCTGTAAGACACGCAGACGGCTCATATACTATCATGGGCAGAGCCTCAGACTCATATGTTGATAAGCACGGCAAGCGCGTATATCTCTTTATGATAGAAAGCACTCTCGACGAAAATGATCCTATCAACGAGTGGGAAATAAGCGCTTTCAAAAATGAGCGCGGCGGCTATGATGTTGTTGGTCAGATAATCCTTGATCCTGATGTTGCTGAGCCAAGCGCTGAGCTTGTTGAGTATATATGCAATAAGTATCACCTCGATGCTGTAAAGTTCTACAAGGAATTTGAGATAGGCGAAATAACTGCTAAGAGAGACTATATCCTGCTCACTCATGATTACAGAGGATATGTTGCACCTTGCGGAAACGGTCGTCTTTTACTTATAGATTATTCAGAAAACGGAAGTACAATAATTATAAGAACAGGCAAAAACTTTGTAATACCAATAACAGAAAGCTACGGCGAGGAGGAAAAGTAATGAAGACATCAAAAATACTGGCTGCACTCGTTTCAGCAGCAACATTAACAAATACAGCAGGAATATCTGCTTTTGCCGCAAACAGCGACACAGCTCTTACAAATGGTGAATATAACTATGTGGCACTTGGCGACAGTATCGCCGCAGGCTTCGGTCTCGCAGACGGAAGCATTACAGAGGATCCTGCACTTATAATCACAGATAAGCTTCTTGCTGATCCTGTAAAGGGTGCGTATCCAGCAATTTTTACAGAATATATAGAAAAACTTGGTACGGAAAAGGGCTATAATGTCAAGGGTACAAACCTTGCTTCCACAGCTTATCGTGCTGAGGATATTGAAAAGACGATAAAGACTCCCGGATATAAGGGTGAATTTGCTTCCGGCATACTTGAAGCGTATATTGGCGAGGGCGCAAGCGATGTGCTTACCCCTTACAATGATTACTACAATAAATACCTCTCTGAAGCTGATCTTGTCAGCATCCAGCTTGGAGGAAATGATATTATCATGAGCATCATTCCACAGATGGTCTATGGTGAAAATCCTATTCTCAAAGCCGCAGGTATGTCCCTTATGCTTACACTTTTCGGAACTGATACACAGACTGCTATCGGTGCAGGTCTGCAGGTCATCAACGAGAGCAAGGACAGCATTTCCTCTGAGGATTTCATCGAAGCCGCAAGCTTTATGTACAATGTAAGCGCTAAGGCTGATGAACTTGTTGACGAGTCAGCAAGCCACGTAAAGAGTGTTGTTGAAGCTGTTAAGGAGATCAACGGTGACGCTGACATAGCTCTTTTAGGTATGTTCAACCCATACCGTACAGCAGATAGCTCAGAGGAAATAGAGGAAGACATCTTCAAGGTTCTCGGAAAGATATACGCCGAGGCTGCAAATGCTGCCGCTGAGAGTGAGGACGAGCTTACAGCAAGCGGCAAACAGACTGTAGATTACATAAACAGCCTTAATGAAAAGGTAGACAAGATCACCGAGATCAAAGATATCATGAATAAGTACAACGATCAGTCTGAGCTTGAAGAGATATTGACAATGATCGAGGAATACGATGACATCGCTGAGGTTCAGGAGCTTTCAGAGCTTATAACCGCCTCTGAGAACACTCCTGCAAAGGAAGAGCTTATGGCAGTTCTTCTTAAATACGATGATATCAGCGAACTTCAGGCAGTTATTGATATTATCAGGAACTATGATGATCTTTCAGAACTTTCTGACCTTATGGGTGTCATGTCAAAGTACCGTACAGCTAATCAGACAACAGCTGCAAATGCGATCGCAGCTGAGGTAGCTGCTCCTATGGCAATGCAGGTAGCCGGCAAAAATGTTGATCCACAGATGCGCCGTCTTAACGAGAAGCTTATTGAGATTGCAGCAGAAACAGGTGCTACCTATGTTGATGTTTACAACATTTCACCGGAAGATGACTTTGATCCTCATCCAAATGCAAATGGTCACAAAGAGATCGCTGATATTCTGTTCAATACAATGTCTGAAACTATCAATAAAAGAATGGTAGTTCCGGAGCCTGTTGAAGAGCCAGCTCCTGAAGAAACGCTTCCTGCTGAAGAGGTATCAAATTACAACTTCAGAGTTCTCGGAGATGTCAATGGCGATGATGAGGTAAATACAGATGACGCAATGCTCATAATGTCTCACGTACTTGGTTATATACAGCTTTCAGACGCTGATCTCAGATATGCTGATATCAACGAAGACGGTGAAGTCGATTGGTACGACAGCTATGTACTTATGTTATTCACAAGTGATTACAATCCAAGATACAACTGGTACAACACCAATCTTTACACTATGGGATACTTTTATCCGACAAGACCTTACGGCAGAATGCACTCACCTTACGGAAGAATGCACGCTCCATACGGCAGAGTAAGATAAAAACGAATTATCGGGGCTTTATGCCACGATTTTGTTTACAGAATATTTTTTACCGCGATATTGCTATTTATTGCTTTATATGCTATACTATCAATACAGACAATTTAAATTTAACATGGGTGAATATTATGAGAAGATGCATTGATGAAGCTCCATGCAAGGTTTGAGGGAACTGCATGGAGAATAACTGAATAATCCCCTCGGACTTTGCATTTCTGACGATAAATAATATCAAAAGGAGCAAAGTCAAATGAAAACTTCAATAAAACAGCTCAAAAGCTACCTTTTACTTTGGGGAACACAGTCACTTTCTGCGCTGGGCAGTTCAATGACTGCCTATGCACTTGGGCTGTGGCTGTACAAAAACACAGGTTCAGCACTAAAAACAGCTCTGCTGACTGTATGTTCATATGCGCCATATGTGGCAATGAGTATTTTTGCAGGCGCACTCAGCGATAAATGGAACAAAAAGCGAACTATGCTCATCTGTGACCTCTTTGCGGCATTCACAACCGCAGCAGCCTTTTTTCTTGTCAAGACAAATTCTCTTGCACCGTGGCACCTTTATATACTGAATTCTCTTAACGGTCTAATGAATACAGTACAGCAGCCTGCAAGCGAGGTGGCAGCAACTCAGCTCATACCAAAGAAATACTATCAGAAAACAGGAGCTCTTCGCTCGCTTTCCCAATCCATGAATACCATACTGACGCCGGTATTTGCAACAATGCTCTTTGCATTCGGCGGTATATCAGCAGTTATGACTGTTGATCTTATCACATTTTCGTCAGCCTTCATTGTATTGCTGATGTTTATAAGTATACCTGAACCCGAACATAACAAAAAAGATAATTTATCAGTAATTTCTTCTGCAAAGGAAGGTCTTTCATGGCTCAAAGCCAATCCGATGATTCTGAAACTGATATTCTTTCTTGCCGGCATAAACCTTATAGCCTCGGCTTATAATGCAGCGCTGTCCCCTATGATACTTTCTAAGTCTAATGGCGGTGATGGTGTACTCGGCACAGTCAATTTCTGTGTCGGAGCAGCAACATTTGCCGGAACATTCATAGCTTCGGCCACACCTCCGCCGAAAAGCCGCATAAAAGCGATCTGTCTTTCTCTTTTCTGTTCAATGAGCACGGAAAATTTTCTGCTTGCTTTCAGTGATTCACCCATAGTTTGGTGTTTGGCAGCTGTTCTTGGCTGGCTGTTCATACCATATATGGGCGCAAATCTGGACGTGGTATTCAGAAGCACTATACCTGCTGATATGCAGGGCAGAGTTTATTCATGCCGAAATACTCTGCAATTCTTCACTATCCCCGTTGGATACCTTTCAGGAGGATTGCTTATAGATACTGTCTTTGAACCGTTAATGTCGGGACAAATCGCTGATAACATACTTGTTTCACTATTCGGAAGCGGCAAGGGGGCCGGAGCAGCCATGCTCTTTGCTATACTTGGAGTGTCGGGAGTTGCTGTTTGTGTTATATTCAGTCTGCTTCTGTCAAAGGAAAAGAAATAAAAAACTCTCCAAGATCCAGATCAATACTTAACAAAAAACAGGCTCACTTTAAATCAGTGAGCCTGTTTTGGTATCATTTTATGATCACAGTTTTAACTTTATGTCTATATTAACATTTTCTTTTTTTACAATTATTCTGTTCCGCGGCGCTTGTCTATTATACCACGTTTTTTCTCGGGGTGAAGCTCATAATACTGCTTTTTATCAACGTACATAAGCTCATCTGCGTTATGAAGTGCAAGACGAACATTTTTTACATCACTGTCATAAGCAGCACCTATGGCAAATACCACATTTCCGTATTTTTCAGATGCCCTGCGAAGTTTAACCTCTTTCTCGTGCAATTCTTCCTCTGTGACATCAGTCAGGATAACAACGAATTCATCGCCGCCTGCACGGAATATCTCATGTATTGCAAAGACATCACGCAGAGCATTGGCTGCATTTTTCAGCAGCTGATCTCCTGCAATATGTCCTTCACCGTCATTGACAGCTTTCAGACCATTCAGATCAGCAAACAGGACACCTACAGACTTTTCTGATGAGCTCTTAGCAAGTGCGTCAACATAATTATTCATCTCATTACGATTCATAACTCCTGTAAGCATATCTGTCGAGCTAAGAACATGAAGCTTGTCAATTAGGCGATAGCTGTATAGCTCCGAAGCCAGAATAAACGTGGTCAGTTCAAGAGTTTCCTTAATGATATCAGCTGATTCCATACTAAAGTTGATTGCCCAGATATAGCCCAAGAGCTCATTTTTAAATTCAAGCGGAAACAGAACGATGGTCCTGCCGCCTGCTTCTGTGATAGACTTGTGCCATATAGGATTACGTTCTCTGACTATTTCCATATCGTGCTCATTTTTAACGATAATACAGTTGCTTCCTGAGATGGTATCCTTCCATGAATCCGCTATATCATAGAATCCATCATCTATATAATGTTCCATTGGCAAAAGCTTTGAACCAGCCGAAAAAGCTTCGCAGAGAACTGAACATTTTCGATTTTCGGTATCCATGAGAAGAATACAACAGTGTTCTGAATCGCATAGATCACGAAGATCATTACAGATCGAAGCCATAGTTTCTTTGAAATCATCAGGGCTTCGCAGCTTGATACAGGTCTCAAGTACAGCTGAGGCTATATCGGGAGATATAGTGGATAATCTTTTAGCATCGGGCTTGAAGTTTACTTCCATGATGTAAACACAGTAGCAGATATTGCCATCTTCGTAAACAAGCGGAAGGAATGTCATATTGAACCAGACATCAAACCTTGCCGGATGTGCATAGGCGTGAATGCATTTTTTGTTTATAGCTGCATTATAGCAGGCGTCTTCAAAATTCATATCACGTGTCAGATAGTTCGTGTATTCACTGTTAGGAATGAATTTCTTTGTAAGCATAGTAAGGTTGTCAGCAGGTCGTTCGATACTGTCTATGTAAGGCTTATTCCCTGTAACAATACGTAATTTCCCGTAGTTTCCGTTTTCAAGCTTCTCAACAGAAACAACACAGGCTGCCGCAGGAACGCTATCAACAAATAATTGAAAATCCATAAAAGCTCCCCCTTTTTATATAAATCGGATAAAACAATTTGTATAATATTTAATTTTTAGTGCCTTATATTTATTGATAAAAGCTTTTTCTTATTTAATTCTAACATTCTATACATGATTCTTCAATAATTTTTTATTAACAATATAATACACGCAGCATTTTTGTCGCTTTCTACAAATAAAAGCCATTTTTATTGTTGATAATAACAAAAACCTGTATTAAGTGTTTTTCTTCACTAAATACAGGTTTTTAATATGTTTTCCATATTATGTCATGCTTAAATATTATCCGGCATTTTTAGTATACCCATAATTTCTGCCTTTTCAAGCAGCTTTTTATTTCCGCTATTCATTGTGCCGAAACTTTCGGTACAGCATATGACTTCACTGCATTTCTCCATAACCGACATGGCTTTATGTACACTTTCATCGTTTATGGGCTCAAATGCTTTTTCTGAGATAAGCTCCGCCGCAAGACTTTTTGCAGTACTGTATTCCACATCATTTTCATGGATAACTCCAGCAGCAAATGGTATGCCTTGCCGCTGTAAGCGGCGATATATGGAGATACCGCTTCCTCCTCCGCCGATGACAAATATCTGAGGCTCACCCTCGATGCGCTGAGCCTCCGCAGTACCGAACAGATTATCAAAAGTGCCGCAGCTTATATCATACAACTCACTTATATAGCTTCCGCCGAAAATTTCTTCGGGAGTGCCTATCCTATCGGCTTTACCGTTAGAAATGCAGAGTATCTTATCAGAGAAGCGCTGTGCGAGATCAAGCTCGTGGAGCGTTTGAACAACAGCTATATCTTTGCTTCGTACAAGTTCCTTGAGTATGCCAAGAAGCCTAAGCTTGTTATTGATGTCAAGGAATGAAGTAGGCTCGTCAAGGATAAGTATCTGCGGCTGCTGAGCAATAGCACGTGCAAGCATGACTATCTGCCGCTGACCGTCGCTGATACGGCGTATATCAGTATCGGCGAGGTAGGTCACCCCTGTCAATTCCATAGCCTCATGGACAATTTTCCTGTCATTTGCTGAAAGAATACCAAGTCTGCCTGTGTATGGATACCGACCGGTTGAAACCATGTCCTCACAGGTCATTTTTTCAGCAGTTATCCTGTCAGTGAAGCATACAGACAGACTCTTTGCTATATCATTAAGGCTCATGGAAATGATGTTAGTATCATTTATTCGTACAGCTCCGCCAAGCAGCGGCAGCTGTGAGGCGATAGTCCTCAGCACAGTGGATTTGCCTGCTCCGTTTTTCCCAATAATAGTAAATATCTCTCCCGAGTGTATTTCAAAGTCAAGTCTGTCAACTATTACTTTTCTTCCATAGCCCACAGAAAGTCCTTTAGCAGTAAGTACCGTTTCCTTCATACTGCACCTCTTTTCTGACTGCGGCGGCTCAGCATTGCAGCAATGACGATGGGGGCGCCAAAAACTGCTGTGATAGTACTTATACTCAGCTCCACAGGAGCAAAAAGCATTCGTGCAATGAGGTCACATATCAGACAAAAAACTGCTCCGCCCATAAATGATGCAGGAATAACTATGATAGGCTTTGCAGTCCCGAAAGACGTCTTTATAAGGTGAGGGACTGCTATCCCCACAAATGAAACAGGTCCTGCAAAAGCTGTTACACAGGCTGAAAGAATGCTTGAAAGAAATATCAGCGCAAGTCTGAAAAGCTTAATGTCAACGCCCATGTTTTTAGCGTAGCTTTCACCAAGCTGATAGGCACTCATAGGCTTTGAAAGAAAAAATGCCGCCGTAAAAGTCACCAGCACTATAACTGCCATGACCTTTACGTTATCCATATTTATGCCCGAAAAGCTTCCCATTGACCAGTTGTGAAGATTGACTATATTGGCGTCATCTGCAAAGGTAACAGCAAGCTCTGTGACCGCTGAGCATATGTAGCCTATCATCACACCTGCGATAATAAGCTGAGCCATGTTCCTGACCTTGCCTGACAGGAGCAGTATTGCCCCCATCGACAAAAGCGAGCCAATAAATGCTGCTCCGACCATTGAGGCTGAATTAAGCATTATTCCGTTCTGCATAGCAAACATCATAGCAATAGCAACAGTAAGCTTTGCTCCCGATGAAACTCCCAATATGTAAGGACCTGCAATAGGGTTGTTGAAGAAGCTTTGCAGTAAAAACCCCGATACAGAAAGAGCTCCGCCCAGTATTGCCGCTGAAGCAGCTCTCGGGAGGCGTATCTCTGCAACTATTGTATGAGCGGGGGAATCGTCCTCTGAAAGTGCTGAAAAGACCTCTGAGAACGACAGATCAGTAGTACCGCTTACAAGCTCAAGAATGAAGAAAAATGCTGTCAGCAGCAGAAGTACAGCAAAGCCTGCCGTCCAGCGAATAACTCTTTTTTTATTCATTATTTCACCTCATTCAAGTCTGTGAAGAAAGGTTAGTTCGTTGTTTGTTGGTTCACCTGTGAAAACTTTATTAAGGTCGATCATCATGTCAGCCGCACCTGTGGACTGTTGAAACATATTCTGTCCCGTACACCATACATTTCCGTTTTTTACAGCCTTGAAATCAGCAAGAACGCTGCTTTTTTCAATAAGCTGGTCAATGCTCTCAAGCTCGCCGTCAATTGTGCTGTTGTAGATGAGTATATCCGCGTCGTGTGCAATATCATAAAATGTCTCAGTCTGGATATTCATGGTTGACAGGGCGTTTTCGTCTGTATCAAGGTCGTCGGCTGTGAAGATATAACGTCCTCCTGCAAGGTCTATCATCTTGGATACATAGTCACCGGGCTTACGTATGCTGACATATCCGCTGGAGGTGATATAGAAGAAAGCGGCTGTCCTGCGCTCAGACTCGGGAATATCATTCACAGAAAGCTCCTCAAAAGCCTTTGTTTTCTCGGTGAAGAGCTGCTCCGCGGCAATGTAGTTTCCTGTGATAAGTCCGTAAAGCTTTATCCATTCCATGCGTCCGAGCGGATGCTTCTCATAGCTTGAACGTTCCACAAGCACGGGTATATCAAAGGATTCAAGCTGCTCTTTTACCTCGGGAGTATGGTATATCATAGTTGACTCAATAGCAATACCGCAGTTGTCAGAAACAAGGCTTTCGTAGTCAGGCGAACTGTACTTCCCGATATATTTTATTTTCCCCGACTTCACTGCGTCACGGATATGAGGCAGACTCCAGCCGCTTTCGGCTGTTGAGATCATTTTTACTTCGTCAAGCTTGTCTATACCGTCAAAAAGGTCCATAGCAGAGGAAGCTGCAACGTAGATATTTTCAACAGGCTGCTGTATCACTGTCATTCCCGAGGTATTGTCAGGTACAGCAGTCCCCTCCGGAACTATAAGAAATTTATCATCTCCGACAGTTACCACTGAACAGCCATTTTCACAGTAGTCAACGCTGAACTGCTCAGCGTATTTCAGTTCCATGCTCCCTGTAATATCAAGGTCGGCGGCTGCTGATTTCTTTGAACAGCCGCTGACGAACAGCAGAGCTGCTGCTGTCAGAAGCGATACATAACGTCTCATTTTGATTCCTTTATGGATTCCGAGTCAAAATAAAGTGTATATTCTATCATATGCGGCTCACTCATCGCAGTAGTTTCAGCCTGTATGTGCATTCTGTAGTCAAAGCCGCTTACAGGTATCTTAAAAGCAGAGCGTCCGTCAACTATTTCGGGAGTATACTCCAGATAGTTTACAACCATTTTGTCGTACTTGTCGCTGCTCCATTCAATTACAGCAGAAGCCTTTCCGCCGCTGACAGTCAGCTCGGCAGGTGAGCTTACGGAAGCCTTGCCGGAACCGCCTTCAAGCTTTACATCAATACTGTATTTTCCGTCCTTGAGACCGAGTGATTCAACAGTCGCATACGGCAGCTCCTTAAAGGCTGTATCAGGAAGAGAATCTGCACGGAATACAAGAGTGCGTCCGTACCATTCCTGCTTCTTTGCACTGAGAGCAGCGCACTGTATCTCCTTATCGAGCGCCTCAACAGGAACAGTGAAAACAGCCTGTTCATTTTTGTTTGCGGTACAGGTTATCCTGTCGGTTTCCGAACCACTCTCAGCCTCGTCCTCTGTGCCCATGAAAAGGGCATCGTAGGACTTGCTGTCAATAATAATATCAGCGGTCATTCCGTCCTCGCTGACATGAAGTATGCAGTCAGCTATCTTGAACATAGACGAACTTGAATCAACTGATATATGGTAGTTTCCCATGTTCAGTTCATCAGCCCTGACCTCTGTCATGCCCTCGAAGCCTACTTCGTTCTGAGGAGCTGTTTCGTGCTCGGTAGAAGCTTCTGTTGTTGTTTCAATCACTACTTCAGCAGTTGTCCCGGCAGCAGACTGCGGAACTGTTGTTGAAGCAGTGCTGCTCTGCTGTGAGCTTTCCTTCTTTGTGCCGCATGAAGCAAGTACGAGCATACTTATAAGCGAAAGTGCAATAATTCTTTTTTTCATAGTTTACCTCCTATATCAAAATCGGGCAGCTATTACTGCCCGATTTATTTGTTACTTTATGGAATCAACCGCTGCCTGAGCATGCTCAACATAGAGCTTTCTTATCTCCTCGTTCTCTCCGAGACCTCTCAGCAGACACTTTACTTCATAGCCCTCAGCCTCGAATACAGACTTCCATGAATCCTCTTCGTCACCAGCCATGTCGTTGTTTGCGTGATCGCCTGCAACTACCATGAGCGGCTCAAGAACTACCTTTTCGTAGCCGCCTGCCTTTACCTTTTCGAGAACGTCCTCAACAGACGGTGAAGCCTCAACAGTTCCGATGAAATAATTTGTGTGACCGTCAACGGTAAGGAGCTCCTGCATCTTAGCGTATACGCCGTTAGACTCAGCCTCTGTACCGTGTCCCATGAAGCAGATAGCTGTCTTTCCGTCATCGTAATCCTTTGTCCAGTCAACGATAGCGTTCTCGACACGCTTGAAGTCATCATCTGTTGTAAGGAGAGGCTTGCCTATAGCTACCTTTTCAAAAGCATCGGAATAACCTGCGATCTCGTTGACAATATCGTTGTATTCAAGGCCGTCCATAAGATGAGTAGGCTGAACAACAAGATTTTTAACGCCGTTCTTCTGAGCTCTTTCGAGTGCCTCCTTAACGTCGTCTATGACTTCGTTATCACGGCACTTAACGTGGTCAATGATTATGTTTGCAGTAAAACCGCGGCGTACAGAGTAATCTGGAAATGCTTTTTCGAGGGATTCCTCAATAGCTCCTATGGTAAGACGGCGGCTGTCATTGAAGCTTGTACCGAAACTAAGCACAAGAAGCTCATTTTCACCTATCTCGTCCTGATTTCTCGGGTTGTCAAGTGAAGCATCGCCTGTATCGTAGTTCTCCTCATCGTCTACCTCAGCAGGCTCTGTAGTTGACTCAGCAGCTGTTGTATCCTCAGCAGTTGTGTCATCAGCAGTAGATGCCTCTGTTGCAGAGGTTGCGGACTCCTTGCTCTCAGATGAGCTCTTTGAACCGACGCAGCCTGTAAGAGCAGAAGCGACGACAGTAAGTCCCATTAAGAATGCGATCGATTTTTTCATATATATCTTCCTTTCTGTGAAAGGCATGACCGCGCATAAAAAATCCTTCTGATTTATCAGAAGGCATTGCAAAAAGGCTCAATAAAGAGCCTGAAACAGTACGATCAATACCTCGTGACCTGACCTTTCGGTCGTGTACCAACAAACGGCAGGTTTCCTGACTTATACCTCATTGCAGTATACAGCCTTCCCGATTTCTCAGTGACTATTTTCGTATACTGCTCCGCAATTACAGTGACGAGATCGTACAGGGGTCGAACCTGTTTCCCTTTTACCTTTCCGAAATTATCGGAAAGCACCGTCTGTTTTATTTAATTTTTATTTTTTGACCATAACATATTATAGCAGAACATATTCCAAAATTCAAGCAAATCACGTATTTTATACGTTTGCGACAATCAGTCCTCACTTTTTGAAATCTTTTTTGTTGTCAAGCATATAAAGCAGGGCGTTGCATATAGCCGCAGCAACATTGCTGCCGCCCTTTCTGCCTTTAGCAACAATGCACGGAACTTTGGTAGCTATAAGCATTTCCTTTGACTGCACAACATTGACAAATCCCACAGGAGCGCCTATTATAAGCTCAGGAACAAAGTCTCCTGCGGAAATATGTTCACACAGCCGTACAAGTGCTGTAGGAGCATTTCCTACAGCATAAATAACAGGCTTTCCAAGCTTTGCCGCCTTGTCAACTGAAGCCGCAGCCCTTGTAGTTTCTTCACGCTTAGCTGTCTCCGCGATATCTTCATCTGCCATAAAGCACGCACACTCACAGCCGTGTCTGGCAAGGGCTGCCTTGTTTATTCCCGACCTTGCCATATTAGTATCGGTAACGATGACTGCACCGCTTTCCATTACTTTCAGAGCAGTTTCGACAACATTTTGTGAAAAATAGAGATTTTTTGCGTAATCGAAGTCCGCAGTCGTATGGATAGCGCGTATGACTATCGGCTTTATTTCCGCCGGTATGGGAGCTTCAAGCTCACTTTCTATTATCTCAAAGCTGCGTCTTTCGATGTCCGACGGCAGCACATATTCTAAATTCATACGCCCTCCTCAATGATACGGTAGACAAGCTCCATATTGATATATTTCCTGACATTTTCAGCCAGCAGATCAAGCTGAATATCCCTGTATCTCCGCCTGTCAACAGCTTCACCGCTGTATTTGAGACCTTTCCGCCGAAACAAAGCTCTCACAAGTCTGCCAGAGACCTCGGCGCTGTCAAAAATCCCATGAACATAGCAGCCTGCGGCGTTACTGCTGAAGCTTCCTCCCTGTGTATTCAGAGATCCGCCCGAACATTCAGTGACTCCCATGTGCACCTCATAGCCATAAAATTCAGCTCCCGACAGACAAGAAAAGAATCCTTCTGCGCTGCAAAATCTGCCCTTTGTCTGCGTCTGTCGTTTCTCTTTGCTGAATACTGTATCACAGTCCAAAAAGCCCAGACCATGTATACTTCCGCTGCATTCGCTGCCTGTGGGATCAGAAATAGTTTTGCCCATTATCTGGTAGCCGCCGCATATTCCGAATATAGGAACATCAGCCTTGAAGCAGGCTTTTATCTTCTCATCAAGACCGCTTTCACACAGCCATTTCATATCTGCAATGGTACTTTTAGTTCCTGGAATTATTATCAAATCAGGAACTCCAAGCTCCGCTGCACGTGAAACATACCTTACAGAAACGCCGTCATACTGCCTGAAAACGTCCATATCGGTAAAATTGGATATTTTCGGCAGATGTATGACCGCAATATCAATAATTCCATCTGCATTTTTCTTTATTAATTTTTCCGACAAGCTGTCCTCGTCCTCTAAATCACAGCTTATATAAGGTATAACTCCTGTGACCTTTTTGTCCGAGCGCTGCTCCAGTATATCAATACCGTTCTGAAACAGCGATATATCCCCTCGGAACTTATTTACCACCAGTCCTTTAACCTTGTCTTGCTCGTTTTTTTCAAGAAGCTCAAGCGTACCTATTAGCTGAGCAAAAACGCCTCCACGGTCAATATCGCCTACCAGAAGGACCGGTGAGCTCACAAGCTCAGCCAGCCCCATGTTCACAATGTCATCAGCCTTCAGATTAAGCTCAACGGGACTTCCGGCACCCTCAATTACAATTATATCATGTTTTTCTGAAAGCTTGTTATACGCAGAAATTATATCGGGGATAAGCTCCTTTTTGCGGCGGAAATATTCTGCTGCGCGCATATTTCCGCGCACTCTGCCATTGACGATGACCTGTGAACCAACGTCTGTTGTGGGCTTCAGAAGTATAGGATTCATCAGTGCCGAGGGAACAATTCCTGCGGCTTCAGCCTGAAGCGCCTGAGCTCTGCCTATTTCTGCTCCGTCGGGAGTAATAAATGAATTCAGAGCCATATTCTGAGATTTAAAAGGTGCAACAGAGTATCCGTCCTGCCGTAATATCCTGCACAGAGCAGCTGTAAGGAAGCTCTTGCCGACATTTGACATGGTTCCCTGAAGCATTATATTTTTAGCCATAGAGACACCTCCTGAGTGCAGTAATAAGCCTGATGTTTTCCTCATGGGTACGAACTGCTATCCTGTAAAAACCTCCTGACAGACCTCTGAAATTCTCACAGTCACGGATAAGTATACCGCATCTGAGAAGCTCTTCGGCAAGCCCGATCTTGCTCTTAAAAAGCAAATAATTCGCAGCACTGTCATAAACTTTTACTCCAAGTTTTATCAGCTCTGAGAAAAGGAAGCTCCGTTCAGCCCTGATGAATCCGACAGTTTCCTGAACGTATCCCTCTTCATCGAGAGCCGCTATACCTGCCGCCTGAGCAATAGCAGAAACGCTCCAGAACTGACCGCTCTCCCGTATCCTCTCAGCTATGGAAGTGCTGCCGCAGATAGCGTAACCAAGCCTTATCCCGGGCATTGCGCAGAGCTTTGTAAATGCTTTTATAATAATGCATTTTCCATTCAAGAAACTCCTAAGACTATAGCTTTCACTATCTCCCGTGAAACCCAGAAAGCATTCGTCGCACACGAGAATTATATTATTTTCTTCGCATTTTATTGTAATTTTTTCAAGCAATTCAGAAGAAATCAGCCGTCCTGTAGGGTTATTCGGCGTACAAATGAAACACATATCAAGAGAATTGTCAAGCCTTGTGAGAATATCCTCACCAATATCAAAGCTGTTTTCTTCCAAAAGAGCATACTCACCTATCTCGCAGCTCACCTCTGACAGCGCACGGCTGTACTCACTGAATGACGGAGCACATATCAATGCCTTTTTCGGCTTAAAAGCGTGGACAATGCGAAAAATCAGGTCGTCAGCACCGTTACCGCAGACAATATTATCATCACTGATCTTTTCAAAAACCCCAATCTTTTCACAGAGCTGTCCGCAGTAGGGGTCAGGGTATTTTTCAATGCATTCAATGCTCGCAGAAAGAGCAGTTTTGACACTTTCGGGAGCTCCAAGCGGATTGATATTAGCCGAAAAATCCAATATATCACTGAGCTGTCCGATATTTCCTCCATGCTGCTGTATCATAGAACCCCTCCCCAAATAACGCACCTTACGGCGGCTGAAAAAATCAGCATAAGTGCCGAGGTCACGTACATAAGCTTATTTGCACGTCGAATGTCCGCAGGCTCTATGGGGCGATCATTGTCGCCGATATATTGTTTTTTGTGAAGCTTTCCGAAGTACCATGCGTCCCCTGCTAACCGCAGATGAAGAGCTCCTGCGCAGACAGATTCGGTCTGTGCTGAATTAGGGCTTGCGTGATTTCGCCTGTCTCGATTCCAGATACGAAAAGCATTGCGCCCGTCAAGACCTGCTAAGGGCGCAGCAATTACCATGAAAAGTGCCGTCGATCGTGACGGGATATAATTCAGCACATCGTCAAGCTTTGCTGCAAATCTGCCGATGTCAGCATATTTTTCATCTTTATAGCCTATCATTGAATCCATTGTATTGACAGCTTTGTAAAAAAAAGCTCCCACAGCGCCGCCAATTCCCATGTAAAAAAGCGGAGCGGTCACACCGTCGGAGGTATTCTCGGCAACCGTTTCAACTGCGGCGCGGATAATGCCGTCACGGTCAAGAACAGCTGTATCACGTCCAACTATCATGGACACTGCCTTTCTGGCTTCCTCTGTATCCCCTGATAAAGCTGCATTGCAGACCTTCATGCTCTCATTGTACAGGCATCTCGCTGCCAGCATATAGCAGCACAGGACGGTTTCCGCAGCTATCCCTAAAACAAGATTTAAATTGTAACATATCATCAGTATTACAAGAGGCACAGCAGTCGAAATCAGTATCACTGTCAGTCCAAGAAGAATACCTCCAAGTCTCAGGTCATTCATACGGCTGCGAACAAGCTTTTCCAGTCCGCCGATAAGTCTTCCAATAAGCTTTATAGGATGTGGCATATTATATGGATCACCAACTGCACAGTCCAGAAAAAAACCAAGTATTATCGGCAGTACAGGCATAATAATTTTCATATCTCCTCCGTAATGACAAGTATTTTTTTGTCCCATTCACATACAAATCCGTGACCGTTTTTGCATTGGAGATCGAAGTAATCTCTGTGTGGAACAGAATATTTTTCAAGAATGGACATTATAGTTCCGCCGTGAACAACAAAAGCGACATTTTCCGAGCTTTCAAAATTTTTAATGATACTTTCAAATGCTGCAGCACATCTCCTGCGAAAATCCGACGGAACCTCGCCGTTTGGGAACGGCAGTGTTCCTCCGCTGTCTATCCAGCTCTGATAATAGGGATCACCTGAAAGCTCTGAATAATTTTTACCCTCAAAGTCCCCGAAATCACACTCACTAAGCTCCTCTGATACTAAATAGACACATTTGGGAAATAGTATCTCAGCGGTCTGGATACAACGCTTCATTGGACTGCATACAACGATCTCACAGCTTGGGAGCATAAGTGTTTTCAGCTGAGCAGTCCCATCTGCACACAGTGGCTCGTCAGTTCTGCCGATATATCGCTTTTCAAGATTACCTGCGGTGGAACCATGACGAATGAACAGTATCTTCACGATAAACACAGCCTTTCCGTAAAAACTGCTGCCACCAGCAGTGCTATCTCGCACATTTGAAGGAACCAGCCGCATAGGTCTCCCGTTATACCTCCGAAATCCCGATATGCGGAATATCTATGCCATACAAGAACAAGCGCAGCTGTCACAATCGCTGATAAGCCCTGAACCGGCATTATAACCGCCGCAGAAGCAGCGCTTGCTGTAATGAAAGCTCCTGCCATTACAAGTGTTATTTTTTTGTCAGACGGCTTAACAAAGCTCTGAAGCGTTCCGCTGCTTTTTGCCGAATTGAAGGTAACAGCAGTAAGTGCGCTGAGAGCACGTGAAAGTACATAACCGCAGGCAATAACTGCCGTTGTGTCTGCCTCAGTAACCTGAGTAAAAAGTCCTGCCTGCAATATCAGGTAGAGACAGAGCTTTATAGCTGCAAATGAACCGATATGCGGATCAGCCATTATCTCAAGCCGCTTTTCACGGTCAGCATACGAAGCACGTGCGTCACAGACATCACAAAAGCCGTCAAGATGTATACCGCCTGTAACAAGTACCGGAAGAAGAACTGCAACTGCCGAAAACAGATTCTGCCCGATGTCAAGATAATCACATACTATGCGCCATATGATGAGAAGTCCGCCTATGACTGCACCGATCAGCGGAAAGAAACCGAGAGCATAGCGGCGGTTATCTTCCTTCCATTCGACCTTCGGCACAGGTATCCGCGAATACATGAGAAACGTCGAACAAAGTGACCTCAGCATGGTATCTCTCCTTTCAGCACGATCGGTACGCCGTAAACACACTCGATAACGTTGTCCGCAAGCTCAGCAATCCGTCTGTTTACCTCACCCAGCAGGCGGATATACTCGGCAGTTCCCTCAGCATAGACAATACCGTCGCTGCCCACCTGATTAGTGACTATAACAAGCTCTGCAGCAGTATCAGAAAGTCGCTTTATTCCGCTGACAATTTTATCGGCAGGATAACATATATCGCTCTCCGAAAACATCTCGTTTGCACATAGATTCCCCACACATTCAAGAAGCACTCCACACTCTCCGAAAAGCGGTATTTCGTGGATATCCGAGTATTTTTCAACGGTCTCAAAGCCGTTTCCGCAGCGCATTTTTTTATGACGCTCAATGGCTTCAAGGGCCTCCTCACCGAAGGGCTGCATGGTTGCGATATATACTTTTCTTCCGCAGAAGCCCTCCAGAATATGTTCTGCAAGGCTTGATTTTCCGCACTTTGAACCACCTGTCACAAGAGTTGTCATGTTAGCTCAGCATACCTTTCTATATTAGTTTCATCAAATCTGTGGGAGTTTCTGTACAATGCCAATGCTCCGTCAAGAAGCGGCAGAAGAAGTACTCCCCCTGTACCCTCGCCAAGCCTCATTCCTGCATTTATGGGAGCTTTCAGTCCACAGTAAGCAAGAAGCCCCTCACCTGCCGGCTCTCCCGAGCAATGACTCGCCAGCATATAATCACGGCAAAGCGGATCGATTCCGCAGGCAATAGCTGCCGAAGCCGCTGATATAACTCCGTCTGCAACGATCGGGACATGATAATATGCTCCTCCGAGAAATAATCCTGTCATAGAGGCAATTTCAGCTCCGCCAAGCTTTTGCAGAAGCTCCAACGGTTTGTTCTTTTCGGGCTTGTTGACTTCAATTGCACGTTTTACTGCGTTGATCTTTCTTTGTAAGCCCTCTGAGGACAGACCTGCACCTCTCCCTGTGACCTGCTCCGGAGGCAGGTCAAGAAGCACAGAAGCTATGGCGGCTGTGGGAGTTGTATTACCAATACCCATTTCTCCCGTCACTATAATTTTTGTGCCGCGCTCGGTCAGCTCCTTCACCATGTCCATTCCCGTAACTATGGAAGCTTCTGTCTCATCAGCTGTCATAGCTGCTCCTACAGCGATATTATCGGTGCCGTAAACTGCCTTTCGCTTAATGAGCCTGTCACAGTCAACATCTGTGGATAAACCGACATCTACCGCGATGACATCCACATTAAAAGCAGCTGCAATTGCATTTATATTTGAGCGTCCCTCAGCAATAGCTTTTGCACACTCCGCAGTGACCTCCTGTCCGCACTGAGTAACGCCCTCGCTGACAACGCCGTGGTCTCCGCACATAACAACAGCAGCTCTGATCGAAATATCAACATCAGGCGTACCCTGTACTGCGGCTATCCTCTGTATCATTTCCTCCAGCAGTCCGAGACTGCCAAGAGGCTTGGCAATACTGTCCCAGCGTAATTTTGCCGCAGTATAGGCGGCTTTATCAGTGGGGGAGATCTTTTGTATCCTGTCCATTTTTATCACCGTATGCGATACAAGCTCTCACAAAGCGCTCCGCGAGCCTTGTATCCGAAAAGAAATTAATGTGCGGAAAACCTGCGTAAAGACTTTCACTGACGTGACAGCACTCCCATGCTCTGCCGTCATTTTTCTCCGCAGTAAAACTGTTTCCGCAATACGTGCTGTCCCAGTAGTGAAATTCATGTGCGCGGATCGTTTCTCCGCAGCCGCAAAGCAATCCTTCAGACTTGGCTGTCATCGTGATATAGCCAAAGCGCTGAAGCCGCGATGTAGGGAAGCATTCTCCGTCGATAACGCCTGCCATTGAAAACTTTTTGCCGTCTGCGTCTGTAAGCGTTTTCTGGAGATACATGAAGCCTCCGCATTCGGCAATAGTCGGCATACCGCCGCTGACGCAGTTCCTAATACTTTCGAGCATTGCGCTGTTCGCTGATAGCTCCGCACAGTAAAGCTCGGGGTATCCGCCATATAACAGCAGTCCGTCAGCATTTGGCACGCTTTTGTCAGCAATCGGAGAAAAATAAACGATATTGCAGCCCATTTTTTCAAGAAGCTCAATATTTTCACGGTATATAAAGCAAAAAGCGCTGTCATTTGCTACTGCTATTGAGGGAGCTTCCGAAAAGTGCGCAATGTCAGGAGCAGTATATCGAGGCAGAGGTAAATCGCTGATTTCAAGAAGCTTGTCAATGCAGATATACTGCTCTGCAAGTTCTCCGAGGCGGCTCAACTTCTCCTGTATATCGGAAATTTCATTGGCTGTCACCAGTCCAAGATGACGGCTCTCAATAGCAATATCGCTTTTTGGCAGACAGCCGAAGTTCTCTGTTCCAAGCTCAGCGCAGAGCCTCTCAGCAAGAGGGATTAGCTTCTCAGACAGGCGATCAAAGATAAAGCCTGCGATCCTGTTAGGACGATAGTTTAGAAAACCACTCATTACTGCGCCAATAGAATCACTCATACCCTTACAGTCCAAAACAATGACCGCAGGAGTATCTGTAAGCTCAGACACAAAATCCGTACTGCCGGCACCACCGTCATAAAAGCCCATGACACCTTCTATAACGGCAATATCACTGCTTTTGCCGTATTCATCAAGCAAATACAGGAGAGTATCCCTGCCGCAGAGAAAACTGTCAAGATTGTGAGAAGCCACGCCAATAACCTTGCGGTGAAACATTGGATCAATGTAATCAGGACCGCACTTGAAGGCTGCGACATTGATCCCGCGCTTTTTCATAGCTGCAATAACAGCACAGGTAACAGTAGTCTTGCCGCAGCCGCTGTTAGTACCGCCGATAATAAAACGTCTCATGTAAGTCCTCCGCTAATAATGAACACGGGATTCTGGGCTTTCAGCATTGTATGAGTGCCGAGCTTTTCAGTACGTGTAACAGAAATCTGCGCAATTTCGGGAGAAGAGCCGTACTTTTCAAAGCATTTCACAGCGTCGCTAAGAGTTTCAAGGGAAACTGCTGTCACAGTAATGTAAGCATTGGGATTTTTCGTATATATCACATCAAAAATACCACTCATATTCCCAGAACTGCCGCCAATAAACACCTTGTCCGGAGTCTCGGCTTCAGCCAGACATTCAGGGCAGTTTCCCTCAGCTGCAATTATATTATCACAGCCGAAAAGCCGGGCGTTCTTTTCAGTCAGCAGCACCGCCTCGGCTTTTTTGTCAAAAGCCAGAACTTCTCCGTCAGGACAGCGGCAGGCAGCTTCAACAGATACTGCCCCCGTGCCGCAGCCTATGTCCCAGACAACAGAATCACACTCGATATTCATTTTTGAAACCGCAATGCAGCGCACCTCTGACTTTGTCATGGGAACTTTATCACGAAGGAACTCCTCATCACTTATGGCTGACGGGATACGCCGCAGAGCGTCCATATTTACAGTTATCATAACCGCAAGACCACAAATATCATTGTCAATAAGATTTTCGGCTCTGCCTGATACTACACGTTCATCCGGATAGCCCAGATCAGCGCCAATATGTACTGTAACATCTCCCATGCCGTATCTGCATAGACGACGGCACACCTCTGCTGCCGTAATATCACCGCCTAACAGGAAAAAACATTGCCGATTCAGCCTGACATTAACCGCAATATTTGAGCTTTGTCCATGTAGTGAAACGAACTTCATCTGTTCATACGAAATGCCAAGTTTTCCGCAGAAATACGCAGCTGATGAAATACCAGCAACCACCTTTACATCATACTCGTTCAACAGGGGCAGCAGCTTCTTTGTACCGCTGAAAAACCCACAGTCTCCTGACATAAGCACGGCGGCGCAGCCATATTCACAGCTGCGGAGCTTTGCAGCAATTTCTTTCGGAATATAACTGCAAAACAGCTCTTTTCCCAAACTGCTGAACGGATTCAACATACGCTCAGCCCCTATCAGCAGCGAGGCTTCGGCTATTGTAGACTCAGCCTCCTTTGTCAGTGAATCAATGCCGTTTACGCCTATCCCGATTATGTATATCTTCATTTTTTCAGCTCCTTTTCGATGAAATCGATTACCTCGTCAAAACTGATCCCGACCTCATCAGGACGTGCAAGTGTTATCATTTCTGCGCCGACGATACGCGCAGCCTCAGCCTTTTCGGAATATCCTCCTGTCTCGCCGCTCTCCTTAGTGACAAGTATTTCAGCACCGCTCATTTTAAGATGAGCCACATTCTGTGCAGTAGTGAACGGACCTTTTGCAAGTATCACCTTTGTCGTATCAAAGCCCAATTCACGGCATTGCTCAAGTATTATGTCAGAGGGCAGAACTCTTATCCATAGCCTTTCTTGACAGCCGCTGACCTTCGTAAGCTCCGGAAGAGCCTTACTGCCAAGTGTACTCAGCACTGCGCCGTCTGTATTATTGAGATGCTCAATAAGCTCAGCCATATTCCTGACGATTTTGCCGCGACATTCCGCGCTTTTCCGCAAAAGCCTCAGATATTTCACTCTTGCAGCTTTACAGGCAGCTTTGATATTTTTCGTTGCTTCAACTGCATATGGGTGAGTGGCATCAACGACAATACGATAATGTTTTTTTTGCATAAGCATCATCATCTTTTCTTTCTCAAGCCTTCCGCACAGTACATTCACGCTCTGCGGAAGAAGCTCTGCACCATATTCAGTTGCTACAGAAACATCGGCAGCTATACTATTTTCGGCACAGTACTCGGCAATAAGCCTTCCCTCTGTTGTTCCGCCGAATATGAGCAGCTCACACATTTTTATAGTCCCTCGGAGTTACCATTTTACCGCCTATGACCTTTGTCTCGGAATTACCGATATATACAGTTGTGAACATATCAACAGCAGTATCGCGAAGCTCCGCCAGCGTCAGGATACGGCTCTCCTCACCTTCTCTGCCGATATTGCGAACATAGCCGCAGACCGTATCTGCCGAACGGTGCTTCAGCACAATATCACAGGCTTTTTGCAGGTAGTCAGCACGGCTTTTTGATGACGGATTATAAAGAACTATAGTCAGGTCACACTCCGCCGAGCATTCAAGGCGTTTCCGTATCTTTTCCTTTGAAGTTAGAAGATCTGACAGGCTTATTACTGCAAAATCGTGTGTAAGCGGAGAGCCGAGTACAGCTCCGCCACTGAAAGCAGCCGTAACACCCGAAACGACTTCTATTTCCACGTTTGGAAAACTCTCGCTGAGCTCATATGCCAGTCCGGCCATGCCGTAGAGCTGTGGATCGCCGCTGCAAATGAGAGAAACATTCTTCTCGGAAGCTTCTTTCAATGCATATTCAACGCGCTCACGCTCCTGCTTCATACCTGTTGAAGCATAATTCTTATCCGGGAAGTGCTTTCGCAGCAGCTCCACATATTTAGTATAGCCGACTATCAATTCACTGCGTTTTACAGCACTTTCAGCAGCTATCGTCATGCCGTCGCGGCTTCCTGCACCGATCCCGACAACGTAAAGCATTACAATATCTTCCTTTCAAAATCAAGTATAAGCGGTTTTTCTGCAGCAGCTACTGTTACTCCGTTTGCCGCATATTTCCGCATTATCAGCCTGCCGCCGCTGCATTTCACAGCACTTCTTTCGCAGACATTGTCCACTCCGGTGATCTTTTTCACAAACATGGACGAGGTGAAATCTCCATCAGTTTCCATGAGATCCTTCGCCGTATATGTACGTAGCTTCAAACTGTATTTTTCGCAGAATTCAAGAATCCCATGCTCGTCCTTTTTAATATCAATAGTAGCTACATCAGAAACGCGCTCAATTGGTATTTTTGCTTTATACAGCGCCATACGCACTAAAATGTCGATAGCACTGAAATCTGTTCCGCGCTTGCAGCCGATACCGAGAACGATATTTTTGGGAATGAGCTTCAGTGTCACCGAAAATGGCGTCCTGTCGGCATTGCCTATATAAATTCCCGTTTTGCAGCCGGTATCCTCAACTATTTCCTTCGGCAGCCCAACGAATCTATATTCGCTGACCAGACCTATTTTTTCACTCTCAAGCACAGCGGCTGCCACGGCTTTTGCCTTGTCCATTTCAGTAATAATAAGATCGTTTGCAGCAGCAAAACTGTCCGGGGAAAAACGTCCTCCTGTATCGGTGGCAGTAGTAACGGCAGCCTTAGCTCCTATAAGCTCCGCCAGACGCACAGCAAGGGCGTTTGCACCGCCGATATGTCCTGAAAGTATAGGGATAACGAACTGTCCGCAGTCGTCAATTACAATCACCGCAGGATCAGTGTTTTTCGACTGAATGTGTGGAGCAATAGTCCGTACAGCGATTCCGCAGGCACATACAAAGATAAGTGCGTCATATCTGTTGAAAATGTCTGAGACAAGTCCAGCCGGGTCCTCAAAGCAGCGCGAGCCGAAGTCTGAATGGCTGCGAATACAAAAACGATCTGTACTGATAAAATCAGCGCATTTTTTGATATGCAGAGAGAGTACCCTGCCCCTTTCAGTAATGGAGATAACCGCAGCTCTCATTGTTTGCTCGGCTTTCTGAATTTGGTCTCAAAATCTGCTGAGTATAGCTTAGACAGAGAACGAACTCCGTCCAAAAAGTCCCCAACAGTGATCAGTGCGGTCTTGGTTATTCCGTTTTTTTCGGCAGTTTCTGCAAGGCTGGCAACAGTACAGCGGCAGACCATTTCGTCGTTCCACGTCGCCTTATAAACTATCGCCGCCGGGGTATCCGCAGTATATCCGCCTTTTATGAGTCTTTCGGAAAGCTCCTCAAGCATACCTGTGCTGAGGAATATCACCATTGCAGCATGGTGGGCGGCAAGACTCTCTATGCTCTCGCTTTCGGGCACAGGAGTTCTGCCTGCCATTCTTGTAAGTATGACCGTCTGTGAAACATCAGGCAGGGTATATTCGGCTTTCAGCGCAGCCGCCGCTCCGCAGAATGAGCTTACCCCGGGGCAGACATCATAAGCTATGCCAAGAGCGTCCAGCCTTTCCATTTGCTCCCGTATCGCACCAAAAACACAGGGATCACCTGTATGAAGACGCACAGTAGTTTTACCGCTGTTTTCTGCATTTTCCATTACATCTATGACCTCATCAAGAGTCATTAAGGCACTGTTATGTATCTCACAGCCGCTTTTTGCATAATCCAATAATTCGGGATTTACCAGCGAGCCGGCATATATAATAACATCTGCTTCCTCAATAAGTTTCTTTCCGCGAAGTGTTATAAGGTCAGGCGCACCGCTGCCTGCACCAACAAAGTGTATCATTCATTTCACCGCCAAATCAAGTATCTCATCTGCATACCCAGTTTTCAGCAGCATATCGTGCTGATAGGAAAATACAACTGCGCCAATTTTCGCCTCACCTTTTACTCTTGCCTGTAAATAGCTGTGTATTCGTTCAGTAAGAACATCAAGGAGCCTTTGTGCCTGTCCGTTTTCATACAGTATATCCAGTGCGGAATCAGTAGTTGCACAGTCACTTAGCCTGCAAAGCAGACTGTTATCCAAACCTGCAAGAGCACCGCAGGCAATAAGAGTCTCTATTCTTCCGTCGGCATATGAAGAATGGGTATTCATAATACCCGAACCCAGCTTGACCAACTTGCCGATATGACCGCATATCAATATATTCTCAAAGCCAAGTGTAATACCTATATCTATAGCGTCACCGATAAAGTTGCTGCACATTACGCACTGTTCGCTGAGCTGCGGCAGCTTCTCGAAAACAAACCTATCGCTGTAGTTTCCAACTGTCAGTACAAGAACTTTTCTTCCCTCTTGTCGGCGGATATTTGCCTCTGTTCTAATAGTTTCGATCATTGCAGAGCTGCTCATCGGCTCCACAATACCCGTTGTCCCAATTATTGAGATACCGCCAAGAATTCCGATACGCGGATTAAAGGTCTTTTTAGCAAGCTCCTCCCCTTTCGGCACAGATATAACTACTCTGAATCCGCCTCTGTATTCATGCATTTCTGCGGCATCCATTACAGACTGAGCTATCATTTTTCGAGGTACAGAGTTGATTGCTGCCATTCCCACTGGTTGGTCAAGCCCCGCCTTTGTAACTGTTCCCACACCATTTCCGCCGACTATATCCACACCGTATTCGATAAGTGAGACCTCCGCGATTATCTCGATACCATTGGTAATATCAGGATCGTCACCGCTGTCCTTTATTACCGAACAAGCGGCAATTTCTTTGTATATGGTGCATTTGGATATTTCGAGCATAATTCGCTCACCTTTAGGGAGAAGTATTTCTGTATATTTCACATTCTGACCTGTAAGAAGTGCCTCAGCGGCAGCCTTTGCAGCAGCTGCGGCACAGGAGCCGGTTGTATAGCCGCAGCGCATTTTCTTTGTACCGCAGTATATGAACCTTTCTTCCATACCGCCCTCCTGTTAAAGTATTTATGTTTATATTTTAGCATATTATGCCCGCTAAGTCAATCATAATTAAATACTAAGCAGTTTTCGTGTTTGCATGAGGATACATATAATTTATCGTTATAAATATATAATATAAATATCATGTTAAATACAAAAGATTTTTGTCAACTATAGACATTCTCCAATTAATAATGTATAATATAGGTGGATATTTCACTTATCAAACAAAAAGGAGTGTCTACTATGAAAATTCGCTTCCGCGGCACAATTCCTCTTCTTTTTTCCGCGTTGCTCGCAGGCTCGGCAGCTATACCATTATCAGCTTCTGCTGAATGGAAGCATATCGGATATATGGGCGATCTTAACAACGATCAGGAGCTGAATGTAGCTGACCTTGTTATTATGAAACGGCACCTGCTCGGAATAGAACCTATGACCGACAGCAATAGTTATCACGTTCAGAATTCTTACATCGGCATTAATGGGGCAGACGGATTTCAGGCAGGAGAATACTTTGTAACAGCTGACATTAATCAGGACGGAGCAGTCGATATATTTGATTTTGTTGAGCTAAGAAAAGCCATTGTAAACGACAGTGCCCTCTGGGTTTGGCAGTGGGAAACCGAATACATCGTTCCTGACGATCCGATCGAAGAAAACGGTGAATTTATCGGAGCTTCTGTCAATGATGTTTATAAATTCATGCCTTCACAGGGCAATGGCAAAATGCTTATTATCTACGCTGATTTTGCAGACTGCAAGTTCAGCTATCTTCCAACAACTGACGAAATAGAAAAGATCGCCTTCGGCGAAGAGAACTCTGACAACAAGCTCTATCCGTGGGAAAGCATATCAGCTTTTTTCAAACGCTCCTCAAAAGGCGCTCTTGATCTCACCGGAAAAGCCTATCATTACAGCACAGGAAATTCTGTAAACAATTACTATCAGGTCAAAGGTCAGAAAGCTCTCATGACTGAAGCATGCAAGGCACTTGACAGCAAGATAAACTTCAGTGAATTTGACGGGAATAACGACGGATATATAGATACACTGGTCCTTATCGTTCCCGGACAGACAAGCAATGACACATGGTGGCCTGCATCGGTTCAATTTGCAAACGATAATTATGTATACGACGGAATGAAAATAGGTCACATGATAACAGGCAATTGTCAGATAAATTCCTCTGTCGACTATAGGGATTTTGTTTCTACACTTACACATGAAACAGGTCATTGTATGGGATTGCCTGATTATTACCGCTATGATAAAAACAGCGACGCCGACGGACTTCACGGAACTGCCGGAAGTGAGCTTATGGACGACACAGGCGGTGATCTGAGCTGCGTATCAAAGCTTCATCTCGGTTGGTACAAAACAGATCAGGTCCAGGTCTATGATTCTTCATCAGGAACACAGAGCTTTATCCTCTATAACGCACAAACCTCAAAGGGCAATACCATTATTATACCCTGCGGAGACCTCGACAGCCGCTATCACAGTGAATACATGATGATAGAATATACCACCAAACAGGCAAATAACAGTTCTCCACCGTGGTATGTTTCTATGGGTGAAGGGATACGTGTATATCACGTTGATGCTTCTCTTTATAACAACGGGTGGTGGACATCTTTCCGTTATGCAAGCGGTTCTGAGTTTACAGATAATTATGAAGGAAGACGCTTTATCAGACTCATAGATGATAAAAAATCGGACAACATCTACAAAACAGGTGCTGTTATCGACGGTAATATCTCTGGTTTCCACTGGTATGACAGTAACGGAAGACAGACTATTGACACAGGTCTTACTATTGAGATCGGTGAAAAAAATAATGACTCCTACACAGTTACAATAAAGAATAACGCCTTTGCAAATAATTGACAGAAACATTGAATGAGGTCAGCTTCGTACAGATCCGACCTTATGATGATAGTATGATCAAATCAGTATATATAACGAAAACCGTTTTTTTCAAACGTTCTTGAATAATAAAAAACCAGCCCTGAATTCAGGGCTGGTTTTTGTCATAATGACTGTATTTACCTGTTTAACCGGTAACTTGACTTGCTCTGTGCACTGCCCTCTTTTTGAACGAGGCAGCACAGGGCTATTATTTTCCTATTCCTAAACATCGCTGCTATTAACAGCTATAGTAGTAGTTGTTGTTGCTGCAGCAGTTTCATTTGACGAATAGCTCTCAGGTAGTGACTTGATAAGACCTAAGAGGTACTTCTGTATAGCAGCTGCGTCATTTGTTGTTATACCGTCACCTGCCTCATAAACGTCCGCATTGAACCTGCCCTGCTCTGAGAGCTTATACTTGTTAGGATTAGCAAGTGACTGCATTATCATTACTGCGTCGCCCATATCGATACCGCCGTCAAAGTTAGAATCCCCCCACTTTGAAACCTTTGAGTCAAGAAGCTCCTTAAAATCATCAGGTTCTTCTGCTGTTATAGCAGGAGCTGTTGTTGTAGTTGTATTGGTAGTTGCTGCGGTAGTGGTGGCAGAAGGTACAGTTGTTGTATTTGCAGTTGCAATCGCAGTTACAGGAGGATCTATTTTGTCAGCAAGAGCTATAATGTCATTATAGAATTGCTTAGGCTGATAGTTGCTGAACGGAAGCTTTGAACCATCGTCGTATCTCCAGATACTCTCGTCTGTTGTTCTCGATAGAGTTACGCAGGAGACTCTCCTAGCGTGTTTCATAGCTACCTCAAAGATCTGAGGGTAAATCTGATCGACAGGACCAGTGTTGCTTGAGATATCAAGCTCTGTGATCTGAACGTCAAGTCCGAGTGACTCAAACTGCTTTAAAGCTGTTTCAAATTCGCTTGCCGATGGATATTTTGAGCTAAGATGAGCCTCCATTCCGATCCCGTCGATATAGTCGCCCTCTTTCATTATTGACTTAACCATATTTATAATGTCATCTGTCTTTGCGCTCACGTACTCGTTATAATCGTTGAGGTAAAGCTTACAATACCCAGGAGCATACTGTCTTGCATACTTGAATGCGTTTAACACAAACTCACTGTTGCCTTCACCATACACTCTTGTCCAGTTTGAATCTCTCATTCCGCCGCCGTCGTTAATGAAGAGCTCGTTACATACGTCGTAGGAATGGACCTGTAAATCAGGATAATCGTACTCGAGCTGAGCAAATGTGTTCTTTATCATGCTTTCAAGGCGCTTGTTCATACGATCCTTGGAAACATATTCGCCATTGTCCTGAAAGAGATAAGCAGGCGTCTGGCTGTAACATACAAACGTATGGCCACGAACGCCTATGCCATTCTCCTCAGCGAATTTAAGGATATTGCTTGCCGAGTGCAGGCTTATCTCTACTTTATCATCCTTTACGCTCTTAATGATAGAATCAGGCTTCATTTCGTTTGCACAGGTGATAGAGTTATAATTCTTCTTGATGAACTCCTGAGCCTTTGAGTTGTTAAGTTCATAGGCATATACAGAGGTTCCGAGACGGAAGTACGGTCCCATGTAATCTTTGAAGCCGTCGCCGCCCTTTTCGTACTCATAGTTAATGTTATGGCGAGTTGCTACGAACTCAGTGCTGCCTGAGTCCTCATAAGTTATATCGGTTTCGCCAACTTCATTACCGCCGCTGGTTACGTAACTATTCCCTTCCTGATCGTCAGCTGAAACTGAAAATGGAACGCACAATGATATAGTCAGGGCAGAGACAGTCAGACCTAAGGCTTTTTTTATAGTATTACCTATCATTTAAATCACTCCCTCATTAAAAATTATTTCAACCGAAATATTATCTCTATGCTTTTATTATACATATATTTCTTCAAAAAGCAAGTCTTTTTTGATACATAAAGATACTTTATAATACTAATCGTCACACCTGTTTTTCATCAAATGCAACTGCAAAATCTCATCCGAAGCTGCGCAAAGCCTGTATTTCGGTATTTTCCGCGAAATACAGGCTTTATAATTCTGGCGGACAGAGAGGGATTCAAATGTTTTAAGCGCTCAGTTTTCGTTTGTTTATAGCCAAATACTTTCTGTGTTTAGGTCTCACATATCTGGCTATGAAGGACATCACAAAAAAATGGACAGGCCGCCGTCAGGACTGGAGCCGTATCTACGCACAGCTGGTTATCTATTACGGCGACAGGATCCCGGAATAACACTTTTATCTTGACAATCAAATAATCATGTGCTAATATGCAGATAAGACCGAATG
>NZ_JAIKXF010000051.1 GCF_024684275.1 Ruminococcus sp.
TACGTATGCGTTGGTGGTGCGCCATCTCAGATGTGTGGTGAGCATTACGCTGAGGAGCACTACGACTATTCCTATGGAAAGCACTACCCAGCCGAATATCTTCCTGTCCATAAGGAACAGCATGGCTATTCCCGCTATTATCGGAAGCATTATAAGTCCGTTGGGAAGTCCTATGCTGCCTATCCTGAAGAAATATCCTCCCAGTCCCCATGAGCTCTCGACCATGATATTCTGGAATACCATGAACAAGCCGCCGCCAAGGAGAAGAAGTCCTATGAAGAAGGTCAGCAGACGATTTCCTTCACTTTTTGATGCTGAACGAGCCGAGTTCCTTGTCTCAAGGAGATCCCTGTACATTTTATCGAGCTCTTTGTCTTTTGTGTTTTTCGGCATAATACCGCCCCCCTATATCAAATTTTACAAGGATATTATACCTGAAATTGCTCCCAATGTCAAGTATAGCGCTGAAAATATCACCATTTTTTCATTTACCGCGGAAAGTGAAGGTAGTTATATGAAATTAACGCATAGCTATTGACAGACTCCTTTAAATAAAGTATAATATAATTTGAAAATGATTATCAAATTCAATATCAGGAGCTAACAAATGAATTTCATCAGTAAAGTTTTTTCTGTTGCGGCAGCTGCGGTGATCGCGGCTGCTTCTTTGAGCGGCTGCGCTGAAAGCCGCAGTACAGACGACGGCAGGCTCAGCATCGTCTGCACCAATTTCGCCGAATACGACTGGACAAAGAATATCATCGGCAGCACTGAAAATGCCGATATCACATATCTCCTGGGCAGCGGCGCGGATATCCACAACTATCAGCCGAGCACACAGGATATGCTCACTATCTCGGGCTGCGACGTGTTCATCTACTCGGGCGGCGAGTCCGAAACATGGGTGGATGACGCCGTTGGTAACGTCAGAAACAAGGACATAAAGGTATTAAGGCTGTTTGACGCTCTCGGTCAGAGGCTGAAAGAAGAGGAGACCAAAGAGGGCATGGCTGCCGAAGATGAAGATGAAGAGGACGGCATCGAATACGACGAGCACATATGGCTCTCACTGAAAAATGCGGAGCTCCTCTGTCAGAGCATCTGCGATACAGTATGCGAAGCCGACCCGTCACATTCAGCTGCATACCGCTCAAATCTTGACAGCTACGAAGAAAAGCTCCGAGCTCTTGATGATGAATATACGGAAATGGCTGAAAGCTCCGCCTCAAGGACCATACTTGTGGGCGACCGTTTCCCTTTCCGCTATCTTGTGGACGATTACGGAATAGACTACTATGCTGCCTTTGCAGGCTGCTCTGCGGAGACAAACGCAAGCTTCGAGACTGTGGCAACTCTTGCAGGCAAGCTGGACGAGCTTAAGCTCGGGACAGTGTTCATACTCGAAAATTCCGACGACTCTATTGCAAGGTCCATAATCGATAACTCAAAAAGCAGAAACGCCGACATAGAGACGCTCAACTCATTGCAGTCCGTAACTCGGAAGGACATCAACAGCGGCGTTACTTATTTATCACTGATGGAAGAAAACCTCAATACTCTTAAGAAGGTGCTTGTATAAATGGGAGCATTGCTCAGATGCAAAAATGTCTCTCTCGGATATGAGGGCGACATAATCACAAAAGACCTGGATTTTACCGTCAGCAGCGGTGATTACCTCTGCATTGTCGGCGAGAACGGCTCGGGAAAAAGTACGCTCATAAAGGCTATCCTCGGTCTCAGACCGCCCCTCAAGGGCAAGGTGGAGCTCTGCGGAGATGTGAGCAAAAACGAGATAGGATATCTCCCACAGCAGACACTGGTACAGCGGGACTTTCCCGCCTCCGTCCGTGAGATAGTCCTTTCTGGCTGTATGAACCGCTGCGGTCTGCGGCCTTTTTATAATAAGGATGAAAAGAAGCTGGCCCACGACATGATGAGAAGGCTGGAGATAGAGCCCCTGACAAAGCGCTGCTACCGCGAGCTTTCGGGAGGTCAGCAGCAGAGGGTGCTCCTTGCGAGAGCCCTTTGCGCCGCAAGGAAAATGATACTCCTTGACGAGCCAGTGACAGGTCTCGACCCAAAGGCTACGAACGAGATGTACGAGCTTATCGACAGTCTCAACAAAAAGGACGGTATCACAGTCATAATGGTATCCCACGATATGAACGCTGCCGTAAGATATGCGACGCATATACTCCACATCGGCAGAAAGCAGCTCTTCTTCGGCACCAAAGAGGACTACATGACCAGTAAAATAGGTCAGGCATTCATATCCGTAATGGGAGGTGAGGATAATGAGTGATATATTCTCAAAGCTTCACCAGGCATTTCAGCTGCCTGTGGTAAGATACGCTCTTATAGTCGGGCTTCTTATCGCATTATGCTCCTCCCTGCTTGGAGTTACCCTTGTAATGAAGCGCTTCTCGTTCATCGGCGACGGACTGTCCCATGTGGCATTCGGCGCCATGGCAGTGGCTACTGCGGCGGGAATAACCAATAATATGCTCATTATCATGCCTGTGACTATCATTTCAGCTGTTCTCCTCCTGAGAACGGGCAGCAATACAAAAATAAAAGGCGATGCGGCAGTTGCCATGATATCTGTGGGTGCCCTTGCAATCGGCTATATGCTCATGAATATAGCTGCCCGCAGCGGAAGCGGCAGGACTTCGGGCAACGTCACCGCAGATGTGTGCAGCACACTTTTCGGATCAACAGCCATACTGACCCTCAAGCCCGCCGATGTATGGATATGCATTGCCATGTCGGTAGTAGTCGTAGCGGTATTCCTTATATTCTACAACAAGATATTCGCCGTGACCTTCGACGAGAGCTTCGCAAAGGCTACGGGAATAAGATCGGATATGTACAATCTGCTCATTGCGGTGGTAATAGCGGTCATAATCGTTATCGCCATGAACTTCGTAGGCTCGCTGCTGATATCGGCTCTCATAATCTTCCCCGCACTTTCGGCAATGAGAGTATTCAAGAGCTTTCGCAGCGTTATAATCTGCTCCGTGGTGATATCGCTGCTCTGTGCTTTTTTCGGCATCATGATCTCGATACTTGCGGAAACTCCCGTAGGCTCTACCATAGTTTCTGCCGATATCATCGTGTTCTTTGCTTTCTGCATAGTCTCAGCCGCACTGAAACGTGGAAAATAACATCGGAACTGTAAAAAGCGACAAAACACTTTCACTTTTAAAGGTGAAAGTGTTTTCTTTATCATAAATCACCCTCAGTCTTGACAAAACACCATAAAATATGGTATCATTAAAGACGTATACATTTATTTTAAAAGGAGGTTGCGCTATGGAAACCATTAATGAGATCGCAGCACGTATCAAAGAACTGCGCGAGGTGTGCGACTACACACAGGAAAAGCTTGCTCAGGAGCTCGGACTATCAGTGGAGCAGTATGCAGGCTATGAACAGAACGGAGATTTTCCAATAAGCGTCATCTATGAGATTGCAAATAAATTCGGAGTCGATTTTAATGAGCTCGTCACAGGCGAACCCAGCCGCATCGACACTTTCCAGGTCGTGCGACGCGGTAAGGGCAGAAGCATAAGCCGTTTCCCCGGCTACCGCTTCAAGGATCTTGCTTTCCGCTATGCCGATAAGGTAATGCAGCCTCTTTTAGTCACACTTGAACCATCCGATGAGCCTGCAAAGCTTGTAAGCCATTCGGGTCAG
>NZ_JAIKXF010000074.1 GCF_024684275.1 Ruminococcus sp.
TATATCTGATTGGCTTCGCCGCACATTTTCGGCTTTTTGTCAATACCTTTTTGCAAAAATTTACATTATATTCATAAAAATAGTCACAGGATCTTTGTTCACCCTGTGACTATTTTGTTTTTCCTTAGCTTAATGACATTACCCTATAAGGGGGATTTAAATTTTTACCTGTTTACGCCAGACAGCCAATTATGCAACCGCTAGGGGCGTTTTTTAAAGGTGTGCGCTCGGTCTAGCTATGAGGGTAATTTGTTTGGGTACTAGGAAGCACAGCCAACAGCTTGAAACCAGTTGAAACTATTGAAAGCTGTGGAGATCGTACCGAACTCCACAGCTTGCAACAGTTCCAACTAGTTCCAACAATAAGCTGTGCTTGTGGGACGGCGTCCCACACCCTGCTATCTTTTCTTATCTTATCTTATCCTTAAAGTGCAAGCGCGTATTTGCTTTTTTTGAGGCTGACGCCATGGGGCTATATTGTTATGCTTCGCATGGGCTTGAAGCCCCTTTACGGGGCTATCCTGTTGTTGCGTGGTGGGGTTGTTACGTCATAGCCAGACCGAGCGCAGATTATAAAGCCACTAGCGGTTGCATAAAAGGCTGTTAAGGCGTAAAGACCTTATTTATATAATAAGGCGGCAAAAAACCCTCAGATTAATCTAAGGGCTAATATGCTATCTATCTTTGATTTGGTGAAACTTTACTTTGCAATTCATTATTGTTATTATATCACTTCTACAACAAGAATTCAATATTCCATACAAAAAAGGCTCCCATATCGGGAGCCTTTAAAATTACTTTTTTTTCTTTTTATTGTTGTGATTAGCTGGCTTAGCTGTGGAAGTATTTTTGCTTGGAGCAGCAGCCTTCTCAACAGGCACAGGAGCAGCTTTTACAGCCGGCTCAAGACATTTATAAACTACAGCAGCAATTAATGCTCCGACAAATGGTCCAACTATAAATACCCAGAGATCACTGAGAGCGTCTCCTCCTGCTAAAATTGCAGGTCCGAGACTTCTTGCAGGGTTTACAGATGTACCTGTAAGTCCGATTCCGAAAATGTGAACCAGTGTTAATGTAAGTCCGATAATAAGTCCGCCAAATGAACCGTGCTTTGCGTTCTTTGAAGTAACTCCGAGAATAGTGAGTACAAATATAAATGTAAGAACTATCTCTACGATAATACCAGCTCCAGCGTTTCCGTTTACTCCTGCAAGACCGTTTGCACCGTATCCACCAGTCATATCGGTTACATTTCCGAGATCAAAGATAAGCTTTAATGTTCCGGCACCAGCAATAGCACCAAGGCACTGTGAAACTACATAACCAATAAAATCGGTAACTGTCATTCCACCGCTAATTAAAACAGCAAGAGAAACCGCAGGATTGATATGACATCCTGAGATATTTCCGACGCAATAAGCCATACCGACAATAACCAGACCGAATGCAAGAGCGGTCAGGATATATCCCCCACCATTCTTAGCGTCACAGCCAACAAGCATTGCCGTTCCACAGCCAAGAAGAACAAGTACAAAAGTACCTATAACTTCTGCCACGTATTTTTTGATTGATTCCATATAATTGCCTCCTTAACATATAAAATTATTTCGGATACACCGATAAATCAATTATATCATCATTTGTATATTTATGTCAATGATTTCTAATAAAAAATACAGATAATAATCAATACTCAAAATTATGCATATTGTAGAATTATGTATAAAAAAACCGATACTCATGTGAGTATCGGTTTTTTGGGGTATGCTGATCGCATTGGTCTGAGTGACGGGACTTGAACCCACGGCCTCTACCACCCCAAGGTAGCGCGCTACCAACTGCGCCACACCCAGACGGTTTTGTTATCACAATCAACGATATTTATTATATCACCTTTACAATATTTTGTCAAGCACTTTTTTTAAATTTTCCAAAATTTCAATGACAATTAAGTTTTACCGAAATAATCACTGCATCACTTTTTTTGCCGCGATTGTTGCTGTTTCTGAAATAATATGTTATAAGCGGCGAGCCGCCGCAGCCTTTTTCGCGTAAAAATTTTGCAGAGCAGGAAATTTTACGCCGCGCAGCTTGCTATTCCTGGAATAATATGTTATAATACTTAAAAGAAGGGAGCTGAAAGTATGCATAAAAGAATTATGAACATCCTTTTATCCTTTTTATCACTGGCGTTTTTAGCTTTTACGGCGTCTGAAAATGTCTTTGCAGCTGATGCCTCAAGCAAAACAAATACTCCCAAGGGCACTATAATATGTATAATGGTAATAACATTTATAGTTACAGCTGTTATTACAGGATTTTTCAGCTTCAGGATCAAGAAAAAGAGCATCAACAGATCAGAAAAGAATAGTTCCAAAGAAACCAAAGATCAATAAAAGGAGTCATAAAATATGGATATTGATCTTTATATTGAATTTATCTATCATGGCTTCTACCGGCTTGAGGATATTGAAGAAAGATTTGAAGAGTATCATTCCATGGCTATCAAAGCTTCATCTGAGCTTGCAGACGATGAAGTTATCCTTTTTGCGATATATGCTTTTGACGAAGAAACTCAACGATTTTTGTATGCAAATTTCATGCTTCGCAAGCTAAAGCTTGATCATTATGCAAGAGTATGTCAAAGGCTTTCAAAATTTTGCAGATTATTCTGCGTTTGGCAAGGTTAGGTGGTAATTTAATGAATATAAAGAATATTGCCTCGGCTGCATTTTCAGCTGTATTTGTTTTTGCAGCAGGATTTGCAGTATTCACAGCAGGCGGAAGTCCAACAAACATCGGCTCAAACGCCGCAGCTGCAACTACTGTAAACACATCAAAAGAAACAAAATCAACAACTGAAACTACAGTTACTACAGAGCCAACTACCGAACCTACTACACTGAAAACATATTATATCAAATTTCTTGATTTTGACGGCAATCTTATGAAAACTGTTGAAGTCGAGGAAGGTGATCCTATAAACTATAACTCTGTAGACACTTCTTCGCTGCACAAGCACTATGGAGTGAATACTGAGCAGGCCTTTTATGCATGGGATATCAATCCACAGTTTGCAGATAATGATTATACGATCCATGCTTTATCACAGACGGCTACAATAACATTCAAGAATCCGCCAAAGAAATATCGTTACTTCTCAACAAAAGGCAATGTTATACTCGACGGACTTGAAGTTTACGTAAAAAAAGCAGTTCAGAAACCTGAAAAGGACAAAAACGGCAATTATATCGTTGAGGAAAATGTAGTGGATATTTCCGCAAGCTGCAAAGCCTCCCCTTCTGCCCTTTCGGAAGCTTTTGCCAACTCTGATAAGGCTACGATAACTGTATATCCACTCGGAGACAAAAAATCTCTTTGCCAGTTTGATATCATCTGCTACAGAGACCTCGGTGATCTAAATGAGGACGGCTATATAAATGCTGTTGATGCTTCTGCGGTGCTTAATGCATATGCAAATATGGCTGCTTCAAAAAACTATACCGTTTCCGATAAATTTGTAAAGCTTGCAGATGTCAATATGGACGGCAGCGTAAACGCTCGTGATGCTTCATACATACTGAATTATTATGCTAAAACTGCTACGTCAAACGAGTTCATGGACTGGGAAAATTTCCTTGATTATGATAAGATACTCGGCACGAAATAAAAAATACAGGTGAAAGCCATGAACAAAGAATGGTCAGAGCTCAATAAAGCAATGCAAATGAAGCTCAAAAAGAAAGATTCATACATAAGCGGTATTGAAACACTTTATAAGCTCAGAGAGCAGTTGATGTATGAATTAGATTCTTTTAAAACAGAACTGTCACGCAATGGCTTCGATTCAATGCCGTTTATAAACGCAAACGGCTATCACAGTAAAAATATCGCCTATTCGCTATGGCATATATTCCGTATTGAAGATATTGTTGCTCATACTTTAATAAACAGTGATGAACAGGTGTTTTTTATCGGTGATTATCAGAAGCGTATCAACTCCCCTATCATAACAACAGGCAACGAGCTATTAAAACATGAAATATCGGAATTTTCGTCTCAGCTTAACATCGACGAACTCTATAATTATATACACGATGTAAAAGATAGTACCGAAAGTATTATTGCTGATCTCTCCTATAATATGATGAAATACAGCATATCATCTGAACGCAGAAACGCCCTTAAAGCTTCTGAATGTGTGAGCAAGAATGAAAGTGCTGTCTGGCTCATTGATTACTGGTGCAGTAAGGATATTCGCGGACTTATCCAAATGCCATTTTCTCGTCACTGGATAATGCATACCGAAGCTGCTATACGTATAAAAAATAAAATACAGAAATAAAAGAGTTCCCAAAAACAAAAAAGTTTTGGGAGCTTTCTTTATTGAATAAATAATTTTATGAATTTTTTTTATATTTCCTATTGAAATTTATAGAAATATAATGTATAATTATAAAGTAATGCATTTGCGCAAAACACTATTATTAAAGGAGTGCTTATAATGTACAACGATCTTATGGATTCAATCGGTTTCGTTAGCAGCTACGATCCTGCTGTCGGCGAAGCTATGGGCAAAGAGCTTGCTCGTCAGCAGAGAAATCTTGAGCTGATCGCAAGCGAAAATATAGTATCCCCTGCTGTTATGGCAGCTATGGGAAGTGTTCTCACTAACAAATACGCTGAGGGCTATCCGGGAAAGCGTTATTATGGCGGATGTCAGTGTGTTGACGAGGTAGAAGAAATCGCTATCGAGAGAGCCTGCAAGCTTTTCGGCGCTAAGTACGCAAACGTTCAGCCTCACTCAGGTGCTCAGGCTAATACAGCTGTTTACTTTGCTGTTCTCCAGCCCGGTGACACTGTTCTCGGTATGAGCCTTGCTGACGGCGGACACCTTACACACGGTTCACCTGTAAACCTTTCAGGTAAGTACTTCAATTTCGTTTCATACGGTCTTGATGATGAAACAGAGACTATCAACTATGACGAGCTTTACAAGCTTGCAAACAAAACAAAGCCTCGTCTTATCGTTGCCGGTGCTTCTGCATATCCCCGCGCTATCGACTTCAAGCGCCTTTCAGAGATCGCAAGAGCAGTCGGCGCACTCCTTATGGTAGATATGGCTCACATTGCAGGTCTCGTTGCAGCAGGCTGCCACGAGTCACCTGTTCCATATGCTGATATCACAACAACTACTACACATAAGACTCTCCGCGGACCAAGAGGCGGTCTTATCCTTACAAACAACGAGTTCCTCGCTAAAAAGATCAATTCTGCTATCTTCCCCGGTACACAGGGCGGTCCTCTGATGCACACTATCGCTGCTAAGGCTGTATGCTTCGGCGAAGCTCTCAAGCCTGAGTTCAAGGACTATCAGCAGAGAATAGTTAAGAATGCTAAGGCTCTTGCTGACGGACTCCTCAAGAGAGGCTTCAACCTTGTTTCAGGCGGTACAGACAACCACCTCATGCTGGTTGACCTCCGTCCCTTCAACATCACAGGCAAGGAGCTTGAGCGCAGACTCGACGAGGTTTATATCACAGTTAACAAGAACGCTATCCACAATGACCCTGAGAAGCCTTTCGTAACAAGCGGTATCAGAATCGGTACTCCTGCTGTTACAACAAGAGGTCTGGGCATCGAGGAAATGGAAAAGATCGCTGAGTACATCTACCTCTGCGCTACAGATTTCGAGAACAAGGCTGACGAGATTCGTGCAGGCGTAAATGCTATCTGCGAGAAGTTCCCACTTTACAAGTAATCAATAACTGTTAAGGGACGGACGAGCTGTCCGTCCCTATGTTTTTATAGTATAAATCAAGGTGATACAATGGAATTTCACATTAATTCGCTCTATCTTTGCGTCAAAGACATGGACAGAGTCATAAATTATTACGAGGACTTTCTCGAGCAGAAAGTCACCGAAAAGAGTGACATTTACAGTGTTTTCGATGTAAACGGTTTTCGATTGGGCTTATTTGCCTATGAAAAGAAGAATGAACTGCACACTTTCGGCAGCAACTGCCTGCCAAGTATCAGCGTTGAAAGTATTGACTGCCTGAATGAAAAGCTTAACGGAAAAGAGATATGCTTTCCTGTAACCCGTATTGGAAACAACTGGGTGGCTGAATTTGTTGATTCAGAGGGGAATCACATTGAAATCACCGCACCTGCAAAGTAAAATGAAAGGAGAAACGTTATGTCTGCACCTTTAGCCGATAAAATACGCCCGAAAACTCTTGCCGATGTGGTCGGTCAGGAGCATATTCTCGCCGAGGGTAAGCCTCTCCGCCGTATAATCGAAAGCGGAACTGTTCCGAATATGATATTTTATGGTCCGTCGGGCGTGGGTAAGACTACTGTTGCTCGCATAATCGCTGAGAATTGCGGTATGTCACTGTACAAGCTCAACGGTACCAATGCTTCACTGTCCGATATCAAGGACGTTGTTGCAGATATCGGCACATTCGGCAGCGAAAATGGTATACTGCTCTATCTTGATGAGATACAGTACCTCAACAAAAAGCAGCAGCAGAGTCTCCTTGAATATATCGAAAACGGCAATATAACTCTTATCGCTTCGACTACGGAAAATCCTTACTTTGCAGTTTATAACGCTGTTATAAGCCGAAGCACAGTGTTCGAATTCAAGCCCGTTGCCGCTGAACAGCTCATACCTGCTATAAAACGTGCATTTGGTATCATGTCCGAAGAGAATGGCTATGAAGTAGAAGCTTCCGACGATATAATCACCAAAATTGCTTACAGCTGCGGCGGTGATGTACGCAAAGCCATGAATACAGCCGAACTTGCTGTTATCTGCGGAGAGCCTTCCGACGGAAAAGTAACTATAACCGAGGACTCACTTGAAGTCCTCGCTCAAAGAAGCAATATGCGCTATGACCGCGACGGCGACCAGCATTACGATATTTTGTCGGCATTTCACAAGTCTGTGCGCGGTTCTGACGAAAACGCTGCTCTGCATTATGCGGCTCGTCTTATCGCAGCAGGTGACATCATATCATTGTGCAGAAGAATGCTTTGCATAGCCTCTGAGGACGTAGGTCTCGCCTACCCTATGGCTGTTCCTATAGTTAAGGCTTGTGTGGATTCCGCATTGCAGCTTGGACTTCCTGAAGCAAAGCTGCCTATTGCAGAAGCTATCATACTTATGGCAACTGCTCCTAAATCAAACAGCGCTTGTATGGCTATAGACGCTGCTCTTGAAGATATAAAAAGCTGTGATGCACTTGATTTCCCGAGACATTTGCAGAATGTTCACTTTGACGGCAAGGGCGCAAAAGTCGTGGGGCAGCATTACCTATATCCTCATAACTTTCCCGACCACTATGTCAAACAGCAGTATCTCCCCGACGCTATCGCTGACCATGTCTACTACCATTTTGGTGATAACAAACAGGAACAGGCTGCATACCAATACAGGAAAAAAATTCTTGAAAATCATGACAAATAGCTCTATCCGCAGTTAATACTGCGGATATTTTATTGTCAAGATACCTAATTTCATAAAATAAAACTGAAATTATTTGGTATTGACAAAATCTTAAAAAAATGTTATAGTAATTATATAAAGTACAGTTGTTCACCACTGGCGGACGATTTTTACAATATATTTCAAGGTGATTTCTTTATGGATAACAAATCACAGCTTATTGTTGCCAACGCAAAAATACTCCCGGAAGTCTTTACAAAGGTTCTTGAAGTAAAAAAGCTTATGGCGCAGAAAGGCGAGAAAAGCTTCGCTTCTGCCTGTAAGCGTATCGGCATTTCACGAAGCGCTTATTATAAGTACAAGGACAGCGTTTTCTCATATGAAGAGCTTTTTAACCGTAAGATAGTTAATATGTATCTGCTTTTGAGCGATAGTCCAGGAGTGCTTTCAAGCGCACTTGTTTTTCTTCATGATCTGAATGCAAATATACTTACCGTTAATCAGAGTATCCCTGTTGACGGAGCTGCTGCGGTAAATATTTCACTCAGACTCACCGGCGAATCCAATGACGAACTCGCCAAACTTAATTCAATTACTGAACTCGACGGAGTTTTAGAAGTCAAGATACTCTCAGCCGAGTAAATTACGGAGGTTTATTTTATGTCAGCAAAATTTGCAGTTTTAGGTCATGGTGTAGTAGGTTCGGGCGTTGTAGAGCTCTTTTATAAGAATAAAAAGAGCATTGAAAAACACGCAGGAACTGAAATGGATATCAAATATATCCTTGATCTCAGGGATTTCCCTGATTCCCCTTACGCTGACAAGTTTACCAAAAACTTTGATGTTATACTTAATGATGATGAAGTAGTTTCTGTTGCAGAATGCATGGGAGGCGTTGAGCCTGCTTTTACTTTTGTAAAGGCTTGTCTCGAAAAAGGCAAGAGTGTATCGACCTCAAATAAGGAACTTGTCGCTGAGAAAGGCGATATTCTCCTTCAGACAGCTAAAGCTCATAACTGCAACTTCTTCTTTGAGGCAAGTGTTGGCGGTGCTATTCCGATAATCCGTCCGCTCCACAGATGTCTTGCTGCTAATGATATCACTAAAGTCGCAGGTATCCTCAATGGCACAACAAATTTCATTCTCACAAAAATGTACAATGATAATATGCCTTTTGCTGAGGCTCTCAAACTGGCACAGGAGCTCGGCTATGCAGAAAAAGATCCTACAGCTGATATTGAGGGACATGACGCCTGCCGAAAGATATGTATTATTTCTTCACTTGTTTTCGGCAAGCACGTCTATCCTAAGAGTGTTTACACAAAGGGCATAACTGAAATACAGCTTAGCGATGTCGAGGCTTCTGATGTTCTCGGATATGCAATCAAGCTTATTGCCTGCGTTTCAAAGCAGGATAACGGCAAGATACTCCCATCTGTTATGCCTATGCTGGTATCATATGACAGTATTATGTCAGGCGTAAACGATGTTTTTAACGCTGTTCTTGTTTACGGCGACGGTATTGATCAGACAATGTTCTATGGCAGAGGCGCCGGTAAACTGCCTACCGCAAGTGCAGTTATGGGAGATGTTATTGAGGCTGTAAAGCACAATGTAACTGTATTCTCACAGTCATGGGAGTCTTCTGCTGACAACTCATTTGTTGAAACCATTGATAACTTCACTTCACGCTGGTATTTCCGCGTTCCAAGCGGCTCTGATATGGGTGGTGTTGAGGTTTACAACAGTGAGAACGGTCTTTCATATGTAACAACGGAAAAACTTACATTTACAGAAGCAAAGGCTAAAGCTGCCGAGCTTAATGCTCTCGCTTATCTGCCTGTACTTGAATAACAGCATAATTACTGATACTTCCGATAACCTTCGGAAGTATCTTTTTTAGGAGAAGAAAATGTCTTACCTTATATCAGACAAGTATAAAGAATGGGAAAAGCTATGTGATGAACGCTTCATAAGGCTTAAACAGAATGAGGAAAAACTGAACGGCTTTTTTATCGACCTGTATGATATCTCTGACGAGCTTCAGCCTCAGGAAGCTGACTCGGATATTACTATCAGACGAGCAGACCTTCAGAGAGAGATAAAAAGCCTTATCAGCTATGCTGTAGGCTGCATATTCGGTCGCTACTCCCTTGACCGAGAAGGTCTTTGCTTTGCAGGCGGCAAATGGGACAGCTCTGCATATAAAACCATTATTCCATGCAACGACAATATTATGACGTTAAATAAGATAAACTACGGCATGACAGCTGCTATAATTGATTTTATAGAAAAAGTCTACGGCAGCGATACTCTTGAGGAAAATCTTGATTTTATCGCTAAAGTTCTTGGCGGCTGCTATGACTCACGTAAAACTATCCATGATTATCTGCAAAAGAGCTTCTTTGCCGACCACTCAAAAATATACAAAAAACGACCTATCTACTGGCAATTCACTTCCGGCAGAAAAGGCGCCTTTCGAGCTTTGATGTACATTCATCGCTATGATGAAAACCTGCTCTCTGTTCTTGAAAAAAAATATGCTCTCCCCTATTATGATGAGCTGAAAGACGAACTTCACAGACTCAATAAAGGTTTTATTTCCGCGCCCAAAAATGAAAAGCCTAAACTCCGCCGTGATATATCACGTATTCAGGCTCTGCTGCTTGAAATGGAAGGTTTTCTTCAAAGGCTTCATCAAATGTCTGACCCCCCCATATATCTTGACCTTGATGACGGTGTAAAGGTAAACTATGAAAAACTGAAATCTATTCTTGTTTAAAAAAATCTCCCTCCGGGAGAATTTTTTTTTGAAAAAGTACTTGACAAATCCGTTACATCTGTGTATACTGTATATATACAGTACGAAAGGAGTGTACAGATGAACATCTTTATCGACAATAGAAGCGGTGCACCGATCTACGATCAGATCTATAGTCAGATAAAAAATCAGATAATCAATGGAACGCTTGTCGCAAACGAGCCGCTTCCTTCCATAAGGAATCTGGCAAAAGACCTGCGTATAAGCGTTGTCACTACAAAAAGAGCTTATGACGAGCTTGAACGCGAAGGCTTTATCTATACCTTGCCTGCAAAAGGATGTTTCGTTGCAGCTCAGAATATAGAGCTGCTCAAGGAGCATAATCTGAAAAAAATCGAAGAGCATATTATGGAAATCAAAAATCTCGCAGTTGCCTGTCAGCTGTCAAAAAATGATATAATAGATATAATTGATATAGTCTATGAACAGGAGTGATCTTATGAACGCTATTGAAGTAAAAAATCTCACAAAGAACTATAAAGGTTTTACCCTTGATAATGTTTCCTTTGAACTTCCCAGCGGTTGTATAATGGGATTGATCGGTGAAAACGGAGCAGGAAAAAGCACAACTATACGTTCTATACTTGGTATGGCAAAGCCTGACAATGGAAGTATAAATGTTCTCGGACAGACAATTTCAGCTCATCTAAAAGATGATATCGGCGTTGTACTTGACGAAGTTGGTATCCCTGCCTCGCTAAATATCAAGGACATAAACAAGATAATGAAAAAAATGTTTAAAAACTGGGACGAAAAAGTATTCTTTGGCTATATTGATTCATTTTCACTTCCAAAGGATAAGAAATTCAATGACTTTTCAAAGGGTATGAAAATGAAGCTTGGGATCGCTATTGCACTTTCTCACCACGCAAAGCTTCTTATACTTGATGAGCCTACAAGCGGTCTTGATCCGCTTGTCAGAGATGAAATAATCGATATTCTCAATGATTTCACGAGAGCCGAAGATCATTCTATCCTAATTTCATCTCATATAGTAAGTGATCTTGAAAAGCTATGTGATTACATTGCTTTTATGCACAACGGCAAGCTCATGCTTTTTGAGGAAAAAGATGCACTGCTTGATAAATACCGCTTCATTAATCTTACCGAGCAGCAGCTTTCAGAACTCGATCCAACTTCAATCAAGGGCAAAAAAATAGGTAAATTTGGTGTTGAAGCTATCGTAGATATTGATAAAACACCTTCAACTTTCAATTCAGCACCTGTTACAATAGAAGATCTTTTCGTATTCATGGCTAAGGAGGAAAAGTAAATGAAAGGCTTACTTATAAAAGAATTGATCACAAACATAAAAACCAACAAACTATCCCTATTGATCATACCTGCTTTTGCCATTTTTGGCATACTCAATGAGCAGAATATGTTCCTTATGATAATACCTATGCTGCTTTCAATGCTTCCTCTTGGTCAGATGTCATATGATGAAATGAGCCACTGGAACCAATATGTTTACTGTATGCCTGTAAGCAAAAAGGCGATCGTGTCATCAAAGTATATCTCTGTATTAATAATGGCTGTCTTTTCAGCATTATTCGTCGGTATAATAATTCTGTTCGTTAATCATAAATCGCCATCTGTTTACAACGAAATGCTTCTTATGTCAGTGATCGCGTTTTTAACAGGCGCACTTGTACCATGCATCTCACTGCCTATAAATTATAAATTCGGCACAACAAAAGGCAGAATAATTTATCTCATAATCGTTGGTCTTTTCTGTGGAATAGTACCGGGAGTGATGCTCTCCAATTCAAAAAAAATAACTGAAAAAGCGATGAACCTTTTGAGCAGCCCTGCATTATTCTGCGCATTATCAGTTGGTGTATTGGCAGTAATGCTCTTTATATCATGGTTGCTATCTGTTAAAATATATGAATCTAAAGAGATATAAACAAAAAGCGATAGATGTTGGTCTATCGCTTTTTATTATACTGTTGCGTAAAGATTTGTTTCCCATGCCGGGATATAAAGCTGATGTCTTATATACAGCTTATATGAAGGATTGAGCTTCTTTATGAGCAATGGAAGTTCAAATATATCCTCGTTTCTGTGGTACAGCGAAACCATCATTTTAGGAGCATATCGAGAGATGGTTCTTGCTGCTCCCCATATAGCTTCACGTTCAAAACCTTCAACGTCCATTTTTATGATCGTTGCAGGTTTCTTGGAAAGGATACTGTCAACAGACAGTGCACCTATCATATTCTCGGACTCTGCTGTAATAGCAGACTGCCTTCCGGCCTTTGCAGCGAAAGGGAGTTCCGTATCTATGCACCAAGCAGCAGAATTAAATGCGTAAACATGAGGCATACCATCTATGAATTTTGCCAGTTTCTTAAAATTCTTCTTATCCGGCTCAAGAGCGTATATTGACGTATATCTGCCCTGAGTGAACTCTAAAAGCTCCTTGATCGTATCTCCGTTGTATGCACCGAGATCAACATATATCTCATTCATATTCGGCTTTATTATTCTTCTGTATATATCGGCTTTAGCAGTAGTAACAGCCGAAAGATAATCTATCTTGCCGCTTATCTTAAAGTTGATGATATTGGCATATACCTTGCGGGAATAGTCATCAGCAAGGCTGTCATAGACCTGCTGTATCTTTTCCTCATTCTCCATGCAGTACTCATAGGTAAATAAGCCTCTTCCCACTACGGGAACATCGGGTACATAAAGAGTATGCCTGGAAGCTATCTCCTTGACTTTGTCAACTATCTCCTGATAGCCTGCCGCAAAGGCAAGAACCACAACAAAATCGTCGACTGCTTCCTCAATCTCAGAAAGCTTATGAACTCTATACCCCTCAAAAGAGTGGCCGCGTACAAAATCATCACTGGCGAAGATACCTGCTACCGTTATATGCTTATCACGGAAAACGGACATTATTTTTAATGCACCGTCACCCATTCCATAGATGAATATGGGACGTTCTTCCGCCTTGAGCTTGTCCCAGCTGGATTGTTTTTCAGTTATAAACGAGAGCATTGTCCCTATCACCTCTTTAATCAATAATCCCCGTCATGATACTGTGCATCATCAAAATCATCATCATGATCGTGATGTGCGTGCATACTCATCATGTCTCTTCCTCTGATACCATACTTGTCACGCATGGTATTGAGATATTTATCAATAAGCTCAGAGACCTTTCTGACATTCTTGACACAGTGAACTTCTTTTGACGGAGTATCGGCATCACGACTATAGATTATTATAGTTCCACAATTAAACAAGCGCTGAAAAAAAGGATATTTTACCTTTTTATCCGTTATCTTGTAAAGATCTATCTCGTCCTCGTCGATATTAAGGAATCCAGTTCTTGTAATGAACTTGGATTCTGTAAGATAGTAACGTGTGAATGTAAGAGGCAGTCCGAATAGTGAACGTTTTTTATCTGTCCATACATAATCAAATGCATTTTTTTTCATAGAATGATCCTCCAATCCTTATCTGACAGACCTTTGTATTACTATTTTAACACATATTGCGGCGATAGTCAACTATCTTACCTTATAAAACTATATTTGCAACAAATTGATGAAGCTATATATATTTCTTTTGCACAAAAGAATCTTATTTTTTTCGCAAAAATCGAAAAAAACTCTTTACAAATTCTTTTTTATGTGGTATAATATTATCACCGTGTACTTGGTTCGGGGCATGACCTCGATTTTCACCCCCCACTGAGTTGACGGAATATTTATTAAGAGGTGCTTCAAATGTTATTGAAGGATGAAAAGACAGCCGTTATCGAGGCTAACAGAACACACGAAAATGACACAGGTTCTCCTGAGGTTCAGATCGCTATTCTCACAAGAAGAATCAACGATCTTACAAACCACCTCAAGACACACAAGAACGACCATCACTCAAGAAGAGGTCTTCTCAAGATGGTTGGTCACAGACGTAACCTTCTCGGATATCTCAAGAAAAAGGATATCGAAAGATACCGTGCTATCGTTGAGAAGCTCGGTCTCCGTAAGTAATTACAAATGCAAAAGAAGGCAGTGGGGTTCTATGCCCTTCTGCCTTTACGTCTATCAGAGTGCAGGGATTAGAAGTCAGAGGTAAAGGCTATGAAGCTGATATATCGTACTTTTACCTCTAACTTCTAAAAGCTCTCCTCTGATAAATATTATAAAAATTGGAGGCATATTAAAGATGTTTGAAAACTACAGAACCTTTGAAACGACTTATGCAGGCAGACCTCTCGTTGTTGAGACAGGCAAGACCTGCGGCCTTTCCAACGGCTCATGCTGGGTAAGATACGGCGAGACTGTTGTAATGGCAAACGTTACTGCAAGCGCAAAGCCAAGAGAAGGTGTTGACTTCTTCCCTCTTTCTGTTGACTATGAGGAGAGACTTTACTCAGTAGGCAGAATCCCAGGTTCATTCACAAAGCGTGAGGGCAAGCCTTCCGAAAAGGCAATCCTTACTTCACGCTGTGTTGACAGACCTATCCGCCCGCTGTTCCCTAAGGACATGAGAAATGACGTTTCCGTTGTTATGACTGTACTTGCTGTAGAGCCTGACAACTCACCTGAGATCGCAGGTATGATCGCAACTTCTATTGCTATATCTATTTCCGATATTCCGTGGAATGGTCCTATTGCCGGTATAAACGTTGGTCTTGTTGACGGAGAGATCGTTCTTAATCCTACTCTCGAGCAGAGAGCTAAGACTGACCTTACACTTACTGTTGCAGGTACTGCTGAAAAGATCGTTATGATCGAGGCTGGTGCTAATGAAGTTCCCGAGGATACAATGCTCGAAGCTATCCTCAAGGGACATGAAGAGATCAAGAAAATGGTCGCTTTCATCAGCGATATACGTGCACAGATCGGTAAGCCAAAGTTTACATTTGAGTCAATGGAAGTTGATCACGATATGTTCGACGCTATCGAGGCATTTGCCGCTGACCGCGTAAAGTTTGCTCTCGATACAAACGACAAGAATGTTCGTGATGAAAGACTTGCTCCTATCATTGATGATATCCATGCTAATTTTGATGAAAAGTATCCTGAGCAGATCGCTATGATAGATGAGTGCATCTACAAGCTCCAGAAGAAGATAGTACGTGCATGGCTCTATGAAGGCAAGCGCGTTGACGGACGTGGTATAGACGAGATACGTCCTCTTGCAGCTGAAGTCGGCGTTCTTCCGAGAGTACACGGTTCGGGTCTCTTCACAAGAGGTCAGACACAGGTACTTACTATTGCTACACTCGGTCCTGTAAGCGATGCTCAGAAGATAGACGGTCTCGATGAAGAAGACTCAAAGAGATATATGCACCAGTACAACTTTCCAAGCTATTCAGTTGGTGAAACAAAGCCAAGCAGAGGTCCCGGAAGACGTGAGATCGGTCATGGTGCTCTTGCTGAAAGAGCACTTGCTCCTGTGATCCCACCTGTTGAGGAATTCCCATACGCACTGAGACTGGTTTCAGAAGTTCTCTCATCTAACGGTTCAACATCACAGGGCTCTATCTGCGGCTCTACTCTTGCTCTTATGGATGCAGGCGTACCGATAAAGGCTCCTGTTGCAGGTATCTCATGCGGACTCATCACACTTCCGGACAGTGATGATTTCATGACTATGGTCGATATCCAAGGTCTTGAGGACTTCTTCGGCGATATGGACTTCAAGGTTGGCGGTACTCATAAGGGTATCACAGCTATCCAGGTGGATATCAAGGTAGACGGGCTTACTCCTGCTATTATCAAGGAAGCTTTTGAGAAGACAAGAAAGGCTCGTCTCTATATCCTCGATGAGATCATGCTCAAGGCTATCCCAGAGAGCAGACCTACGGTTAATAAGTACGCTCCTAAGATGCTCCAGACAAAGATACCTGTTGACAAGATCCGAGAGGTCATCGGTCAGGGTGGTAAGGTTATCCAGAAGATATCCGCAGACTGTGATGTTAAAATTGATATCAGCGATGACGGTAACGTATTCATCAGCGGTATTGACGGAGATAATGCAAACAAGGCGCTCCAGATAATCCATACAATTGCTAATGATCCCGAGGTAGGCGCTATCTACAAGGGTAAGGTAGTAAGAATTATGGACTTCGGTGCATTCGTTGAGATAGCTCCCGGTAAGGACGGACTTGTTCACATCTCTAAGCTTGACAAGCAGAGAGTTGAAAAGGTTGAGGACGTTGTTTCTATCGGTGACGAGATCGTTGTTAAGGTTACAGAGATCGACCGTCAGGGCAGAATCAATCTCTCACGCAAGGACGCTCTTGCAGATATTGAAGCTAAGAAAAATAACTAAGTATATAAAAGCTCCATGTGACATCACATGGAGCTTTTTACATAAAAAAGGCGGTTTTAGGGCGGCGCACATAAAGCAGTATATGTGATTTGAAGATAAGGTTGCGTAACATCGCGGTTACGCAGCCTTTTTCTTTTTGTCGTATTCTCTGCTGTCAGCAATAGCCGTAGCTACAGCAACACTAAATCTGAAGTGTATCTCGATCTGCTGAGCGTGATGCCCATCACTCTTATCAGGAGCATAAACGACTATCTTCTCGATAAGCTCATGCATGATCTCAGGAGTAAGCTCAGTGATATGCTCGTACTTCTGCACTACCTTTATAAATGAGTTCACATCAGCACATTTCTGCTCCGCTGTTTCAATAAAAGCGGAAAGCTCTGTAACTTTGTCTTTCAGCTTCTTCTGTTCATCCTCATATCCTGCGGACAATACTGCAAAGCGCTCGTCAGAAATCTTACCTGAGATATTGTCCTCATAGAGCCTTGCAAATAGCCTGTCAAGTTCAGCAATGCGCTTTTTAGCCTGATTGAGAGCTTTCTTTGCCTTGAAAACATCTGAAGAATGCTTTGATGCTGAATTGTCCATAGCTGTCTGAACAAATTCTGCTTCATTGTCCTTGACATTATCAAGAAGCTTGTTCAACGCATTCAAAACTAACTCTTTCAACACCACAGTCCTGATGTAATGAGCAGAACAGCTATCCTTATCGTTCGAGTGCGTGGAGCATTTCAGATGCTCCTGATCTTCGTCAAGGCTTTTGGAACGGCATAAATACAGCTTCTTCCCACAATCAGCACAGTAACAGATGCCCGAAAACGGATTTACAGTCTCCTGCTTCTGATTTCTACGCTTATTCTTACGCATCTCCTGAACAAGATCAAACTCCTGCTGAGTAACGATAGGCTCATGAGTATTCTCAAAGATGAGCCAGTCCTCTTTCGGATTTTCGATCTTACACTTGTTCTTGTAGGACTTGCGGCGTGTACGGAAGTTCACCGTATGACCGATGTATTCGGGGTGCTCTAAAATGTCAATGACAGTTTCAGTACACCAGCGGTCAAGCCTTGAATTCTTGTTAGCCGGGTTTCTTCCCTGCGATATTGCATAAGCTGTGGGATTGGGAATACCTTCCTCTGTCAGCTTACGGGCAATCTGAGTCGGACCGTAGCCGCTGATACAGAGCTTGTATATTTTGCGGACAACCGCTGCAGGCTCATCATCAATGATCCACTTGTGCTTATCTTCCTCAGATGCCTTGTACCCGTAAATAGGCAGAGAAAGCGGTTTGCCCGACTGCCCCTTTGCCTTGAATACAGCACGAATCTTCTTCGACGTATCCCTGGCGTACCAGTCATTAAAAATGTTCTTGAAAGCCATCAGCTCATTCTCGCTCTTGAGAGTATCCACGTTATCATTTATAGCAATATAGCGGACATCATAATCAGGGAAAATAATCTCGATGTATTCTCCTGTTTTCAGGTAATCACGACCGAGGCTCATCAAAGGCAGTGAGCGGCATCTGACCTTTGATGAGCTGGAAGTCGCAAATGTTGTGGAGATACTCACGCACACCAATACCGACCTTATCCTGAAAGACTTCAACCGTCAGACGGGCGGCGGACGTGAAGACCCTGTTATCCATTTCTATGAGGAATTTCTGACCGCCTACGACAAAGCACAGAAGGTGCAGAGAGGCGTTTACTATACTCCTCAGCCTGTTGTCAATTTCATTGTCAGGGCGGTTGACAGTATTCTGAAAACGGAGTTCGGACTTGCAGACGGTCTGGCATCGGAAGAAACCAAGACCGTGAAATATATGCGTGAAAAGATCAGAGGTCAGGGCATGACCGAGGACACAAAGGAAGTGTCTGCGGTTCAGATACTCGATCCCGCAACAGGAACGGGAACATTCCTGCGTCAGACCATTCTGCAAATATATGATAATTTCAGAGCAAAGCATAGCGGTGAGAGTGAAGCACAGATCAAAAAGGCATGGAACGAGTATGTGCCGAAGCACCTGCTGCCCCGTCTGAATGGTTTTGAGCTGATGATGGCTCCCTATGCCGTAGCTCACATGAAGCTCGCTATGGTGCTGAAAGATACGGGATATGATTTTGGCGGCGACCACCGTCTGAATGTATTCCTGACAAATTCGCTGGAAGAAGCGGGCAAGGACGATTTTCAGATGACGCTGTTTGATAATGATCCGCTGGCGTTTGAGTCTATTGAGGCGAATCAGGCGAAGAAGAATAACGGCATTAATGTGATTATTGGTAATCCGCCTTATAGTAGCAGTAGTAGCAATAAAGGTGAATGGATTCAAAATCTAATTTCAGAGTATAAAAAAGGGCTCACTGAAAGAAAATATAATCTTGATGATGATTATATAAAATTCATTCGTTTAGGCGAATATTTTCTTGAAAATAGTGAAAACGGCATTTTGGCATATATTTCCAATAATGGATTTCTTGATGGTGTAACATATAGAGTAATGCGTGAACATATACTCAACTTGTTTGATACAATTTATATTATCAATCTACATGGTAATATTAAAAAGAAAGAATGTGCTGATGACGGTGGAAAGGATGAAAATGTTTTTGATATTCAGCAGGGCGTTAGTATTGGAATATTTGTAAAAAATAAAGGACATGATAAATCAACTAAAGTGTACTATATGGACATAAAAGGTGAAAGAGATCATAAATACAAGTTATTAAACAACTTACATATCAATGATGTTAATCATGAACTTAAACCTTTTAGCCCTAATTTCTTTTTCGTAAAAAAAGATTTTAATAATAAGGAAATATATGAAAAAGGAATAAAATTAGACGAATTATTCCCTTTATATAATTCTGGTGTACAATCAAAACGTGATAAATTAACAATATCATTTAATGAACAACAAGTAAATTCCATAATTGACGATATGCAAACATTGCCAGCAGAAGAATTGCGATATAAATATGAATTGCCAGCCGATGGCAGAGATTGGAAGATTATATGGGCAAAAGAAGATATCATAAATCATAATCCGCAAATAATTAAGTTCTTATATCGCCCATTCGATTGGCGATATACAGCTTATACAGGTTACTCGAAAGGATTTCTTGCGTACCCAAGAGATAAAGTTTTTAAATATTTTATTGAATCAGAAAACATATCAATTATTACAGTGCATTTTCAAACAACATTTTCATTTCAGCACGCAATGGTCTCACAATATGTTTCAGATTTAAATTCAATATCTATGCAAACTGGAGAGCAATCGTTTGTTTTTCCGTTATACACATTTGATTATGAGTATAATGCCAAAAGTGTTAATATACAATATGATTTAGCAACAAAACTATTATTGCCAATTGGTATTAAATACAATGATGAGATGGCTTTACAGCTTTTCGACTATATTTATGCTATTCTTTACTCTCCAAAATATCGTGAGAAGTATAAGGAGTTCCTGAAAATCGACTTTCCCCGTGTGCCGTACCCGACAGACCAAGATACATTCTGGAAACTGGTTGAGATCGGCGGAAAGCTGAGAGAATGCCACCTGATGCAGACCGAGTTTGATACCGCAGCTTACAGCTTCATCGGTGACGGCACAAACGAGGTCGTCAAGCCCGAATACAAGAACGGCAGGGTGTACATCAGCAAGACACAGTATTTCGATAACGTACCGCAGGCACAGTGGGAGCAGTACATAGGCGGTTATCAGCCGTTACAGAAATGGCTCAAAGATCGCAAGAAAACAATGCTCTCCGCCGAAGACATCGAGCATTACAAGAAGATCATCGCAGCCCTCAAGCTCACCGAGGAGCTTATGGCGGAGATAGATGAGTCTATCCTAAAATTTGTGTAAACCTCCAAAGTAGTGTATAATAGAAGAGACACTACTTCGGAGGTTTTAATTATGAGCAGAAGGCGAAGAAACGAAACAGAAGAGCAGCGTGCAAGAAGAGAGCTGATAAGCGATTTTCTGTCGGCAGCGAATATCCAGAGCATGGATGATATTCAGGAACTATTCAAGGAAGCACTTGCCGGATTTATGGAAGGGAGCCTTGAATCAGAGCTTGATTCCGAACTCGGATATGAACCATACGACGTTAAGAACAAGGAAAC
>NZ_JAIKXF010000112.1 GCF_024684275.1 Ruminococcus sp.
AAGCAGGGATAGGGGGGCATAGCCGCAGCCGAGAGCAGTTCGTATGACCTTGGGACTTTCTGCCGTAAATATGCCGTCGCCCTGCGAAAAGTAGTCAATAAGCCTTTTCTCCGAGGTATCTGTATAGGGCAAGAGCTCTTCCGCACCGAGATCGGTTATTTCGATTATATTTGCCATGTTTTTACCTCTTTTTCTTTATTTTTCGGTATCGCAGCTGCCTATGACATCAAGGCAGAGGCGGAGAGCGGGTTCAAGTGAAGCGACGCCGAAATCACGTCTGTCGTAATTATCAAGGTCGGCAAGGGAATCTGCCGTAAAGAAGAGCATCCCGAAGTCAGCTCCGCGGAATTTCGCACAGGCTGCAAGGGAAGCACATTCCATATCAACTGTATCGCAGCCCTCGCTGCGGCGGTAAGCGACAGTATCGGGAGTTTCGCGGAAAAGTCCGTCCGTTGTCCATGTGGTGCACCGTCTGAAAGGGATATCGCGTCTGCCGAGAGCGCTGCATATGCGGTCGGCCATGGGCATATCCAGCTCAATAAAGCGTGAGGGCGGGAGATACTTGTATGAGCAGCCCTCATCGCGGAGAGCTCTCACGGGAACGATGAACTCGTTTTCGGGCATTGGTGTAAGAACTCCGCATGAACCTGAGGAAATTACCTGTTTTACGCCGCAGGCAAGGAGTATCTCCAAATTCTGAACAGCGGCGGGAGCACCCATGGGTGCCTGACATAGGCATATCTCCTCACCGTCCTGATCGACGATATATATGGGATAATCCCGTGTTATAGTGGGTATCACAGCGGCAGTTTCCGCATTACGGGCAGCTGCGTATTCGTCGATACAGCTGCCGAGAAGGGCATATACCGCCTTTTTCGGCAGCTTAAGGCTCTGAAGCTCGGCTTTTATGCCGAATAACGAGCGCTCTGACGTATCATATTCAAGTATCGGCACATCATTTTTGAATAAAGGCATTTTTGATTTCCTTTCTTTGAGATAAATGAAATGGGCAGAAATACAGCCCTTTTCACATAGTTTTTTCAGTGATTTTTAGACAGTTATGACATTATTATAATGCATTTGCACGAAAAAAACAATATTTTCACAAAATTTTGGTTGAATTTTTTATTGGAATGTGGTATAATAGTTACGATAATAGATCATCTGCCGAAAACAGAAATGATCGGAATGTGCAGCGGACTGTCGGTACGCTGTTCTGACTCTGTCAAAAGGAGGTGTTCCATGAAAGAGCTGCTGAAGAACCTGTGTGACAAGTATCTGCTCAATCTTGGGCTGTTTACCGACTTTTATCCCCTTGAAAGGGATATTCTGTACCCTGTGTGTGCAAATGTTTTCTGCGCGGCTGACGCAGTATTTGACCTTGGCAAATTCAAGGACAGCATGGAACTCATAAAGGATAATCCGAAGGTGCTTTCGAGCTTCCGAAGTACGGTCCGTCCGCTCATTGCCTCGCTTTTATCCGTAAGCGGCGATCCGCGGGGCGAAATGGAGAAGTACTTCGGCTGCTACGAGCTGCTGCGGAAATACTTCACAAATTCCGAGCATCTGGCTCTGCTGTCGTTGCTCCTCGTCAGGATAGCTCCGGCGGAAAGTGCAGAGGACTACATAAAGCGCGGCAGACATATATATGACAGGATGAAGAAGGAACACCGCATACTAACCACAAAGGAGGACGTTGCCTTTGCGGTGATGCTGGCTTTTTCCGAAAAGACCGACGATGAGCTCATCGAGGATATGGAAGCCTGCTATAAGCTCCTTAAGAAAAGAGCCGACAATAACAGTATACAGACCGTTTCTCACGTTCTTGCCATGGCAAACGGCACTCCCGAGGAGAAATGTGCGAAATTCGGCGAGCTTTACGACAGCATGATAAAAAAGGGACGAAAATACGGCAAGCATTATGAGCTTGCGATGCTGGCGGCGCTTTCCATCACGAAGTTCAGCAGTGCCGAGATACTTGATGATATAAGTGACAGTGAGAATTTCCTCTCACAGCACAGGTCGGTAGGCGACCTTTCTGAGTTCGGAAAGGAAGAACCGATGAGCCATACATTCCTTCTGCTCACTATCGCCTATGCAGGCGATGAGAATGTAAGCAGCGAGTCGGAAAGACACGCTTTGCTTGCGGCAAGACAGGCGACCCTGTACTCTGTGCTGGTGTACAGTATGATGACCGTCGCGCCGCTCGTACCCGAATAATATATTAAAACGACTGTAATAAAAAGAATGGAGGTCATTGACATGAAGGCAGATAAATACCGTATACAGGAAGGCAAAAAGACCGATATCCGCAAGCTCCCCACGGACAGCAGGGAGGATAAGGCCGATAAAGAGGAGATCATCGCAAAGTATGAGGAAAACAAGCGCGATCTCGTATTATTGCAGGACAAGTTCTATGCGGACGCACGGGAGGGACTTATCGTCGTTATACAGGCTCTTGACGCTTCGGGCAAGGATTCTTGCATAAAGTACGTTTTCAGCGGCATAAATCCTCAGGGAGTAAAGGTGCATTACTATAAAGCTCCCACAGCGGAGGAGCTCGCTCACGACTATCTGTGGAGGATACATCAGAATATCCCGCGCAGAGGCGAGATAGCGGTATTCAACAGGAGCCACTATGAGGATCTTGTTACCGTACAGGCTGAGGATATATGGCAGGGATACCATATGTCGGACAGAGTTCTTGATGATACAAAGAAGAAGTTCTTCGGGAAGCGCTATGAACAGGTTAATAATTTCGAGGAATACCTCTATGAGAACAGCTACCGCATGGTGAAGATATTCCTGCACGTTTCCAAGGAAGAGCAGACGGGACAGCTCCTCGAAAGGATAGAGCTTCCCGAAAAGAACTGGAAATTCCGCGCGGACGACCTG
>NZ_JAIKXF010000119.1 GCF_024684275.1 Ruminococcus sp.
AAGTACTCAAGGAATGTGCAGAGGAAATGATGGATTACAAGGGCTGCGGAATGTCCGTAATGGAGATGTCCCACCGTTCAAAGGTATATGACGAGATCATCAAAGAGGCTGAAAAGGATCTTCGTGATCTTATGAACATCCCTGATAACTACAAGGTCATCTTCGTACAGGGCGGTGCTTCACTGGTATTCGCAGGCGTTCCTATGAACCTTATGAAGAAGGGCAAGGCTGCTTACATCATCACTGGTCAGTGGGCTAAGAAGGCCGCTCAGGAAGCTGAGAAGTACGGTGAGGTAGTAAGAGTTGCTTCATCTGCTGATAAGACTTTCTCATACATTCCTGACTGCTCAGACCTCGACATCCCTGATGATGTTGACTATGTATATATCTGTGAGAACAATACTATCTACGGAACAAAGTTCTGGGAGCTCCCCAACACAAAGGGTCACGAGCTCGTTGCTGACGTAAGCTCATGCTTCCTCTCAGAGCCTGTTGACGTTTCAAAGTACGGCGTTATCTACGGCGGTGTTCAGAAGAATGTCGGACCTTCCGGTGTTCAGATCATCATCGTTCGTGAGGATCTTATCGCTGACGGTCCTGCACTCAAGTGCACTCCTACTATGCTGGACTGGAAGATCCAGTCTGACAACGAGTCACTCTACAATACTCCTCCCTGCTATGGTATCTACGTTTGCGGCAAGGTATTCAAGTGGATCAAGAAGATGGGCGGACTCGAGGCTATGAAGGCTCACAACGAGAAGAAGGCTAAGATCCTCTATGATTTCCTCGACAGCAGCAAGATGTTCAAGGGTACTGTTGAGCCTAAGGATCGCTCACTCATGAACGTTCCTTTCATCACAGGCAACGATGAGCTTGACAAGAAGTTCGTTGCAGAGTCAAAGGCTGCAGGCTTCGAGAACCTCAAGGGTCACAGAACTGTTGGCGGTATGAGAGCTTCTATCTACAACGCTATGCCTATCGAGGGCGTTGAAAAGCTCGTTGCTTTCATGAAGAAGTTTGAGGAAGAGAATTCCTGATCTCCGGGATCAGAACTATATTATACGAAAGAGGTAGATCCAGATGTACAAGATTCAGACTTTAAACAAGATCTCATCCATCGGTACAGACATTTTCGATAAGAGCAAGTACAGTATTGCTGATGAGTGCGCTAATCCTGATGCTATCATGGTAAGAAGCGCTAAGATGCACGATATGGCTTTCGGTGATAACCTTCTCGCTATCGCAAGAGCAGGCGCAGGTGTAAACAATATCCCTGTAGAGCGCTGCGCTCAGGAGGGTATCTGCGTATTCAATACTCCCGGTGCTAACTCAAACGCTGTTAAGGAGCTTGCTATCTGTGCACTTCTCCTTTCTTCAAGAAAGATCACAGAGGCTGCTGCATGGGCTGCTTCACTTAAGGGCACACCTGATGCTCCCAAGACTGTAGAGGGCGGAAAGTCCAAGTTTGCAGGTCCTGAGATCGCAGGCAAGACTCTCGGTATCATCGGTCTCGGCGCTATCGGCGGCAAGATCGCTAACGCTGCTGAAGCACTCGGTATGCAGGTTATCGGTTACGATCCTTATATCTCTATCGGCGCTGCTCTTCACCTTGAGCCTTCTGTAAAGATCGTTTCTGATATCAACGATATCTACAAGAACAGTGACTATATCTCAATACATATGCCTTATACTCCTCAGACAAAGAATACTATCGATGCTGAGCAGATCGCTATGATGAAGGACGGCGTTCGTCTTATCAACCTGGCAAGAGGTGAGCTCATCAACAGCGAGGCTGTTGTTAAGGCTATCGCTGACGGTAAGATCGCTAAGTACGTTACTGACTTTGCTGATGATGTTGTTCTCGGCGTTGATGATGTTATCGTTCTTCCCCACCTCGGAGCTTCAACTCCTGAGAGCGAGGACAACTGCGCAGTTCTGGCTGCACAGGAGCTTATCGATTACATCGAGAACGGTAATATCAAGAACAGCGTAAACCTTCCTAACGCTTCAATGAATGCTGTAGGCACAAAGATCTGTGTTATCCACAAGAACGTTCCTACAACTATCGCTTCTATCACATCAGCAGTAGGAAATGAGGGAATCAACATCGAGAACATGGTAAACGCTTCCAAGAAGGACTTCGCTTACACAATGCTCGACGTTACCGGCGACGTACCTCCTACAGTTGAGGGCAAGATCAACGCAGTTGACGGCGTTATCAAGGTAAGAGTTATCAAGTAAGATATAAAAATCAAGTCCCGAAACGGTCATCTGATCGCTTCGGGACTTTTTTTATTATTACATTATTTTTTTGTAAAGGTTCTCGGATAGCCGATATCCATCTGCAAGGTAAGATCATTGCCGGATATAGTATAATTATAATCGAATACAAGACCGTATTCCTTCTCCTTACAAACTACTCGCTTGTTTGTTTCGTCGATAGTATAAGTACCTGACATATCAGCATCTTTACTGATACCTTTTTCCGAGAAGTTTCCATTTGATTTAAAGGTTATGGTAGCGCCTTCATCTCCTGTACCTTCCCATGTACCGACAAGCTCGTTGCCGCCGCTTCCTCCGCCTTCTTCTCCTCCTGAACAGCCGGCAAATATACTCATAACAAGGCAGCAAACAACTGCAAGCACAGCCATTTTAAAAATTTTTCTCATAACTGATATTCCTTTCACAATAAATTTATTTCACTAAATCTGCTCCCTATGGATAGAATAATAAGCCATAATATTCCTAAAGATATAAGAAATATTATGGCTAAAAGATTTTATAGCAGATCAATAATATGCCATTGAGACATATTACTTAACTCTTGTAAGCTTTTCTGTAGACTTTGAATCCTTGAGTTCCAGTGTATCTCCGTCAACCTTGAACTCAGCTGTTGCCTCTTTGCCGTTTCCGCCATTGATGAAGCCTGAAAAGCCTGAAACTGTAAGCTTCTTGCCCTTTGTTTCGTAAGTAAAGAGATTATTGAACACGACCTCGCTCTTTGCACCGTCAAAATCAATAGTAATATCAAGATTTGCCTTGTCAAAGGATTCGTCTCCCTGCTTCTCAATACCCTGAACGATACTGTCGTAGAGGATACCGCTGTCAAGTGAGTACTTTCCGTCATAGCCCTCGCCGCTCTCAAGCTTTGTGAGACCTATCATTTCCTGTCCCATAACGTCAACTGTAAGAGTATCGCCGCTCTCCTTGATATAATCCTTAGCAAGAACTGTACCGCCTACGTTGAGACCTTCGCTCTCAAAGTGGAGCAGACTTGATGTATCAAGATATACAGAGCCCTTTCCGCCGTCTGTGAAAATGATTCCGCCGCCGTCAACACTCTGACCTGCGTTGCTGAGATCACTCATAGCCCACTTTCCGATGAGCTTGTCGCCTGCCTTTGCAGAGCTGCCGCATGAAGCAAGAGCACATACTGCAAGTGAACATACTGTAATAGATGTAATTACCTTTTTCATAAAAACCTCCAGATAAATGTGAGTCGTTCACGTAAGGTGAACGAAATTATTTAAATGAATAATGCGATTTATCCTTCACCCCTGTCGGAAGCCTTTTGGCCCTGACATTACACATTATATCACTTATTATTACACATTGCAAGCAATTCGGCAAAAAGTTATCGAAATGTAATCAAATATCGCCGCAAAAAAAGCAAAAGTAGTTCATTTGCACAGAAAAAAGTCACGTTTTTCCTTGACAGAGCCCCCTATTAATGCTAAAATTAAGGCATAAAATCATTATTCGGAGGCGGTTTTATGAAAAAAATACGTGCTTTCGCGGCAGCTGCGGTGCTGCTGACAGCTGTCCCTGCGTCAGTTTGCGCAGACAGTAATATCCCTATGGACTACAACAGCGACGGCGCTGTGAATATATTTGATATGGTAGAGGCGCGCAAAACAGTGACCTCCGCCGCAGAGCTCAAAAGGCTCAGCAGCTTTATCCTCGGCAAAGGCGATATACAGCCCGATGATGAGGGCTATACCCTGCTCTGGAGCGATGAATTCGACGGCTCTGACCTTGATATGAACAAGTGGAGCTATGAGCTGGGCAACTGGAAGCTGGACGACAGCGGAAACTACATCACAGGAGGCTGGGGCAATAACGAGCAGGAGTTCTACACCTCACAAAATACCGGCGTAAAGGACGGTATCCTCACTATTTCTGCGAAAAAGGAGCACTGGGAGGACGAAAAGCAGGGCAGCTACGAATACACCTCAGCAAGGCTCAGCACTCAGCATAAGTTCTCGGTTTGCGGCGGTAAAATAGAGGTACGCGCCCGATGTGATTCGGGAAAGTCCCTCTGGCCTGCTATATGGATGCTCCCCGAGGACAGCGCCTACGGCGGCTGGGCTTCATCAGGCGAAATTGACATAATGGAGGGCTGGGGCAGCACTCCCGAAAAAATATGCGGCACTATCCACTTCGGCGGAACATGGCCGAATAATACATATCTGACCAACAATTATGTATTTACAGACGGCGACAGCACCGAAAACTGGCACACCTACAGCATAGAATGGGAGCGCGGCGAGATACGCTGGTACGTTGACGGCAAGCTCTACAGCACCCAGACCGACTGGTATTCCGAGGGCTTCGAGTACCCAGCGCCCTTTGACCAGAATTTCTATATCATACTCAATCTTGCTGTAGGCGGACATTTTGACGGTATAGACGGAGTTCACGCCGATCCGAGCATTTTTGCAAACGGCAGCAAAAACTTCGATATTGACTACGTCCGCGTATACAAAAAGGACGGCAGCGATCTCGTGCCGTCGGAGCTGAGCTCCCTTGCGCTGGATAACTACATCGAGGGCGCTGAAGCAGCCGTCACCAATAAGTCGGGCTGCACAAGCATAAATATCAGAAACGCAGGTGAGCTTGAATACGCAGTTATGGGGCTTCTCCGCGGCAGAGAGGTCAAAGCAGGCGAAAAGCATACCATTGAATTTGACGTAAGCTCCACAGCCGAACGAAGCATGGCAGTCACCGTGGAGGACAGCTCCTATACCCGTTATCTCGACAAAAAGCTGACCATAACCCCCGAGAAGAAACACTACAGCTTCGATGTGACCTTCGAGCAGGATATGTCCGCGGATATAAAATTCCAGCTTGGAAATATCGACGGAGCTTCCGCCCTCGGCGCACATGAGGTACAGCTTTATAATATAAGCTGGAAATAAATTTTAAGCCCATGTTTTCACATGGGCTTTTTATTCGTAGTAAACTACTGCAATTACCGATATATTGTCATTACTGCCATTGTCGAGGGCTTTTTTCACCAGTATATCCAGCCTTGACTTCAGAGGCTTTGGCATTTCAAGCACTTCCTCAATATCCAGCACAGATACATAATCCGAAAGTCCGTCGGTACACAGCAGCAGCAGGTCGCCGTACTCCATGCCGCCCTCAAGCTTTACCGTATCTATCCGGGGAGCTGACTTTACATTGCCGAATACAGGGAAAATAATATTCCTGTGAACGTGAGTGCTGCGCTCCTCACTGGTGATAGCGCCCTCATCGATGAGGAGCTGCACCAGAGACTGGTCGCGTGACATCTGCCTGATACGTCCGCCCCGGTAGCGGTACAGACGTGAATCTCCCACATTAAAGGTGAGAATGTTATTAGCTTCGTCCACAGCTATGCCGCAGAGAGTAGCCTGCATATTGTGCATTTCGGGATCGGACTCGCTGTACTCCGCAAGTCTTCGGTGAATGGCAAGAAGCTCCTCATCAAGCTTCATCTCGCCGCTGTAGCCCATATCGCGGATAAGCTCAAGACACATCTTTGAAGCCAGCTCACCCGAGCGCTCTCCCGACACTCCGTCGGAAACAGCCGCTATAAAGGGCACATCTAAGTTTTTCTCGGCGGAACCCGAATCTATCACGCTGTCCTTTATGAGCAAAGCGTCCTCATTATGGGGCATAACGCCCTTTTCTGTTACTCCGCAGCAGTAATACATTCGTTTTCCTCCTTTCGTTAGTCTATTCCGTACATTGTCATACCGTTTTGGCAGGTTATGTCTATGAGCTCCTGCGTTGTCATACCCTTTATCTCAGCCGCCTTAGCTGCCGTATAGGCTATCATGGAGCTGTCGCAGCGGCGTCCTCTGAAGGGCTCGGGAGCCATATATGGGCAGTCAGTTTCCATGAGGAGCTTATCCATAGGCACCTCAGCAAGGGCTTTCAGAGCCTTTTTTGCGTTCTTGAAGGTAAGCACTCCCGTAAAGCCGATGTACATTCCGAGCTTTAGTATCTCCTTAGCTGTCTCGGCAGAGCCGCTGAAGCAGTGTACAACGCCTTTTGGACGATATTCCCTGAGTATCTCCACAGTGTCCTCCGCGGCGTCCCTGCTGTGTACTATAACGGGCATATCAAGCTCGTTTGCCAATTCAAGCTGCTCACGGAAAAAGCGTATCTGCTTGTCACGGTCATAGCCGTCGTAGTGGTAATCCAGACCTATCTCGCCTACCGCCTTTATCTTTTTGTTGGCAGCTATCATCTCACGGAGCCTGTCAAGGTAATCCCCGGGAGTCTCGTCAACGCTTTCGGGGTGAACCCCTGCTGAGGCATAGATATAACCATATTTCTGAGAAAGAAGCGAATTCTCGGCAGAATCATCAAGTCCCGAGGCAGCCAGCATTACAAGCCTTACACCCTTTTCGGGGAGCTCTGCCAGCACCTGCTCCCTGTCCTCGTCAAAGGCGCTGTCTGCGTAGTGGGAGTGTGTATCAAATATGCCTGTCATTTCTTTTCCTTACTGTCCTTTTTAGTCTTATCGTCCTTATTTACCTTGAAATATGAATCCTTCAGACTATCGATGAAGGTGCTGCTGGGGATAAAGTCCTCGCCTGCGGGAGTACCGTCAAGTGAAAGGGGCACAGCTATAGCGCTGCCGTACTCGAACATATTCCTGATACCGTTTTTGCGTTTCTTATAGTCAGCAGCAGTAACATCGGAATCCACCATATTTATAACTATGCTGAAATTATTGTCGAAGCTGTCAGCGATACGCTTTCCGTCGGACTGGTTCACCATAGCCGAAAGAACTGCCGCAGAAGTGAATGCGCGCTCGGACTCGCCGCCGTCAAACATAAGGTAGTTGACAAAGGTCTCTATCTGGTCGCTGTTGAGATACTGCTGACTGCCGTCGTTCTTGAAGCCTGCTATATCAGCGTTTACAGGATAGGTAACGCCGCCGAAAATATCACAGACCTTCTGGAATGCCGCAGAATCGAACTTCATATATCTGTCTACCTCGATATCGAATACCTTTTCAATGAATTCCTCAGCCGAGGCAGCGCCGCCGTTTTTGTAATTCTCGATAATGCTCAGCTGCTGTCCGTCAACAAGAGCAATGGAATTTGAGGGAACGCCGATGAATACCAGCTGCTTTTTCAGCGGTATTGAGCGCATGAGCATAAATGTGGGAGGACTGTGCTTCTCGGGCACATCAAGTATCAGCAGCATGGTGTGGTTGTCCTCGGCAGTTATCTGACCGCTGGTGCGCGGAACCGGCTCCGGTGGCTTCTCCACCTTGCCAAAGCCGAAATATCGGTAAATACCATAGGCAATTCCGCCGATGATGATAAGTCCGATGAATATTGTCATAAGGAACGGTAACGCCACGTGTCCTGTTTTTTTCTTAGCCATTTCTCTGGCTCCTTTCAGTTTTTATTGTTATTTATTTATCGTTCTCAGCAATTTAATAAATCCTGAGCTGATATAAACTGACCGTATAATACTTGTCCCGAAAATATCCGTCATAAAATGAATAAAAAATATTTTCCAAAAAGCACGTTAAAAAATACTTGGCGCAGCTTCGACTATCCACAGAGTTTTCCACATTTTCCACATGATTGAATGGTGAGTGTATGTTTAAACACAGAATTCAACAGCCTGTTGAAATAGAACGAGCGTTCATATCTTAGTTGCAAAACAGCGCTTATTTGGCTTAGTACAGGCATTTGTGCAGCACTGCTGATTTTGTTTCACAGACCTCTGCTGCAAGCTTCAACGGTATATCGCCGACTTTCCACAGCGTTTGAAAAAGTGTGTGAAACAATTATTTTCATGTTGAAACATATCTCTCTGTGAATGTTGATTTGTACGAAAAGATGTGATATAATATTGAATATGGCATTCAGTACGGAGTATCAAAGACGTTTTCCATGAATATAAGCCTGCGGCGTATGCTTTCTATATCAGGTCCGCACTCGTCTATAAGGGCGTATGCGTCCTCAAGACCAAAACGGCGTATAATTTTTCCCTGTTTTGCGGCATAGTTAAGTGTCTGACAGGTGCCCGATTTGAAAGAGCCCTCGTTAAAATACGAAATGACCGCCGAGGCGTTGTCTACCATGAAGTAGTTTCTGTCTCTGTACACATCAGGCGAAGTATTCTCACCTGCGCCCTTTTTTCCGTAGACAACGGAGGGCTCTGTATTTGTGGTGAGAAGTACGTCAGCACCCTTTTCAACGTCGGCAAGAGTCTCCTTGTACTGAGGTGTAAAGCGCTCGGCATGACGGAGATAGGGCATTACGCCGATAAGACGTATGCTGCTGTCAGAGCGCTTTTTGGCAAGAATGTACTTTGCAGCCCAGAGGTCCGTTCCCACAGCAAGTCCGCTGATAAAGCTGCGGTAGCCGCTCTCAACAGCCATATCTATATACCTGCACAGCATAAGCTGTACAGTGCGGAGGGTTATGCTCCGATATACAGGCTGGTTCTTATAGGGGATAACGCTGGTCTCACGGTGCCCTGTAAAGCATACCGTAGCATCAATATCACCGCTGAAGTCCTCTGCTGAAAGCACAGGTACTCCCGAATCGAGTGAGAAAAGCATAGTACACCTCGCTTTCCCAAAATATCATACATGAAAATTATAACATACATCATACTTTATTTCAAGACGTTTTTTGACTTGTAATTAAATTTTAACTTTGGATAAATAATGAAATGTACGAAAGGAAGGATAACGGAATGAAGCCGTATCTGAAAAGAGCATGGGCAGAGATATCGCTCCCACAGCTCAGAAAAAACGTTGATATCATAAGAGGTCTTAACTCTCCCGAAACTGAGATAATGGCAGTAGTAAAGGCTGACGCTTACGGTCACGGCGACGAGCATATCGTCCGCTGTCTCGCCGAGCAGTGCGGTATCAGCTATTTTGCGGTATCCAATCTTGACGAGGCTATTGCCGTAAGGAAATTCGCTCCCAAGTCAGAGATACTCATACTGGGCTATACTCCGCCCGAGTACGCCCATGAGATAGCCATGTACAATATCATACAGGGCGTTGTGTCCACCGAATATGCTCAGGAGCTTGTGAAAAACAGCGCAGAGCCTATCCGCTGTCACATAAAAATAGACACAGGCATGGGCAGAATAGGTCTCAAGCATGATACTCCCGAGGAGTGCGCTGCTGAGATAGAGGCTATGATGAAGATAGAAAAGCTCTCAGTCGAGGGAATATATACACATTTTGCAGTTGCGGACAGCGATTCTCCCGACAATATCGCCTACACCGATATGCAGGAGAGATTCATTACCGATACATACGATGTGCTCGTGAGCCGTGGCATAAAGCTCCGTCACCTGCACTTTATGAACAGCGCCGCTACCTGCTACAGAAACAGCTCCAGAAGCACTCTTTCCCGTGCAGGCATCATACTCTACGGTCTGCACCCCGATGTGAGCCTTGAGATACCCGAGGGACTTGAGCCCCTTATGGAGCTGAAAGCAGTCATCTCCCATGTAAAGAACGTAAAGAAAGGCGACTGCATAAGCTATGGACGCACATTTGTTGCCGACCACGAAATGCGTATCGCTACGGTAACTATCGGCTATGCTGACGGATATTCTCGTCTGCTCAGCTCAAAAGGCGAGATACTCGTTCACGGCAAGCGCTGTAAGATAGTGGGCAGAGTGTGCATGGACCAGCTCATGATAGACGTATCAATGGTTCCCGAGGCTAAATCGGGAGATATAGTAACACTTATCGGTACTGACGGCAATGACCGCATCACAGCCGACGACCTCGCGCAGATATACGGAACTATCGGATACGAAGTAGTCTGCGGTATCTCAAAACGTGTACCGCGTATATATATTGAATAATAAATCATAATTTAACGCCTTTGGCGTCCCGAAAAATTGGTATTGTAGGGGCGAACATTGTTCGCCCGTGTCAAAATTGATGTGTATGTTTGCGGGCGAACATTGTTCGCCCCTACATCATTAAATTATGATTTAAGGGAGGATATAAAATGAAAAAAGCAATGACAATATCTTATGAGGTGGGCGAAAACCTCTACCTCAACCTTACAAATAAATGTCCCTGCGCCTGCACTTTCTGCATCCGCAACCACGCCGACGGCGCTTACGGCTCCGATCCCCTCTGGCTGGAGCACGAACCCACTATGGAGGAAATAATCGCAGACCTTAACAAGCGCAAGCTCAAAAAGTACCGCGAGATAGTTTTCTGCGGCTATGGCGAGCCTACCGAGCGTCTTGACGTTCTCCTCGAAACTGCCGCTTATCTCCGCAGCAGAGAGAACTGTCCACGTCTGCGTATCAACACAAACGGTCTCGGCGACCTTATCCACGGCAGAAGCATTGCAAAGGAGCTGTGCTATGAGCTGGATACTGTTTCCATAAGCCTCAATGCTCCTACAGAAAAGGAATATATGGCTGTTACACGCCCTAAGTTCGACAATGCATTCGAGGCTCTCCAGAAGTTCACTAAGGACTGTGTAAAGGCAGGCAAAGCCGAGGTCATTATGTCTGTTGTTGACGTTATCCCACCCGAGCAGATAGAGGCTTCACGCCAGCTCGCTGAAAAGCTCGGCGCTCATCTCCGCGTAAGAGAGTTTGATGACTGATCTGATACTGCGAATGTCGGGAAAGGACTTCGGCACTATCTTAGGACTGATACTTGGCTTTGTACTTGCAGGCGCCTTCTTCGGTATATCCAGACTGAGATACCTGTGCATATGGCATTGGCGGAAAAAGCACAGCGAGATAGTTACGGGACGAGTCACAAAATGTGAAATGCTTTCCTTTTTCGCGGGAACTCCGCGTTATCTGCTGTCTCTCGAATATAACGACAACAGCGGAGCCCTTGAGACCGAGGAGCTCATAAGCTTCTCCCCTGATGCACCAAGACTGAAAGATGTGGAGCTGTCGGTAGTCAGCTATGCAGACAGAATGAGCCGATACGGCGAGGAATACACGGTTAAGCCCGATTTTGAGGAGCTGAAGCAGTTTCCCCAGCTAAGCGAGGACGAGAAAGAGGCTATGAAACGGAAATTCGAGAACTATCTCGCCGCCGAGCATCCAAATCACGCCACAAGCTTTCTGGACGGTTTCTTCAGACCGTATCTGTGCGCTCAGAAAGCTGAATTCGCCGACAAAAAGGCTCATCAGCGCCCCAAGCCGCCGAACGCATACAGCTTGAAAAAATTCATCAGGGACGTCATTATATTCATAGTGCTTCTCATCTTAGCCTGCGCAGGTCTGGCGTATCTTATGGTCAAAACAGGCTATTAGCCGCAGCAGCGCGAATTTATTTTCCACACATGAAGCAGTATCCAAATCACAGCCTATACACATTAGACAAATTCAAACAGGTCAGTTTGTGCACTATTTATGCGGTTATACTATGGAAAAAACTGCGGAAATATGATATAATTATTTATTGAAGGATTTCTCTAATCTGAGATAAGGAGTAATTTTTATGAGTAAAAAAGGTAAGATCATACTTGCAGCTTCAGTTTCTACCTCAGTCCTCGCTATTGCAGCCGCTGCGGTGACGATTTTCGTCTGCAAGCGAATTTACGAGAAGAATTACTTCTCGGTAACAGATTAACAGGTCAATATTATAAAAAGAAGGTTGAATAATATGGAAATCAAATTCACAAAGGCTGCCTCTTTAAAGGCTAAGCCACAGCCAGGCGATAAGCTCGGCTTCGGTCACATCTTTACAGATTATATGCTCGTTATGCCTTACGATGAGGGCAAGGGCTGGCACGATCCTGAGATCAAGCCATACGCTCCTATCGAGCTCTCACCTGCTGCTATGTGTCTCCACTACGGTCAGGAAGTATTCGAGGGCTTAAAGGCTTACAGAACTGCTGACGGCAAGGTACAGCTCTTCCGTCCCGAGGAGAACTTCAAGAGACTTAACAAGTCCAACGAGAGACTTGTTATCCCTGAGCTCCCTGTTGAACTTGGCATGAAGTGCCTCACAGAGCTCATAAAGGTCGAGAAGGACTGGGTTCCTTCAAAGGAAGGCGAGTCACTCTATATCCGTCCTTTCATCATCGCAGTTGATCCGTTCCTCGGCGTTAAGCCCGGCGCTCAGTACCTCTTCATCATCATTCTCTCACCTTCCGGCGCTTACTATGAGAGCGGTCTCAACCCTGTAAACATCTACGTTGAGAGCAAGTATGTCCGCGCTGTAAGAGGCGGTATGGGCTTCGCTAAGACAGGCGGCAACTATGCTGCTTCTCTTATCGGACAGGACGAGGCTCACAAGCAGAACTACTCACAGGTTCTCTGGCTCGACGGCGTTGAGCAGAAGTACATCGAGGAAGTCGGCGCTATGAACATCTTCTTCGTTATCGACGGCAAGGTAGTAACTCCTATGCTTCAGGGCTCTATCCTCCCGGGTATCACAAGAAAGTCCGCTATCGAGGTCTGCAAGAGCAAGGGACTCACTGTTGAGGAGAGACGTATCGACATTCAGGAGATCGCTGACGCTTACGACGCAGGCAAGCTTGACGAGGTATTCGGCACAGGTACTGCTGCTGTTATATCACCTGTTGGCCACCTCAAGTGGAATGACAAGGTTATGGAGATCAACGGCAACAAGATCGGTAAGATCTCACAGATGCTCTATGATACAATGACAGGTATCCAGTGGGGCAAGGTCGAAGATACATTCAACTGGATCGTTCCTATCGACTAATTAAATATGATCATCAAGGCGCTTCCGTTTCGGGAGCGCTTTTTTCATAATAACAACCAATAAGGTAAGACATTCCCTTAAAAAGCGGATAATATCTGCCCGACTCTTGGTTATGCATCAACAGCTATTGTCATTATGCTCTGTCCTTTCATATAATATAGCGATTAGCGATAATCACTTTATGCCGATACGGCGGATTGGAGTTATCTATGACAAGACCTAAAATACTTATTGCAGGCGGAGACACGCGCCAGCTATACTGTGCTGACTATCTCTCACGCAGCTACGATATAAAGCTCATTGGCTTCGACAAGGAATACTCGGATAGAGCCGCTCAGCTGCCCTTTGCAGACAGCTCAGACCGCGGCAGCTTCGACTATGCTCTGCTGCCTGTACCTTCACTAGGAAATGACGGCTATATTTATACTCCCTGCTTTTCCTCTCAGCTTACAGCAGAGACTATGGACAGCTTTCTTACTGATGACGGCATTGTTTACGCAGGCAGAGCAGATGACAGGCTTCGCCGTATGCTGCCCCACCGTGAGATATACGACTACCTCACCCGTGAGGAGCTGAACCTGCGCAACGCTGTTCCCACCGCTGAGGGAGCTGTACAGCTCGCACTTGAGGAGCTTCCCGTCACCCTCAACGGACTGAAAGTGCTGATAGTCGGCATGGGCAGGATAGGCTGTGCCCTTGCAGAGATACTGAAGGGTTTCGGTGCCGACATCACAGCCGCTGTCCATAATCCACGCGGTGCCGCAAAGGCCCGGCTCCACGGTATAAGCTCTGTCCCTACAAGGAGGCTTGACGGAAGCTATGAGCTGATATTCAATACAGCACCAAAGCTCATATTCGACAGGGAGCTCCTAAGCCGTTTTGAGCCCTCTGCGCTGTTCATAGACCTCGCCTCTAAGCCGGGGGGTATTGACCTTACCGCAGCCTCAGAGCTTGGAATAAAAGCGATCTGTGCGCCGGGACTGCCCGGCAAGACAGCACCCGTCACCTCGGGAGAGATAATCGCAGACACCGTAAGCGCCATGATAGCTGAAAGGAGTGAAGATAGTGAGTGATATATTAAAAGGGCTCCGCATAGGCTACGCCATGACAGGCTCATTCTGCACCTTTCGGCAATGCTTCGAGCAAGCGGAGATACTCACAGAATACGGTGCAGAGCTGCTCCCCATTATGTCAGAACACGCCGCTTCAACATCAACTCGGTTCGGAACGGCAGAGGAAAACCTTGAAAAACTACGCAAAATAACCGGAAAAGACATTATAACCACAGTTTCTGACGCAGAGCCCATAGGTCCAAAGGAGCTGACAGATATTATGGCAGTAGCTCCCTGCACATCGAATACCGCCGCAAAGCTTGCCGCATCAATAACCGATACCGCTGTGACTATGGCTGTAAAATCCCACCTGCGCCGCGGAAAGCCTGTAGTTCTTGCTATTGCCTCAAATGACTCGCTTATGGGCTCGGCTAAGAATCTGGGGGAGCTCTTTAACCGCAAGAATTATTACTTTGTCCCTATGGTGCAGGACGACTGGATAAATAAGCCCGCCTCCCTTGTGGCGGAGTTCTCAATGCTCCCACAGGCGATAGAAGCCGCTATGAAAGGGATACAGCTCCGCCCCATAATCTATCACGAATACAGAAAATGAAAATATTTGACAAAGGCGCGTTTATCTGTTATAATATCACATAAGTACAAATCATTTTACAGGTAAGAGGCTGATAGTATGTGTTATAAAAACGTAAACATACAACTTGGAAAAGGCGATGTTTTCCCGACTGCGGGGATAGTGCGCCCTTTTTCAGCTTTAGTCAGTTAAAGTAAACTGACATTTTAAGTCTGTAAAAGTAACGATATATCGCGCATTATCTCCTTAACTGCTTTCATAATTCAGTTTAAGGAGATTTTTTATGTTTAATATAAGAAAACAGCTTTCAAGGCTGTATTTATCATCGGTAATAAGCAATCTTACAATAACAGGGGCATGGCTGGCGATACTCGCCTCACGGGGCTTCAGCCTTGTGGAAATAGGCATCTCTGAGACCGTGTTCCACATAACAAGCATTATATTTGAGCTCCCGTCGGGAGTCATGGCGGACGTTTTCGGCAGGAAGAAAATGCTCATAGTCAGCAATATCATGTACACCATAGCTACTCTGATAATGATAGCTTCAAACAGCCTTTTCACGGTTTGCCTGTCTGTTGCATTTCACGCCCTGACCTACAATTTTTCCTCGGGTACGGGCGACGCTCTTGCATATGACTCAATGAAAAAGGCAAGGATACACAGCAAATTTGAACGCTATGAGTCCAATCAGCTCATAATTTACAGAGTCTGCACGGGAATTTCCACACTTTGCGCCGGATTTGCCCTGACAATAGGCTATAAACTCGCCTATGCCACGGACCTGATAGCCTGCGCTGCTCAGTTTATAGTACTTTCTACGCTTACAGAGGTAAACGCAAAGGGAAAAACCGACGAACAAAGGCTATTTGCAAAAATAGCCGAATGCTTCATAGAAAGCTTCAGATTCCTTAAAGAAGCCAAAAAAGCTCTGGGACTCATGTTCTGCAATTCTTTTGTGGGAGCGCTGGATATTCTTTTGCTGTTTTTTCTGCAAGCAAAGCTCCCCGAAAAAGGCATACCTAAGTGGGGACTTGGCATAGCTCTCCTGTTTATGGAGCTGGGCGGCGTGTTAGGATCAAAACTGATACTTCATTTTCCCAAGATCAGATACATCAGCATATTCGCAGCAACCTCGGCTCTGGTTCTTACAGGAATCCTCGCTGAGCACTCCCGAAGCTGTATCATAATGGCTCTGGGTGGATTTATCGCCGCTGTAGGCGACGACGCATTGCAGGTACGTACCAACGCAAAGCTGCAAAAAATGTTTCCCTCTGAGCAGCGGGCAACCCTAACCTCGGTGGAGTCCTTCACTTTTTCTGTAATTATGATAGTTCTCTCACCACTTGCAGGATTCGTATTTACCTACTGGTAAAAAACAACTCCCCGAGATTCTCGGGGAGTATTTTTTGTTATAGGATAGAAAATGCCGTCATTCTGATTCCTTTAAGGTATTGTAATCGATCATGGAGATATCCAACCTTACTTTATCAAGTACAGAGAGATCAATACCATGAAAGTAATAATACAGCTCATCATATTTATAATCCTTGCCGTCTAAGGACATAAAAATAAGATCATCATTAAAAAGCATACTCTCTTCAATGTTTTTGTCATCCTTTTCCTTCGTAAGCTCTGCATTATCATATGTATACTTACTATAAGGAAGTTTTATGAATTCAATATACTTCTGTCCTTGATCCATTTCTTCCCTGATATATTCAAGTCGTAAATTGTCCACGTATTTATTGCTCAGATCCATAAACATCATAAGTCCCAGACCTGCACATGAAATTACGCACGCAGAAAAGCTGAATAAACTGTTTTCCTTTACATTAAGAGCCCTGATAGCCTCAGCAGCAAGACGAAATGTGAAAATACACCAGAATACATAATCTGCAAAGAAACAGCGAGGGGTTATCGGCGATACTACAACAAAAGGAGCGGTTAAAACTACTGTACTTACAAGGTAAATTATAGCTTTGATACGTGAGCTTCCGCTCATAAGAACATAGATCATATATATCAGTGAGACAATATAGCAGAACGTGAAAGCTGTCTCAATAGCTCGGCTCTTATACGAAGATGATGTAATAGCAAGTGGCTGAACAAACTCAGAAATAAATGAATAGGCTGCAAAAGATGCTGAAATTCCCAAAGAAATAAAAAGATATTTTGGCTTATCAGAACTGCTGCTGAATTTTTTTGCACAAAGAATTACAAGCGAAATAATAATAACAGCATGAAGAATATAGTATCTTCGTGTATAGAGAGGAATTATCTCAAGAAATATCTTTGTAAATATATCACTTAACCCAAATTCAATGCTTCTGTAGCCCAGTGAATCACCTTTAGCTGCAATATCATTATAATTCGATACAGAAAACATCAAAAAAGTTCCAATAACCGTGCCAGCCAGATAACTAATGTTAACAGCAGATACCTTTCTTATCCTTGCAAATGAATAAATAATAATGAAAACACTAAAAATCAGATTATAAAATGTGATATTCTCAACACAAAGAGCTCCTAAAAAGCCAACGAAAAGGAATAAAACTGAATTAAATATACTGCTTTTAGGAAGCTTTCCGTCAAAAACAACAGATACTGCATAAAGATAAATAAATAAGAAAACAAGGGATATGATATAATTCACGAAGCCACTGGTCCAGTTGAATATATTTAGGTATGTCTCATAATCAGCTATCAGGAACATAATAACAATAAAGAAATAATGCAGCCATTTAAACTTATGATCCATGCCAATAATTTGAGCAGTAATGACAGCAAATGCGGTCATCGATACCATATATAGAATATCGCGAAAAATAACTGAGTGACATGAATAAATACTAAGGAAATTCGTGAAAAACCTGCCATTTTCATTATATTCTTTCAGGTAGTCAGAGAAAGACGGAATACATCCCCACCATATATCGTCCCCAGAATAAATAAGACAGCAACCCTTTATCAAAAAAAACACAGCTAACAAAAATACAAAAAAGAATTTCGTTTTATTTCTGGCTCTCATAGGTAAACCTCCCAAAATACCAAAAAGCTCCATTAGATTTGCTAATGGAGCTTTAAAAAGTGTCGGCACTGATTTAGTTTTCCGGGCCGTCACCAGCCAAGTATCGTCAACGCGAATGAGCTTAACTTCCGTGTTCGGAATGGGAACGGGTGTGACCTCATTGCCATAAGCACCGACTATTTTGAAGTATTGAAACG